>JAZRSA010000001.1:0-54271 GCA_045651205.1 Clostridia bacterium
GATTTACTCATTTTGTTTCCATTACCATCAAGAACCCAACCATGGCTAATTACTGTTTTATAAGGAGCTTTTCCATTAACAGCAATACCATTAATTAAACTTGAGTTAAACCAACCACGATATTGGTCAGCACCTTCTAAATAAACATCACATGGATAATGATTATGGCGAGCTTTCATAACTCCCTCATGACTTGATCCTGAATCAAACCATACATCCATAATATCAGTTTCTTTTGTAAATTTACCACTTGGACTACCTGGATGAGTAAATCCAGTAGGTAATAAATCTTTTGCTTCTTTATCAAACCAAACATTTGTTCCATGTTCAGCCACTAAATCTGCTACGTGATTAATAATTTCTTCATCTAAAATAGCACTTCCATCTTCTGCGTAGAATACTGGAATTGGAACACCCCATACTCTTTGACGAGAAATACACCAGTCTCCTCTATCTTTAAGCATGTTAAGCATTCTATCTTCTCCCCATTTTGGATACCACTTAACTGTTTTAGCTGCTTCTAAAGCTTCATCTCTAAATTCTTTAACAGATGCAAACCATTGAGTTGTAGCTCTATAAATAACTGGTTTGTGACATCTCCAACAGTGTGGATATGGGTGAGTTAATTGTTTTGCTGCAAGTAACGCACCTGTTTCACCTAAAACTTCAATTACTTTCTTGTTAGCTTCAGTATATTTCATACCTTCAAGCTCACCAGCTTCAGCTGTCATATATCCTTTTTCATCTACTGGACATATGATTTCGATATCTCCATAACGTTTACATGCAAGATAGTCTTCATGTCCGTGTCCTGGAGCTGTATGTACAAGACCTGTACCAGCATCAAGTGTAACTAATAGGTCATTATCTGATCCTAAGATTACTCTAGATTTTTTATCTAACATTGGGTGTTGTAAATAGATGTTTTCTAGTTCAGCGCCTTTGAATGTTTTATCTAGTACTGTATATTCTTCAATACTAGCTTCTTTCATAACAGATTCAACCATTTCAGTTGCTAGTACATAGTGTTCTTCGCCAACTTTAACGATGCTGTAATCAAATTCAGGATTTAATGTAACTGCTTGGTTACCAGGCATTGTCCAAGGTGTTGTAGTCCAGATTACAAAGTATAGTGTAGATAAATCTACTAATCCTGTAAATAATCCTTTGTCATCTACAACATTGAATTTAACGAATATACTTGTTGCTGTATCGTCTTCATATTCAATTTCTGCTTCTGCTAAAGCTGTTCTACAGTCTTCACACCAATAAACTGGTTTTAAGTCTCTGTAGATATATCCTTTTTTGTACATTTCTGCAAACACTTTGATTTGTTCTACTTCAAAATCGTGAGCTAGAGTTACATATTTATTTTCGTAATCTGCTAATACTCCAAGGCGTTTGAATCCACCTTCTTGAAGCGCAACTTGTTCTAAAGCATAAGCTTCGCATTTTCTTCTAAACTCAGGAACTCCAACCATATCTTTGCTTATTTTAAGTACTTGTTCTACTTTCTTTTCGATTGGAAGACCATGTGTATCCCATCCTGGGATAAATGGTGCATAATATCCTGACATGTTTTTGTATTTTATAATAATGTCTTTTAGTATCTTATTAAAGGCGTGACCTAAATGTATGTTACCATTTGCGTATGGTGGTCCATCGTGTAACATAAATGTCTTACCTGTATTTCTATTTTTTTCTAATAATTTTTTGTATACGTTTAATTCGTTTTGTTTTTCTAAAACAGCTGGTTCTCTTTCTGGAAGATTCCCTCTCATTGGGAATTCAGTTTTTGGAAGATTTAGTGTTTCAGAATAATTCTTTTTCTCATTTTCCATTTCTTTCTACCTCTCTTATTAATACTAAATTCATTATTATATACTTAAAACTTTTTCAAGTCTTTCTATTGCTTTTTCAGCCCCTAACACATCCATTATTACAAATATATCTGGTGTGTTTTGTCTATTTGTTATAGCTACACGTATAATTCCTGTAACGTCTGCTATACTTCCTTTATATGCATCTGGATTTGCTTTGTATTCTTTCATATTTACTTGGTATCCTAATCCTTCTGCCATTTTCTTAACTTCTTCAAACCAAGTTTCCTTTGTTAAACCAAGTTTGTGAAGTTCCATATAACTAGATATAACTTGCTTAACATCATCTATGTTAAGTTTTCCATCGTTTAAGTTAAAGTTATATCCGTTTTCTATATCTTTTTCAAATAGTTCATCATACATATAGAATATATTTGGTAATATATCTTTGTATTTAGCTATATCTTTTCTAATCTTAGTTGCATTATCTCTTTCGATTGCAAGTATTTGTCTAGCATATTCTAAATCTGTGTTTAATAATTCGTATAGTGAATTATCATAAACCTTAGCCCATGCTAAAACTAGTTCTAATAGTTCTGTGCTGTTAAGTCTAGATATTACTTCTTTAGATACATCTGTAAGTTTTACCATATCAAATAGGGCGCCTGAACTATTTAATTTGTTTAATTTAACTTCAAATTCTCTCCAGTTTGCAGTCTTATTTGCTTTTCTCCATAATTCATAGTCTGAGTTAATTATTGTTAAAAGATATTCTATAACTGAGTCTGCTGGGTATCCTTCTTCTATAAAGTACGATACTGCTGATTCAGGATCTTTTCTCTTACTTAATTTTCTCTTAGAACCATTATCATTTTTCATAATAGTTGGAGTGTGAGCATATTTAACTTGCTCAAATCCTAAAGCATTAAATAAATCTAAATGAAGTGCAGATGATGGTATCCATTCTTCTCCTCTTACTGCAATAGTTGTTCTCATAAAGTGATCATCTACTGCGTGCGCAAAGTGATATGTTGGTAATCCATCAGATTTTATTATTACGATATCTTGATCGTTTTCTGCCATTTCAATCTTACCACGTATTATATCTTGAACTTTAACTTTTCTCATATGAGAACCTAAAGATCTAAATCTTACTACGTATTTGTCTCCAGCTTCTATTTTAGCTATAGCTTCTTCTGCTGTGTAATTTCTACATCTAGCAAATGTACCATAATATCCAGGTATTTGTTTACTTCTTTCTTGAGCTTCACGAAGCTTGTCTAATTCTTCAGCTGTACAGAAACATGGATAAGCTCTTCCTTGTTTTATAAGCTCTTTAGCACATACTTTGTATATGTATTCTCTAGCGCTTTGTTTGTAAGGTCCATATTCACCCATTTCTGCAAACTCACCTGTTACGCCTTCATCGTTGTTTATATTGAAAGCTTTTAATTCTTTAACAAGTAATGTTATTCCGTTTTCTACTTCACGTTTTTTATCTGTGTCTTCTATTCTTAATATGAATTTACCACCACTTTGGTTAGCAACTCTCATATCTATTAATGAACCAAATAGTCCACCTATGTGTAAGAAGCCTGTTGGAGAAGGTGCAAAACGAGTTACCTCTGCACCTTCAGGAAGATCTCTTTTAGGAAATCTTTTTTCCAAATCTTCTATTGTTTCAGTTATTTCTGGAAATATTAAATTTGCAAGTTTTACATTTAGTTCTTCCATTTTATATTCTCCTTCTAGTCTACATTTATTTTATATTTAATTTATATATTGTTTTATTGTTTTGGTTTAGCTAATTTTACTTCTGTAATAATTGGAAGTATCATTGGGTTACGTTTAGTCTTCTTGTATACAAAGTCGCATAGATTTTGTCTTAAGCCAGCTTTAATACTTGACCATTCAGTAACATGTGCATGTATTAGCTTCTCTATTTGTTCTTTAGCATACTCTCTTATTTCATCAACAAGGTCTTCAGATTCACGAACATATACAAATCCTCTTGTAATTATGTCCGGGCCTCCTACAAGCGCTCCTGTTGTACTTTCAAGAGAGAATACTACAAGTATCATACCATTTTCTGAAAGCATTTGTCTGTCTCTTAAAACTATGTTTCCAACATCTCCTACTCCAAGACCATCTACAAGTACTACTCCTGATGGAACTTGACCAGTAAGTTTAGCAGACTTATCATCTATTTCTAATACTCTACCGTTTTGAGATATAAATACATTATCTGAAGGCATACCAACTTGTTTAGCAAGTTCTTTATGATGTCTTAAGAATCTGTATTCACCATGTACTGGCATAAAGTATTTAGGTTTTGTAAGCATAAGCATTAATTTTAATTCTTCTTGACAAGCATGTCCTGAAACGTGAACATCTGCAAGTTGATTATATATTACTTCTGCTCCTATTTTTTGAAGTTCATCTATCACTTTACCAATAGATTTTTCGTTACCTGGTATTGATGATGATGAGAATATTACAAGGTCATTTTCTGTAATAGTTACTTTTCTGTGTTCGCCTTGTGACATTCTTGCAAGACCAGACATTGTTTCACCTTGAGAACCAGTAGTTATTATTACTAATTGTTCGGGATTGTATATTCCAATTTTGTCTATGTCTATTATTGTTCCTTCTGGTGCTGTTAAGTATCCAAGTTCTTGGGCAACTCCCATAACTCTTATCATACTACGTCCAACTATAGCTACTTTACGTCCAAATTTAGCTGCAGAAGTTACAATTTGTTGCATTCTATGTATGTTTGATGCGAATGTTGCAACTATTATTCTCTTGTTAGAGTTCATAAATATTTTATCAAACTCTGCTCCAACATTTCTTTCAGACATTGTGTAACCTGGTCTTTCAACGTTTGTTGAATCAGACATTAGAAGTGTTACGCCTTTTGTTCCAAGTTCTGCAAATCTAGCAAAATCCATAACTTGACCATCTATTGGAGTATAGTCTACTTTGAAGTCGCCTGTATGAACTACTACACCAACTGGTGTTGTTATAGCAAATGCTACTGAGTCTGCTATTGAGTGAGTTGTACGTATAAACTCTACTTTAAATTTACCAAGTGTTACTGTTTGTCTTGGTTCTATTACTTTAATTTTTGCCGTTTTATCTAAACCATGTTCCTCAAGTTTAGCCGTAATTAAACCAGCTGTTAACTTAGTTGCATAAATTGGTACATTCATTTTCTTTAAGAAATATGGTATAGCTCCTATGTGGTCCTCGTGACCGTGAGTTATAAATAAACCTTTAACTTTTGTTATATTCTTTTCTAGATATGTTGTATCTGGTATAACAAGGTCAACACCTAACATATCATCTTCTGGGAATCCTAATCCACAGTCTACAATTATGATATCATTTCCGTATTCAAATACTGTTATATTTTTTCCTACTTCTTGTAATCCTCCAAGTGGAATTATTTTTAGTTTATTCTTCTCAAATATACTTTCTTTTGTACTATTATTTTTAGCAGGCTTTTCTGCTTTTTTATTTATTTGATTTCCTTTCATTCTTCTCTTTTCTGAAGTCTCTTCTGTTTTCATTATACTTATATTATCTATATCTATATTAGATTCTTTTTCTAATTTCTTCTTTATGTCTTTATTAAGAAGCAAATTTGCGCCTTCTTCATAAACGACATTATCCGTCTTATTATTCATATTATCATCCTTTCTTTGTTATTAAACTAATATTAAATTTTATCCCCGTTTTCTAAATATTTTTATATATAAATAACCGTACAAATCTTAGTATATTAAATACATACCAATTCTTTAATATTATACTATTAAGGGGTATTAAAGTCAAGAAAAACGCCACACAATTTAATGTGTGACGCTAATTTGTTTAAGCCTCTTTTTTAGCCTTATTTCTATCGT
This sequence comes from Clostridia bacterium, assembly GCA_045651205.1. Taxonomy (GTDB): domain Bacteria; phylum Bacillota; class Clostridia; order TANB77; family CAG-465; genus UMGS1649. The sequence continues at coordinate 5,729 of JAZRSA010000001.1, forward strand.
ATTTTCTGCTACCTCTCCATGTTTTTAAACCATATATATTGTTTATCATATAGATAACAAACATAAGCACCATTGTTGCATTAGATGGATCCTTAAATGATTCAGTAAGCCACATAGCAATATTTGCTATATTAACTATTATAAACGCATACCATTGTTCTATATGTTTCTTAGATATAGCATACATACCAAATGCACCGCACGTTATAACGATTGCATCTACTAACGCATAGTTCACTCCTAGCTTAATAGCAACAAAATAGTAAAGTGTAATTATTGCTATTGCTGCCATTATTAAATAACATCTTGTTGTATAACTATATGTTGCAACTTTTAGTTTTTTATTATCTTTATCGTTACTATTCTTGCCCCAGTTGATATATGTATATACAAGCATAGGAAGGCAATACAGACCGTTATATATAGCACTACCATATACTCCATCTTTTAGCATAAGATACGCATATATTGCCGTATTAACAAATCCAAATATTTGACTTGTTCTATTTTCTTTTGCTATTCCTAGTATGTATATTACCCCGCATACAGAAGCTATTATTTTTATTATTGGTGTTTTTGCAATTATTGATAGAATTATTATCAAAGTTACTGCTACACCCATCCATATTTCATGTAAATGTTTTTTCATATATTATTCCTAATATTCCTTTTTATTTCTCATATCGCCTTTTCTTGCGTACTCATCATATCTTTCAACGGCATTTAAATTCTCATCCGAATTTATTATAGGCTGTTTTGTTTTAATCTTATATTCAGTCCAAATTTTGTGTAGATAATATGTTCCTTTATAGAACTCTGCTTGTGGAATAAGTTCTCTTTCTTGAATATATTTATTATTTGTGATAATAAAGAATAAATATGCGAACAAATTATCTATTGTTTCTATATCTATTATATTCTTTTGGATTAAGGTGGCTAGTTCTTCACACCAAAACAAATAGTTTATTATAGCCGTATATGATATTTCATTAATCACATCTTTATTTCCCAAACGATATTCATCAAGTTGCATAACTAGTTCTTCTGTGCCATTTAAGCTATAAAAATATTTTGCATATTCTACTAGGAAGCTTGCTTGATTTACATCTTTATCTCTTTTATATTGAATAAATAATGCTACTGCACCTATTGTAGCTGTAGAAACTGTAATTATTGTTGTGATTCTTGAAGCGATTTTTTCTTCTAAAAGTAATGTTGAAACCAATAATAATATTATGATTAAAATTATTGAATAATAAAACGAATTCTTCTTCATATGTACACCTCATATTTCTTTTGTATATAAATAAAACCCGATTCAACTCGGGTCATAAACTGGCAGGGGTACTTGGAATCGAACCAAGCTCTGGAGTTTTGGAGACTCTTATTCTACCAATGAACTATACCCCTATGCAGACTTTATTATACAAGAAACGAATATAAATTGCAAGTATATTTTAAAAATAAATAAAAATATTAAAGAGGGATTATCCCCTCTTTAATATTACACGCATACATATATAAATATTATCTGTATTACTTTTCTTCTTTATCCTTGTTTTTCTTAACAACTTGGGATTTAAGTAATGTCATAAACTCTTTATTTGTAGTTGTCTTAGCAAACATGTTGAATATCTTTTCAACAGTTTCAATTGCTTGAGTACTATTCGTAGCTTGGCTACCTATTAATTTACGTATAATAGTACTTGCTTCGATTTCTTCGTTAGATAGAAGTAATTCTTCTCTTCTACTTGAAGATTTAATTATATCTACTGCTGGGAATATTCTTCTTTCACTTAATTTTCTATCTAAGTGTATTTCCATATTTCCTGTACCTTTAAATTCTTCAAATATTATATCGTCCATTCTACTTCCCGTTTCTATTAATGCTGTACCAAGTATAGTTAAGCTTCCACCTTTTTCTATATTTCTTGCAGCACCAAAGAACTTCTTAGGAAAATGTAAACAAGCAGGATCTATACCACCAGATAATGTTCTACCAGATGGTTCAACTGTTAAGTTGTTCGCTCTTGCAAGTCTTGTTATACTATCTAGAAGTATTACAACTTCTTTATTGTGCTCTACAAGTCTTTTTGCTCTTTCTAGAACCATTTTAGCAACTCTTATATGATGTTCTGGCGACTCGTCAAATGTTGATGAAATAACTTCCGCATCTATTGAACGTTCTATATCTGTTACTTCTTCTGGTCTTTCATCTATAAGTAATACAAGAAGTGTAACTTCAGGATTATTCTTTCTAATACTTGTCGCTATTTGTTTTAGTATTGTTGTTTTACCCGCTTTAGGAGGCGCAACAATCATGCCACGACTTCCTTTACCTATTGGCGCTAAAATGTCTAAAATACGCATTGTAGCACTTCCAGATTCAGTTTCAAGCTTTAACTTTTCATTTGGATAAATAGGTATTAACGCATCAAAACTTTTTCTTTTTAATGCAACATCTATTCTATCTCCATTTATACTTTCTACAAATATCATAGAAGGGAATTTATTTGCAGGTTCGGTTGTAAATCTTGCAATACCTCTTAATTTATCTCCTGTAGACAAATTAAATCTTCTAATTTGCACTTGAGAAACGTACACATCTCTATTACCAGATAATAAATTATCGCTTCTTAAGAAACCATAACCATCATTTAATACTTCAAGTATACCTTCAGTTATAAAATCCGTTTCTGGATTTTCTATTTGCATATCGTTTTTAACTTCAAGTTCTTTTTTCTCTTCTAATTTATTAGCTATTTCTTCTATAAGATATTCCTTCTTTAATCTTTCATATCCGTCTAGTTTTATTTTCTCTGCAATTTCTCTTAATTCTGTAAGTGTACTTGCTTTTAAATCATCTTTGCTATACATCTTATTCTCCTTTCACTACTTTGCATACATAATCGTATTTTTTTATTCCTGTAATTTCTACTGTAGTCCATTCTCCGACTACGACTCTACTAATACTATCTTTATTTATCTTAATTAACATTTTAGGATCAACATCAGGTGCATCCATATATGAACGGCAAACAAAATACTTTTCTTCATCATCTACATCAGATACAAGCACTTCCACTTTTCTACCTATATTAGATTTCATATATTCTGCAACAACTTTTTGTTGTTCTTCCATAAGAGCTTTAAATCTTTGTTTCTTTACTTTCTCAGGTATATCTCCTGGCATATCCCAAGCTTTAGTATCATCTTCTTTAGAGAATGTAAAAGCACCTAATCTTTCAAACTTCATATCTCTAACACATTGTAATAATTCTTCAAAATCCTGTTCTGTTTCTCCTTGATAGCCAACCATTAATGTAGTTCTTAGAATGGAATCTGGAAGCTCATGTCTTATCTTAGCTACTAGATCATAAACCTCTTTTTTATTTGTATGTCTGTTCATTGCCTTTAACATATTATCTGAAATATGTTGTAAAGGTATGTCGAAATATCTTAGGAGTTTAGTATTTGTTTTAAATTCTTCTATAAGTTCGTCTGTTATCTTTCCGGGATACATATATAGCACTCTTATCCATTTTAAATCTTCTAATTTAGATAACTCCTGAATTAACTTAAATAACATCGGTTTGCCATATATATCTATACCATAAGAAGTAGTATCTTGTGCTATAACAACAAGTTCACGAATACCCTTGGCTACTAAACCACGTGCTTCAACTACAATATCTTCAATCTTTCTAGACCTTAAATGTCCTCTAATAAGCGGAATGGCACAATAATGGCAATTATTATTACATCCATCTGATATTCTTATATATGCTGTTGGGAACGTTGTTGAAACAATTCTATTATTAAAATCTAATCCATTTTTAGATTTGTTTAATTTGAAATATTCTGAAAAAATGTTGTTAAGATTATCGTATTCATCTACACCGATGACTAAATCTACTTCTTTGAATTCTCTTATTATATCCTGTTTGTATCTTTTGGCTAAACATCCTACTACGATTAAATGTTTAAGATTTCCTATTTTTTTGTATTCTGCCATATCTAGAATAACGCTTATTGCTTCTTCTTTAGCAGATTTAATAAATCCACATGTATTTACTACAATACATTCTGCTTCATCTAAATTTTGTGTAAGCTCAAAACCAATACTTCCTAGATAGCCTAAAATCATTTCACTATCTACTTCGTTTTTGCTACACCCTAATGTAACTAATGCTGTCTTCATCAAATTACCTCCAACATATTTATTATACCATAAATAAAAATAAAAAGAAACATTGAAATATAAATATGTGAAAATTTACCATATAAAGTATAAAAAAGAAACAAAGATAGTTATTTCTATCTTTATTCCTTCTCCTAATTTATTTTTATTAGCTCAAACCTTGTATAATCTCCGCTAACCATTTTGTATTCTACTCCGTCTATATCGCCTTCTTTTATCATATAGTGGCCGTCACCATGAAGATGCCCGTAGATACATAGTTTAACATTATATTTCTTAAATACTTCTTTTATTTCATATCTAAACGGCGGAAAATGTGTCATTACTATTATTGGTTTATCTTTATTTTCTTCTTTGATACTGTTTAAAGATAATTCTAAACGTACTAATTCTCTTTTATATACTTTAAAGTCATCTACTGTGTCATCATCTGTATTTCCCCAGCCTCTAAAACCACATATATTGTATCCTTCTACAAGATACGAATCGTTGTTTAATACAGTTATTGTATCAAAATTATTATCCTTTAAAAACTTATTTACTTTAGTTAGTGTTGAGAAATAATAATCGTGGTTTCCTTTAATTATTATTTTCTTTCCAGGCAGGCTATTTAAATAGCTAAAATCTTCATATGCAGCTTCTAATGTTAAAGCCCAAGATATATCTCCTGGTATTAAGACGGTATCTTTAGTTGTTACAGTCTTTTTCCAGTTTTCATCTATTTTAGCTTCGTAGTCTTTCCATTCTTCTCCGAATACTTCCATAGATTTATTTTTTATTGCTTTAGATAAATGTAAATCTGATAATGCATATATAGCCATTTAAATCCCCTCCTTTTCCTTTATATTTTTGTATTACTCGTTTTCTATATTCATACTTGCTTTTGCATTTAAACTTAGATCGTTTGTATAATTTCCTTCTCTAAACTTAAATATACCTGCTGCAGTTATCATAGCAGCGTTGTCTGTACAGTATTTCATTTCAGGTAAGAATATTTCTATTCCGTTATTTTTGCCTTTAGTTTGTAGTTCTTCCCTAAGTCTAGTATTTGCAGATACACCACCAGCTAAAGCTATTTGTTTTATTCCTTTTTCTTTAGCTATAGCTATAGTATGATCTACTAATACTTCTGCTACATTTTGTTCAAAGCTACGACACATATCTGCTTTTCTAAGATTATCTTTTTCCTTATTAGCAATATTTAACACTGCAGTTTTTACACCACTAAAACTAAAGTCATAATTTTCTTCAAATTTAGTTTTAGGTAATTTGTATGTATCTTGTCCACCCTTGGCCATCTTGCTTACTTCTGGTCCACCCGGATAGCCTAAACCTAACACTCTTGCAACTTTATCGAAAGCTTCTCCTACTGCATCATCACGTGTCTTAGCTAGTATCTTAAATTTTGTATAATCACTAACCTCTATAACATGCGAATGCCCTCCAGAGACTACTAGAGCCAAAAATGGAGGTTTAAGTTCTGGATGTGTTAAATAATTCGCTGCTATATGTCCAGCTATGTGATGAACCGGTACAAGCGGAATATCTAATGCATACGCTATAGCTTTTGCAAAAGATACACCTACAAGAAGTGCTCCTACAAGTCCTGGTCCGACTGTAACTGCTACAGCAGAAATATCTTCTAATTTAATATTAGCTGTGCTAAGCGCTTCATCTAGCACCCAACCAATGTTTTTAACATGTTGTCTAGATGCTATCTCTGGCACTACTCCACCAAATGCTTTATGTATATCTATTTGTGAAGATACTGTGTTAGCCAACACCTTAAAATTGTTATTTTCTTTTTCAAATTCTAATATAGCTATTGATGTTTCATCACAGCTACTTTCTATTCCTAATATGTACATTTTGTATCCCTTCTAAATACTTAGTATTAATCCTAGCACCCAGTATATCGCCATACTTGCAGGCACCATTATATAGTCTATTAAATCTGTGAAGAATAATATTGCAAGAAAGACAAATGAGTATTCTTCCATCTTAGCCATTATCCCTTTAGCGTTATATGGCAAGAAATAATATAATATTTTTGAACCATCTAACGGTGGAAATGGTATTAAGTTAAACACCGCAAAACTTACATTAAACATTATTGTATACAATAATATTTCTAATATAATTGCACCTGTACTATTAGAGATGAGCCAAGCATCTAATCCAACTACCATACATATCTTTAACAATATTGTTATTATTATTGCAAGCAAAACATTAAATGCAGGGCCAGCTAGCGCTACTAGCATATTTCCTTTACCTCTTTTTTCAAAGTTGGAATCATCTACTTCTACTGGTTTTCCCCAACCTATTCCTATTAACGCAATTGCCGCGAATCCTATAGGATCAATATGAGCCCAAGGTGTAAGAGTAAGTCTTCCACGTGCTTTTTGCGAATTATCTCCTAATTTATATGCTACCCATGCATGTCCAAACTCATGTATAGATAGTGAAAGTAACAATGCTGGTAGAAAATACAAGAATTGTATTAGACCACCTTCCTCAAATATACTTATCATAATTTATTTATCTCCTTCTTAAGAATTTATTATTTCATCTAATATATTCTTAACTCCTTTTATAAAGTTATCTGTATTACTAGTATATACTTTAGGTTCAAAATTTGCAATCTCTTTAATTTTATCTACAATTAAAGTTTCATCTTCTGTACTTAGTATATATCCATCATCCGTCATCTTCTTAATTACTTGTAGCTGATGATCGTTTACATGTTCATTATATTTAGCAAGTCTTGGTACAGCAATTACCTTTTTGCCAAGTTTAACAGCATTAAGTATAGAGCCTACTCCACCGTGTGTAATTATTATATCTGCTTTTTCCATAAAACCAGCAAATTCTTCAAATGGAATATAGTTTAATATTTTTACATATTCTGATTCATACTTAGTATTTCCTGCTTGAACAATTACTTCATCTGTAATTTTTTTATCTATAACTGCTTTTTCCACAGCTGCTATAAGTCTCTTAAAAGACCAATCTTGTGTTCCAACTGTAACAAATATCATTAGAAAGCACCTCCTAAATGTATACCATCAGGATATACTTCTCTTAATTCTTCCCATTGGATTATGAACTTATCTGCATACTTGTATAAGAACTTACCAGTTCCTGTTGGTGTATATACATTTGCAAATGTTTCTATAAAGACAAGTTTAGCACCAAATAGTTTCCCTATAATACAAAGAGGCATTGCTGTATGCGCACCAGTTGTAACTATTACTTTAGGTCTAACTTTAATATATAGTCCAAGTAGTTTTATTGTATTTAATATTACTTTAAATACATATTCTACTTTTTTAGTTCTTATTCCTAATACAACATAGTGTATACGCTTCCCATATTCTTTTTTAAGCGATTTTGTTGAACCAGTCTTCTCTGTTACTATATGATAATCATAATCCTTAAAAATTGGTTTTAGAACCATTAATTCAGATAAATGTCCACCCGTACTTGAGATGAATATTACTCTATTGTTTTTCTTCATGTGTCCTCCACTTTTTATTTACTAATAATATAATTAATTCTTGAAATAAATTTATTAAAGTTTTTTATATATTTTCCTTTCAACCCCATTTTTTTAAAGTATGGATTATTTTTATATTCTGGAAAATGTTCGTTAACTTTTTTTATTGCGAAATCTATTCCCTCTTTATATTTCTTTTTGTCTTTGCATTTAGCGAGTCTCTTAGGGAAGGTAGCAAATGCATATCTAGCGTATAAATATTCTAGCTCCTCTTTATATTCATCATATAACTTATTTTCTTTGTAATATTTAATTACATTATCCATATTATTAATAATATCAAAAAGCTTATCGTTATATGTATAAGTTATGGATCCTGCTCTTTGAAGATAATTATATAATGGTTTTTTTACAACTCCTATGCTGTTTAATTTTGGATATAATTCAAGGTTAAATTCCATATCTTCATACCAAACGCCTTTAGAAAATTTAATACCCTCTAACACATCTTTTTTACATACTCTATTCCAAACAACCGGATAATATATTGCCATTGTTCTTTTTATTTCTTCTTTATTAAAAAGATCTTTTTCATAACCAGAAGATAAAACTTTTTCCTTATCATTATTTTCATAAACAAGCTTTAAGTCTGATACTACCATATCAAAATTGTTTTCTAAGGCTTTATTCATTAAAAGTTCGTACATATCTGTTTCTATATAGTCATCGCTATCTACAAACGCTATATACTCTCCTCTCGCCTTACTCATTCCTAAATTCCTTGTATCACTTAATCCTGAATTTTCTTTAGCAATATATATTATTTTGTCTTTATATTCTTCTTTATCCAAATATTCTTTTATTATTTGTTCAGAATTGTCTTTAGTACCATCATTTATTATTATTAATTCAAAATATTTATATGTGCTAGCTAATATTCTGTCTATACACTTTTTTAAATATTTCTCTACATTATATACTGGTACTATTATACTAAGTTTAGGTAGTTCCATTTATTTTACCTCTCTTCTTACCTCTATATTAAATGTATTAATTAACATCCCTGTCATTACTGCCATATATATAGTTATTATATATTCGTCAATAACATGTCCTGCAAAAAAGCCAATTACATACATCATAAATATCGCTAAACTATATGCTATAATTCTAGCGTTAAATAATCTTTTAAAACGTTTTAATCCTGCAATTATTACATAAACTACAGCTAGCGCATACGGTGCTACAAATAACACAATTCCTATAACGCCAATATTATAATAGTGAGATATAAGATCGTTTTCTATCATATATCCTCTTTGGTTCATAGGAGTCGCTCCCATTCCAACAAGCGTATCGTTTAAATTATTATTATTTAATTCTTTTATTCTTTTTATAATAACAGATTGTCTTGCTCTGTTATCTCCTTTAACAGATATTGGTTGTTCAAAAAGATTAACCCAAAACTCTGGATCTTCTTCATATGGATATATTTCCATAATATATTTTTTTGCTATCCCATGTTGTTTGTAATTCGTTTGAATATATTTACACATAGTTTTATATGTAAGTTCATCTAAAGTGATATTCTTTTTCTTTTTCGCTTTAAGATATTCTCTCATTCTAGTTTCACTTTCAATTATTTCATTATATGTTTCTATTGTAATATATTCCGTTTTTTCTTGCTCTGCTTGTTCTATATACATACTTGAATTTGCTGCCGCAAATGTTCTACTATTAGATGGTGAAAATTTATATATAATAATTCCTGTTGCTAATACACAAGCTATAGCAACTATTCTTACTAAATGAATTTTCCTTCTTCTTATTAATGATATTACCACATATCCAATAAGCATAGCAACTATGCAAAGTGTTACGCCATAAGTAGCTACTCGTGTACCAACAAGTATCATTGATATTACTTGGAAAAGCAAAATAAAATACACCGTAGTTTTATTATATTTAAGCGCATATAACAATGTTATTGGAAGCAATACAACTAGTAATGCTCCTATTTGGTTTGCTGATACAAAAAATCCTTTAGATAATGTTTCTCTATATGGCAATTCGTCATATCTAAACCAATCAAAAATATTATATTCAACCGTTTTATTAAGCGGCGAATATGATGCATATGAAATTTTAAATATATTAGTTGTTACTATTAAAAGTGATATAATAGCTATAGATATTAATATTGCTTTCTCTATGCGTTCTCTTTTAGGTTTTGTTATAATAACAACGTACATTAAAACGATAGGTACAACTAATCTTAACACATACATAAGTTCTGTTGAGAAATTATATATTCCTTGTGTTATATAATACCCACCACTATTCACTATGTTATAGTGATGAAATGTCGCATATATTCCTACCAATAATAAATAAGTTAAAAGAGTATATAGCCATTTTACTTTATATTTATATATTATTTGGCTTATACCAACTACTATCACTAATGATACTGTTGTTATTGTTCTTATGAAAGTAACCATAGAGATTCCAAATATGTCTAGCTTTTCTCCTATTACTCCCATATATATATCGCAAAGAGGCTGCACTATTAAAAATATAACTAGTATAATATTTATTATTCTATTTATCTTTTTATTTGTCACAGTCTACCTCCAGTACTTTCATTACTTTATTTATTATTCTCTTATTCTCGCCTTCATATGTATAGTACTTGGTGTTTTCTATTAATTTTTCTACCAATTCCTCGTTTGTTAATACTTCTTTAATACCGTTATATATTCCGTCGTCGTTATTTTCTACTACAATTCCTATTTCTTTATTTATCATCTTATCTGTATTTGCTACATTTGTAGTTATTACTGGCAATCCTAAAGTTAAAGCTTCTATTCTTACCATGCCAAACGATTCACTTCTTGATGGCATTATGTACATATTGCATCTTTTCATAAACGAATACGGATTATTATCTAGCTCTGACATTGTTATTATTTGTATATTATCTTTTAGATTATTATCTGCTATCATTCTATCAAGTTTAGTTCGTTCTTTACCATAACCTAAAATATATATTTTTAATTTATCTAATTTCACGCCGTCTTCTCTTAATCTTACTAAAGAGGAAATTATTCTATCAAAACCTTTCTCATAGCAAAATCTTCCGAGTGTCACCATATTCAATCTATTTGATACAACCGTAATGTCCGGTTCTATTTTTGCTTTTTCTATTATTCCATCAACGTCTATATAGTTTTCTATAACCTCTATTCTATCGCTAAGTCCGTATATGTCACTAAAAGACTTAGCCGCGTCACCGGAGACAATAATATGCTTATCAAAAGCTCTAAAAACGGTTTTGAAATAGTTTTCATATCTTTTAGTCATATTATACGTTTTATAATCTTCGTGCACCCAATTTATTTTATATGTAGAATCGCCACTTAAAACAAATACTGAACATATTCCAGATTTAAACGATATTTCTACATCATATTTTTCAAGATTCATTTTATGCCTTATCTTTTTCATATATTTATGTGCTTTGTTTATTTTCATAAGATATGCCAAACGCAATTTCTTTAAAGCACCAAATATGTTTCCAGATAGTACTAATTCCTTTACTCCTATATCTACAACATCTAATTCTTTAGGTCCATAAACAACTTTTATTTCTTTTCTTAGATTAGAAAGTCTTGTTCCGTTATTGTGTAAAACAAGTACGGTTATATCTAACTTTTTCAAATCTATTTTATTTAATATATTTTCGAGTACTATGCTTACTCCGCCTAGTTTTCTTTCATCAACAACAAACAAAACTTTTCTTTTCATGTTTTTCTCCTTTCTAATCTATTTAAATAATTTGTTTTTAATTTTTCTTAATACTTTCTTTACTTTTTTAACTAACTTTTTAAATGTCTTAATTATACGCACATGCAATCTATCTTTTGTCATTTTGTTTAATAATTTAATTACATCTTCATCTTTAGTTTTTTCTAATTTATTAAAGAATTTTTCTCTCTTACGATGCATAGGAAGTGATGAATGATGGTTATATAATAAATAATCTAAATTTTCATCCAAAGTATGTTTAGTTATTCCTTTAGCTTTTGCTACCACTTCTTGACCCTTTTTAGTATTAGCATAAACTAAAGACATGCCTTCTTCGTAATCTTTAATATCTGTTAATTTATCTACTCCCCAGAAATCTCCAATTGTTACATCGGCTACTTTCCATGGTTCTAAGAATTTGCAATCGTTACAGCTAGGTCTTGCTATTAACCCTCTAAAGAACGCTCTAGCGTATGTATATTCCTTAATCTTCTCGCCATTTTCCAATTCTACTGTTGGTATTGGATCTCCCCATCTTTTTTCTTTAGTTCTAAATGTATATTTAACTACTTTTTGTTTTCTTTGTAATTGTAATGATGTTATATATCTTTTAAACACTTTAGGTGATGGATTAGAGTGGCACAAAATGTTTACAGTTAACAGATTATCTGCATCTCTTTTAAGGAATGTATATAATCCTGCTGTCATACAAGGAGTTCCTGAGAATAATACATTCTTTCCATCTAGCAAATCTTTCTTTACTTGTTCGTATACTCCTTCTATATTACTTCTAACATATTTAGATCCCATAAACTTCATTGCATCTTCTAAAGTTTCCGCTCTTAGATGTTTTACTTCCATGTTATCCCAAGCTGCACCATAACATACAGCGTTCTTTTTTTCAAAAAGCTCTTTTATTAATGCATAAAATATTCCGCCAGATGTACTCTTTTTTAATATTTCTTTATCGTTATTTACAACGGCATATGGTATTTTCTTTCTTTTATCATCTTGTTTATATGTATTACTACATACAGTTAAGCATTTATTACAATGTACACAATTTGTTTCATCTATTACTGGATAAATAAATCCCTCATTATCTTCTTGCATTGTTATACAATTTTTAGGACAAACATACGCACACGCAGTGCATCCGTTACATTCCTTTTTATTTTTAGTTTTTAAATAAACATTCTCCATTTTCAAACACCTCATCAAGACTAAAAAGCCTACTATTTATTATATCAAAAAAACAGCATCACATCAAGGAAAAACGGCATTTTTTAACATAAAAAAATAAGTAGATAATTCTACTTATTTTTTCTTTCTATTTTTTATTATATTTATTATTTTTTTGAAGCCTTTTTTATTATATGTAACCGTAAATATTAGTACTGAAACTAACATTATTATATTAGTTACTATATTATTTATATAGAAGGCTATAAATGTTAATGTAAATGCTATTAAAAGCGTAACAAGCATCTTAATATCCATTTTAAAATTCACATATTTTTTACAATCTATCGCCCTATATATAAACATTGCAAGATATGCTGCTATTGTAGATATAGAAGCAGCGTAAAGTCCTATTTTCTTTATTAATATCACATTCACAACTATATTTATTACCGCAGCAAAAAATGAAGTTTTAGATATATCTAATGAACGTTTTTTAGCTACATATATAACACTTACAAGTCCTACCCCTACATTGAACAAAGATGCTAACATAAGAAGTGGTATTTGGTTGTATGCTTCTCCAAACTTTGCATTTATTATTAACGGAAATATAAACGGCGTTAACGCTATTACTAAAAGCGCTATACTTCCAAACACTTGAAAACCAGTATTTATAATATTTGTAAAATATTTATCTCTATCTTCAGAATCTATATTTACTGCTGCTGATTCTGTCCATGCTATATTAAATATATTGTATGCATTTATATATACGCCCGAAAACTTATTCGCAGCCGCATATATACCATTCGCACCTATGCTCAGCATACCAGATATTATTGCTCTATCTGATACGTTAATTATCCACCAAGATATTGCATTTGGTATTAAAGCTACCGAGTATTTTACAACAGACTTTAAAATATTCTTTTCAAAGGCATTACGTTTAATATATTTGTACGTTTTACAAGCAAAGAATAAATATATGCTTGCTAGCATATTAGCTATAAAGATAGATAAGAACATCCCTTCTACTTTAAATCCTAATATTACTATTAGAAGTACGTTTAACATTACAGTAAATCCTGCAACTATAAAACTACCAATTGAGTATTCTTTATTCTTTCCAAGACCTCTTGCGAGTTGCAACATAAGTCCAGATGACATATTTGCTATAACATTAAGCAGTAAGAAATGCTTGTATTCGCTGTTTATATAATTTTGGAATATGCTATATATTCCTACATACAATAACGTTTGGAATAGAAATAATATAGCCGTACTTGTTATCAATTTTGTTTTACCTTTATCGTCATCACGAGTATCTATTAAAAATCTAAATAACCCTTGTTCTATTTGTAATGTTGCTATAGGTAATATACACGCTACTATTGTATTAAATAGGTCAACTATACCATACTCATCCGTGGTAAATATAGCAGTATAGAGCGGTAGCAAGAAGAAGCTAATCATCTGAGTACACACCTTACCTATTGTAATAATAGCCGTGTTTTTCATAAGTTGTTTTTCTTTCGACATTATTTTTACCTTTCTTTATATTTTATTATATTCTTTCTTTTATTTTATCTATTTTTTCTTGATTATGAACATACTCTTGTCTTTCTTTTACAAAGTTTTTAGAGCCTCTTTTTTCAAAGTTATATCTAGGTATTAATTGTATATGGAAATGGTTCATTGGTCCATCGCACATTGTACAAAGGTAAACGCTTTCTGAGCCATATACTTCTTTTAATATGTTCATCATTTTCTTTGCAAAAACAAATATTTTATTACACAAATCGTCCGGTATATCCATCATATCTTTATAATGAACTTTCGAAGAAATAGCTGTATGCCCCTTTGCTCTCGGATTACCAACGAAAAAGCATTCTATTTCCTCATCTTCATATAATTTTTTATCCGTATTATCTCCGTATAGGCAATTATTATGAGCTCTATCAAAGCAAGTCGGACAAATACCGTTATCAACTAAATCTGGCATTTTAACTTCGCCTTTTATTATTAATTCTTCTAATTCACCTTCAGATAAACTTTTTAGATTTTCCATATAACTCTCCTATTATTTAATTATAATCCTAAATTATCTTTTAAATATTTAACAGATTCTTTTTTCTTTTCTTCAATTTTGCTTTTAGCTTGTTTGTAGTCTATTTTTTCATCTATATCTAGTTTTTTTACATCTTCTAAACTTGCTATAGAGCGTCTTTCAAGACCAGCTAATTTTATTAAGTCTCTTAGTCTTCCAGCTCTTTCTCTTGGCATTAATGCATAAAATTTTCTTTCGAATATTATACTAAATATTAATCCATGGAATGAATTCGTTATAACATATTCTGCGTTTTTAAATACATTTAAGAAGTCTACTGGACCTTTTTCATAGTATGACATAAGTTCTTTCATCTTTTTAGATTTTCTTCTAAAATGTATTACCTTAAGACCAGTTTTTTCTGAAAGATAATTTGCAATTTTTTCAACTTCTGGGTCTTTAAATAAAATATATACTAATATATATTTTTGTTCCTTTAAATCATGAACTTTGTTTTCTTCTATTAATTTATCCCATTTTTTCTTTTCAAGCAACAAAGTTGGATCTAAAACTGTTGTAACATCTTTTCCAATTACGTCGCTAAGTTTTCTTTCTACGCTTGCTTCTCTTACAGATACAGCATCTGCTCTTTTTAATTTTTCTTTGAAGTCTTTTGCATATTCATCTAACGTAGCATCATCACCAACACTAGCTGCATATGTTACACGTTTAATATTGTTTTTACCAAAATTTAAAGTATATACATCAGATACACCATTTGTTATATTTGGATTAAATATTTGGTCACTTCCAGCTACATATATTTCACCTTTTTTAGCATCATTTCCTATTTCTTCTGCAGTATAATACTTTTTGCTAGTTCCGTCTAGATATTTGTTACAGAACTTCTTAAAACTAATTTTTCTATTTATATTTCTTTTCAAATTCCAAAAACTAGATAAAAAAGTTTTTAATGATTTGGTTTTAATTAATCTATATCCTTTTAACACTCTTTCGCTTTGGTAATTTACAAAACTTGCATCACCACCAAGCTCTTTTATTTTTTCTTTTAAAGCATACGCTTGTAAATTAGCTCCATAATTTTCTGCGTTATGGAATGTTAACATTTTAATTTTTTTCATAATTCCTCCTATTAATGATTACGTTAAATATTATACCAAACTAGATATATTTTAGCAACATATTGTATGTATTTTACTATGTTTTATGTCTACTGATTTCTACCAAATTTGCATTTTTGTATTTTTTGTGATATAATTCATTTGCGTTATACCCATAAAATTTTATTCATAATTATGAGAAAGGAAGAACACTATGAAGTACGTAGTCGGTAAAATTGGCAACATGTTAGGCGGCGAATTTAAAACTCGCTATACCCATCCGAAATACATTGAAGCTGATTCCGAGAAAGAAGCCGTACGCATCTACAACGAGCAAGAAATATATTCGAACTCTGCTAGAACTCTTGGCCCATCGCTCGCCAAATGTATCGGTTTCATCGACGAAAAAAATCAACTTTGCATTCCGGAATACCATTTAAAGTACCAATCTGGCAAAAAATTGCGTCCCCACAAACCCGGTGCGTTCAATTATCTTGTGAGCAGACTGCTTGACGAGCCTAAAAAGCTCACCGAATACAGTTTTTATGTAACTGAATTTATTCAAGCCGTGTGCCCAGAAGACGCATTGACCATCTATCAAAGCTTGTATCCTTCACATCAATTCCCTGCCTATGTTTTAGGCTATTTGGACGAGAACAATACATTTATTGTTCCAAACATTATGGATTATATAGCATAATCCCACTAAAACTGTTAACAACAGCACCTCGAAAATATTCGAGGTGCTTATTGCTATCTATTTTATATTAATGTTAATATTATTCCAAATATTATTAACATAGAACACGCCAATTTTTTCAATGTGTTTTTCTCTTTAAATAAAATTTTACCTAATATTATAATCTCTATTACACTTAATTGCTTTATACCTGTCATAATAGATACTTTACTAGTTTCTATCTCATTTGCTATAAATAAAAACTTATCTCCAACGGCTAAGCACACAGCCGCCACTACTATCCAATAATTTTTATTCATAGCCTTAATATTTATCTTCTTTTGTTTTATTAAAAGTATTATCCAATATATTATCGTTAAGAATAGCAAAAACCAAAACTGAAGTTGTGTTCCTGTTATATCTTTAGTGATATATTTGTCTATTATAGCTGAAATTGCATTTAATAAACATGATGCAAGCAACATTAAAATAGACTTAAAATTCGTTTCTTTTTCCTCATTATTATTCGCAAATTTGTTTACTAATGCAAGCCCAAGTATTATTATAACAAGCCCTAAAAGCGTTAAAATAGTAAGTTTTTCTCCAAGTAAAATAATACTTAGCGCTACCGAAAATACTATTCTAGATAAATTGACAAGGCCATACACACTAATACTTGTTGTTTCCAAGGCCTTTAACGCTAATAACCACGCTATTACTATTATACACGATTTAAATAATATTATAATTAGCGGTGTTATTCCTATTACTATACTTTCTTTTGTCATTAAAGCAGCTATTAAAAACGCTACTAACGAAAATACAGCTAATACTTCAAAAATACTATTCTTTTCTATAGATTTCTTTTTTGCGCATTGAAATACGCCATTTATTATGGCGTACAATACGGTTAATATAATCCAATTTGTCATTTGCATTTCCTCTATAGTATTTATTAGTTCATATATGGATTCCATTCTTTTAATGAAACCCCACCTAGCGCTCCTACAATAGGTTCTGTATTATATGTGAACGTATACATGTAACTATCTTCTGTATAATACAAATTTGTAATTACACCTATTTGAAAATATATATCTAAAAGTTTCCCCATCTCTTTTACTTTATTATCTTGAGATAAACCTTTGAACCCTTGATGATTTAATAATTCCGCTACTCCTGCGTCTACATCCTTACTATATTGTTGATAAATAGATTCTAATTTAAATTGACTATTTTTATCCGCTATATATATTTTGCATATTATCGTTAATGCTAATATTACAAAAACTAATACCACCCATATAGGGTTCATCTTTTTAACTTCTTCTTGTTTACTTTTCATATGTTATCTCCTCTTATTTAATTATATATCTATATTATTACATATATATTTTTTTTGCAAGCAAAAAACACCTTAACATACATTAGTTAAGGTGTTTTATATATTAATCTTTGTTTAATGGTTTCATTGTTGGAAAGAATAAGATATCTCTTATTGAGTAGCTATTTGTAAGTAGCATAATAAGTCTATCTAATCCAATTCCTAGACCACCTGTTGGTGGTAAACCTATTTCTAAGCAGTTAACGAAATCTTCATCCATTCCACCAGCTTCTTCGTCACCTAAAGCTTTAGCTTCTGCTTGTTTTACAAATCTTTCATATTGGTCTATTGGATCATTTAATTCTGAGTATGCGTTACCATATTCACGTCCACCAATAAATAATTCAAATCTTTCAACAAGTGTAGGATCTGATGGTTTTCTCTTTGTTAAAGGAGAAACTTCTACTGGGTAGTCTATTATAAATGTTGGTTGAATTAAAGTATCTTCTACATATTCTTCAAAGAACATATTTATAATGTGACCTCTTGTATTCTTTATAGGATCAACTTCAAGACCTTTTTCCTTAGCTAAAGCTTGTGCTTCGCTATCTGTTTTAATTGTATTAAAGTCTACTCCTGTAACATTTTTGATAGCTTCTATCATAGGAAGTCTCTTCCAACCTGGTGTTAAATCTATATCTACTCCTTGATAGTTAATTTGCATTGTTCCTAGAACGTTTCTAGCGATTGTAGAGATTATTTCTTCTGCAATATCCATCATATCGTTATAGTCTTCATATGCAGCATATAATTCTATATTAGTAAACTCAGGATTGTGTTTGATATCCATTCCTTCGTTTCTAAAGTTTCTACCAATTTCGTATACCTTTTCAATACCACCAGCAATTATTCTCTTTAGGTTTAATTCCGGAGCTATTCTTAAGTACATATCTAGATTTAATGTATTGTGGTGAGTAACGAATGGTCTTGCAGCGTCTCCAGTAGCTACTGTAGTAAGTATTGGAGTTTCAA
This sequence comes from Clostridia bacterium, assembly GCA_045651205.1. GTDB lineage: Bacteria > Bacillota > Clostridia > TANB77 > CAG-465 > UMGS1649. Next base: position 24,624 of record JAZRSA010000001.1, read on the forward strand.
CTTCAAGATATCCCTTTTCGTCTAATATTCTTCTTAATTCTTTGATTATAGCGCTTCTAGTTATGAATGTATCCTTAACTTCTGGATTCATTATCATATCTACATATCTTTGTCTATATCTTAAATCTACGTCTTTTAATCCATGATATTTTTCTGGTAATGGTCTTAAAGACTTAGTTAAAAGCTTAATTTCTTTTGCATGAATAGAAATTTCCTCTGTTTTTGTTTTAAATACAAATCCTTTAATACCTATAATATCTCCAATATCATATGTCTTAAATTCAGCATAAGCTTCTTCACCTAAATCATTTATGCTAACATAGCTTTGTAGTCTTCCATACATATCTTGAATATGGCAAAAAGAAGCTTTTCCCATTATTCTCTTTCCCATTATTCTACCAGCAACAACTACATCTTTTTCATTTAATTCATCGAAATTTTCTTTAACGTCTTTGCTTGTATGTGTTCTTTCATATTTAGTTACTTCGAAAGGATTCTTACCTTTTTCAGTTAACTCCTTTAACTTGTCCATTCTAACTTGAACTAACTTATCGATGTCTTCTTCTGTTTGTAAAGACTCATTTACATTTTCTTCTTGCATCTTTTTACCCTCCTTAATATGCTAAGTAGTATGTAGCGGTTCACTACATACTTTTACTTATATCTAATATTTTATATTTTATAGTCCCATCTGGAACTTCAACATCTACATCTTCACCTTTTTTGTGTCCAAATAATGCTTTACCTACTGGTGATTCTACAGATATTTTACCACTTGCTAAATCTATTTCAGTAGATCCAACTATGTGATATTCTATTTCTTCTTCAAATTCATAGTCATAAAGTTTAACTAATGTTCCAATACCAACTTCTTTAGTTGAAATATTGTCTACGATTTCAGCGTTTCTAACCATAACTTCTAGTTCAGCTATTTTAGCTTCTAATAATGCTTGTTCATTTTTAGCTTCATCGTATTCTGAATTTTCAGATAGATCTCCAAATTCCTTTGCTTCTTTTATTTTAGCAGCTACTTCCATTTTCTTTGGCCCTTTTAGATATGCTAGCTCTTCTTGCAATTTATTATATCCTTCTTCTGTAAGAAGTACCTTGTTTTCTTCCATTTTATTTTCCTCCTAAATGTCTGGTATAGTTTACCTTAAATACTGCGTTTTGTCAAGTATTAGTTTACATTTGTCTTAATGCATATGCCGTTGGTAATATACCATACCTTTTTACTATATAACCTGTTATATCCCTCTTATTTTCTATCTTATTAAAAAATATTATATTTGCATTAAATTTATCATTTAATGCATCTTCTAAATCTACTACGCAAGTTCTTTTATTAAGTCTCATTCTAGGATAATTTAATCTATAATCATCAGCATAATATATTACATCATAATCTACAAATGCTTTCTTATTATATTTTATTATCTCTATTACAGTACCTTCGTTATTATTAATATTATCTATATCATTAATAATTTCTCTGGTTGCATTATTCTTTAAATAAATATTTACCTTTTTGTAATTTCTTATAGCTTCTGTTATTAAATTTAAATCTATATTATTTACATCTCTATATACACACAACATTTTTATATCTTGTATGTCTATGTTGTTTTTTATACTATATTCATCTATATATTTGAAAACATTTATATTCATTTCATTTAAGCATGGTAATTGTTTAACACCTAATTCTTCCATAAGACACATCAAATATTTAACACATCTGTCTGTTTTATTCAAATTTTCTGCTAATATATATATAATATCTGTATTAAGTTTTTTTATTATTCTTCTTAGTTTAATTTTAAATAATGCAGCTCTTATATTATTTATAAATTTACCATCTTTCGCTTTAAGATTAGCTATATTATTTATCTTAGATTTTGATAGTATAATTTCTGTTATTTTTTTATTATCTGTAACATCATATTTATTTACTGTTGCACTTCTTTTTAAGTCTTGTATATCTATTAAAATAAATTCCATATATATCACCTAAATAATATATATGAATAATTTATTTTAATATTACATTTCGTCGTGTTTTTCTCTTCTTGAAAGTTTAAGTTTTTCTTTTGCTTTAGCTACACTTACTCTTTCTCTATTATTATCTAGTGTTCTAACTAATATGCTTGTTAATTTGTCACCTGTTAAATTACGTTTCATTTTTCCGTCTTCAACAAAAGATATTATTCCCGTTTCTTCAGATACCACTATTACAATTGCATCTGATACTTCACTCATTCCTATAGCTGCTCTATGTCTTGTTCCTACATCTGCTGGCACCATATTTTCTGAAGCTAAAGGAAGTACACATTTAGCTGCTTTTATTTCATTATTTTTAATAATTATTGCTCCATCGTGAAGCGGAGTTCTTGGATTAAATACTGTTTGTATTAATTCTGATGATACTTTTGCTGAAAGATCAACACCTTCACGAATAATATCATTTATTTTTGTGCTTTGTTCTATTACAATTAGAGCACCAATTTTCTTAAGAGACATTATTTCTACTGCTTTAACTATCTCAGCTACCACTTGTTTATCTCTTAACTTATCATCAAAATCCCAAATTAATGATATGTTTTTTCTACCAATCTTCTCTAATGCACTTCTTAACTCCGGTTGGAACACTACTATAATAAGCGTAATACCATGTATTACAAATGTCTCAGATAGGAATGTAAGTATTGGTAAATCTAACATTCTAGCTAGTCCTTGTATAAGTACAATTATAAAGAAACCTTTAAATATTTGTCCTGCTCTTGTTTGAACTACAAGCCTATATATGTAATATGCTATAACTGCAACTATAGCTACATCTAATATTAAAAGAATTACTCTTTCTGGACTAGATATTTCAAAAGCTTGTTCTAATTTACGAATAAGCTCCATAAAATTGGCTGATATACTTTCCATTTCTACCTCCTGTTACATAATTGCTGCTAATAATGCTGAAAATACGCCTAGTATGCTTCCGCCTATTAAAATCCATACAAGTATTTTCATCCATAAACTGTCTTTATTCATTTCATAACCTCTTTTCTATTTAAATTATATTTTTATCTATTATTTTTTTATTTCTATGTCTATATAATCTTTGTTTTCTCCAAGTTCTTTCATATTAAACATTAAATGCATATTACCATCTTTAACATAGAACTCTTCTAAACCAGTCATAGAATATGTATAATTCTCTTCTGTAAATAACTTTTTAGATATAGCATAGTTTTTAACTGTATCTTTAATTATTGTTTTATACGAATTTCCTAATACAATAGGTGCTATATCATCTTGTGTTACAATATTACCTGTTGCAAGATCTATTGTCACACCATAAAGTTTATATGTCATATCTTTTCCCGCCATATCATCAACTATTCTTTCATAGAATGTGAAAGATAATAAACGTTTACCTTCTATTTTAGACTCATATGTATTGTACGTTACTTTATAAGTGAATTTGTTTTCTAAAGTCGCAGATTGCTCTTTAACAGCTTCATATCTTTCATTAAATTTATTTAAAATAGTTTCATTCACATCTGTTATATATTCACTATCAATTTTAATTACAGGAACAGATATATTCTTCTTAAAGTTACCTTTAGTATCTTTATACGAATCCTTCTCTACCTTATATTCTATATTAGCTAGATATTCTTCTGAATATATATCTACGTCCGGAGTAGTTTCTTGCTCATCATATATATTTACAGACCCAACCGGCACATATAAATGTTCGGCTAATATTTTAGGTTCTGGTTCGTTCTTCATTAAATAAAACACTGCCGCCGTTCCAATACATGAAAAAGCAACAAAACTTAATAGTCCTGTTTTAGATTTTTTTCTAGAACCTCTATCATAATTCATTAATTCCATTTAATTTGCTCCTTCGTTAAAATTTACTCTAAATATTGTATCATACACATAGTGTATTTTCAACTTAGTATATTTTATTTATTACTAGCTTGAACAGCTGTAATTGCTATAGCTCCAACTATATCTTTTGCCTTACATCCTCTAGATAAATCATTTATTGGTTTTGCTAATCCTTGTGTTATAGGACCATATGCAGTTCCATTTCCTAAACGTTCTACTAGTTTATATCCAATATTTCCAGCTTCAAGATTAGGGAACACTAATACATTCGCTTGTCCAGCAACCTTCGATGTAGGTGCTTTAAGTTTTGCAACATCTTTATCTAATGCCGCATCTAATTGCATTTCTCCATCTATAAATATGTCTTCTCTTTTTTCTTTAACTAATGCAAGTGCTGTAGTTACAGTATCAATTTCTTCTGCCTTAGCGCTTCCATATGTCGAATATGATAGCATCGCAACCTTTGGTTCTTCTCCTACTAATTGTTTATATGTATCATTTGCTGCTATTGCAATTTCAGATAATTCTTCAGCTGTTGGTTTTTGAATTAAACCACAATCTGCAAATATATATTCTTTATCGTATCTTGAATCTGGTACTTCTAAAAGTACACACGATGATACACATTTCGCACCAGGTTTTGTTTTTACAATTTGAAGTGCAGGTCTTAATGTATCTGCTGTAGAATGTATTGCACCACACACTAGACCATCTGCATGTCCAACTTTAACCATTAACACACCAAAATATATTTCATCTTTTACTAATTCAGTTGCTTTTTCTATCGTCATTCCTTTTTCTTTTCTTAATTCATATAATGTATTTACATACTCATTATATCTTTCTGACATCTCTGGATTAATTAACTCAATTCCTGTTATATCTAAATTGTTTGCATTTGCTAACTCTTTTATTTTAGTCTCATTTCCAAGAAGAATTATTTTTGCTATTCCTTCAGCTTGCGCTTCTGTTGCTGCTGTTAAAACTCTTATATCCAAAGCTTCTGGAAGAACTATAGTTTTAACGTCGTTTTTTGCTCTTCTTTTAATTTCATCAATTATTTTTACCATTGTTTTTCTCCTAATTTCATTTGCATTAAATTCTATGTTTTAAAATAGCTTGTTTTCATTTCCAGCTATAATTCTTTTAATATTTGCTCTGTGGTTAAATATTATTATTGCTGCTAACAGTATTGTTAACCATATGTTAAAGTTTGTTTCCATAAACATAACTACTATTACAAGCAATGCAGCTCCTACCATACTTCCTAAAGAAACCATTCTAGATATAGCTATTGTTATTACTCCAACAGTTATACAAACTAGTGCGGCTTTGTAGTCTACCATAAGTGCAGACATTAAGAATACTGCAACGCCTTTTCCGCCTTTAAATCCATAATATACTGGATAAGAATGTCCAACAATTGATGCCAACATATATATAGATTTACCTACATCATTAAAATCTTGTTTAAATAGTTTTGCTATTACAAAAACTATTCCATAAGAAACTACTACCTTTAGAAGATCAAGTATAAACACAACTGCTCCCCAACCTTTTCCCATAGCTCTTATTGAATTTGTAGTCCCAGCGTTTCCGCTACCCACTGTACGTATATCTACGTTTTTAATCTTTTTACATAAAATTATTGATGGGCTTATTGCTGCTACTAAGTAGCAAATTAAAAATACAACTATATTAAACATATTATTCTTTTTCTCCTCTTTCTCTTACCACAATATTTATTGGTGTTCCTTCTAAATCAAAATATTTTCTAAACACATTTTCTAAATGTCTTAAATATGAGAAATGTGCTAATTCTTTATCGTTTACAAATAATACAAATGTTGGCGGCTTAGCCTTAACTTCTGTACCATAAAATATTTTAAGTCTTCTTCCTTTATCTGTTGGAGGTGGTGTCATAGCTACCGCTTCCATTATTACTTCGTTAAGTACGCTTGTAGATACTCTTAAATTATTTGCCGCATTTACTTTATTTATCATCTCAAATAATCCAGTTACTCTTTGGCCTGTTAAAGCAGAAATTGTTATTACAGGCGCATATCCCATAAATTTGAAACTTTTTCTAACTTCTTTTACATATTTTGCAGGAGTCATTTCTTCATGGTCTATTAAATCCCATTTGTTTACTGCTATTATCATAGCCTTACCTTTTTCATGAGCATACCCTGCTATCTTTTCATCTTGGTCTGTAACTCCTTCTTTAGCATCTATCATAATTATTGCTACATCAGCTCTATCTATAGCGGCCATAGCTTTAACTATACTATATTTTTCTATTTCATCGTAAACTTTATTTTTCTTTCTTATACCTGCTGTGTCTATAAATACATAATTGCCAAATTTATTACTAAATTTACTATCTACTGCATCACGTGTTGTTCCTGCAATATCGCTTACTATAGATCTTTCTTCGTTTAAGATTTTATTTACAAGTGATGATTTACCTGCATTAGGTTTACCTATAATTGCAACCTTAATACTATCATCATCTTCATCTACTTCACCAATTGTCCCAAATGCATCATAAATTGCATCTAAAACATCGCCTATACCAAGTTTTGCTTTTGCAGATATTGCCATTGGTTCACCTAAACCCAAATTATAAAAATCATATATATCTTCTGGCGGAGCACCAACATTATCTACCTTGTTACATACAAGTATAACTGGCTTTTTAGTTCTTCTTAACATTTCTGCAACTTCTAAATCTTGATTAACAAGTCCCGCTCTTATATCTACAACAAATACAATTACATCTGCCATATCCATTGCAAGCTCAGCTTGTCTTCTCATGCCTTTATATATAACGTCATCTGTTTTAGGTTCTATTCCACCTGTATCTATAATTTGAAATGAAGTACCTCTCCATTCACAATCTGCATATATTCTGTCACGCGTTACACCAGGCATATCTGAAACTATTGATAATGCTTCGCCTGCTAACACATTAAAAAACGTTGATTTCCCAACGTTCGGTCTTCCTACTATTGCTACTATTTTTTTAGACATTTTTACACCTTCTTTATCTTATATATTTTACCTTAAACAGCGCATAAAGTAAAGCTTTTTGGCTGTTTTTAATGTTCTTTTTTATAATTTAATTTTGTAACATATTTTTAACCTAAATATTACCTTAATGTTATTGCTTTTATTTTTGTTAGTTGTATAATATAATATGAAATTATAATGTATACAAAGGAGAAAAACATGGAGAAAAATACAAAAATATTTCCATTTTACAAGTTATTTTCGTATGATATTCTATTTTACTATGCAATATCCATACTTTTCTTAAATGGAGTTAAAGGATTAAGTTTGGCTGAAATAGCCTTGTTAAGTAGCATATATGCAACTTGTGCAATCATATTTCAAATACCATCTGCACTTATTACAGATAAAATTGGGCTTAGAAATTCAATGATCTTAGGAAATATATTTTGTTTGCTTTGGGGTATAGATTACTTAATAGCTCCTACATTCGCAACACTTGCAATAGGAGATTTATTATTAGCATTAGGATTTGCTTTAAAAGGTACTTCAGAATCGCCATTCTTATACTCATCATTAAAAAAACTAAATAGATTATCTGATTTTGGAAACATAGAAGGAAAAGGTTCATCATTATATTTTATAGTTGAAGCTTTAGCATGTATAGCTGCAGGATACTTATATAAAATTAACGTATATTTACCAGTTATATTCTCTTGTATCTGTGCCTTAGCCGCTACTATACTTGCATTCTTTACTACACCAATTAAAAATTTAAAAGCAACAAATGTAACGGCAAAAGAAAAGAAAGATGAATTAATATCTGGATTTAAATTTATTTTTAAATCTAAACGTTTACATGCTTTACTAGTATTTGCTTGTTTATTCTATGGAATATTAGCAGTTGCTGCAACATATTTTAAAACATTCTTAACATCAATAAACGTAGATTCAACTACATTTGGATATATATTTGCAGTTGCTTCTATTACCGCTTCAATAGGCTCACTAGTACAAGAAAAAATTAGCAAGAAATTTAGAAATCAAACTCTTACTATAGTATCACTAACATATGTAGCAAGTTTTGTATTTATTGGTGTAATCGCAACACTAACTACAAATTACAACATTCTACTTGTTACAGGTATAATAGTGTATCTATTCCAAATGTTTGTAAGAGGTGCATATAGAATTATAGTAAAAAATTATGTAAGCAACTTCACTACATCGTCAATTAGAAGTAAACTTATGTCTATATATTATTTAGCTGAAAACTTCGGCTCAGCAATACTATTATTCTTAATAAGTAGTTTATTAGATACAGTTCAAATCGGACTTGTATATACATTATCTGGTTTCGTATTTAGCGTTGCATTGATAATAGTTTTAAATTATATGCAAACACGTATCGGTTTAAAACCCGAACAATATAGCAAACGTGACAGATTAAATCTAGATGATTAAACAATAAAATATTAAAAACAAACCGTTACAATTAAATGTAACGGTTTGTTTTATTATTCATATTTTGTTATCCATATTTTATTATTTTTATTAATTAATACAGATATATTCACTTCCGCGAATGCTTGTTATTTGCTCCATCTTTCCTGTTTCTAAATTTACTTTATAAAATCCCAATTCTGAATTAAGTTTAAAATATAATATATGATCTACTATTTTCACGCTTTCAATAGCTTTCTTCGTTATATTTTGTTTTTCGTTCTTATTAGTATCTAAAGCACAAAGCACATTCTTTTCACTTTTATTTATGTAATATACCATATGATTTTTTATTGCAACCATATTATCTAAAGAATAGCCAGCCTTCACATCAGAATCTAAATAAATTTTGTCTGTTGATAATTTAGTTAAATCTTTACCATTTTTATTCATTTTGTATAGCAGTTCGTCTGCAACAAAATATATATTAGCTCCATTTAACATTATATGTGAAACTATTTCCTTGTTTGTTAAGACTGTTCTACCGCTTCCGTTTATATTATATCTAACAATACTCTTAGCTGTTTTACCTTTTGTAACTACAAATATATACATGTCATCCATTACATATTGGAAAACTTCAGCAGATATTATTTGTTCAGACTTTTGATTTGCCATATCATAAACATATATACCTGTTTTATTAGTCGTTTTACTTGTTTTATAATAATATATTTTATTTCCTTTTACTATATATTCTTTAATATCGCTTAATGAATAATCTACCTTTTCAGAAGTTAACAAATCTACCGAATATAGCTTATTTTTCACTAATCCATATAACTTATTTTCTACTAGTTTTATATTAGTAAAGTTTTCTGTTCCAGCAACCTTAGTTCTAGATTCATCTGTCGCTTTATATAACATTACTGTAGCAGGAGCATCTTTTGTATAGCCTTCAGACACATAATACATTTTTAAAGTCTTTGCAAGAGCAGTTTCTTCTAACATTTGATTAGCTATTTTTGTAACATTATTATATATATTTAATTGTTTCCATAGATATACCGAAAGCAGCACTATTACTACAATTATCAAGATATACTTAACGGTTCTAATTCCAAATACGTTTTTTTGTTTGCTCTTTAAATATTCTTTTCTAGACATTACATTCTTATCTGAATATTCCATACTCACCCCTCCTAACCTTTCCTATATTATACAACTGTAAAATTTGTTTTTCAATAAATATTGTAATTTTAAATAATATTATTTCAAATACATAAAAACACTCTAGTACAATAGTACCAGAGTGTTTTTAGATTTGGCGTTAGATAAGATACATTCCGCGAATTCCGTCGCGTGCAAAGATATTGCCGTAGGTAAGATTTAATGCGTAAAGGATGCTGTGATTGCAACCCTTTTGAAGCATCCCATCAAGATTGTATTTCTTGAAGTCACTCACTTTAAGTGTGCAAGCTTGCTTCATTGTATAATGCATTTTTTCTTCTACAAGCCATTTGACTGCTGCAATAATCTTTTCCTTTTTCCATACCCTTACTTTCATTATTTCCCATTCCTTGAATCTATATTCAATAACAGGTCCTACGATAGTATAGATATCATCTTCGGATTTTAAGATTCTTGAGCCGCCGTGATTAATAATTGTACGTGCAGTAAGCTTTCTTAAGGATTCTTTATTATACGGGTCGATTTTTTCTTTTTCCATAACCCAAAGCAGAAACTCTTTTTGGTTCTCTTTATCTTCCCAAAATTTAGGTTCTACCTTTCGCATTTCCCAAGCTCTTATATCCCATTCCGGAAAACTATATTTGATCACATAGTAATCCTTCATGTCAAAAAACTTTCTGAAGCCTCCCATGCTATGCTCCGTAAAGAATTCATGGTCTAACAACAAAATGTCTTTTCTTTTAAGCTTAAGTTCCTTTAAAAAAACATGCCTTACAATTACCTTAATGGTATCTTTGTCCAAGTAGTTATTCGGAAACTTCTTAAGGTCTCCATACCGTACCAAATCATATACGTCCATCGGACGCATTCTTGTGTAGTCTCTTTTTATGTATTTGCGTCTTCGTCTCATTATGCGTCTACCTCCAAATTATTTTCAGTGCCATATTAAACTACTCTTTCATTATACCATACTTTCTCTTACTTTTTCAATATTATGTTAACATTTTAGTGTGCTTTATATAATTATTACATTCTTCTAATCTGCTTAATTTTTCCCAATTGTAATCGTTATTACCAAAATGTCCATATGCTGCTGTTTTGCCATATATTGGAGCTCTTAGGCCCAATTCTTTAATTATATTCGCCGGTCTAAAATCAAATACATTAGTTATTAATTCCATAATTATTTTTTCTTCTACTTTGTTTGTTCCAAATGTATTTATATTTATCGATACTGGTTTTGCAACACCAATTGCATAAGCAACTTGAATTTCACATTTATCTGCTAAATTAGCTGCAACTATATGTTTTGCTACATATCTAGCATAATATGCTGCGCTTCTGTCTACTTTTGTTGGATCCTTACCCGAGAACGCACCTCCACCATGTGGCGCATAACCACCATATGTATCTACTATTATTTTTCTTCCTGTAAGGCCGCTATCTCCAGCAGGTCCGCCTATTACAAAATTACCAGTTGGATTAATATATATCTTAGTATTTTCGTCTAACAATTTCTCTGGTATTGTTGGTTTTATTACATATTCTATTATATCTTTTTCTATTTTTTCATACGCTATACCATCATCGTGTTGAGTAGATAAAACTATTGTATCTATTCCAATAAATTCATTATTTTGATTGTATTTAGCTGTAATTTGAGTTTTTCCATCTGGTCTTAAATAATCTATTACGCCTTGTTTTCTTACCTCTTTTAACTTTATAGCAAGTTTATGAGCATAGTATATAGCAGCAGGCATTAATACTTCTTCTATTTCATTAGTAGCATAACCAAACATCATTCCTTGATCTCCGGCCCCTAAAGTATCTTCCATAACATTCTCTTTACTTTCTTTAGCATTATCTACGCCTAGTGCTATATCTGCACTTTGATTATGCACATCTATTAATATATCTACATTATTTCCGTTAAATAGATATTCGTCTTTATCGTAACCTATTTCTAATATTTTTTCTCTAGCAACTTTTTCTATATCTACATTTGCCTTACTAGTTATTTCTCCCATTATTAAAAGCCTTTTATTCGACACCGAACATTCGCAAGCTACTCTTGAAAACGGATCCTGCTTAAAAAATTCATCTAATACTGCATCACTTATTTGATCACACACCTTATCCGGATGCCCTTCTGTTACTGATTCTGATGTAAATAATTTCATTATATTTTCCTCCTTTATTATGCTAATTAAACATCTATATAAACAAAAACACTCTAGTTTAACCCAGAGTGTTTTTGTTCCTCATCTTTCGGTTAAACCGCAGGATTTAGCACCTAACCAAATAGGTTGCTGGACTTCACAGGGCCTGTCCCTCCGTCACTCTTAATAAGGTTTTTATCTAATTCTAAAATAATTATATACTTAATGTTAACTTTGTCAACGGTTTTAACAACTTAATTTTTCTTTATCTTCTTATTTCATTTGGCATTGTTGCAAAATCTTCCATCGTTTCAAAACCAAATGCTTCTGCAAATAACGTATTAGGAAATTGTTGTAATTTCATATTATACGTACTAATGCATGCATTATAATATCTTCTTGACTTTACTAATTCTTCTTCAAGTTTTGCAAGTTCGTTAGAAATTTCTTCAAATCCATCCGTTAGTCTTAAATTAGTATACGAATCACCTAATGAAATTAATCTAGAAATATTGTCTCCAATAGCTTCATCTATTCTCAACTTTTCTTTTAAAGATAAATTAGAATATGTTCCTACACTTGACATAGCTCTTATTACACTTTCTAGCGCATCTTGTTCTAAAGCAGAATAACTTTTGACTAACGCAACAAAATCCGGAATTAATTCATATCTTCTTTTTAATTGAGCATCAAGCTTTGCAAAACCATCATATACCATATTTTTTAATGATTTTAATATATTATATATATACAAAACAACCATGGCTGCTACAGCTACCGCAATTATTAATCCTATCATCTTATTTCCCCCTATTATATATTATTTCTCCATCTGTACAATATACAGTGCACTCCATTTCGTTTGCATACCATTCTTCTGCTTTTTGTACTTTCTCCCACATTTCTTTAGTGCCATTATATATTATTTCTTTTCTTCCACCACCAACGAATGCCGATGGCCCTATACATTCTAACGTAGAAGGTAATTTTATTTTCTTAATGTTAGAATAATTCATAAAAGTATATTCTCTTATTAATGTTATTCCTTCTGGTATTTCTATTGTTTCGGCAGGAACACCACAAATATATAGCTTACAATTCGCACTATGATTTGGCGCATCATAGTATGTAAAGTATACTGTAGATAACAAATCTTGTATCGAACCGATATAATTTATCTCTTTAATATTTGAGTTTTTAAAATTTTGTCCTTTAATGGTTTTTATCTTACTCGTAAAAGTAAATTTTTCTAGTTTACTATTATTAACAAACATTGAATCAATAGTATCTATATTTGCATCAAATACAATTTCTTTGAATTCAGCATCATTAAACGCATTATTGCTAATTTTATCTACACTATTTGGAACGTGTAATAAATTTACTTTTATATCTTCTTTAAAAACTTTTTCTTTTATTTCTTTAACATCATCACTAAGAATTATATCTATTGTTTCTTTTGTCTCACTTTTTAGATAACCAACTCTTCCATCTACAATATTTATATATCTTTTATTTACTAATTGGTCCCATTTATCTATCATTTCATTTAAATTGGTATTAGGCTTATAATATCCAGGTTCAACCAAGAATGATTTGTTTTTCATAGCAACATTTACTTTACCAGCTTGTACAGTAATATAATAATTATCTATTTTTACACCCATAGTTTTTAGACGTTCAACAATAAACTCTTCCAATTCTTTGTCTTCGCTTTTTCCCATAGTTTTAGCTTGTTGCCAGACTTTAAACGCTTCATCTTTTACATTTTCCAAATCACTTTCTAATTTTATATCATATTCGCTTTTTATATTAGTATCAGTTTGTTTTTTTATAATCTTCGTTCCTAATACACTTAATACTAATATCAATACCAAAAGCAGTATTACTCTAATTTTTCTTTTTCTCTCTCTTATTCTATTTCTCATTATACCCTTCTATAATTTTATATTTATTAGCTATTCTTTCTCTTTCCCTTTGTTTTTCCATAGAAATAACTTCCGCACTATACTCATCTTTTTCTAAAGGTTTATGATGTTTATAAAAACCAATAATATCTCTAAGTACTCCAACTCTTGATGGATTAGAAGAACTATATATTCCGCCATGAGTAGAACCTTTATATATTTTGCTACTAATCTTGTATCCGTTATCTATATAATATCTTATACAATTCTCATATCTTTCTGCTAGTTCTCTACCCCATAATTCACGTTGTTCTTTTCCTTGTTTTATTCCTGTACTTCTTAAAAGATAAGACATATCATGCATTGGCGCTATTGCTTGTGTTTTATCTGTTGGATTACCATCTTTATCTCTTTTTACAACTTTACCGTCTATATCAAATTCCCAAGCTGATTTATTTGCTTCTAATTCTGCAACGTAATATGCAAACTCTATCTTTTTGTATGCTTCTAAATTAAATTCTTTTCCAAATAATTCTTTAAAATCTTTTGTTCCAAATGGATATTCAAGTGTTTCATTTGGAATTGGTAGTGTACCCGAAGCACCTCCAATCAACGCTCTATCTACCACTTCAGGGTGTAACATTGCAAATCTTTGTGCAAATACCCCCGATGATGAATAACCGTTTAAAAACACTTTTTCTGCAACTTCTTTATTATGTTCTTTGGATATTAGTTCTCTTGCCTCTTCAAGAGTATCTAAGACACGTAAGTCTACTCTATCAAAATCTATAGGATATTCTCCTTCGAAGCACTCTCTAGATAGCTGTTGGTAATATGGTCTCCCGCCCTTTACATCAGGTACAAACGGTATTAATATTGGCGCATCATCTACTATTTCAACAGTGCCACGCAAACCTTCTATTACCCTATCTGCTATTCTTATAGGATCATTTGTGCCCTCATAATTTACACTTTCAAGCACTATGTTTTTCCCGTTATCTAATTCTTTTGGTACCACTAAAATATATGGCAAAGCTTTGTTTCTAGTAGGATTTAAAACCAAGTGACCAATAAACTTCTTTCCTTTTGAGTTTATATATTCTCTAACCATTATATACCCCTTTAATTTAATGACATAGTATCACAAAGAGTAATTTTTATCAATAATTCTTACAATATTTTGAACTTAAACAAGTCTTTTTACATAGAATGTAATATAAATACATAGGTGATATTATGGATAATGTTTGTTATTTCTTGGCTGTTAAATTTAAAGTATGTCAAAGTGGCGTTCCAATAACATCAGAAAAGGTATATACAAATCTTTCTAATAGTACTGTTATAGATTTATATTATGGTTATACAATAAATGTTAAAAGTGCATCAAACGACTCCTTAATTATATTAATACAAAATACCACTCTAAATCTTAATCTTACATTCACTATAAATAACGGTGAAACTATACTTATAGACTTACCATTAGACAGTGGCACCTTAAAAGTTATTCTCTATGCTTCGGCTAGATGCTGTGCTTTAACTTAGGGAGGAATTATGGAAAACTCAAATGTAAATATATCTGTTAATGATTGCTTGTGCTGCAAATGTAAAACATGCAATAAAATGATAACTGATATCTTAAATAGGGATAATTCATTTATTCCCCTTCAAAATGGATATTATCTAAATGTATTAAATGTAGAAACAAATTCTATTGTAATTAGCATAAACAATGGAACTATATACATCATTAGAAGAATATATGTAGGGCTTTTAGTAAAAATCTGTGTACCAAACTGCAACTGCTGTACTCACACTTTAACAGTAATATTAAACAGCATAACGTAAATATACGCTATGCTGTATGTTTTAATCTATATTCCAATATGCTTTGTATAATGCTGTAGCTGTAGCAGGACTATCTGCCCCTTCGTTATTCTTAATTGGAGCAAATTCTTCCTCTCTTGAAGTTCTTAATAGTAGCATATCCTCTACTTTGTTAAACGCATCAAATATAAATGTTTCAAATTTATATGCATTAGGACTATTTGGAACTACTTCTTCTCCATTTTCGTTTATATAATTGCTCTTTTTATGAGCCACGTGGTATGGAAGTTTATCTTTTCCTATTACATCTAAAACATTAATATCAAATAAGTGTGCAATTATATTAGATTCACCATATAAGAGTTCGCCATTTTCATCTCTTAAGTTGGCCATTTCTTCTGTTATTTCACTGTATTCTATAACACTTGGTCTACCATTCCTTTTACAGAACACACCAACTTTTTCACTTGGATTTAATTTTGTTACACTCTTAGATGCAATTTTTGCTTTTTTATCTACTACAAGTCCAATATATAATGGATCTGTTACGTGTAAAAGTATATTATCTATTCCGCCAATAAATACCAACTTAATTCCACGTCTTTTCATATCTTCAACTATGTTGTTTTTGCTCATAGCTTCAAATACTCCACCGTGTCCGTCTGCTGCTTCTCTTACTCTTGATTTTGTCTCAAGAATAATTTTGCCACTTTCATCTAACATAGGAAGTTCTCCTTGTTTAAAGAACGATACATATTCTTTTGGATATCCAAAGTAATTATTAGCTTCAAAAAACTTAACTGTATCATCATTATTTTCACGGCTAGTCATAATATACCAAGGTATATATGCATTGTATTTTTCGTAGGCTCTTTTCAATGCCTCACATGGTATCTCGAATAATGACTTAGGCACTCCTACTTCTACCATATATGTACCTTTAGGTCCATTATGTCCAAGTCTTGTACCTTGTCCTCCTGCCATTGTTACACTTGCAAGTTTACCTTCTCTAAGTATATTTTCACCTATTTTTGTATATTTTTCTTTTTCTTCATCAGATAACTTTAATTTATCCACATATGCCATCGGCTCTATTTTGTCTTCTCCTGTAGATATATCATTTCTTCCATCGTAAAGTTTCTTTGCAAGTTCTAAGTCTAAAGTATCAAGTCTTTCTAAAAGATTTTCTCTTTCATCATCGCTTAATTCTCCTGCAAATGCTACTAAGTGGTCTTGACCATAAGCTGCAAGTTTTGTTTTAATTTTTTCTAATTTACTCATATTTTACCTCTTTCTTATTTTTATTTATTTGTATTAATGTAATGAATTATATAATTCAGTAGCTGTAGTTGGACTAGAATCTCCCTCCTTATTTTTTATAGGTGCATATTCTTTATTTCTATCTACCCTATAAATCATTACATCATCTACCATATTGAAATAATCAAATATGAAGGCTTCATATTTGTATAGATTTGGATCTGTTGCTATTACAAAATTTCCATCTCTATCTATATAGTTTAAGCTTTTATGCGCTCTATGTATTGGAAGTCTTTCATCTTGTATTTTCTCTAACAATTCAATGCTTAATAAATGGTTTACTATATTTGCATCTTTATATAGTAAGCTGCCATCATTTGCTTTAGCATTTCTCATATCATCATCCATTTCAGAATATTCTACGATACTAGGTTTACCACCTCTTTTACAAAACACTCCCACTTTTTCTTCCGGAATTATTTTTTCTATAGATTTAACTCCATTAAATTTGTTACTTCTAGCAGTTAGTCCTATATACATTTCATCTGCCATATTTACAAGTATGTTATCCACACCTGTAATTAATACCCATTTAACTCCATCAGTTTTAAGCTTATTTGTTATACCGTTTTTTGAAAGCGCATTAAATATTCCACCATTCCCATCTGCTGCTTTAAACACTTTTTCTTTAGATTCTAATACAAGATTACCTTCACTATCTGTTATTGGAAGTTCTCCTTGTCTAAAGAACGTTACTTTTTCTTTTGGATAACCAAAATAATTATGCATCTCAAAAAATGATACTGTTTCTTCGTGATTTGCAACACTTGTCATGACATACCAGTTAATATATACTCCATATTTTTCATATGTTAGTTGCAAATTTTCTATAAATATTTCAAATATATATTTATCTCCAGTTTTAAGGTTTAACATAAATGTGCCTTTGGGGCCTGAATGACCAAGTCTTGTTCCTTGTCCGCCTGCCATTGTTATTACAGCATATTCACCTTTAGATATTATATCTCTTCCTACACTTTCAATTTCTTTTCTTTCTTCTTTTGAAAAATCCATTTCAGAAACACTGTCTACAGGTGTTATTTCTCCTAAATTAATTTGTTCTTTAGATGTATTTATTAATTTTACCGCTTGTTCAAAATCTATTTCAGAAATACTTTGTAATAATTCTCTTTTTTCTTCATCTGTCAAATCGTTATATGATACTAACAAATGTAGTTGGTTATATTTCTTTAATAATTCACGTGCTTGTTCGTAAGTCATGGTTCATCTCCTTATTTAAGATTTATACATTCTAATGTATCTTTTGCTATCATATACTCTTCTTCTGTTGGAATTATATATACTGTTACGCGAGAGTCTTCTGTAGATATTTTTCTTTCTTCAGATTTTACATTATTTAATTCTTTATCTATTATAAGACCCATAAAACCTAATCTTTCACATACTTTAGTACGTACATTTATTTGGTTTTCTCCAATTCCTCCAGTAAATACAATAGCATCTATTCCAGACATTTTAGCTGCGTATCTTGAAACATATTCTGCAACTTTAGATGTAAATACATCTACCGCTAAGCCTGCTTCAGCATTTTCAGTAGATACTGATTCTATATATCTAAAGTCTGGTGCTAGACCAGTCATTCCAGATAATCCAGATTTTCTATTTAATATACTTTCCATATCTTTTGGAGATATGTTTTCTTTATCCATTATATATGTAACTACTGAAGGATCTAAATCTCCTGAACGAGTTACCATTGCAATTCCACCTAAAGGTGTAAGTCCCATACTAGTATCTACACATTTACCGCCATCTACTGCAGAAATACTTGCTCCTTGACCTAAGTGGCATGTTACTATTTTAAGTTCTTCTATTGGCTTATCTATTAACTCTGCAAGTCTATTTGCAACATACTTATGAGATGTTCCATGTGCACCATATTTTCTTATACCATACTTTTCATAGTATTCTTTTGGTATTGGATACATATATGATTCTTTAGGCATTGTTTGATGAAATGCTGTATCAAATACTGCTGTCATTGGAGTTCCTGGCATAAGTTCTAAACACGCTTTTATTCCCATAACCGCTGCTGGATTATGTAGTGGTGCAAATACTGCACATTGCTCAATATCTTCAATAACTTTTTCATCTATTAATACTGAACCTTTAAATATTTCACCGCCATGTACTATTCTATGTCCTACGCCTTTTATCTCGTCTAAACTAGAAATAGTGTTAAACTGTGGATCTAATAGACAGGCAATGATTTGTTTAAGCGCTTGGTCATGAGTTTTTACACCACGGTTTATGACTACCTTTTCCCCTCCTACTTTGTGAGTTAGGAAGGCTTCGTCTTCCCCTATTCTTTCATAATTACCTTTTGCTAAAACATTCACTGTTTCCATATCTATTAATTGGTATTTCAAAGATGAACTACCACAGTTTAACACTAATATCTTCATATATATATTTCCTCCTAATTATTTAATTAAAGCCATTGTTTCTCTAGCTATCATTAATTCTTCTTCAGTTGGAACTATCCAAACTTTAACTTTAGAGTCTGCACTAGAAATTTCTTTTTCTTCTGCTCTTGTTTTATTTAGTTCTTTATCTAGTTCTACACCCATAAATCCTAATCTTTCACAGATTAACCATCTTTCTTTTTCGCCTCTTTCACCAACCCCAGCTGTAAATACGATTACATCTGCACCGTTTAATGCAGTAGCCATGTTAGCTATATATCCTGCTATTTTGTATGTATAATGTTTCATAGCAAGAAGAGCTTTTTCGTCTCCGTTATGTATAGCTGCTTCAATATCTCTATTATCTGCAGATACACAAGACATTCCTAAAAGACCAGATTTTTTATTAAGTATTGTTTCCATTTCCTTAGGAGAAAGATTTTCTTTTTCCATAATGTATGTAACTACTGAAGGATCCAAATCTCCTGAACGAGATCCCATTGGTATACCAGCAAGTGGAGTAAGACCCATACTTGTGTCTACACATTTACCATTTTTAACTGCAGATATACTTGCACCTTGACCTATGTGACAGCTTATTACTTTAAGATCGTCACGTCCCATTATTTCTGCTATTCTTCCTGTTACATATTTATGCGATGTACCATGTGCACCATATTTTCTAACACCATATTTTTCATAATATTCATATGGTATTGGATAAATGTAGCTTTCTTTTGGCATTGTTTGATGGAATGCTGTATCAAAAACTGCTACATTTGGTTTACCTGGAAGTGCAACTTTACAAGCATCTATTCCTTGTAGGTGAGCTGGGTTATGTAGTGGTGCATATTTAACTGCATCTCTAATTCCTTCTACTACGCCATCGTCTATTATTACAGAAGATGTAAATCTTTCACCACCATGAACAACTCTGTGTCCTATAGCATCGATTTCATCTAATGTAGCTATAACTGCTATACCTGGTTCTACAAATTTAGACATTGTGAACTTAATAGCTTCTTCATGGTTTTTAGCTGGTTGTTCATAAACTTTCTTTTCATCACCAAATTTGTGAGTTAAGAATGAACCTTCCATACCTATTCTTTCATAATTTCCTTTACATATAACTTCATCATTATCCATATTTATTAATTGGTATTTAAATGATGAGCTACCACAATTTAATACTAATATTTTCATTTATTATTCTCCCTTCAATTATATAAATTTTACGAGCATATTATATCACATATATGTATAAAATGGCAAGAATTTATATAACAAAAAATCTCCTAGACATTCTAAGAGATTTTATTGTTTTATATATAAATTTACATTTTATTTTCGCTACCTAAAACATTTACTATTTTATGTTTTACCATATCTTTTACAGCAGTTCTTGCTTTACCAAGATATGTTCTAGGATCAAATACTTCTGGAGATTCAGTGAAACATTCTCTAATATTTGCAGTCATTGCTAAACGTATGTCTGAGTCTATATTTATTTTACATACGCCATATTTAGCTGCTTCTCTTAAAAGTTCTTCTGGAACGCCTTTAGCACCTGGAATATTTCCACCATATTTATTACACATTTCTACAAATTCTTGTGGCACAGATGATGCTCCGTGTAATACTAATGGGAATCCTGGTAATCTATCTGTTATTTCTTTTAATATATCTATTCTAAGTTTTGGTTCACCTTTAAATTTGTATGCTCCATGACTTGTTCCAATAGCTATCGCTAAAGAATCGCAACCTGTTAATTCTACAAATTTAACTGCTTCATCTGGAGATGTAAATTTAGCGTCTTCATCTGCAACATTAACATCATCTTCAACACCTGCTAGTTTACCAAGTTCTGCTTCTACTACTACTCCTCTTGGATGAGCGTATTCTACTACTTTTTTTGTTAGTTCTACATTCTCTTCAAAAGAATATTTAGAACCGTCTATCATTACTGATGTAAATCCGCTATCTATACAATCTTTACATAGTTCAAATGTATCACCATGATCCAAATGAAGTACTACATCTATATTTTTACCCTTAGCTTTAGCATCTTCTATTGCTGCTTCTACCAATTTTCTTAAATATATTGCATTTGCATATTTTCTAGCGCCGCTAGAAACTTGTAATATTACCGGCGAATTAGCCTCTATCGCCGCATCCATAATTCCTTGAATTATTTCCATATTATTTACATTAAAAGCTCCTACGGCATACCCACCTTCATAAGCTTTCTTAAACATTTCTATACTTGTTGTTAGTCCCATATTTCTTCCTCCTAATTATACGTATATACTACATCAACAAATATTTTTTTGCAAGTAGTATATTTCTAAATGTGTCTAATATTTAATATACAAAAGCACCCCGCAAATTGCAGGGTGCTTTAAATCAGATGATTTTGTTTTTATTGAGCCATTCAACCATATCTTCCATGCTGTTGGTATCGAAAAGGATTTCAGAAAGAAGTTTCTCCTCAGGGATACAGAACGTAGGAAGAAGCAAAACACTCATAATGGTGTCCAGCTGGTTGTCATCGAAGTTTTGCTCCATGATTCGTTTTGCGATTTCATGAGAACAGTGATACTGGTATCTTGCAAACAGTGCCGCTTCTGCTTTACGCGTAAGTTCACCATCTTTGCCAATGCCAAGTGCTTCCATCTCTTCGAGCGTTACACCGTCTGTAAAGGCCATTGCGAGAACATTCTTTTCTCGCATATCTTCAAACCGTCTAAGGAAGGCAACTTCCTTTTCGGTTGTCATAGGGTGAGGCTTGAGCTTAAAATTTGTACTCATGTGCTAATTCTCCTTGTTTAATTAAAATTTGGACTTCTGTGCTATGCACGCGTATATTATATCACAATATTATGTAAATTGCAATTAATATGTTATATGTCTAAAACACACATATTTCTTAAGCTTAAAAAATATATATTAGTATATATTTATGGAGGTACATATGAAATATTTTGGTCATATTTTAGAATACAATATTACACCTAGTAATATTAACTTTAGTAACCAATCTTTTAAAACAGAAAATTACGTTATTTTCTTTTCCGGAAGGTTGTTTAGTGTTTGCAATAAGAAAATGCATCTAATTGAGTCTGAGACCGCTAAAACCATATTAAATTTATACACCACCTTTGGTACAGACTTCTTAAACCATATCGATGGTAGTTTTGCTATTGGAATAATAGATTTAAAGAACAACGAAGTGTTTCTTGCAGTAGATAGGCTTGGCATAAGACCTTTATATTACTCCTCTACGCCAGATGAGTTTATATTTTCTAACACTATCAAAGACATACTGACCAATTCATCTATTAAAGCAAGTATATCTAAGGATGAAATTTGTGAAATATTTGGTTTTGGACCCGCTCATACTCCTGGCAAAACATACTTCAAAGACATATTTAAAATTAAACCCGGCCATTACGCCATACTTAATAAAGATGGGTTTAAAGAATCTTGTTATTGGGATTTAACAAAAGGGAAAAATCCAGATTCACTTGAAGAAAATATATCTAAAGCAAAAGAACTAGTTCAATCTGCTTTTAAGAGAGATTACTCCTTAGGTTGTGCTTCAATGTTATCTGGTGGTTTAGACTCAAGCATTCTAACTATGCTTGCAGCCAAAGAAACTTCTAATATCAAAACTTACTCTATAGATTACGAAAACAACAACATAAACTTTACGGGTTCTAGTTACCAACCCACACAAGATAAAGACTTTGTTAAAATTATGGCAGATAAGTACAATACAAAACATACCACTTTTACTTTCTCCACCAAAGATTTATTTAATTCTCTTAAAGACGCAATGCTTGCAAGAGAAATGCCAGGTATGGCAGATGTAGATTCCTCTATGCTATTATTCTTAAAAGCCATTAAAAACGATGGAATAACTACTATATTATCTGGTGAATGTTCTGATGAAATATTTGGTGGTTACCCTTGGTACTACAAAGAAAATCTAATGCACTCTTACCCATTCCCTTGGGCTAAATCTTTAGAACTTCGAGAAAATATATTAAATACAAATGTTGTATCTAAAAAATATTTTGAAGAATATATTAAAAGTAAAGTTACTGCTAATAATAATTTAGATTTTGAAAACACCTTTTCATATAACTGTTACAACACAATTAAATGGTTTATGATGTGCCTTGTAGAAAGAACTGAACGAATAGCAGACTATATAGGTTTAGATGTCAGAACTCCATTTGCAGATTACAAATTATTCGAATATATATATAACATATCTGCTAAAAGAAAACTTGGGTTAGAAACAAATGATTCGCCAGTAGAAAAATATATTCTTCGTAAAGCTTTTGAAGATATGTTACCTGAATCTATTGTATACAGAAAGAAATCTCCATTCCCTAAAACATATGACCCTAAATATTTAGAACTATTAGAAAAAGAAATTAAAAACATTATTAACAAATCCACTTCTCCTTTGCTTGAAATAATTAATGTAGAGTTCCTATACAGCTTATTAGAAACTCATGGTTCTAATCTTAAAGAAAATTGGTTTGGGCAGCTTATGACATATCCTCAAACACTTGCTTACCTTATACAAGTAAATATGTGGCTAATAGAATTTGACATAAAAATTGAAATCTAACCTTCTTTATGATATAATACATACAGTTTTTTCATAAGTCTAAATAATAATTTAAAGGAGATATATAGTATGGAAATTACAAGAATCCGGAAAAAGTACTGTGTAGACGGAAAGGTTCAAATAATGTTTTCCAACGCACCTAGTCAGGTAATTCTATCTTGTGATGGTTTTACCTATCTTCGCGATGGAGATACTACTATCCACCGTTACCTCTCAGATCCTACAAGAAAGAAGATGCCATATAAAAATATGCCATCATCTAAAAATCACGCAACACATCTTTTCGAGTACGATAAGCTGTATGCAAAGTTCACAAGCTACCGCAATATGGGGCGCGGCTATTCTATGGAAGATTGTTATACCTTAACCTTCCTCTACTTTGTACGAACAGAAAATGGTGAGGCACTTTGTGCTGAGTTTAGATACTCAGATTTCAAATCCGACGAGGAAATTGAAGAAATTATGTCTAAAGAAGACCTTGAACGGTTTCTCTATGACTTAAACATTTCCGAAGCAGATGCAAAGTGCATCTTAGATTGGCAAAGCGGTATGAAATATGTACATCACAAAAAGGAAGCAATCAGTCTTACAAGAGAAACCTTTTTGCCTCTTGATGACGCATCAATTATCGATAAAGCCAATGCAAATAACGAACCTATCTATGCTCTCATTCTTGATGAAGAGCTTCGCAAGCAAAAAATGGAAGACAAATCTTGGATGGTTCATTCCATAGATGAAGTTCACGATTTGTATCTTACTCATCGTGGAATGCTCGGCGGATATAATCCCGTTCAACTTGTTGTTCGCGGAAACAAAATGTACCTTCATGATTTTGAAGTGATTTTCGTAAGCCCCGGCAAATTCAAACTCCATAACAAAAGGTATGTTATTGAAATGTCTTACAACGAGATCCTTAAAAGAGCTCACAATGTTGAGTACTCTTTTGAACCCGATTTTAACGAAGACTAATTATATAACTACTCTCAAAACTTAAGAGAGATAAGCATATGCTTATCTCTCTTTTCTTTATCCTTATCTTTGTTGTTTTAAGTTTATTTACCGTTTGGAATTGTAATATAGAATGTTGTTCCTTTTCCTACTTCTGTATCGAAACGTATTTCTCCACCAAAAGCTCCTTTTATTACTGAATATGCTAAGTAAAGTCCAAATCCAGTTCCTGAAACTCCTTTTGTAGTAAGGATATTCTTTCCTATACTATCACGTATATGCTCTGGAATTCCTCCTGCAAAATCTTCGACAGATATAACCACTTCTTTAGGATTGCTTTCTACTTTTAGATTTATCTCTCCACCTTTATCCTCATATGCTTGTATTGCATTTACAACTATATTTGTAACAACTTGAGATAATTTTGCTGGATTTCCTTTTACTATTATATCCTCTTTAATATCTAAATTTAATTTAACTCTATGCTTAGTTAAATCATTATGAATAATAGTAGCCATATCGTTTACTACTGTAGTTATATTTACATCCATTACTTCGTCACTACCAATATTTCTTATTTGGTTTCTCAAGCTATTTGTAAGTGTAACTATCTTTGTAGCACAACTATCCATTCTCTCTACTAACATTTTTTCATCGTCAGTTTGAACAGTTTCTTTTAGCATTAAAAGCCCACTCTTAATTGCAGATATCGGTGTGTTAATATCATGTGCAACACCACCTGCTAGTTCTCCTAGCATTACTAAAGATTCATTCTTAAGCATTATTTCTGTATCTTTCTTAAGAGTTGTTATATCTCTTAAAAGAATAAGTGTCGCAACAAATTCATTGCTATGTTTTGCTTTTATTGGTTGATATTCTACTTCAAAGTATTTATCATATTCATCTTTAGTTATATGATATTCTTTTGTTATTACATTTCTTGTCTTTCTTGCTTCATTTATATCTTTCTTTACAGATTTTAAATCTACAAAACCTTTTTGTTTCATCCATTCATACAGATTATCTTTATCTTGGATTTCACCGAACTTCTTAAAGTTGTCTACGAATGTTTTGTTTAAATCTACTATAGTACCATCATCGCTTACAACAACGAACGAATCTGACATACTATCCACAATAGTCTTAAATGATACTGGTATCATATTTAAAGCTTTCAAATGGAATATTGCTATATAGTATAACATCGCAGTTATAGAGAAAGTAAGCGGCATTACATACACACTGCTTTCTACTATCCTTAAAGCACCTAGCGCATTAGATATTAATGGCACTAACGCTCCTGCTATTATTAAAGCAGACTGTGGTGATAAAAATCCTGATTGTTTTATAGTTACCTTAATCATCGATACAAACGATGCTATTATTAAGCCATACGAATATACCATAAATACATATAACGCAGGACCAAATACTGTATCTGCAAAATTTGTAGAGTATTCTATGTAGAACAAATGATGGAAATCATTTGTCCATAAAACACCTAACAATATTGATGGTAATATATATAACCAATTCAAATTGCTTATATCTCTATTTTTATCTTTATACAGCAAACCAATTACAAAAATCTCTACTCCAAAGTACATAGCTCCTATATACGTTATATACTCAAAGTATATAGGTTTAATAGTTGTACCTGACATTAGTATTTGTAATAGCAAACCTAATATATGTATGCTAAACAACGATACCAACGTTATAAAGTGTTTATGTAAGTTTGTTTTTTGTTTAATCTTAACAAGTGAATCCATAAGAACTGTAAGCATTACGAACGCACCCACTAAAACTAAAAAAATTGAATATGTTGTCATTTGTTATCTCCTTTTAAGAAACCTATTTCTTCTAAATATTCTATATATTTAGTAATATATTCTTCATCGATTTCTGGCCAAACAAATCCAAGTTTAGATAATGTATCTTTAGTAAAGTCTGATTTTATAACCGTATTAGGGTTATAATCTATCTCTTTATTTCTATTTACATCTTGTACTATACCTTGTATTCTTTCATAACCATTATCTTGTTTAGAATAAAATTCAATAAGTTCTGTCATTTGTTCTTTAGTGATATGTCTAAGTTCATATCCTAATTTATATAATATCTCATCTAACCTATGCATTACAATATGGTTATCATTAAAAATGTGATAAGTATTATATTTTTTATCTGTATTTGCTAAAATTCTAGTTGCTTTAGCTGCTAAATCTATTGGTGTAAACTCAACATTAAAATCCATCAAATTAGTTGGCATTATTCCAATATCTACAAATGTTTTAAGTCTATTTGCAAATGCATTTTCTGTGGCATTTGGTTGGAACTTACCATCAGACATTCTACTTGTTAAGTTACCCATTCTCATTACTTTAGCATCAAGTCCTTTTAATATATAGTTATATACTACTTCTTCACCTAAGAATTTAGTATACGCATATACATTATCTAGGTTTTGGCCTATATATAGATTTGTTTCATTGAATATAGTACCTTTAACTATATTCTCTTGATCTAATTGTCCAACTTCTAATATATTACCTGATACACTAAGTGTAGATATATGAATTAATCTCATGTTATTAGCTAACGCAAATTTAGCAAGATTTTCTACGCCCTTTGCATTTATTCTAGTAAACAAATTAATATCTCCATAGTGTTTTACATGAGCTGCAGAGTTAATTATCATAGAAACATTTCTAGTAACTTCTTCTCTAGCAGTTTCATCTACTATTAATTCATCAAGGATTATATCTCCTTCAATACATCTTACTCTTGTGTTAATTAATTCATCATATTTATTATCAAAGAAGAAATTAACTTTTTCTTTTAACCTATCTTCAGGTGTTTTATCGCTATTCTTAATCTTTCTAATTAAGCAATAAATTGTACTTTCTGTATTAAGTAATAGTTCTTCTAAAATATGTGAACCTAAAAATCCTGTTGCTCCTGTAAGTAATATATCTTTTTTATTTATATCCTCTTTAACAGTGTTTTCAATTACATTTGTTTCAAGAAGCTTATGAATAGCATTAAAATCTCTTGTTTTTAACGGTTCAGATATTGAAGCTTTCTTGTTATCTAATGTAAGAAGCTCTGTTAACTCTTTAATAGAAGGATATTTATATAAATCTGCAAATGTAATCTTTATATTATGTTCAAGAGCTTCTGTTGTAAGTCTAATAGCAAGAAGTGAATCTCCTCCTATATCAAAAAAACTATCTTCAGGATGTATAGTCTCAATACCTAAAACATCTCTAAACATATCATAAATAATTTTTGCAATTCCTTCATACTCTGGTACAAATTCTTCATCTGTATCTTGAGATTTTTCTAGAATGTGTCTTATTAACTCTTTAACATTAACCTTACCATTTTGGTTTAATGGTAACTTATCCATTCTTTCTATATATGAAGGTATCTTGTATGAAGTAAGTTTATCTTTTAAGAATATCTTCATATCTTGTGGTAAAAAGTCTTCATTTGATGTATATATAGCTGCTATCTTCTTTGTTTTGCTATGATCTTCATATATGAATACAGATAGGTCTTCTACCTTATGAGAAGCATATATAGCGTGTTTTATTTCATCAAGTTCTATTCTATATCCTCTAACCTTAACTTGGTTATCTCTTCTTCCTACGAAGTCTATATATCCACCTTCAAGCATACGTACAACATCACCTGTTTTGTACATTCTGCCTTTATTTGTTATTTCGTCTTCAACAAATCTTTCTTTTGTTAATTCTTCGTTGTTTATATATTTAAGCCCTACACTATCTCCACCAATTATATATTCGCCTTCAACATATAGCGGAAGTAGTCTAAACTTCTTATCTATTACATAACCATATGTATTAGATATTGCTCTTCCCAATGGAACCTTTACAGTTCTTGTTTCATCTACTCTAAATGTATTAGTAAATGTTACACATTCTGTAGGTCCATAGCAGTTTATTATTGTTAAGTCTTTATATGTTTCTCTTAACTTGTTTACATGTTTTAGAGACATTACATCTCCACCACTTAAAACTGTATGTAAAGTTTCAAACACATCTATCTTAGCATCTATTATTTGGTTAAACAGCGCTGATGTAATCCAAGCGATTGTAACGCCAGATTCTTTTATATATTTATTTAGATATTCGAAGTTAAGAAGATTTTCTTTAGTAATTAGCGCACATGTACCACCATTTAGAAGTGTTCCAAAGAACTCAAATAACGATACATCAAAACTTGTTGATGCAGCTTGTATTATTGTGTCACTTGATTTAAGTTCCATATAATCTGGATTCTTAACAAGCTTTACAATATTCATATTTGTAATTAAAGCACCTTTAGGATTTCCAGTTGTACCAGATGTATACAATATACAAGCCGGACTTACAGCTGTATATTCACTATCTAAAGTTACTTTAGCATCATCCATTTTACTAAAGTCTAATTCTTCTAAAAATACTTCTTCTATGTCATCATAATTTTCTATATGATCTTCTAAAACAAATTTAACAGACGCATCTTTAAACATATACTCTTTTTTATCATGAGCTATATTTATTTCTACTGGTAAATAATATGCTCCTGTTTTAAGAACTGCAAGTATAGCTGTAACTAGTTCAAATGACTTGTCTATATCTATACCAATTGCATCACCTACAACTACACCTTTTTCTTTTAGCGTATTTGCAAGTTTGTTTGAAGCTGTTTCTAATTCTTTGTATGTCATAGACTTGTCTTCTAATCTAAGTGCAATATTATTTGGATTTAATTCTACTTGTTCGTTAAATAACTCTATAACAGTTTTATCTTTAGGATATGGTCTTGTAGTATCATTAAACTTACCAAGTATTTTATTTCTTTCTTCATC
>JAZRSA010000002.1:0-5920 GCA_045651205.1 Clostridia bacterium
CCTATCACTGGAGAGAAAGAAGCCAAACCTATGAAACCATTTATGGTCAATCAATTGCAATTAGCTTTTGAAAGAAACAACCTAATATTATCTCCATGGGATGATACTATATATAATCAATTAATCAACTACGAAGTTGAAAAAATAACTGCTAGTGGTATTCCTACTTTTACTAGCAAAGACGAACACTTTATAGATGCATTAGGATTAGCTTACTTAGCTATGGTATTAGAGTTTAAAAAGTTAACAGGCGTAATGCAAGAGTTTGAAACAGCAAGTGAAATGAAACTAATGACTAATATGCACTTAACTGGAGCTAATGCTTTCGCAGGACAAAATGCTCGTAAGCAAGTTCCTCAAGAAGTAAAAGAGTTTTTTGAAAACACAGACTTTAGAGAGATTCGTGGAGAAAGACAATCCTGGGTTAAGTTAGACAGTTGCCAGGGTGCAATGAATCCTACAGAAAAGTATAGTAATAATAATACAGGACGAAGCAATTGGGGCTCAAGAGGTGGAGGTCTCAATGGTGGTGGCTTTTCTAGAAGAGGGTGGTAATATCATATACAAGGAGGTGAGCGACCATGGCAGATGATAAAGACAAAGATAAACAACAGTACTCGTATAGACCCGACATAGAATATCAAGACACGTATGAATCAGACCATATTAACAAAGGGTATCAAAGTGTAGATGCGAATGATGGTGTAGGCGATGCCGATACGAGTACCGATGTAATGAGGGAAATAGATAAGACATTTAATGAAATAACAAAAATTATGCCTTTGTTACCTGCGGAGTTACAGACTGCTATTAATAATATATATAAGCCAGTATTGGATGACTGGTCAAAAATAAGAATAGATCCTTATCCAATAATAATACCAGACCCAGACCGTAAAATATATATACCAAAACCATATGAGCCTGAACCAATAGATCCTATAAAAGTTATATATCCAACACCTCCAGACCCTCCTGGATAT
This sequence comes from Clostridia bacterium, assembly GCA_045651205.1. Taxonomy (GTDB): domain Bacteria; phylum Bacillota; class Clostridia; order TANB77; family CAG-465; genus UMGS1649. Next base: position 984 of record JAZRSA010000002.1, read on the forward strand.
ACTCCTCCTGAGAGACCTGAAGATGGTTACGAGATAGATAATGATGGTATGTGGGATGTAGAACCTCCTGTGGTTATTGAAAGACCGCCTGTAGATCCTGAAGAAGTAATTAGGAAAGAATATATTAAAAACGTAGCAGATTTATATAACTATTATACTAATAGATTAAAGAACATCTTGTATCATTATTATTCAGAAAAATTAATAGCAGTGTACGCTAAGAAAAAAGATTCGGAAGGTAATTTATCTAATAAGACGACAGTCGATGTATTCTTTATGTTTTATCCAATCACAAATACATGTGCTGATGTTGATGAAAATTCAAAGCATTTATTTGATGCAAGTTTGGCAATGGGTGAAACAGCTAGTATGAAGTTATGTTTCTTAGAGAACGCATTCCCTGTAGACCAAACATTACTTCATTTAAAAAGCTTTAAAACTATATACATGTTAAGACTTAGATATGCAGGGATAAAAGCAGAAGATAAAAAAGACAATATAAATGCTTTAAGCAACAATATACTATTAGGTATGAAAAATAGTTATGACCAAAAGTATGATGTATCATTTGCGAACTTATACAAATATCTAAATAGCTCGCTTGATATACTAGAAGATACAATCAATACTGAACTTGCTGGTTTAAAAGCCAGAAGAACTTTAATAGAGAAAGGGTGGACCAAAAAATGATAATAGAACCTATCGGTGATAACATATTAATAGAACTTCCAGTAGAGGCAGAGAAGGAAAATAAAACGGCTTCAGGAATAGTTCTTCCAAAGAAATCTGAGGCAGAAGCAAGAAAAGATATAGCTACAGTTGTAGCAGTAGGCTCTGGTAGAATATTAAATGATGGCTCTTCATTAAAACCAGTAGTAAAGCCTGGCGATAAAGTTTTATTTAATAAGTATGCAGGAACTATATTATCATTAGACGGTAAAGAATATTTATTAGTTAGAGAGTGTGACTTATTAGCAATATTAAGAGATGAATAAAAAGTGGGTGATGCAAATTGGCGATGTTTAATTGGCCGTGGAAAACTAATAATTCATCTAATAATCAAGAGCAAATTGATACTCAAGAGGATGTCTTTAATTTCTCTAACCAGAAGACATCTTCAATGAGTCTTTTAAATAAAAAATCTATACAGAACTTTATAGTCAAGGCTGTAGGTTATGTAACGGCGCAAACAAGTCGTCGTGAATTATTTACTCGTCCTGAATTTAATTTATCAGAAATTAGAGATGCGTCGGAAGCAGATAGCTATGTTAAGATAAGTTTATCTAAATATTCATATTTGATATATAAAGCAGGATGGAAGTTCAAGTCTGAGAATCAACAAGCTATTGATTATTTGGATCAAAGATTTAAAATCATGTCTTACTGCACAGGTGTACCAATGGATATATTAATGCAAGGTATAGCTGATGACTTAGTAAGATATTCTAATGCCTTTTTATTAAAATCAAGAGTTGAACGTATACCAGGAGTTAAAGCTCAATCAATATACGATGATGGTTTAATAGTAGGTGGTTACACTAGGGTAGATCCTTGCAGTATAAAAATCAAACGTGACAAGCACGGTAACATACTTAAATACGAGCAAGGTCGTGGCGGGAATAAAAAACAATTTAAACCTGAAGATGTAATTCACTTCTATCTTGATAAAGATGCTAATAACGCATTTGGTACTCCTAGAATACTTGCCGCATTAGAAGACGTTAAATTACTTAGAAAAATAGAAGGTAATGTTACGGCACTTATTTATAGATTTGCTATGCCTCTATATCATTGGAAAATAGGTTTCCCTGAACCAGGATTCCAAGGTACTGATGGAGAGATAGCTAAAGCTAAACAAGAAATAGAAATGGGTAGTTTAGATGGAGTATTCATTACTAACGAAAAGACTGAGATTAAAGCAATAGGCTCTGAAGGTACTGCTATTAACATGCAACCTTATCTTAACTATTTTGAACAAAGGGTATTCTCTGCATTAGGTGTATCTGCTGCTCAAATGGGTAGGGGTGGAGCTAAACAAGATGCAGACTCTATGGAACAACAAGTACATGATACAGTTAAATTTATACAACGTATGATGTCTGAGTTCGTAGAGAAAAAGATGTTAATGGAGTTATTATTAGAAGGTGGCTTTAATCCATTTGAAAAAGAATCATATGTTGATTATGTGTTTGAAGAAATATCTCTTGAAACTAAAATCAAAAAAGAAAATCACGAAATTAATAAATATCAATCTAATGTTACTACATTTAATGAAGCTCGTAGACGTATGGGTATGAAAGACGAAGCTGATGACGATGAACAATTATATAATAGAAAAATCACAGATGAATCTGCTTTACGCAGTATAGATAGAACAGCAGAACATCAAAAAGAACTTGCCTATATTAATGGTGAAATAGCTGTTAGAACAGCAGCTGCTAAACCAAGTTCTAGTTCATCTAGTTCTTCTAGTAAGAAATCGTCAGGAACGAGCGTATCAACAAAAAAGACAAGAAGCACTAAAGACAAAGGACCGAATGGAACAGTTAAAAGTTTAGATAGACCATCCAATCAACATGGTACATATTCTGTAAAAGTAAAAGAAGAATATGAAGAAGAATATGAGGATTGGTAATAAGTAAAAGAACAAAGATAGTAATATAGTTAATGAATCCTTAGAAAAAGTTAGCCAAAAAAGGTGGTGAACGCTTATATGGCATTAGAAGTAAAAGAGGAAGTAAGCGCCGTTATATTTTATAAGAATGTTAATGGGCTAGATGCACAAGAAAGTGTAGCACCTGCATTAGCATTCCAACCAGTATCTTCTGCAATATCTCCTGATTCTATAATGGTAGATATAGAAGGTATTCATTCTATAGTAACTAGAAACTTTACTTACTATACTCCAGAATGTTTAAAGAAGTCTGCACCGTATTGGACAACACCATATGAAAGACCTGTAATCATGCATCATAATGATAGAGACGGAGTTCAAATAGGTAGAGTAAAAGTAGTTGAATATGTTGAGGAAACTCGTGCAAAAAGTCCTGGTTTAGTATTCACTTGTAACATAGGTGATGACGCAGGAATAAAAGGTGTAAAGAATGGTACGTTATCTACTGTATCAATAGGAGCAGTTATTAATAAAGCAACTTGCTCTATATGCGGACAGAACATAGCTGCTGAAGGTGAATGTGAACATCAGAGAGGGCGCAAATACGATGGAAAGCTTTGTTATTGGCTTATGGAAGATATGGAACCGAAAGAGTTATCTTACGTCATTGTTCCATCTGATAGATATGCTAATACAGTTAGAATATATAAGCCGAAAGATATAAGCGCAAAAGAATCTTATAATGAAGGAGGCAATGACGACAGTATGGGTATATTCGATAACATAGATTTACCTTTAACAGAGCCTGAAGCTAAAGAAGCTGTAGAAGAATCTGTTGTTGAACAAACTGAAGTTCAAGAAGCAGAACAAGAAGTAGAGGCTCAAGAAGAAGTTAAGGTTGAAGAACCTGTGGTTGAAGAAGTTAAAGATGAAGAAGTTAAAGATGAACAACCGCAAGAAGAAGAAAAGGTTGAGGAACCTAAACAAGAAGAAGAACCTAAAGAAAAAAGCATAGACGACATGAGCAAAGAAGAACTTGCTGATAAATGCAAAGAACTTATAAAACTTGTATCTGGTTTACAAGATGATATAAAATATCTTAAATCAAAACTTGATAAAGAAAGAGGAATAAAAGAGACTCTTGAATTAGAAGTTCTTCAAATGAAACAAGTTCAAAAAATGCACCTAGCTGAACAAATAGTTGACTTAAGAAAAGAGCTAGGACTTAGAGAAGAATCTATGGAAGACTTAATGATGTTATCAGAAGAATCATTAAATTCTTCAATCAAAACTTTTATGGAATTTAAAGAAAGTAATACTTTCAATGTAAACACTCTTCCAAAAATTGAATCAAAAGCTTTAGTAGATGAAGAAGCAGATAACACAATAAAAGAATCTTCAAAAGAAGATTTAAACAAAAACAATAGTAATATAGATTATGAACAACAATTAAACAACTGGCTTAAAAATATGACAAATAGAAAATTCTTTTAATATTAAATAATGTAAAGGAGTGAATAGGTAAATATGGCACTTTATCCTTATAGTTTTAAATCTAAAGACGTTTTACAACCTGGTGCTAGAGGTGGTATGTTTATAAACAACGGTATACCAGGTTACAGAAACGAAGAAGAAAGAATAAACAGAACTAACAACCATCTTGAAATGAACGACCATGACGTTCTAAATATAAAATTTGGAGTTGACCCAAGACTTCCAGTTTTATTCAGATATGGTTGGGCTTATGGTTTTAACCAAATAGTTATACCTAAAGGTAGAATAGTTGCTGCAGATCCACACTTAATGGTTCTTGATACAGATACTCAACATTTCCACAATGCATTAACAATGGCTAATGGTGGTGTAGATGTAGAGTTAGACGGTAAAGTATGGATAGAAACTGCAGATGCTCCAGTTGTTAATGAACAAACTGGTAACTTCGAAGTAGAAGGATCTGACAAAGTTTACAGACCTGCTAATAAACCATTAGGAATAATGGAAAGAAATGAATACACTAGAGACTCAGATGCATTCAATGGTATGATGCCTGGTCCAATAAGAACTGATGCTTTAGTAGAATTACCTTGGTTCTTATTACAAGAAAAAGCAGAAGAAAATCCTTGGGGATCTTGCTATGGAGCAATGAAACCAGGTATGTTAGTTAAAGCTGATTGCAATGGTAGAGTTTGTTTATCTCCATTATCTGATCCAGAACAAGTTGCTGGAATGGATATGGCTACTTATGAAAAAGAAAGACAACAAGTTCTTGGTGAAGTTTACTCAACTGACCAAAGCTTATTACCAGAAGGTGCTGCTAGATATG
>JAZRSA010000003.1:0-6230 GCA_045651205.1 Clostridia bacterium
TAAATACAAAGGTTTATATGAAGCTGCTGCAAGAAAAGCTGCTTTATTAGAAGGTGCAAATATTAAAGATATATTCCAAGAACTAGATAAGAACAAAAAGAAAATAGCTAAGTTAAAACATAAAGCTGAAAAACTATTAGACAAATACGATGAAGGCGATTCAGAATACAAAGCTAAAATGGCTGAGATACAACAAAAAATAAGTAGTTTACAAGAGTCTGGAAACAATGTATTCAAAGGCGGTAAATATACTAAATCTGCAGTAGCGTATAAAAAAGCTATGGAGTCTACTATTTATGGACTATCAGAAGGAGCTACTAAAGATGAAATACTTGCAGCTATACCAGATCAATATAAAGACTACTTCCAAAAATTTATGGACGTAAGAGACGAAAAAGAACAGAAGAAAATACTTAAATATATGCCAGAGTATTTAAAACGACCATTACAATTGGCATGGGGAATGAAACTTAGTGACGTAGAAAGCAATCGTAAATATTTTAAAACGCATAAGTTACCTAGTCTTAACTGGAGAGGATGGAAACCAAATATAAACCTTAAACATGTACAAATGAAAACTGTACAAAACGAAGGTATGCTATTAGCAGATTTCGGCTTCTATGAATCTGAAAAAGGTAAGGCTGCGTATACTGTTGCTCCTGATATCGAAAATTATGATCAAGGTAGAAGAGGCTTTTCAATGTTCCAAACATTAAGACTTGCTGCAGAAATGAAAGGCCTAGGTTTAGGATTAACAAATGTATCTATAGATAGAACATCTACACCTGGTATGTGGATAAGTGCAGATATAAAACAATCTATAGAAGATAGAACAGAAATAACGTCTGTTGGATTAAGTAATACACTACAATCATTAGCTGCTAACTTCATCTAATAAAAGCAGGTAATAATATTAACAAAGAAGGGAGGTGACTACTAATGAGAAAATTTTTAGAGTTCCTTCAACGCAAGTTTGCAAAACAATTACTACAACAAATAGATGGTTTAGAAAAAGAACTACAAGATACTAAAAAGCAATTAAAAGAAATGTCTAAACCAGATATAGAAATAGATCTATTTGATGATAGTGACCTAAACGTTTCTCCAAAAAGCGTTAGAATAAATGCTTTTGTTTGGGAAGACTGGAAACAATTCTGTGAGTACAATAGTGAGTACTCTAAAAAGCAATTAATATCTATGGCTCTTAAAGAGTTCATGATTAAGCATCAATAAAATTAGGCGTCTGCATAGGCGCCTTTTTGTATATATTAAGAAGCAAGGAGCGTGATAAATATGAGAGACATATTTGACATAATAGACAATCAAAAATCAGTGCATATTAATATTGAAGGTGAAATATCAACAGATAGCGTTTTATTCGATATAGAATATATAAATGATTTAGTAAGTATAATTTTAGATAATCAAAAAGATGTAGATTTTAAAACATTCGATGTTAAAGAATATAAAGATACAGACCCTATATCAGATCGTTATGGCATATACGGCACAGCATATGAACGTAGAGTTCAAGCTATTGAATTTGATATAGACGTAATTATCACTAATAGATTATATAACAGATTTGATGAAAGCTTAATAGACTTTATAGATTTTTATACTAAAGGTTCAATAGTTTATTCTAATAAAAAGAATGTGACGTATTCATTTGACCCACATGAAGAATATATGTCGTCAAGACCAAGACCAGTGGAAAGCGCTGGTGTGTTCGTATCCGCATTAGATTATGCGACTACAACTTTAGATTATGACTGGGGCATAGGTAGTCATCCAGTACTAGACAGAGCTCATGATCATGATGCAGATGGAGACGTTGCCATATTCGCTGCAGATTTTAGTTCTACAAGAACAGGAGGCAGAGAATAATGTTATTATCAGAAAGAGATTTTTTGAATTACATTAAATGTCCTCTGTATTATAAGATAGAGTCCAATGGACATAACTTAAAACAAGATAGCTTTAACACTTATCTACATAAGGTTTCTGATATGTATATCAAAAGAGTAGGTAGTACTAAGCTACTTGGAAATTTCGATCATGAGAACTATGTAAAGAAGCATTGGGATAAAGTATGTATGGAGAACCAACATTTGATTACTCCTAAGCAATGTATTCAAGGCTGGGGCTACTTATATCGTATTGTAGAGTTCATTAATGTTACAGGCGTAGAGGTACTAGACCCTGAAATAACATATAGAATAGAACCAGAAGGTAATCGTCATGGTATAACAGGGACTCTGGATCCAATAATAAAACAAGGTGACTTTTATACTACACTAGTGATAAGCTTCTCAGATAAGCTACCAGAGAACTATGTAATGGATATGAATCTAAAGCATTCTATTGATGCATATGCACTTAATCAATTCATACCTAACATACAACATGTTACTACTTATCATAGTTTTAAAAGTGGCGCAGAGAAAGACACATTAAGATTTTCGAAGGATTTCACTAGGCTTGAGTATATACTAGAAGTTGTAGGAAATTGTATAGAACAAGATTTAATATACCCTCGTAATAGTTACTCATGTGCTACATGTACATTCAGAGGGCTATGCGATCAATGGATGGGAGATGATAAAGATGGCAAATAAAGGCGGCGGCTTTTATTTCAGTGAAGAGTTCGGATTTGAGCCTAAGACTAAAAAGTCTCCTGATAAAAAGAAAGGAGACAAGAAAAAAGATGGCAAAAAAGAAAGCGGTAAAAAACAAAAAGACTAAAGAGATGGGTCGTTACTATCATAAGAAAACTGAAGTAGACGGTATAGTATTTGATTCACAAACAGAGGCTGAATACTATGAGTATCTTAAAGAACAAATGAATAAAGGTTTAATAAAAAGCTTTACTATGCAAGATGAATATATACTACAAGATAAATTCATTATAGCAAATGGTAAAAAAGTTGAGGGTTCGGATCCTAACTTTAAAAAAGTACAAAAGGCAAACCCTGGATGCACTATCGCAGCTATAAAATATGTAGCAGATTTTACAGTACATTATAAGGACGGTTCAATACAAGTGATAGATGTCAAGGGCCAAAAAACAGCAGACTTTAAACTGAAGGAAAAAATGTTTAACTACATGTATCCTCAGTACAACAAATTATTTTGTGTTGTTAAATATAATGGTGAGTGGCTAGAGTATAATGAAGCCAATAAAATAAAAAAATCCAAAAAGAAAAGTAAAAAATAATTTGATCGGAGAGTGCTACAAATGGCAAATAGAAAGAAATTCGAACCTACTGAAAAAGAAATAAAAGACTGGAATGAAGTTGAAGAGTTAGTTTTATCTTATCAAGAACATATTAATTCAGATGACCTAGAAGAAAAAGAACTAGCTAAAGGTCCAGCAGAAGAACTACTAAATCGTTTTGCTCCATTATTTAAAAAGTACATGTTACTTATTAAACATAATCAAATAGATTTTAATGACATGGAACAAAAATCATTTGTGTCTTTGTTTATGGATGATATAACTTTACGCAGAGTACTTAACAGAAAAGTGACTCCTCCTTCATATCGTCCCGACATATATATTAAGTCTAACTTTATTAAAGAAACGTATGGCTCTAATTCTGAACAAGATATAATAAATGATTTGTACATATGCTTTTTAAAGATAGCAAAAAGATACAAACAAGTAGGTAAGAATTTCTGTGCATACTTATATAACGTATTTAAACATGAAGTTGCTAGAATGATAAAAGCTAATATTAAGAATCCATTATCTATACCTTATAAGAACTTCCAATACGAAGATTATGTTAATGGTTCAGAAGATAGTTACGAGATAGAAATATATGAAGATACATATTACGAATCAAGCACAGGGCTTCCTGATATCTCTTGGATCTTAGGAGACACTTGTGGATTTGAATTCGTATACCTTAGTCCATTACAAAGAAAGATACTTGTTAGATACTACTTAGAAGATTGGTCTGATAGACAGATAGCAGAATCCATGGGAGTCCAAACAAGCATGATTAACCTTAGAAGAAGACAAGCTCTACAAATATTATGTGAAGAGTTTGACGTAGATATAAATAACTTAAAACGCACTAGAAAGTCTGGCACGATGAAAGATAAATCTAAATAATTCTTTTGGGGCTATGAAGCCCCTTTTATTATATTATACTATTGGGAGAGATGTGTTATGATAAACTTATTATTAACTAAATTTAAAAAAGTATTACTATTATTAATAATTGGAGCTATGGTATTTACTTCCACTGGGAATGCATTCGCAAATGATTACTTTACATGGAGCGTAGAACCAGGTCATACAGAAACAATGGTAGTACAACAAAGACAATGTGAAGTTATAATAAGAGCAGGGGAGTATCAAGGCAAAGCAGGTAAACGTATATACGTAAATAGTTCTACAGTTAAACTACCTAATGATATACCAGTTAGAAATGACGGAGACGGGAAAGGCTTCTATGTATCTGAATGGGACATAAACGTTAAAGAAGCCAAAGCGTTAGTTGAGAAATTACAAGCAAGAGGAGTTAATGCTAAATTACAAATAGCTTATAGCAAGTCAGAAGACTTAAATGCTGCAGGAAGAATAGCAAATAAATCTAATCCTTATTTATATGTTTCAATACATCACAATTACTATGAATCAAATAGCACAGGATACTTTAGCATGTATAATCCAAAAAACGAAGCAAGTAAACAAACAGCTATTAGATTATCTAATGCAATACAAGATAATGGGCAAGTTCCTAAAAGAGACAATAGACCTAACACAGGTTATATAGGCGAAATGAATGTTATCAATCCTTCTACTATACCTGTCTTATTAGAACTAGGTTTCTTCTCAAATATAAGTGAGTTAGAAAAAATATGTAGTGATTCTTATGTACACTATGTAACAACGAATCTGGCTAATGAAATAACTAAAATAGTAAATGAAAATAAATAAGGAGAGTGCATACTATGTTTAAAAATAAAGCTTATATGAAAATGTTAATAGGTACTACATTAGGAGCATTAATAATATCATCTGCGTTATGTTTTAAATTCCAATCAAATAAGATAGATAAGTTAGAAGATGAACTATATCTTAAACAACAAAACGAACAAAGAGCCGCTGATAGCTATGTATCTATATTAAATGAAAAGACTATACAAAACAAGTTTAATACGCTTCATGAGTACGCTATATTAAAAGACTGTACAGTAAACATGGACCACTCTTATGACTACACTAGCGAGGGCAGAATGGGTATTAAGAAGCATATAACATTATCAGGGCATGGACAATTACAATATAGTGTTGTGGTTAATTTTAGTACTGCTAGAGTTATTCCTTCTAATAATGGAAGAGACTTCACTATAGAAATAGATGCACCATACGTAGATCACTCTAGTATTAAACTTGCACAGAACACTCTTGTTATGGGTGAATCAGATTATAGTTTCTTTGCTAATAAAAGAGATGGAGCGCAAGCACAAAAACTATATATGGATTCATTTGTAGATAGTGGTGTTAATAAAATAATAGACGAATATAGTACAAAAGCTAAACAAGACTATATAGAAAAAGTAGCTAAGTCTGAAGTTCATAGTCTAGTTAGAGCATTAAATCTTGAAGGAAATGTTAATATTTATGTTAAAATAATTAAATAAAAAGTGCCTCAAACCCTGTATTTTACAGGGTTTCTTTGTATTTTTATTCCACTATTTGGATATACTAATAATAGTAAAGGAGCTGATAAAATGTTAGAATTAAGAAAATTAAATGATATAAATAATAACTTAAAACAAGAATTAATAGAAAATGGATACAATGAAATGATAGTTAATCTACTAGTTAATAGAGGATATGATGAATGCTTAATCAACACTTTATTAGCTACTGGATATTCAGATAGTATGCCTAAATATAATGACTTAACAAACATAGAAATAGGTGCTGATATTATAGAATCACATATAGCTAATGGTTCTAAAATATACATCTATGGGGACTATGATAGTGACGGAATAAATAGCATATATATATTAGGTGACGCAATAAACAATATAATCTATTATTCAGAATCTAATTCAGAACTTGGATTAAAAGTCCCTGAAAGACATGAAGGATATGGATTAAATATGAATTGGTGTAAAAAGATAATTGCTGAAAATGAAGGTGAAGATGTTCTTGTTATAACTGTAGATAATGGTATAGCACAAGATAAAGAAGTAGCTTATCT
>JAZRSA010000004.1:0-8616 GCA_045651205.1 Clostridia bacterium
AGAAGAGTATACAGGAATATACAAAATGTAATAGCATATCTTTTAGCTTCAAATATAGCAGAAGTATTAATTGTGTTTATTGCAAAGATATTTAACAGTACTGTATTTTCACCACTTCATCTATTATGGATAAACTTAATAACAGATGCAATACCAGCAATGGCGCTTGGATTTGAACCAGCAGATGAAAAATCTATGAAGGAAAAACCAAGAAAAGCAAACGCAAAATTCATGTCACCATTCTTGATGATGAGAATAGTAGTACCAGCAATGTTAAAGAGTGTAATAATATTAATGTTATTCTTTACTATGAATAGTGCGTATGGTAGCGCAGTAGCAACTACAATGGCATTCATAACATTATCTTTTGCAGAATTACTATTTGTGTTTGTTGCTCGTTCAGACAGCAAGCCAATATTTAAGATTGGATTATTCTCAAATAAACAATTAGTAATTGGTGTACTTTGTATAATATTAATACAATTATTAGTAATATTTAATCCAACACTTGCAGGATTATTAGAATTAGAAAGCTTAACACCACAGCTTTATGCGATAGCTATAATAAACGCAATTGTATTTATGGTATTTGCAGAAATATTAAAAGTGTTAATTGCAAAAGCGTTTGAGGTAAGAAGAAAAATCTTAAAGGAAAGAAAAAAAGCAAAAGCAATGCAAAATGCGAATAAATAATTAAAAGAAGAAAAATAACAATAAAGAGGGGAGTAATATGCTCCTCTCTTTATTGTTTTATTCCATTATTGTATTAAGTAGTTCTTTAAATTCATCATAATATACTTTATCTGAATTGTAAAAATATATGTCGCCATCATAACTTTTTCTTATTCTAAAATCTGCGGGTGAAAGTCCAATTGAAATGAAATCACCATCTGCTGCGTATATGTTGATACCGTATACATATGTTGTAACTAGATCGTCGAAAGAGAAGTAGTGACCAGATATAGGCTTGACATAGTTACAGATTGTTTGTATATCATCGGGTTCAGTTAATGTTGTAATATAATCATAGCCGTGTTTAATTTCAATTTTTGTTATTTCTTTTTTGAATATTTTATTATTGCCAATAGTAGTTAAAAAGATACAGTCATTCTTTGAAGTGTGCTGTGTGTGGTAAAATTGAATTAATCCTAAAACTACACATATTATTAAAACAATTAATACCGTTAATATTATATATTTTTTTCTTGTTTTTTTGTCCATTTAATATTACCTCATAATAGCTATAGTATATATTTTAAGAATGTAATTGTCAAACGAAGTAGAATATACTTAACTCTTTATTCATATGTATATATTAAAAAGGGGATGTAAATAATATGAATGGTGAAATGAATGCTAATAATAACATTAATGGTGGTGTTGCTAATAACAGGTCTAGTTCTGGTAACGGAGGATTTAACATAAGCAATCTATTTGATCTTTCAAAGTTAGGTAATATGTTTTCTGGTAATACTAGAGGAAATAATCCATTAAACAATATACGTAGAATGTTTAGTGGTAACAATATGAATAGAAGATATGTTGGAAATAGAAATATGTTAAAAGTTCTTCCTATAGAAGAAGCGTATAGAAGGATTAAAAGCGGAAATATTTTGCTTATAGATGTAAGAACGGAAATGGAATATAAAACGCTTAAGATAAAGGGAAGTGTAAATATTCCATTAGATAGATTGCAAGTAGAAATAGTAAATATGGTGGCTAATAAAGAGGAAAATATTATGCTGTATTGTGCAACGGGTTCCAGAGTAAGAAGAGCTGCACAAATACTATGGTCGCTGGGATATAACAACATATACATATGGGAAGGGGCGGGAATAAATACATTTGCTTTTCAAGATTTAATAGTATATAATAGGGGAGAGCAAGATGAATAACTTGCTAGGAGGAAACTTATGAAAGAATTAAACGATAATAACTTTAGAGAAGAAATAAAGAAAGAAAAATTAGCGCTTGTAGATTTTTATGCAACTTGGTGTGGACCATGTGGTATGCAAGCGGAAGTATTAAAGAAAATGTCTGAATCTAGAACGCTAGATTTTAGCATAGTAAAGGTAAATGTAGATGAAGCACCAGGTTTAGCATTAGAACATAGCATATCTTCTATACCTACATTAGTAGTATATAGAGAAGGAAAAATGGTTAAAAAGGTAGTTGGATTATCTGACGAAGAAGAAATATTAAATATTATGAGTGAATTTATGGACTAAATCCTATGATTTAGCTCTAAAACGGGATTTTGTAACATTTGTGTAACAGAAAAGTATGTATTTTGTAACACAAATGTTATTTGTTTGTAGTTGATTTTGAAAAGCCTTATATCTATAATTGAAGTATAAGTAATTATTAAAAATTATTTCTACAAATTTCTACAAAAGAGGTGTTAAAAATGAAAGGATTTTTTGAAAGACAATGGGAATTATTCCTAGCTGACATGCAAGAAGTAGGTGAATTCTTCCTTGACGCTTTTGGTGCTAACGAACAATTAATGTTAGGTGCTCCTAAAGCAGATAAAGTTGAAGGAGAAGAAGGATTCTTCGCAAGAGAATTCAGACTATTCAAAGAAGACATGCAAGCTTTAGGCGAAATGTTTATGGCTCCATTTGAAACTGAAGATACATTAATGTTAGATGCAGCTCCAGTTGAAGAACCAAAAGCAGAAGCTTCAGCAGACGGATTCTTTAAAAGAGAATGGGAACTATTCAAAACAGATCTAGATAATGCCAACTCAGCTTTAGAAAGCTTATTTGGTATTGAAAAAAAAAATGATGAAATAGTTGAATGTGCTGATGTACCTGTAGAATTCAAAGATGAAGTAGATGTAAAACTTGAAACTTTTTTGGGAGAACCAATAAATGAGTTAAAAGAACGCGCTTGTGGAGATAGAACTCAACATGAAGTTCTAAGAGACTACGCAGAATTCTTTAAACCATATGCAGAAAACCCAGATATGTGTCAAATGGCATTTAAAAAATACTATGATAGACATGCTCTAAAAATGGCAGTTTCTGAACTACCAATCGAGCAAGTTAGAATAGTACAAAATAATGTAGACATATTTATCAAAGGTCAAGAATCATTTGGTGAACCATTTGTTGACTCAAGAGTTGATACAGTTTTCGAAAAAGCTGGAATCGATGAAGTAAACAAAGTTATCGGAATTATAGGTGACTGTGATTCTGAAGGTAAAACTTTAAAAGGTGAAAGACTTTTTGCAGAAGCAGTAAATTACATGGTAGATCATGGTATAAGAGTTGCTAAAGATGGTGGTTTAATAGACCCAGTTAGAAAAGCAATCGAAGCTCAACACGACGAAATACATAGCGCTATGCGTTCATTCGAAGATGTTGGACCAGAATACCAAGAACTATTAGCTAAAGAAAGAACTTATTTAGATGCTTTAAATAGAATTGAGCAATACGAAACTGAAAAAAGAATTGCTGCATTCGAAGCTAAAATGAGCGATGAAGTTAGCGGATTAGACGTAATACTTTAAAATGTTAAAAAGATGTAAATGTATATAATCATTTACATCTTTTTTTGTGCTTTTTAAGACCTTAAAATTCCCTAAAACCCTTTACAAATCTACGCTTTTGGTATATTATATGGTTGTATTTAAATAAATAGAAATAAATAGGGGTAAATGTATATGAAATTAGAATTAAAAGTTCAAAAAGATGGTGTAAATACACTAAAAGAAGAAGTATTAAAACACAGTAACAGTAAATTAGAAAAAATGTATCTAGTTATGGGGAATGTTAAGGAATCTGGTTATGATGTAATTGAAGAAGCTTTAATAGATATTAAAGCTAAAACAAACATCGTAATGGGTATAGATAAGAAAAACACTACTAAGAAAATACTAGATAATATAATAACATATTCTAAGAATGTATCTGTGTGGGATAATAACGAAGATAATGAACTTAATGCAAACGTATTTGTATTTGAGTATGAAGATGAAGCGTGCGTTTATACTTTTGCAGGAGATATAACAGATAGCGTTCTTGAAACAGATACTACTATGTATACATATATAACATATGATTTAATCAAAGATAAAAAAGAATATGCAGCATTTATAGATACATTAACTAAGGAATTAAAAGATAAGGTAGAAAAATTAACTAAAGCAAAAATTGCAGAGTTAAGTGAGAATAAAAAGATATTTAGCTCAAGACAATATCTACACAATGTTCCAAGCATAGCTGAACTTTTAGGAAATAAAGAACCAGCTAAAAAAGAAACAGTAGAAGATGTAGTAGAAGAAACTAAACAAGATTATGTGGATGATGAAAAACTTCCTAAAGTAGAACTAAATAAATTCAAAGATGTAGCTTTTGAAATTGACCTAAGTGATATGGATATTAGCATAGACGACATATCTGTTGGCTTAGTTGGAGAAACTAAGAAAAAAGATGCTAAGGTAGAAAAGAAGGAAGAACATGTACTTGACCTTACTGAAGCTTTAGAACAAGAAGCAAATCTTGGAGCAGAAGTAGAAGAAGTAGCGCATATAGAAGAAGAGGAAGAATATGTTGTTTCTGATGAAATAATAGATTTAGAAGAACTTCTTTTTGAGAAAGAAACAGTTAAATTAGACAAGAAAAAAGTAGAAAAGAAAATAAAGAAAGAAGCTAAAGAAAAAGAGGAAAATAAACCAGCTTCTAAAAAGATAGATTTAACTAAAGTTTCAAATATAATAATGGAACTTCCAAAGAAAGCAACTAAAGGTAGAGATGCAGATGCAGTAAAAGTTCCAACATACATTCGTGAGATGATACCAGATTTCTTTGATGTAATGGAGAACGCTACATTAGTAGAAAGAGAAGATGGTAAATACAAAGAAGTTAAAATAAAACTTGAAGTAATAGATGTTAATTCTGGGGAAAAACATATGGATAACCAAGCTTTGTTATCTCACAAGCTAGGACAAACATATGTAACTTTTGAATCACGTAAATTAATAAACGTAAACTATGAAGAATTAGATATAGCAAGGGTAATTAAATTATCTAAAGATTCATATCACATAGAAATAATTCCATCACATATGGAAGAATATAACCTATGGAAGAAGATGTGTACAAACACATTTAGAGGAAGCAGTAGACAATACGGCTTAATGTAATAAGAGGGGAAATAAATGCAGTTAAAAAGAATTGAAGTACAAGGCTTCAAATCGTTTGCAGATAAAACAATTATCGAATTCGATGGTGGTATTACAACAATTGTTGGACCTAACGGAAGCGGTAAAAGTAACATATCTGATGCGGTTAGATGGGTACTTGGAGAACAAAGCGCAAAGAGCCTTAGAGGTTCAAAAATGGAAGATGTAATTTTTGCAGGGACTAAGCATAGAAAAATGCTTGGTCTTGCTGAGGTTTCATTGGTATTAGATAATAGTGATCACAGCCTTCCTTTAGAATTTGATGAGGTTGTTGTAACAAGAAAAGTATATAGAAGCGGTGAAAGTGAGTATTTAATAAATAAATCCAATGTAAGACTTAAAGATATTCAAGAACTATTCATGGATACGGGTGTAGGTCGTGATGGTTACAGTATCATTGGACAAGGTAAAATAGACTCAATAATATCTTCTAAATCTGAAGATAGAAGAAGTATATTTGAAGAAGCATCTGGAATTGTTAAATACAGAACTAGAAAAGATGAAGCTTTAAGAAAATTAGAACATACAAACACTAATCTAGATAGAGTTAGAGATATATTAACAGAAATAGAAAACAACTTAGGACCATTAGAAAAGAAAGCAGAAACTGCTAAGAAATATCTAGAATTAAAAGAAGAATTAAAGGGGATAGATGTAAAGTTATTCTTAAACCTTATAGATAGTTCTAAGGAAGATATGGATGTTCTTGTAGAAAAGCTAGAAGCATTACAAGCAAGTATAGATGAAAAAGAACAAGAAGTATCTACAGCTCAAAGAACAAGTGATGAAACAAGAGTGTGTCTAGAAGAACTTCTTCAAGCTATAGAAACTACTCAAGAAGCATATTATGCATCTCTTAATGAAATAGATAGACTTGTATCTAAAGTAGAAGCATATGACGATAGAGTGGCATTAAACAAAGAAAACATAGACAAGCTTAAAGAAGAAATTGCAGGTAGCGATACTAGTATTGCTATTCTAGAACAAGAAATAATAACTCGTTCTTCTAAGAAAGATAATTTAGAAAAGAATAAAGAAAGATTTGAAACTGAGCTAAAAGAAAAACAAGAAGAACTAAAAGAAATAACTGCTAATATGTCAGATAAAGAGCTTGAAATAGAAGAATTAAAAAGAACAGTTGAATCTCTAAAAGAAAATATTTCTGAACTAAAACTTAAGATTGCTACAGCAGAAATGAAGTTAGAAACAAATATAAAAAGAATAGATACAATAGCTAAAGAAGCAAGAGGAGATATTTCAAGTTCAGATGGTTTAAGACTTCGTGAAGAAGAAGTTAGAGGCGAATTCGAGAAAATTGCTAAATCTAGAAATACATTAAAAGATGAAGTCGAATCTTTAAGACAAGAAAAAGCAAGACTTGAAGAATTCTTTAGTACATTCTCAGAAAAAGAGAATCAATATAAACAAGGAATTCTAGAAACTCGTTCTAAATTAAACTATATGGTAAATCTTGAAGCGGAAAGTGAAGGATATACACGTAGTGTTAAGAGTATAATAGATCTTTCAAGAAGAAATGAAAAATACAAAGCACATGTATTTGGAACACTTGCAAGCTTAATTTCAACAACAGAAAAATATGAAAAAGCAATAGAAATTGCAATGGGTGGTTATGTACAAAATATAGTTGTAGATAAAGATAGTATGGCTAAAGACCTAGTAAACTTCTTAAAAGATGGCGCACTAGGAAGAGCAACTTTCTTACCACTTGAAAGTATTAAGCTATATAAAGAAGATATTCCAACAGCTGTTAAAAAAGAAACAGGATATATTGGAAATGCAATAGAACTTGTTAAATTTGATTCTAAATATGAACCAGCGGTTCGTTTAGCATTAGGTAGAACAATAGTTGTAGACACAATAGAAAATGGAATTAAATTATCTAAGGTGGCTAAAAACAGTGCTAAGATAGTAACACTTGATGGTGAAATAATTGCAACAACAGGAAGCATAACAGGTGGTAAATCTGAAGGAAAACAAATGACTCTTGTTGGACGTAACAGAAAGATAAATGAATACAAAGATAGACTAGAAAAATTAGAAAAAGAATATAATGATCATATGAAAGCTATAGAAAAAGATAAAGGCAAATATGAAACAGTTGTAGAAAGACTAAATTCATTATCTGATGAATACACAGTTGTTAATACTAACTACAGTGTTATAGAAGAAAGATTAAATGCTGTATTACGAGATGCAGTTAAAATTAAAGAATCAAGAAAAAATAAAGAACAAGAAAAACTTGAACTTGAATCAGAAAACAAAGATTTAAACTTTGATATAACAGAACTAAATAAGAAGATAGATAGCATAAATGAAGAGATTTCTAAACACTTAGAAGTAATTTCAGAATATGCAAGATTTAACAAAGAAAAAGAAGAAAGAGTAAACTTCTTAAACGAAGATATAATGAACCTTAAAGTTTCGTTATCTTCATTTGATGAATCTGAAGCTGCTATTGATGAAATGGTAGATAAGATAAGACAAGATATTAATTCCTTCATGGCTAGTATCGAAAGAAAGAAAGACTTAATTAAAGAGTATGAAAATACTTTAAATGAAAGTGAATCTAAGAATGAAGAAGATAAGAAAGCTATAGAAGAATTAAAAGTTAAATCTGAAGAATTAAAACTTGAAGTAGAAAAATTAAAAGAAGATAAAGCTGCAAATATAGCTAAACAAAGTGAAATAGAAAAGCAAACATTCGATTCTATGAAAACTCTAGAAAAATTAAGAGATGAAAAGAATAAAGTTGATGCTAAGAAAAACAAATATGATAGCGATACAGAACTTCTTAAGATTAAGATGTGGGAAGAATATGAGCTAACAATATCTTCTGCAAGAGAATACAACAAAGCTTTAGATAGCTTAAATGAATTATCTAAAACAAAACTAGAACAAAGAGCAAGTAAATTAAAATCTGAGATTAAGGGACTAGGAGAAGTTACAGTAAGTTCAATAGATGAGTTTAAAGAACTTAAAGAGCGTGGTGAATTCATATCTAAACAAAAAATAGATTTAGAAGAAACTAAAGCTAAATTAGAAAACTTAATAGAAAACACAACTGCAGTAATGAAGACACAATTTGCAAGACAATTTAAAGAAATAAATGAAAACTTTAAAGTTGTATTCAAAGAGTTATTCGGTGGTGGAAGAGCAGAACTTAAACTAGTAGACGATAAAAATATACTAGAAAGTGGAATAGAAATAGAAGCAGAACCACCTGGAAAGAAGCTACAAAACATGTCGTTATTATCTGGTGGAGAAAAAGCTTTAACAGCTATAGCAATATTATTTGCAATACTAAAAATAAAAGCACCTCCATTCTGTGTTCTAGATGAAATAGACGCGGCTCTAGATGATATTAACGTTGCAAGATTTGCAAGTTATCTAGAAAAGTATTCAGATGA
>JAZRSA010000005.1:0-16995 GCA_045651205.1 Clostridia bacterium
AATCAAGCAAGACTGGCATAAATACGCAGGAAGAATGTCTAGACAATATCAAGAAGAATATTTACCTCTACATGGTAACCCAGAAAAATCAAAAGAGCTATTAAAGAGAATGGATGAAAACAAACTTAAACTTAAAAAGGCTACTCAAGAGTATATGACAAAAGGTACAGAGGCTCATAATAGATCTAAATATGAAGTTAATGCTGCCGTAGACCGTGTTAAAATTTTAAGTTTAATGAATACATCTGATTCTCCATTACTACAACAAGCTATGGTAGATGGTAAATCAATAGCAGACTGGGTTAAAGAAGGAGTCTACTATGACTACGCATTTGATTCTATGGAAGCATTTGAAAGACGTGGATTCTTTGATGAAGATTATTTAGCACAAGTAGGAATGGACAGAGACGATATGATTAAGCACTTAAGAACTGAAGGTACAATCATGTTAGATGACCGTTATCCTAACATAAGAGAACGTTCAGTTACTCCTATTCGTCACTACTTAGCAGTTGATGAAATGGGTATGAGTTTTATAGCAAACAATACAGTGCTAATGTCGCCTCATACAATGCTTGCCATGAATGCCGATTCAGATGGGGACTCTGTTTCTAGATTTATGGCAAAATATAAAAATGCAGATTATGTTCAATATAATATTGCAAGGTCAAGAGCTATTAAAGATATAGATGCTGCCCAAGCATACGATACTGATACTGCCAGAGAAAAACTTATAAGACAACAAACAATACAGAACCTAGAAGATCAAGGATTTAAGCGTGGTACTGCTGCACAAATTTATACAGAATACAAATCACAAGATATAAAAATGGCACAAATGGCAATGCATGAAAATAAGAAATGGCAAGCGGACGTTATCAAAACATGGAATAGTGACAATAAGAAAACAGCAAAAGCTATGTCAATAAAAGTTGGGAATGATTTTTCACAAGCAGAAGTTATAGGTGGTAAATCTATACTTGGACAAACAAAATTATCTGTATTGACTGAAACACCTAGCTGGGAAACAATTAGAGGTAATATGGATAACGTTAATAATATTCTTGATACTATCAAAGCTAATAAAGAATATTTTACAGACACAGAATTCATAAAAGACATATTAGAAGGACCATCTAATATATATTCATTTGAAAACGAGGCTGATGTACTTGATAGAGCACTACATGCTATGAATATATTATCTCAAAACACTAATGCATCTTCTGTTAATGCAAAAGGTTATGCTAATGCTCAAGATGAAATTATAAAAAGATTAAGAATTAACAAACTACACGAAGAAGGTATGCAAAAACTTGGAGTTACTGCTACAGGTAATGTCAACTCTACTTTATATGGTATATCTCAAGCTATTAAATCTAGACATGGTGATATAAATAGCCCTTTATATGATGAAATCATGAGATCAATAACATCTGAAGTGTCATACTTATTAGAAGAAACTCCTATATCAGGGAAAAAATCACAACTTAAAGCAGGAGATACAAGACTTATAGAATTTGGAGAAGTATTTAGAGATGTAGAAACTAAAGGATTGACAAAAGACACTAGAGAAGCTATGGAGGGATACTTTAAAAAGTATATGGACCATGGACAACTTATAGACGCATATAACATGACAATGGATAGAATAGCAAAACCTGTGGCAGAAAGATTTACTAAAGACGAAGATATAGTTAATTACATGGTTAAAGAATATACAAAATTCGTAGGCCAAGCATTAGACAAAACAGGTTCTATATATGATGAAGTTCAATTCCATAAATATTATGGACGTGGTGGGTCAAGCCCTACAGCTATGATGAATGCAGGTGGTAAAGTAAATTCTCATACACCATCAGGTAGAACAGTACATGAAATTACAGGACACAATACAGATAAAGCTAATGTAAACAAAAATATAGTTAACGATGCGAATCAGCAAAATGCTAAGAATGCTAAAAACGCTTTTACTCCTCCACCTATAAAAAATGTAGATGATTCATTGGCTGACGAAGCAATAGAAACAGCAAGTAATACAATTAGAAGAGGATCAAAATCTAAAATAGCTTCAATAGCGAATGATATAATAGGTAATGGAGGATTTAAAAGAGGGGCATTATTTGCAACAGTAGGATTAGCTGCTGGATTAATTGCTTCAGGATATGCTTCAGGTAATCCATTAAATGATCCAGATCCTGCTACAATAACTCAAAAGGGTTATGATAATGTTAAAGCTGCTCCAGAAATGATGTTTAGTTCTGGCGCAAGTTTTGCTCCAAATAATACTGGCGGGTATATAATTAATATTAAAGGCGATACTCGTAAAGGCAATCGTCAATTAAAGAAAGCATTAAAACAAGCTACAAGAAATGCTGTTGGGCCTAGTGGAATACAAATGGAAGTTAAAACTTCTCAAAACCCAGGAGCATATTCAGATAGAGATATAGAAAACATTTTAAGCAATTACTTCTAATAAAGAGGAGCCTTAGCGCTCCTCTACTTTAACTAAGGTGGTGAGCGTTTTGGCTGTTGATGATAAAAACAAAAACAATACAACTACAAGTTCAAATAAAAATGATTCTGATGTAGAGGTAGTAGTAAGTGGTGAGCCTAATGAAACTCGTGACAGAGCATTGATTAGGAAATATAAAGAAATGGCCGATTTCAGACGTGACTATGAAGACGTAGACATAAAAGACTGTATTCCTACTTTAGATGAAATGGTTAAAGATGATTTAATGTATGACATACTTGAAAAAGCTGTTAATGGAGAAACTGAAAAAGATGTTACAGATGCAGCTTTTTATACTGATGGACCACCTACTCAAACATTAGGATACCATAGTGACAAAAATGTATTTATACTTAAAATACCTTCTATAGAAATATCTCAAAGAGCTTTAGAGCTTAATGAGATAGACGGTGATACATTTAGAGTACCTATTGATTCTATAGTAGAAGGTAAAGATGGGTTCACTATGAATAACGGTGAAAAATATGACAGTTTTAAAGATTACTGTGTAAAGAAAAACTTAATAGATCCTAATGCTAGTCCAGATAATCAAAAACTACAAGTCAGACTTATAGGGATAAACTGTCCTGAGATACCTCACTATTCTATACAGCCTATGAAAGATTCAGATATAGTATCGATGACTATTGAAGAAGCTAAGAAAAAAGGTGCTAAGATGGAGAAGTATAAATATACTGGGACAGCTGCATTAGATAGATCTGAATCTAATGATACTAAAATAGATTTTTATAAAGTTAAAAAAGACAATGGGCAATATGGTTATCATGAGATTATAAAAGACGCAGGAAATCTTATTGATACTGCGGATAAAGTTGATGGTTATAAATATAAAAAAATAGTAGTTTCTGATGAATCTAAAAAAAATGATTTAGTAGGTGGATACAAAGCAAGAGACAATCTTGTTGAAATGCTTAAAAAAGGTAACGTATATGTAATGCTAGATGCCAATGGTATTAAAGCAAATAAAACTAGTAGTAAATATAAATTATATTATAATCATTGGTGGAATGTTGCAGATACTATTGGAGATATGATAGACCAATGGCAAAACCATTCTCCAGAAACAGCATTGACTAAACTAAGTTATTCACCATATGGTACAGATGGTTATGGCCGTTTTATAGGCGCTGCATATGTATATCAAAACGACCTGCCTATTAATATTGCTAAATATAATATAGCAGATCAAGATACTAAATCAGTTTCAAATCCTGACTTCTCTAGTTCTCCTGAATTAGGTAACTTAGGAGGAGACAATGCAGCAGCTTTTGAATTATATTCTTATGATATAAATAAACAAATATGGCTTGATTCATTTACTGAAATGACAAAAGATTCTTATAACCAACGTATAGCTTTTCATAAAGAAGTAGCTGGTTTAGATTTCACTAAATTAAGAAATTGTACTATGATGATAGGAGATACTCTACTACTTATACCTCCTCAAAATATTCGTTCTATGTCCAATATAGAATATGAAAAAGTAAGTATAATGAGAGGTAAAGGTTCTATGGTTAAAAATCATACGAACCGTGATATGTATTTAGAAGTAGATTTATTCTTCTATAACAACTCAGGAGTTAATGGTATAGCTAAAGAAGTTAAGCTACCTAATGGAGAAGAAAGAACATATTATTTAAATGGGTTAAGAAGCTTAATAGCACAATTTAAAGTAGCTCCTTATCTACCTATAGAAAATCAATTTATAAATGATGTTCTTGGCATAGAAGCAGTTAGCTTAGTAAATCTAAGTGTATCCACAGTAGAAGGTATGCCTAGATTATTACAAGCGACATTAACTATGAGAGACTTTAACTATAGAGTTTATATGCCAGACGTACCTATGGATTTTTCTAGTAATCAAGTTGCTGCTATAGCAGAGATGAATCCTATATTTGCGAAGTGTTTTAACTGGGATGTGTTTAGATACTATTATCAAAGAATGCTATCATTTGGTAATTTACAAAAAGAATTCCCATATGGAACAATAGCGTATAACAAAGAGTTATATAGTAAAAAAGAAGTGCTACAGCCTGTATACTTCTGTGAGAAAGATGGCTTTGGCGCTAGTGATATAAGCTTCTATATACCAGATGAAAACTGGTTAAAAGCAGCTTTATCTATAAAAAAAGATAAGGATTTTTACGGACAAGACATAGCAACATATGATACTACTGAAGAATGTAAAGCATGGATAAATGAATTCTGTACATCTGCAAAAGCTATAAATACTATAAACAGTTCAAATGTAACTAGCGCACTGGACAAAATGCTTTTAGATAATACATTAAGATTGAATCTGTATCAAGGTCGTAAATTATTAAATGTATTACAATCTCAAAAAACTAACTTACTTTCTGATAATAAGAAAGAGGTATTTAAACAATATATAAAACCTATATTAAAACCAATTGAAGAAACTTGTTTGAGTTCATCTGTCATTTCAAATGTTAATGTAAATGAAATAACAGATACAGATAATTTAACTTTAAGTTATGAATTTGTTTTGAATTTAAACACAAGCAATATATGTGTATATGATATGGAAACTATTAAAGAATCTATTAGAGATACTTTAGATATGAAAAATATAGCTGGTATATTTAAAGATAACAAGGCTATATTCAATGTTCAATTTAAAATCCAAAAAGATGGTGGACTATATAAACTTAATACAAAACAAAGACCTATTATAACAGGTAGAGAATTCTCAATAGAAGAAGATGTTACATTGACAGATTTAGATATTTTATCAGCATTCGCTAATGGAACTATTAATGGAGAAAGCATGAATGGAAACAAACAAACTAATGAGACACTTGAAACAGAATATGATTATTTAAATCCTGCAGCTATGCAATTTGTATCTTATATAGAAAATATAGAAGTACACAATTTAAGTTTCTCATTGACTAATAATTTTGCAGATATAACATTAAAAGCTTTAGATGGTTTTGCTCCACAATATATGGGTTCTTCTGATACTGTAATAGAATTATCTTTTATTACAAATGACCCATATGAAGTATCTATGTTAAATGTACTGCCAGCACATGCTGCCAATATAGGTAAACTTTATAGACGTATATTAAGTTGTTGGCCTATAAGAGTAAGAAATCAATACTTACAATTAGCAGGTATCAATGAAGTACTTATTGATTTAATAGAAGTACAAACAGTACAAGGTTTCCCAGGTGCATATGAAGTTAGAATGAGAATGACTTCGGTGGATAGAACAATGCGTATGCGTGAAACTATGAAACAATTAGAGAGCGATAAAAAAAGTGGTAGTGCAGAAATCGCAGCAATAAGATCATATTGGGACGTAGAAAATGTATTATCAAATGCAGAATTATATCCTGATTTAGATTTACCATCTATAAAAGAATTAGCAGAGCTTGGCTTTAACTTTATAAGATATAGAGATTCAAAACAAGCTTATCCTGACCCAGATTTTTATTTGTCTTATAGTTGGCCTTATACAGCTGCTATAATTAAGAAGAACTTAAAAGATATATTCTATAATCAAATATTCCATGATGAAGGCAAAGATAAATCAGAATTATTGGACGATACTAATTTCAAATTCTTTGACCAAATGGGTATGGAACTATACCGTAAACTGGATCCATTTGAAGGATTAACTGAATCTAAAAATTCAGAAGGTAAAGTTCAAAACAAATGGGCAGATGAATACGATAAAGCTATAGAAGTTATAGATAGCTCTTCAGAAGAAACTATAAAAAGAAAAAAACAAAAATCTGAAGAAGAAGAAGTAGCAGAGAAAAACTGTGCGGATTTATCTGACATACTTATATTCTTAACAGCATGTGATATGCAAGATGGTTGGGTTTTAAAACCTGGATATACAGCTCCTGTAGTAAAAGCTGCAACAAATACAGCAGTAGAACAATTGGATTGTAGTGGTGTCGCAGGGGATATTGCTGAAGAAGAGGTTAAAAACGCAGCATTTGCTCAAGAAATTTTTGATTTAAGATCCGAAGCTATAAAAGCTATAGATTCTTATTTAAGTGATCCTATAGATTATAACAGATATAATCTTAGTTCATATACAAACTTAACTACTGACGATGTAGATTACGAACCTGGGGTAGGGCCTCTTTTAAATAAGGTTGCAGGATTGTTTGCTTCTGAAGCTAAAGGTAAAAAGATATTACAATTACTTAACCCATTTGAAACAGAATGGAAAACTGTTCGTAAAGACAGTGGTTCAGCTGACCGCAATGACACATTACAATCTAATAACCCTATTAATTATACTAAACCATACACTATAGATTTCCTTGGAGGATTTTTATATAGCGCTGCAAAATGTATAAGTGCTTCTAATACATATGACGCTTCTAAATCATCTAATGAATGGGAACCTACACAATATAGAACTAATAGTGTTGGAGCAGCTATATTAGACGATACAGGTAAATATATACCTAATTGTACTATAGAACGTAACGGTAAAAAAACAGCTCAAGCAGACTCTCTGCAAGAAGCTATTGATTATGGTATTCAATGGGGTATGTTCCAAATTAAAAAATATAGAGCATCAGAATTACGTAGATTATTACAACCATCAAGCAGAGTAACTTATCTGCCTGAAAAAGATTTACCTATATATAAAGATCCTAAGACTGGGAAAGAAAGATGGCATGCTGGTTTTATTGACCCATACTATAACATAGCAGGATATAAATCAAAAATAGGTAAAGAATACATTGAGCAAATAAGTACTAGCGAAGGTGCTAATGCTATTGCATTTTTGAGAAACGTATTAGTATACTTAAGGAAAATGATTATAGACGGTTTAATATTCTCTGAGGTTGATATAATAGCTAAAGACTTTGATAGTATATCAAAAACTGTATTAGATAATCATATTACTGTAACAGATAACTTAAAAGCTGCTTTAGGTAAATTAGGGGAAGTAGCACTAGATATAGTTACTCTTCCAGCAGATTTACTTACAGGGATACTTGGAGGACCTAGTAAATTAGGAGAGACAGGATATGATTTATTTATAGACAATACAGTGGGATATGTGGATGATGCAACTCATAATGCCAGAGTTGATTCTATTACAGAAGCATTAGACGGTGATGAAGCTGCAGCAGAAACTATTATTGGTCTTGTTGAATCAATACCTGACACATATAAATGTTCTTTCTGTGCTAGATTAATTCTACCAGTTATTATGGCGGCTACTCAAAATGATGAAAAGCTTAACACAATGCTTGAACTATCTCAATTGTCTTCGCTAAATAATTTAACTGCAGGATTTATAACTAATAACGAACCTATGACTCCTATTACAAAATTCTGTAATGCTATGTTTTCTATAGGTATGATGGAGTATAGTAGACAAGAAACAAATCCTGAAACTACTTCTGATTCACAAAAATTATGGAACTATATAATGAAAGAGGCATACACTAAATTAGCTAATGACCCTCAAGCATATGTATTACATAGTTACTATGATATGCTAATAAATGATAAGCGTGGAAGATTACTGAGAGCGTTCCCAACTTACTACATTATCTTTATGGACGAAGGTCGTAAGATTGGTTCATGGAAACTATTTGATAACTTCTATAATATGAGTGCTGTATCAGAAATAACAGTTAGTAAATCTAGAAAAATACCAGCAGATACTTGTTCATTTGTTATGAGCAATATGTATACATCGTATGCTGCAGAATACGATAACACTACTAGACAACAATACGTAGATGTATATGGATTAAGAGACGTATTTGATTCTATATTCAGTCCAAGATCATATTTCCTTAAAGAAGACTCATTAAGACGTCGTGAACAAAATCTTGAGACGGTAGTATTAAAACCAGGTGTTAGAATCCATGTAAGAATGGGATATGGTGCAGATGCATCTAGACTGCCTGTTGTATTCAATGGTAAGATAGCAGAAATAGATGTTGGTGATGTAGTACAAGTTATAGCACAAGGGGACGGTATAGAACTATCTAATCAATTAAATACGCTAGGAGAAATGGACGCTGTATCACTTACAGAAAGTACATCTTGGTGTACTATGTTTAAAGACTTAAGAGGGTCTATGAGACGTGGAGGAGAATCTCCTCGTAACTTACTAAGTAAGTTATTAACAGCTCAATATGGTGGCGCTGTAAAAACATTCTTCAGAGAAGTGTCTGATGGACGTTTCTATAGCGATAATCCATTTGGTATTTATCATTTTGGAGATAAACGTTTTAATGATATATTTAGAGAAGGGGAATGCGTACAAAATTTATATGAAGTCTGTGATGCTACTTTATTAAAAGGTGTAAATGAATTATATGTATCTAAAGAAAACGTTTCTGCTTCACCTACTATAAATACATCACTTCAAGATAAAACATTCTGGGATATATTACAATTATGTGCATGTAGTGGTGTAAACTATATAGGAGCGATTAGGGATTTCGGATTTAGAAGTACGGTTTGTTTATGTAAGCCAAATCACTATTATGCATATGGCTATAAAGTTATTGACGATGATGATGGAGGAACAGCTGGTAAAATAATTGAACGTAGAAAGCCGTTCCAACAATACCATTATTATGATTCTTATACTGACATAGTCTATAACTCTATTAAAGCATCTGAAAAGAATATGAAGACTAATGCTACTGGACTTTGGGAATCAACTGACATGATTTGGGGACGTAGTCAATCAACAGTTGGGCCTATATACTTAGATATAAATATATATCCTGAATATCAAAAATCTATGACAGTAGATACTACACTTGTTTCTGATGGTGAAGGTGGTATAGAACTTAACTTATTCACTCATTTCTCTGAGAAATGGGCAGCTGACGAATATGACACTAAAGTCAATAAAGCATTAGCTGAAAGGGTTACTACTAACGTACTTAGAGAATCAGTTAGTAACATGTACTGTGGTGAAGTTTGTGTTCTAGGAGATATGTCTATCAAGCCGCATGATAGGTTCTATATAAATGATTATTATGAAGATATGCAAGGACATATGGAAGTTGAAGCTGTAGTTTATTCTATGAATAGTGCTACTGGATTTACTACTACTATATATCCTGACTTGATAGTTCGTTCAGAAGGTGTACATGAAGCAGCAAATATATTAACAGCAGGATCATTTATAGGATCTTTAGTAGCAGGTATAGGTGGAAGATTAATGCTTATAAATACTTTTGCTAGAATAGATTCTAAATTATTAACTTCTATAGTGACAAAAGTAGCAGGATTCTCAGCATCCACACCAGCAGATGAAGTATTAGCGGCCTGGGCAGCAACTTCTCTAGGTAAGGCACTCCATATTAGTAAAGCGAAAAGTCTTTTAGAAGCGGCTAGATTAGCATTATCTGCTTCTGTAAGTGTTACAAGCATCGCAGCGGCAGCAGCTATTGCGGCAGGAGTATTTATAATAGCTCAAAACACTAAATCTTGGGTGACTAGCTTCTTAAGAAATATTCAAGCATTGACAGTGTACCCTATAACAAAGAATCAAAGACCTTTAATAGCGGGTATGTCAGGTCATAAAGGTTCTGTATATGGCTATGCATACACTGAAGACGATGCAGAAGATTCATTGCAAGGATTAATATTTAAATCAGTAGAATGGCTAAATGATACTATGCCATTTAATATGGGTGACCTGCTAATGAATTCGTTTACTAGAAAAACTATAGACAATGAGGGTAATAAAATTAGCGAATATGAAAGACTTAAAGAAAGATGGTCTCAAACGTTACCACTGGAAGAAGAAGAACCGCTTCAATATTTTGTACCTGAAGATAGCAAAGCTCTTACTGACGACGAAATTAGTGAAAACCTTTATAGAAATTTATATAATGGTGCAAATAAAGAAATGAGCAGTCGTAATTCAAATCTTCAAGGTTTAAAAATTAAATATAGAATACCTTCTTTATTAGTGTCTAAAGAAGACAGACTTGCAGATGAAGTATATAAACGCTATAACATATTAGATGTAAAATCATTTGATGATCTAGCTACAAATAAAAAGGTATTGGGCTTATATCCAATAGAAGATGAAATAGATATAAAACGTGGAGTCGTTAAAGATTCACATTCTGTAATAAAACAATTAACTATTGCTCATTCTACAGGAGATGCAAAAGTTCAAATGCCATTCGAATCAGGGAACAGAATTATTAAATTATTTACAGAACGTTCTTCTGAAAACGGTACTATATATGATTTACCAATGCTTCAAGAAGATGCAGTTTATATACTTAAACTAATATTGAACGACCAAGCATTAAAAAATAAAGAAGTGGAATTCTTAAGTGGAACAAGAGTAAACGATAAGAAAACTTGGAAGAACACAGGCTTCGCTTTTATATTAGACAGTAATGATAGAAAAGCTTTATTAAATGCTATAGAAAATATTCGCAAACAAACTTCATGGTTAAATGGAAATAAAGACCAAGCGATATTTGAATATAAAGAGCAAGACAAAGGCGTACTAATTATTGTCTACGCTCCACGAGATGCATATAATGAATAGGAGTTGATATAATGGCTGTATTAAAAAAGACAATCAAAGATAATCTTATGGCTGGTGAAAATAAATATAAATATGACGAAGAAAAAATAGGCCAAGTCATTGATTGTAATGAAAAAGAAAATCGCTGTACTATATCTGTTATAACAAGAGATGGTATAAGCGCAATTGAATATAACGTCTATGTCAAATGTAAAGACTTTCCTGATATAGGTGACTTTGTTGAACTTAAAGAGCAATTCAGAAAGTTCACTATTGTTGGTATTTTAAATAGTGATGATTTAAATACAGCAATAGATAGTGACATATATAGTAGTTTATATGGCGGAGCAGTAAATGGTTATGTAGGATATTAAACAAGGACGGTGCTTGTAGATGGCAAACAAACAAAATTTATTTAATGAAACTGTTTCTAAAACTAAGCAAGCATCTAGACAATCAGATAAATCTATAATAAATAAAAAAAGTGGGTCCAATATCACCGTAAAAGGTGATGGATCCACATCTATGGTATCAGGCATATACGCCCAATACAAAGCAGACAAAAATTCAGGAGTGGCTACTGAAATATCTTTACAATCAAATACTATAACAGTACAAAAAGATATAGTAGCTAATGATTTAATTCTTAATAGACACAAATTGAATTCTCAATTATATGAATTAACCAACTTCAAAAATAATTGTGGAACTGTTATGGGTAACATGATGATGGATGCTACAATATTAGTAAAGTGTTGGGAGCCAACTCTTGAAGAATTTGTTCTAATAAGAAGACCTGTTAGATTCCCCGTATTTGGAAATATGTTAGATGCTTATGTTGTAGATGAACGTCTAGATGTATATGTAGACATGTCAGAAGATATCGCTAATTATCAAAACAATTTAAATTCACTTTATGAATTAGGATTGGAAGATGAAGAAGGTGATTCATCTGAGTAATGTAGATTTCTTATTAAATAATAATGGTGATATAGTTTTTGAATCAGGAAAAATAAATGATTCAGAAAAACTTGAATTTAATTTTCATTATGCTACGTCTAAATCTTTATTGTTTAATTTTGAGTTTATAACTTTTCAAAACTATATAGAAAGACAACCAGAATGGTTACAATTTAATTTTAACACATATGATGTTTTATATGACAAGACTAATAAATTAGCTACTGGTGATGAATTTATAAAACAATCTATTAAAATGGCGTTAGAAACAGAACTAGGCACTATAAGAGAGAATGGCTCTGTAGGAAGTGACATTTATAAATATAGACATATGTTTATGGATGAAGAAAAAACCATAGATTACATACAACAATGTGCAACAGAAGCCATTAGAGGGATAGTTTCAAATTATGAAGTTAAAGTTTATTTTATGAAAACAGCTTATTATGATTTTTATAATGCTGTAAAAATTTCTGTAATATTATCAGATAAAATTATGTGGTTTACATTATAAGGTAGGTGATTACTATCAAATCATTTTCAGAAATATATAATGCACTGAAACAAAATTTCTTAGAAAGAACTAATGTAGACGTAGCTCCTCGTTCTACTATAGATATGTTTTTCAAAGCTGTTTCAGATATGATTCATCAAGTATATGATGTTATAGAAGAGAATAAAAAGCCTTATTTATTTACTAATCAAAAAGGTGAAGAATTAGATGCGACAGGATACTTTTTACAATGCCCTAGAGAGGAAGAAGAAAGCGATAGCAATTATTTATATAGATTAAGTAATTGGACACAAAGAAACGCAGCTTGTAACCAACAAGCTATCCTTGACAAATGTAAAGAATTAAAATATAGTTCAAGTCAAAACTATGTGCCTTATACAAAAGGTGTAGGTACTGCTACTATATATGTCATACCTCTTGATTATAGTGACGGAGCAATCTCAAGAGCATTAATAGAAGCACAAGAAAAAGTTTCGCCTGTATTGTCTCCTTCTTCAATTATTAACTTTGAAGTACCTGAACCTAAATATGTTAGAATAGTTGCTTATTTAGATGTTAAAGTTAATTCTGATAAAGAAAACATTAAACGTCTTATTCAAGACCAAGTTAAGCAATATATAAATTCAATAGCTCCAGGGAATAGCTTATACTTAGGGCAAATAAATAATATAGGATTAGACACAGAAAATGTGGAGTATTTTAATGTAGTACAAATATTTGCTAACGATGAAGAGATAACTGATTTTGAAATATTACAAACAATAACGGCTAAGTTTTTATTTGATCAAATAATATTCTGGGAGGTGGAGAATTAAATGTTTGATTATAATAAAATGATTCAAAGAGCAATTGAATTCTTCCCTCGCTGGACAGATATTCGTAAAAGATATAAAACTTCTAACGGTGGTAACCTATTGGGCTCCATGCTAGATGAAACAATAAAAATAGAAGAGGCTATTCAAGAATATATAGACTCTTACTTTTTAGAGACTTATGAAGGCCATGAAAATGAAGTAATGGCCTTTTCTTATATGGCAAATATAGGTAAGTTTGAAAACCTTAATCGCTTAAATGTTTATTATGACATAGTATCAGATGGTATTGAAAGTTCTAAACTATTAATGATAACAACAAATGTTAGATTGTTTAATGAAGATAAATACGATGAATATATCTATTATGAAGATGGTAAGTTGTTCATTAAAGAGTCTCTATATAATGGTAACCCGCTTACTATTATAATAGATGATGACACTATTACAGAATATCATTTAACTAAATACCATGTATGGAACATCTTTGATGAATTTGCTACATTTGTTAACACTCGTAGATATGAGAACGAAACAAATAAAGAACTGTTAGATAGAATATTATATATAACTAAAAACTTACCTAATGGTTCTGAATCAGGATTAAAACATGCTATTATATCTGAGTTAATGCATTTTGATCCTAATATAACTATGGACGATATAAAAATAGAAAGAGCTACACCAGAAAACTTAATTAAGCCATATGAAGAATTTGAATTTTTATTAGAAAAAATGATGTATGTCAATAGAGACGTATTTAAATGTAAACGTTGGGACTTTGACTTCTGGACATATGAATTTGAATCTATAAGTTATATGCCGCATAAATGGAATGAGGTTCTATCCATATATCAAAATGGAATAGGGCATGGAAATGACTTAGAAGTTATCATATCAGATGCAGAAGATAAAACTGACGCAACTGTTACTTTATATAATAAGTCACTTGTAGCTTTTGAAAAATATGTTCACAATAAAGACATTGAATATGATATAGACTTTAAATTAGTTAAATATAATGAAATATTAAATAAATCTAATATTAAATATAAAATTAAAGCATCTGAGTTAGTAGATATAACTAACGAAGATATTAATTTACATGTATATGAATCTAATAAAGTTAAAGAAATCAGACGTGCAGAAGATATATATTCTTTTGGGTATAATGTAACATTAAATGATAGATCTGTTATACCATCTAATGATTTAGACTGGTACAAATTACGTTTCTCTCAAAAAGATAATGAACAGTTCAAGATTTCTTATGCAAATGTTATTCATTCAAATGTCAATACAAAAGATACAGTACTTACTCAAAATTTATTAAAACAAATACCAGGGTTTATGTTTAATGCCGAAGGTGAATTTATCAGTGCCAGAGATCAAAAAAGAATAACTAGAGCGAACGACTTTAATACAAGCGAAGGTCTTGTTACTGTAGACAATGGTATTGGACTTGCCAGCAATGTTATATCAGGAAATGCATCTTTAGCTGTTTCTGATTATGGCAATATGAATATGACAATTAATTATACTTGTGAGCCTGTAGATGTGCCTCACGCTCTTATTAAATCTAAAGGTATATACTGGGACGAGAACGAGAACCTTGTTATAAGAGGAGACTACTCTATAGAAGATAAAGTAATTGAAATAAATTTAAAAGCTAATACATTTGAGTTTGATATAATAAGTTCTAAAATCCCAGGTAGGGTAACAGTAAATGTAACAGATGGAGGCAAAGAGTTAGAACCTTATATTGTAGATGTAGGAAATACAGATGATAACAAATTTAAAGTTGAAGAAACACTAACGCCTCGTGACTTAAAAATAACTATACACACTCTATCATTTAACAATATAGTTTTAGGCAACTTTAAATATTCTAACTTTATGTTAGAAGTAAAAACAGAAAAAAATAAAGTTGTTCTACCAGAAAATAATATATATAAAATACCTAGAACAAGTAATTTGCATTTTAATTTAACTATGGGTAGCGGGAATAAACCTATTATAAACAGTATTGTTATAGGTCAAAATACAGACAAGATAATGTATACTACAGATTTTATAAAGAAAGAATCTTTATGTGAAAGAATATTCAAAATCAAATCGTATACTGATATAGAATTGTTAAAGATAAAAGCTGTAGATGAACAAATTATAGAAGACGCAGTTTTAAAATGTACTGATAACCTATACAAAAATTTATACTCCAACTTCAAGGATGAAGCAAAAGCATATCTTAAAACGGTAGTTAAAGATTTAATGAGCACTAAGCCTGAAGAAATGACTATTGTGACTCATGAAGAATGGGCCGTGGATGAACTCTTTAAAAACTTGGCTTTAGAAATCTACAATAGTTGTATAGATTTAATTGGAATACTTATTCCATATAAGAATAAACTATTTGCAGTTGAACAACCATATAGCACTATATTATCAACTGTTGAAAGTAGAATGACTGAGTTCTTAAACAATACAGGATTATATTTCTTAAGTATATCACAACTGCCTAATAACTTCTATGTATCTGAATTATTCCCAGTCATAGATAATACCAAATGGTATAAAACTATTATGTTTATTGCAGATGATATAATGGAAGTTGTTTCTGATTTAAGTACAGAGAACTTAGGGGAATTTATCCCTGGAGTAGAATATAAAGGTGGAACTCATAACAATAAAGCTGAGATACCATATATAAGATTAGACTTATCAGAATACGAAAGAGTAGATTCTGTTGTTGCTAATGGTGGTAAAACTCATGAGTTTGTAGAGAGTGGTAAAAAATATTATAATATCGTACTTGAAAATGGTAGTAAAGTTTCATCAATAACTATTGAAGGTATTAGAAACAAAGAAGCTAGAAAAATACCATTGGTAGATATGATAACATATAGTATGCTTGATTTTAATATAACTAACGATAAAATATTGTGTAGTAGATTAATGGACTCTGTAGTTATCTCTAGAACTAATCCAGGCGGTACTCCATATAATATGTTAATTAAACTAAGCAATAGTATGGTTGAAGGTATAAAAGCTGACAAATATGAAATGAAAATGCCTCAACATATTGGTTGTAGATATGGGATGCATACACTAAGTTCTAATGATAACCCAGTACATTATCAAGCTTTTGATTATATATCATTCTACCCTGCTAGTAGTACTATCTACGAAGCAATTAATGAATATAGTTCATATATGGAACACAATAGAAATATAAAATTAGTTAATAATTTCTCACCATCTTTAGATATGAATAAGCTACTTGTTTATACTGTAGAAAACGTAAATAAAGACGATATGAATAAATATATTATTCGTTTCCATGACGCAACTACAGAACAAAATGATATTTATTCTTTAGATAGCTGGTGCGTAGGACAACATTCTATAGCTATTCAAAACAATATAGATTTAGAAAATGATGTTAGCTACAGTGTTAATACTTATGATATAAATAGACGAGAAGTATTAAGCACTATGATAAATATATCAGACACATATAATATAAATAACA
Source organism: Clostridia bacterium (assembly GCA_045651205.1). Classification (GTDB taxonomy): domain Bacteria; phylum Bacillota; class Clostridia; order TANB77; family CAG-465; genus UMGS1649. Next base: position 16,879 of record JAZRSA010000005.1, read on the forward strand.
ATATGATATTAGATACATCTCAATTTATGGTCGTTCCACCAGAAGGTATGACTATAAAATATGAAGAGTTTAATGGGTCTGAAAAGAAAGAACATTTATTAAAGTCGGATCGTAGCC
>JAZRSA010000006.1:0-12461 GCA_045651205.1 Clostridia bacterium
ATAAATACATAAAGGGGTAAACAAAAGATGAAAAACGCTGAAAGCCTTGCGGCTGTACACACACACAAGTACATTTACTAATGAAAAAACATTAGTAGCGTTTTTGTACCCAAAAATAAAAAGATAAATAAGCAAAGTAACATACAATAAAATTGTATGCTGCTTTGCTTTTTGCATGCAAAAAGGAGGAAGAAAAAATGCAAAAGAAAGGAATATCTTTAATAGTATTAGTAATAACAATAATAGTAATGATAATACTAGCTGCATCTGTAGTAATATCTATGAGTAATACAGGGATAATAGATAAAGCAGATTATGCTACACAACTTACTGATAAAAAACAAGTAGAAAATTTAGCAGCATTAACTTGGGCAGAACTATATACAGAAGGAATAAAAGAACAATTTATACTAGAAACCAAAGTTAATGAAAAAATGAAAGAAAGCGGTATTGATACGAAAAAATATAATCTTATGATAACGAATACTGGAATAACAGTTCAAGAAAAGAAAGCTGCGTTAAATGAGTATGGATTCTATTTTGATATTGAATATGTATGTAATGGATTTAATCCTGGCGATGGTAATATAGGTAATTCAAGAGTTATATTAACAGAGGATGGAGTTACGGTAGAACATATAATAACTAATAGAAAAACTTTAGAGGGCGCATCTGTGGCTGGTCATGATTTTTTTGGTTATACTTGGTATGCTTTTGATAATATGAAATATAATGTTGTACACACAGGTAAGGCATCATTTAATTCTGACGCAAGTGTGTATTATGATGAAAACGGATTATACCATGCAAGATTTGAATATTCAAATCTAAACTATGAGTACAAAAAAGCTTATATAGATGCGAGCATATTGACTTTTAATTTTTCAGATGATGGAAAAAGTTTTGAAGTATTAGGACAAGTTTTTAATGCAAATGTGAACTAATAATTAAAATGCATATAAAAATAAGAGCAAAATATTTAGCTCTTATTTTTTATACAAATTTATTATAAATATTTTCTAAAATCACTTGCTAAATTTTAAAAATGTGGTAAAATATAATTGTGTTAAATAGTAATCGTTACTATTTAGGAGGTAATCTTGAGAAGTTCTAAACAAAGAGATTTGGTTTGTGAAATAGTTAATTTAAGCTGTTCACATCCGACTGCTGAAGAAATTTATGAAATGTCTAGGCAGCAAATTCCAAATATTTCTCTAGGTACTGTTTATCGTAATCTTAATACATTAGTTATTGAGAAACTAATAAGAAAGATTAAAGTTGATGATACACATTATAGATATGATCACAACAAAGATAAACATGCTCATTTTATATGTACTAAATGTAGTAATATAATTGACCTACCAGAGAATATGTTAAAAGTAGTGGAAGAATTCGATGGAAACAAGGTGACAGATATAGATTTATCTCTCACTGGAATTTGTAAGGATTGCTTAAATTAAGGAGGATATTAAAATGGATTTAAAAGGATCAAAAACAGAGGCTAATTTAATGGCAGCATTTGCTGGTGAGTCTCAAGCAAGAAACAAGTACACATACTATGCTTCTAAAGCCAAAAAAGAAGGTTATGAACAAATTGCAGCTATATTTACTGAAACTGCAGATAACGAAAAAGAACACGCTAAAATGTGGTTCAAGTTATTACATGATGGTTCAGTGCCAGATACAATGACTAACCTAAAAGATGCTGCAGAAGGCGAAAACTATGAATGGACAGATATGTACGCTTCTTTTGCTGAAACTGCAAGAGAAGAAGGTTTCACAAGAATTGCTTATCTTTTTGAAGCTGTTGGTAAAATAGAAAAAGAACACGAAGAAAGATATAAAAAATTATTAGCAAATATAGAAGAAGGAAAAGTATTTGAATACGGAGATGTTAAAGTTTGGAAATGTAGAAATTGCGGACACATCCATGTAGCATTAAAAGCTCCAGAAGTATGTCCAGTATGCGATCATCCAAAAGCATATTTCGAACTTAAAGCAGAAAACTATTAATAATGTAGCGCACCCTAAGGGGGCGCTTTTTATTGACAAAAAAGTATATAATATAGTAGAATATACGTGTAAATTAACATAAAAGGAGAAATTTAATGAGAAATACAACATATGTTTTTGGTCATAGAAGACCAGATACAGATTCGGTAGCGGCATCAATAGCATTATCTTATCTAAAGAACACAAGAGGGCATAATACAACACCAGTAATACTAGATCATTTAAATAAGGAAACAGAGTTTGTATTAGATTATTTTAATATAAAGGAACCAGAATTCTTAAACGATGTTAAATTAAGAATAGAAGATATAGATTACTATAAAGATTGTTATGTAGAAGATACTGCAAGTATTAAAAAAGCTTATGAGATGATACTTAAACAAAGTATAACAGGTATTCCAATTGTAAATAGACGTCAACAATTACTAGGTTTAATTACAATGAAAATGATAGCACACGAATTAATTTCAGGAGATTTTACTCATCTTACTACGTCTTATGATAACCTACTTGAAACATTAGAAGGAAAAGAAATTCTAAGATGTGATGAAGAAATCCATGGAGAGATTTATGCGGCGGCGTTTAGAAGTACAACAATATTAAATTCAGTAGCATTAAATGAACATCATATTGTTATTGTTGGGGATAGACATAGTGTAATTGAGTATGCAATTGAGAATAAAGTTAAGTTATTAATAATTGTTGGTGGTAGAGAAATTAAACAAAAGCATTTAGAATTAGCTAAAAAGAATAATGTAAATATTATTAGTACAAATTTAGATACGTTCCATACAACAAAAATGATAGGTTTGAGTGGGTATGTTAAAAATCTACTTACAAGAGCAAGAATAGAAAGAATAAAAGATACAGATTATTTAGATTCATTTATGGAATTAAGTAGTAAACAAGGATATAATAACTATCCAATTGTAAACTCAAAAAATAAATGTTTAGGTTTAATAAGAGTAACAGATATTAAAGATATAAATAGAAAGAAAGTTATTCTTGTAGACCATAATGAAGTAGACCAAAGTGCAATAGGTCTTAAAGAAGCAGAAATAGTAGAAATAGTAGACCATCATAAGATAGGAGATTTAAGCACAAATGCGCCTATTAACTTTAGAAATATGAACGTTGGTAGTACAAGTACAATAATATATAACATGTATTTAGAAACAGGTACGGAAATACCAATGGATATGGCAGGATTATTACTTTCAGGTATAATTTCAGATACGCTTAAATTTACATCTCCAACAACTACAGAAAGAGATAGAGTAGCAGCAATAGATCTTGCGAGAATCGCAGAATTAGATATAGATACGTATGCAACAAGAATGTTTAAAGCTGGAACAAGACTTGATGGTAAAACAGTAGAGGAAATTATTACTTCAGATATGAAGATATTCCCAATAGAGAAGGAGAAAGTTGCAGTATCTCAAGTGCTTACATTAAATTCAGAAGAAATATTAGATAAGAAAGATGAGTATATAGCAGCATTTGAAGAAATATTAAAAGACAGAAGATATACAATGGGAATTATGTGCTTAACAGATATAATAGCAAATGGTTCATACATATTATATGATCCATATAACGAAGAAAGAATAAAAGAAGCGTTAGGATTAAAAGAAATATATCAAGGAATATACTTAGATGGTATATTATCTAGAAAGAAACAAATAATACCTAAAATTATGGCATACATAAAAGGTAGATAGTATAGGAGGAACAAATGAAAAAAGGTATATCATTAATAGTATTAGTAATAACAATAATCGTTATGATAATACTAGCAGCAGCTGTGGTAATATCTATGAGCAATACGGGAATAATAGATAGAGCAGACGTTGCAACTAAAGCAACAAATGAAAAGCAAGTGCAAGATTTAGCAGCGTTAGCATGGGCAGAATGTTATATTGATAATTATAGAGGAGATAGACTTAAAGAAGAAGTACTAACAAAGATAGCAGCACAAGGTGTAGAAGTTAGTAAATATAATATAAGCATAACAGATACGGGAATAGAAGTTAAACCTAATGTAGGGAAGGTAACAAACTTAGCAGGTACAACATGGAAGTTTAAAGAATATATAAGTGGATATGACGATGTGTTTGGTGTCTTTAATTATGAAGAACAAAGTGGATATGAAAGATATCCGAATGGAACAAAAGTATTAACAGAATTAGGAGAGTATAATATTTCTTCGTTGGCACTAACTATAATACAAGATAATGTTTTATTATCAACAGTAGGTAGTGTGGAATATTTCTTGGATTATATTCCGGAAAATAATTTAGGTGCGCAAAAAGGGTGGTATGCTGTTACAGAAGAGGATACATTTAAGTTTTTAACAGGCAATTATACTTCTGTTGAAGAGTTACTTGATATGTTAATACCAATACAAACACCAACAATAAAGTTTTCTGATGAAACAAATTCGGCATTAATGAATACAAAATTAATAGCCTGGTTGTATGAAAATGCTACGCGTATAAAATAGTTATAAGAACGGGTTTAACCGTTCTTTTTATTTTATTTGACAAATCATCTAATTTGCAATAATATATTTATATACTAAGAGGTGAAACGATGAATAGAAAAAGTGGTGTTAGCATGATAATATTAGCGGTAACTATTACGGTTATGGCTATTTTGATTGCTATAGTAATTTCTTTTTTAGAAGATTCAGAGATAATGAAAAAAGCAAGGAATACAACTAAAACGTCAAATTTACAACAAATTAAAGAGGTAATGAGGGTGGTTTGGAATAATGCTAATGCAAAAACGTCGCCTACGCTTTCAGAATTAGAGGCAGCTGTAAATGATGCTATTATTAAAAATGATATAGATACGAGTAAATACAATATAATAGTTACAGAAGATGAAATATTTGTTTCAACAGATTTTGAGGCTCCGTTAATAGCTAGCAGCTCGATGGCATATACTAATACTACGGCTACAGTAACATTAACTTTTGGAAATTTAAAAGAAACGGATTATCCTGCTACTGTAGAATATTATATAAAGAAATCTACAGCTCCAGTAGAGGCATATTCTTTTAAAGAAAAAGTAACATTAACGAACCAATTAAGTAATGCATATACATTTACTGGGCTTACATCTGCTACATCATATAACACAAAGATTGTAATTACAGATGTAAATGGTAATAAAACAGAAACGGTGCTTAATTTAAAGACACAATAAAATGCTATATAAAAGATAATACCAGGTGGTATTATCTTTTTTCTTGTCATATTGAATATTAAGGTATATAATATAGTAACAAAATCACATAATTTAACATGTATTTTTGTTAATTATGTGAAAAAAATAATATATAATATATTTAATAATATAATGAAAAACTGGAGGAAAAGATGAAGATAATTTTTGATGGAGAAAATAAAGAGACAAAAGAGAATGAGGTAGCACCAAAAATAGAGACAAAATATTTTGTTGAGAAAAAAAGTGGAAATAACAGAAAGCAATTAGGAGCACTTGCGCTTGGATTAGTAGGTGGAATTGTTGGTGGTGTTTTTGCTACGACACTAGTTTTAGATGCGAAGGGTATAGATAAGATACAAACTAATGCACAAACAGGAAACGGAACTACTAATTCGGTAATTACGTCATATAATTTTGCAACTGTGGAAAATCCAGTTGTTGCAATTTCTAAACAAGTAGGACCATCTGTTGTAGGAATAAAAACAACATATCAAGCTCAAACATTCTTTGGAGAAACTGAAGCAGAAGGAGAAGGTTCAGGAATTGTATATTCTAATGAAGGATATATAATAACTAATTACCATGTTGTTGAAGAAGCAATAAAAAGTAAAAGTGCAAAAGTAACAGTGTTATTATCTAACGGAGATACTTTAGAAGCAACTGTAGTAGGCGGAGATGAAGTTACAGATATTGCTGTAGTAAAAGTTGAAGCAGGTAAATTAACAGCAGCAGAATTCGGGGATAGTGATGGCGTTGAAGTAGGAGAACTTGCTGTTGCTATAGGAAATCCTTTGGGACAAGAATTTGCAGGTTCAGTAACAGTTGGATATGTTTCAGCAGTAAATAGAACGATGACTGCAGAAGGTACAACATACAATCTAATCCAAACAGATGCAGCTATAAACTCTGGAAATAGTGGTGGACCGCTTGTAAGTTCTAGTGGTAAAGTTATTGGAATAAATACAGCTAAAATAGCGGCTGCAGGAGTTGAAGGAATGGGCTTCTCAATTCCAATTAACGAAGTATTACCAATAGTTGAAGAATTAATAACAAACAAAAAAATTGCTAGACCATATATAGGAATTGGTGGAGTAGAAATAGATGAATATGATGCTAAAAGATACAATCTAGTTCCTGGAGTATATGTTCAAACTGTAGATATTAAATCTGCTGCAGAACTAGCAGGAATTCGCCAAGGAGATGTAATAGTTGAAGTTGATGGAACAAAAGTAGCATCAGTTACAGAAATAAACGTAATAAAAAATAAGAAAAAAGTAGGAGATAAATTAACTGTTAAGTTATATCGTAATGGAGAATATAAAACAGTTACAGTAACACTTGCTTTAGCAGAATAAAGATAGGTGAGGTAAATGTATAATATTTGTTTAGTAGAAGATGAAAAAAATCTAAACAATTTAGTAAAAACATATTTAGAAAAAGAAGGCTATACAGTAATTCAATGTTTTAATGGCAAACAAGCATTAGATGTAAATGAAAAAGTGCATCTTTGGATTTTAGATATAATGTTAGGTGATGAAATTAGTGGATATGATATTATTAAAAGAATAAGGGAAAAAGATTCCCTTGTTCCAGTAATATTTACATCTGCTCGTGATCAAGAGCTAGATAAAATAATAGGTCTTGAAATGGGTAGTGATGACTATATTACAAAACCATATTCACCTAAAGAATTAATGTTAAGAATTGCAAATATCATAAAAAGAGTATACAAGACAGATGCTTCTAAAGTGGTTTATGAGGAATATTTAGTTAATAAAGATAAAAGAACAGTAAGTGAGGGTAAAGAGGAAATTAAGCTAACTGCACTTGAATTTGACCTGCTTATGATGTTTTTAGAAAATATGAACAAATCTTTCTCACGTGATGAGATTTTAAACAATGTTTGGGGACCAGAATATTTTGGCAGCGATAGAGTTGTTGACGATCTTATTCGTAGACTTAGGGGTAAAATGCCTAAGTTAAATATAAACACAATTTATGGATATGGGTATAGGTTATCGTAGTATGGGTATGAAAATAAAAAAAGTAGAAAATATGAATTTGACAAAACAACTAGTGTTAGTAACACTAGTTGCTCTTGTAATATGTCTTGTTGCTTTAGGAATAATTCTTCCAAGCATTCTTAAGCCATATTATGAAATGAATATATATGAGCATTTAGAACAACCTGCAAAATATATAGAACCGGGTACAAATAAAATGGGAGAAGATATTGCTTTTATAACTGTGATGAAAAGTGGAGCTATATATTCTTCAGATAATTTAGGAGAAAAAGTGCCTGGGCTTAGTGCAAATGAAATAGTAAAAAAAGCAACCGACGAAAAAGGTAAGTTTGTAAACAATAAAGTTACATATTATTATCTATGGGGAGAAAGAAAAAATTCTAAAAATTTAATACTTCTTTCAGATAGCTATATAGTAGAACAAGAAGATAGACTTTTAGGGATAATTTTACCTACGCTTCTAATAACAATAGCAACAACAATAATATTGCTATTTATGTGGTCACAATATGTTGTATCTAAAATAAAAAAACTTGAGAAGAAAACTAAAGCCATAATAACAAACGATGTTGTAGAAGGACGTGAGTTTGTTATAGATGATGAGCTTAACGAATTAAACGGTACAATTGAGCAAGTTAAAATAAAGCTAAAACAAAAAGATGAATATAAGAATATGATGTTTCAAAATTTATCTCATGAACTAAAAACACCTATATCTGTAATACAAAGTTATATAGAAGGCGCAAATGACGGTGTTATAGAAAAGGAAGAAGCTATAAAGGTAATAGAAGAAGAAACAAATATATTGTCTAGTCAAGTAAAGACAATTCTTCAAATAAACAAAATAGACTACATGAAGGATAATGAAAAGCACAAAAATAGCAAAGTAGATATAGCTAAAGTAATTATAGCTAGTATTGAAAAGCATAAATTAATTCGTGGCGATGTTGAGTGCGTTCTAGAAGTAGATGATGATTTAAAAGATGAAGATAAAATGTTTAGAGGAACAGAAGAACTTTGGGAATCAGTATTAGATAACATATTAGGTAATTTTGTTCGCTATGCTAAAAGTAGTATTATTGTAAAAGTTACTAAAGGTGAGATTACATTATTTAATGATGGTGATAAAATTAAAGAAAGTGTAATAGATAAGATTTTCTTGCCATATGTCAAGGGAGATAAGGGACAATCCGGCCTGGGTCTTTCAATTGTAAAAAAGACAGTAAATCTTTTTGGTTATGATATAACTGCAAATAACTTAGATAATGGAGTTGTATTTGTAATTAAATAAGAATACTCAAAATTAAAAAATAAAATAAAATATGAAATAATGTCGTATTTGGAAGGTAATTATGCCTTCCAAATATTGCTTTTATGCATAAATTCATATATAATACTAGAGTAATTTTAGGAGTGAAAAATAATGGAAGGAATTAATTTAAGAGATAAATATATATCATTTTTTGAATCTAAGGGACATGTGAAGATACCTTCAGCACCTGTAGTGCCAGAAAATGACCCATCTGTATTATTTAATACAGCTGGTATGCAACCACTAGTACCATACCTTAAAGGTCAACCACACCCAAAGGGAACTAGACTTTGCGATTACCAAAAATGTGTTAGAACAAATGACTTAGATGCAATTGGAGATACAACTCACCATACATTCTTTGAAATGTTAGGTAACTGGTCTTTAGGAGACTATTTCAAAAAAGATGCAGTAAATTGGAGTTTTGAGTTTTTAACAAAAGTTCTAAATATACCTGTAGAAAAACTTGCAGTAACAGTATTTAGAGGAAATGATTTTGTTGAAAGAGATACTGAAACAGCAGGATACTGGATGGAATGTGGAATACCAGAATGCAGAATTGCATATATGGGTGAAGAAGATAACTGGTGGCCAAGTATGGAACTTACAGGACTATGTGGACCAGATACAGAAATATTCTATTGGAGAAGTACAGATGAAGTTCCAGTAAACTTTGACCCAGCAGATGAAAGATGGGTTGAAATTTGGAACAACGTATTTATGCAATATATGCATGAAGAAGATGGGAGCTTTACAGAACTACCAAGTAAAAACGTAGATACTGGTATGGGTATGGAAAGAACAACTGCAATACTTGAAGGTGTTACAGACAACTACTTATCTTCAATATGGAAAGATGTAATAGCTAAAATAGAAGAAATTGCAGGGAAACCATATGCTGGTAATGAAAGAGCTATGAGAATTATAGCTGACCACTTAAGATGTGCAATATTTATATCTGCAGATCCATCTGGAATAAAACCATCAAATACAGATCAAGGATATATTCTAAGAAGATTAATAAGAAGAGTTATTAGATATGTAAGAGGTCTAGAAATAGATGTAAACTCTAATTGGGAAGAAGTTCTTGCAAATCTAATTATGGATAAATACGAAGAATACTATAGTGAAATAAAAGCAAATAGAGCTGTAGTACTAGAAGTATTAAAAGTAGAAAAAACTAAGTTTAACAAGACTCTAGAAAATGGTCTTAAAGAATTTGAAAAAGAAGTATCTAGATTACAAGGTAATGTTATAAACAAAGATATGGCGTTTAGATTATATGATACTTTCGGATTCCCATTAGAATTAACAGTAGAACTTGCAAGTGAAAAAGGAATAACTGTTGATGAAGAAGGATTTAAAGAAAAATTCAAAGAACACCAAGAAAAGAGTAGAGCTGGTTCTGAAGCTAAGTTTAAAGGTGGACTAGCAGGTAATGGTGAAATGGAAACTAAATACCACACAGCAACTCACTTATTAAATGCAGCACTTAAAAGAGTTGTTGGACCAGATGTACATCAAAAAGGTTCAAACATAACTGCAGAAAGAATGCGTTTTGACTTCTCATGTGATCATAAATTATCTGATGAAGAAAAGAACGAAGCAGAAAAACTTGTTAACGAATGGATAGCAGCTGCAATAGATGTTGTAGTAGAAGAGATGCCAAAAGACGAAGCTATTAAATCTGGAGCAGAATGTATGTTTATAGAAAAATATCCAGATGTTGTAACAGTATACACAATTGGAGATGTTTCTAAAGAATTATGTGGTGGACCTCACGTTAAGAATACAAGTGAACTTGGTAAATTTGTAATTAAAAAAGAAGAAGCAAGTTCAGCAGGAGTAAGAAGAATAAAAGCTATTCTAGAATAGGAGTAAATTATGGATTGTATATTTTGTAAAATATTAAATGGAGATATTCCAAGTAAAAAAGTTTATGAAGATGAATTTGTTTATGCATTTCATGATATAAATCCTATGGCACCAGTACACGTAATAGTTATACCAAAAGAACATATAGAATCTGCAAATAGCATAAATGAAACTAATTCAACAAATATAGCGAAAGTATTTGAAGCAATACCAGTTATAGCAAAAGAATTAGGATTAGAAGATGGCTACAGAGTAATAACTAATATCGGTGAAAATGGTGGACAAACAGTTAAACATATACACTTTCACATATTAGGTGGAACTAAGCTTGCTGGCAAGTTAGTATAAGATGTGAACTCAGTTATTAAATTGGGACTTAAAAAGAGGTTAGAGCAATGCTTTAACTTCTTTTTTGCAACTTTATTTTATATTACTGTTATGTATATATGAAAGCAGGTAATTATGGAAAAGAATTTAGATGAAAAGATATATATCGAATATTTAAAGGGAAATAATGAATCATTGGAAAAGTTATATGCATTGTATAAAAATAAATTAGTGTATTTTGTAAATAACATTGTAAAGGACTATGAAAAGGCAGAAGATATTGTACAAGATACGTTTATATATGTAATTGAGAATAAAAAGAAAGATGAAGTGTCTTTTAAGTATTACATATATTTGGTAGCAAAAAGTAAAGCGCTTAATTATATAAATAAGGAAAATAGAAGAAAAGAAATAGTGGATAAATACTTTAGTGGTAACGAAGAAGTTTTAGAAGAAGATTTGTTAGATGTTATAGCAAGTAAAGAGAATAAAGAAAAAGTGTTAAGTGCTATAGATGAACTTGAAGACAAATACAAAAACGCCATATATCTTGTATATATAGAAAAAATGTCATATGAACAAACAGCTGAAATTCTTGGACAAACCTTAACTAACACAAAAACAATTATATATAGGGGTAAAAATAAGTTAAGAAAAATCCTGCTTAAGAAAGGATTAGATAATATGAATAAAGTTACAAAAGTGTTTATTTTAGCGCTGTTAATTATGTTAGGAATGACAGGTGTAGTATTTGCAGGAATTAAGATATACAAAATGTTTAATACTAATTATAAAATAACAATAAATCCTACTTTTGAAAGCACAATAGACAAAAATACAATAAATAATCTTTGGGTAGGAACATTGGATCTAGCTTGGAGTGAATTAAAAGACATTCTAGGGAAAGAAAAAATTGAATTTGAAGAAGGTATAGATATAGTAAACGAGCTTAATAATAGTTCGTTTGGTAAAGGAAATTTAGATAAAGAAGACTATGTTGTAAATGTAACAAAAACAGATATGAATGGATATAAAATAGAAGCTGAACTAAATAAGAAACTTACATTTATGGAGTCTTTTGATAATCTTACGGATGAAGAAGATAAGCCGTTTGGTAAAGGTGTAGAAAATGTAAAATGGTTTGGTATAAATAATGCAAGCAAAGAAAAACTAAATAAAAATGTAGAAGTTTTATTCTATGAAGAAGGAGATAATGAGAATAAAGAATTTGCAGTTAAATTACAGACAAAAGAAGGCGATGAAATTATATTATATAAGACAAAATCAGATAAATCTTTTGATGAAATATATAACGTAATGAAACAAAAAGCGGAGCAATATAAAGGTAGTAAGAAATTCACAAATGATGATGAAATATTGATGCCATATGTAAAAGTAAATGGCTTAATAAAGTATAATGAACTTTATGGAAAAACAATAAAAGATACAAATGGATTAATTATGTATGATGTTGTGCAAAAGGTTAATTTCTATCTAAATGAAAAAGGTTGTAATTTAAAGAGTTCATTAAGTATGGCAACGGAATATTTAAGTGCAGGAAATAGATATTTTTATTATACAGACACGTTCGTAATATTCATGAGAGAGGGAGAAACAGATAAACCATATTTTGCACTTAAAGTAGATGATGACAATATAATAGAGAAAAAAGAAGA
>JAZRSA010000007.1:0-30017 GCA_045651205.1 Clostridia bacterium
AGAAACAAAAGAGTATAGGGGGAAACATATGAAAATGGATTTTAGACGCGTACCTGGTATGGGTAAGACTATAGAAGAAAAAATGAAAGAATATAATGAAATGAAAGATGCTATGCAAAATTTAAGTAAGAATAAAGAGAAATATAAAGCAGAATCTAATAAACAACTTAAGGCGACTCCATGGGGAACAGTACTTTTAATAGCATTTATTTGTATGTTAGTAGGAGCGTTTACGTTATATTCAGGTATAAATAGTATAAAAAGAACAATAGCGAATGCAGATGATAAAGAATATATAACGGCAGAAATAGAACACGTTTGGTCAAGAAGCGGATCAAGCAGCGGAGCAGAATTAGAAATTGAATATTATGTAGGTAATTCAAGGCTTACTAACAGAATAAACACTTCAAAAGATCGTGATCAATTTATGAGTGGTCAATCAATAAGAGTATATTATTATAAAGATAATCCAAACAGAATATATCTTGCGTCAGAAGAAATTGCTAGTTTCTTTGCACCAGTTGTTGGTGGAATATTTATAATAGTTGGCTTCGTAGTAATATTTGCTAAAATAAAGGCGGGAAATATAAAAAGAAAAAGATAAAATAATAAAAAAAGTCTTGACATTAATTATAAATTTGGTATAATTAGTCATGTACTTAAGGAAGAGTGTCCGAGTGGTTTAAGGAGCCAGTCTTGAAAACTGGTGATGTCGAAAGGCACCGTGGGTTCGAATCCTACCTCTTCCGCCACATAAAGGAAGCTTAAGGCTTCCTTAATTTATATGGAGAGTTACCCAAGAGGCCGAAGGGGACTGTTTGCTAAACAGTTAGTGTCCAATTTCGGGCAGCGAGGGTTCGAATCCCTCACTCTCCGCCAAACATAATACGACAAGATTTTTTAAGAATCTTGTCGTTGTTTGTTTTTATAGTATTGTTAAAAGGTTAAGTACATGATACTATATAGTTATAATTAGACTAATAATGATTGGAGAGCGTTTATGAAAGAGTGTTTTCATTTTACAAAAAGTAAACATTTAAGAAGTATTTTAGAAAATGGTTTACAACCCCAATTTGGTGCAAATTGTTCTATAATTGGCGATAGAATAGGTGAAAAGGTTTCATATTCTGTTGGTTCAGAAGAAGCAACTAGAATGTTCAAAGGGGTATATGAAAAATATTGTAGAATATCAGAGGGATATGTTAATATAGAATCGTTTGACGAAAATAGTAGAAAAGCTATTCAGGAACTTCAAGAAGCAAAAGATTTTGAGGATTGGGAAGGCCCGGGTGTATATTTGATGTTCAATGGTGAATGTATTGATGAGGAACATAGAGACGAAACTAAACCATATGATTCATATACAGATATGCCAATTCCGCCTGAACAGTTAAGCGTGTGTGTAATTAGAAATAGAGAAACAGGTGAAATAATAACTTCAAAATATGATGTGGTAAGCTTTTGGTTAGCAAGAGATAAAAATAAAAAAATTAGTTTTTATAATATGGAATATGAAGATAGAATTGAGGAGTTTAAATCGGATAAATACGAAATGGAATATGTAGAGATAGCGAGATTTTGTGAAATGCATCCGGAAATTCTAGGGGAAGAAATATCATCATCGGAGTTATTGCCACAGGTGATAGAAGATAAAAAAAGAAGGTTTGGATTAACAAATGTAATTCAATTTATAAATAAAATAAAAACTAAAATAAAAACTGCATTAACTAAAGGCGAGACAGCAGAATCAAGTAAAGAAGCAGCGCCTACTATTAATGAGCCGAGCACCGATGAGACTTTTAGAAATAAGCTTAGAGATGAAAGTAAAACTATAGAAGAAGCGGCAACAGAAATAATAGAAAGTGCAGAAAAAGAAGTAAAAAACAAGTCTGTTGAACCACAAACGCCTGAAGAAATATAATAAACATAATAGAAGATATAAATTAAGAACCGTATCAACAATAGTTGAAACGGTTCAGTTTGTTTTTTTGTAGTAACTTTTAATTCAAAGGCTGCATTTCATTTGAATCAAAGTAAAGAAAATATTCATTACCTTTTGTATCAATCCAGTAAGTTCTATCAAATTTGGTGTTAGGGAATGTTATTTGAGCATATCCATATTCATTGAAGCAACTCATAGACTTGTATTTTATTTCACAAATTTCTTCTCCAGAGCTGTTAATAAAACCAAACTTTCCATCAAGTTCAACAACTGCATAGCCATAGAAGAAATCATGAATTCTATCATAAGTTCTTTTAGTAAGAGTTTCGAACTTATTGTTGATGAGTAACCACTTCATGTTTTCATCTCTTACCCAGGCAACTCCGTTATTAAAATCGCAAGCGGCAGTGTAAATGAAAGGACACATTTCTTCGCCTTTGGTGTTAATATATCCAAATCCTAAACATTCGCAGTGTAACCCGCAAATATCAATAAACTTTCCATTTGGAGCACCTGCAACAGCAAAGCCTTCCCAAAAAGTGCCCAGCCTTTTGTTATCTGGGAACTCATATTTGATAGGGCAAATTTCATTGCCTTTTTCATCAATAAATCCCCATTTGTTACCGCTTCTTACTGCTGCAAAACCAGAGTAGAACTTAGATACATAATCATATTTCTTGTTTTCCATAGCATTATCCTTTTGTTTTAATGTGAAATGTTTTTTGTTTATTCAAAGATAAGATGTGAAATAACATTTGCAATTTCGGGTTTGGTATTGCATCTATGAAGAATACCATCCTTGTTGATAATCATTGCAAAATGCTTCCCACCGCCGATTCTATCAAGAAGGTTTGCTACGATATAATCCGCTTTGTTCTTATGAAGAAGTTTGCTTGCAACATCGAAAAGCTCATCTTCGCTTACGCCTTCAAGGAGTTTGAAACCAATAAGCTTGGTTGTAGGGCTCCACTTTTTGATACGTGAAATAACCTTAGGTGTAAGGTCAAGCATAACCATAAGGTTAGGTTCATACGAAGAAATTTTGCTTTCATCGCGAAGAACCGCCTTAGGTGCTGTGAAAATGTTCATAAGTTTTTCGCGTTTTTCTTCTGCGGAAAGATTTGTGAAATCTTCGCTTGCAATTTCATCTACGATGTCCTCTGCGCGAACAACATATCTGCCTTTGTAGTCTCCAACTGCTGCTGAGTGTACGATGGCATCAATTCTGTAGTTTGCGAAGAGATTATCTAAGGTATGGATAAGATCATCTGTAGATTCAACAGTAATGAATCTAATCTTATCGCTTGCTACTCTCGGCTTATACGAAAGCTTGGTTGAGATGTAGAAAAGATTTTCTATTTCGTCGCCGAAATTGGTAAGCACTGTGTCTGCAATGATGCTACCAAGAGCACCGGTAGACATGTTTGTGATTTTCATCACTGCGTCGATTCTTTCGTTTGTAGGGCCTGCATCAATAATAATATTCTTTTTCATAATAAAATCCTCCGTTAAAGTAAATTTTTTGTAACTACACCACAAGGTGTATTAAGGTAGTTATCGCTTCTTCCAAACCTAGAGATTTCACGTCCAATTGCATATTTACCATATGCAAAAGAAGGAGTGTCTTTATCCAGAGTAAGGATGCTTGCATTATGGTCAAGAGACTCGATACCTTCTTCCTTCATCCAATCCTTTTCATGATACTGGATAGGACCAAAGATATAGCTTCTTCCATAGCGATTGGTTTCATCACCACGAATTCTATTTGCTACAAAAGAGTAGATAAATTCGTTATGATTGTGGATTGCGCGTGACTCATCCATAAATACAGTTGGATTAGAATTGCTACAAGGAACAATAAATCCAAACAAGTTTTTAGAAAGTTCAGCATCTCTTGCAATAAGATATGCAGTTTCGTAATATTCCAAACAGTTAAGGATATATACTTTATTTCCTTTAACATAGAATTCATGTTCATGAAGATAATCTTTAATGAATTCATTTGGAGTAATCTTTGGTGCAAATCTTACCATGGGTTCACTTCCGCAAGGGAATCTTTTGGCGATTAAATAAAGTTCGCCATTTTGATAGATTGTAGTGTAGTTGGTTGTTCCTGCGTAGATGCTACCAAAAACAATTATCTTGCCAGTTTTAGAAAGCTCAAGCATTGCATCTGCGTATTCTTTGGTGGCAGACATTTCAGGGAAAACAACGATGTCTGGATTTGTTTCTTTGATGATTTCAATACATTTTTTAATTTGCTTGTGGTAAGAGTCATCTACAACGAGATAGTCCTTTTCATGTGTGCATTTGATGTGTAATTTCAATTGAAATACGAGTACCGCTAAATAATTATTTGTTAGCATATTATCACCTCCACTAACAGTATAACGCCGCAAACCCCATAACACAAATACATAATATTTATATATATCATAACTATTAGTTATGATAAGCTTGAAAACTAACAAACGGAGTAGTATAATTATCTTGGTGATATTATGGGGAATGATATAGATTTAAATTTATATAAAGTTTTTTATACAGTAGCAACTGTAGGAAATATAACTAAAGCGGCGGAGGAATTATATATTTCGCAACCAGCTGTAACTAAGGCAATACACACATTAGAAACAAACTTAGGCGGAGTACTTTTTATACGTACTAAAAAAGGTGTCACTTTAA
Organism: Clostridia bacterium; assembly: GCA_045651205.1. GTDB lineage: Bacteria > Bacillota > Clostridia > TANB77 > CAG-465 > UMGS1649. The sequence goes on from JAZRSA010000007.1 coordinate 4,628, forward strand.
CTGAAGAAGGAAAAGTGTTATTGGGGTATGTTAAAAACATATTAACCGAAGCTAGAAATGCCGAGAATAAATTTAATTCTCTTATTAAATTAGAAGAAGGTAAAATTAGAATAGGTGCAAGTGCTACGGTATCTAAACATTTTTTAATGCCATATATAGCAGAGTTTCATAGGATGTATCCTAATATAGATATTGAGATAACAAACGAGCTTACAGTAAACCTTATGAGCGATTTGAGAAATGGATATGTAGATTTTTTAGTTACCAATTTGCCAACAAAAGAAGCGCTAGATATGGATATAACTGTTTGTGCTAAGCTTCATGATACTTTTGCTGTAAGTGAAAAGTATTTGCCTAAAGAAGGAAATAAAAAGAAGGTATATACATTAAATGAACTACTTCAGCATAAAATAGTAACACAAAAAGAACCTTCTAATACAAGAGCATTTTTAAACAATTATATGAAATCTAATGGAATAGAATTTAAACCGGATATTGAGATAGTGAGCTACGCATTGGTTACTGAGTTTGTAAAGGCGGGGTTTGGAATAGGATATATAACTAAAGAGTTTGCAAAGGGTGAACTTGAAAGAGAAGAAATTTATGAATTAACTGTTATGCCAAAGATAGAAGAAAGGGAACTAGGTATAGTAACGCTAAAAAATAGTGCGTTAAATTATGCGGCAAGTAAATTTGTTGATATAATATTAAAAGATATTAAAGAAAAGTAAACAAATATCTTAAGTTTAATATTGTAATTTTTTTAGATATATTTTAGAATATATGTATAACAAAGGAGAAAATAAAATGGTAGATCTTCATATGCATACTAAAAATTCTGATGGTAGTGATACCGTTAAGAATCTTTTGAAGTTATGCGAAGAAAAAGGCATAGAAATAATATCTATAACCGATCACGATACTTGTAGAGGCTATTTAGACATACAAAAGTTAGATTGGAAAAGTATATATTCAGGAAAGATAATACCGGGTTGTGAAATAACAACTTCGTACAAAGGAAGAATTGTTGAAATTTTAGGGTATGGTGTAGAACCAGCTGTTATAAATGAATATATGTTAAATTATTATACACCTAAACATAAACTCTCAAGAAAGCGTTATATGGCGTCAAAACTAGTGAAATCTTTGCAAAGAGATGGATTTGATATAGAAATGAGAGATATGGTTTTTGCTGGATTTCCTGAACATCAAGCATACAACTATTTAAGAGATAATTTGGAAAAAGCGGAAGAGGTTTATGGTAAAGAATTAATGGTTTCGCTAAAAGATTTCTTTAGGGGTGGGGTAGTAAATCCAAACCACAAATTGTTTGTAGATTTATCTAAATTTAGCCCAACACCAGAAGAAGTTATAAATTTAATAAGAAAAGCAAATGGAATAGCAATATTAGCACATCCATATCAATATGCTTTTGATAATACAATAGATTTTCTTGAGGAATTTTCTAAGAAATATAAAATAGATGGAGTAGAAGTATATCATTCTACATTTACCGATGCTCAAATGAATGAAATAGAAAAATGGGCACACGAACATAATATGATGATTTCTGGTGGAAGTGATTATCATGGAACAATTAAACCTGGAATAGAACTTGGAACAGGAATAAATGGAAATTTAAATATAAGTAGAGATATATTTTATAACTGGACAAAGAAAAGATAATAAAAATAAGAACAACTAATTACTTAGTTGTTCTTGTTTTTTAGACTATTTTTTAACCTTTTCATTATATGTTGCAATAAGGTCAGTGTATTTATCCATAAATTTATCATGAGCTGCTTGAGCCATTTCTAAATCAAATGATTTGAATTGAAAATTCTTATCTTTTTTATTAATCAATTCTTTAGCAAATAATTCAAGAAGTTTTGGATTTCTTGCAAGTATTGGTCCAAGAAGATATGTGCCTCTAAAACTGTTATGCTTGAAACCTTCAACACCGGTGTCTTTTGATTCGCCATATCCTTTGATTATTTCAAACATTGGAAGAGATACTTTTCTTAAAATTCCTTGATGATTTTCAAATCCAAGGATTAAATCATCTACTTTTTTATGTTTGAATACACATTCAGAAACTAATCTTTCTGTAGTTCTTTCTGTGAAGTAATGGAATATACCAAGTGTTTCTATTTTGTTTTCACCATCTTGAATATGTGTACCAAATAACTCTACAGAATTACCAGTTACTAAGAAGAACTTACCACCTAATACTTCTTGTGAAATATATGGTAGATATTTTTTTAGATATTCTAATGCAAGCATTTGGTTTTGTTCAGTTCCGGCACCCATATATACAAGATCTAAATCTCCAAGATAAAGTTCGTCGTTTAAAGATAGTTCTTTAATTTCTACTTCAACACCTTGTTTTTCTAAGGCATATTTAAGTGCTAAAATATTTCCGCTTTCACCATAAAGGTTAAGTATGTCATAAAATAAATGTCCGATTGTTATTTTCATTATACTTCCTCCTTTTTAGCGAATGTTGTTTTAAATGGTTCTACATAGTCAAAATTAAGAATTCCAAATATGTAGTCTGTTTTGTTCATATCTACAGCTTCTTTTGCTTCAGTTAAGTTATTAAAGATGTAGATTTGTTCGTTTGGATATCCTGAAAGAATTAACCTTGTAGCTATATCATAAGCATTAGGACCAGCACAAATAATGTTTTTTACATCAGGTGTGTTTAATATTTCAAAATCTATATCATATAGCCAAGATAAATCATCAAATGCGTATCTTCTGCTTATTTCTTTCCATCCAATTACTACAGTTTTAGAACCGTTAAATCTTTCTGTGAAAAGTAAAGATTGGTTAAATGTAGTGCTATTTTCATTTTTGTTATTTAACACATACACATCACTATCATTGTATTTATAGTGGTTGTACATTTTTGTATTAGCATTAAGCTCACTAATGTGTTTAGCAACTTCTGATTCATCTAATCCTAATGTACAAGCAGTAGTATACGCAGCCATTGTATTATATACGCTATATAATAAATCATATTGTAGTTTTAATGTATGTTTGTTATCTATTGTCATTTCGAAGTTAGGATAATCTATATTTGTAATTTTGTATTTTGATACCGGATGTGTAAAATCACACTTTGGACAATTAAACTTTCCGTGATTTTCAAAATGATAGTACTCATATTCTAACTTAGCATTACATTTTGGACAGTAATTTATATTTAAGTTTTTAAATTTTCTGTCTGTATAAGATAAGTTGGTTTTGTCTAAAGAATAATATGTAGTTTCGTATTCGTTTTCTAAATTAAACTTCATAAGATATGGATCATCACCATTAAGTATCAAGTGAGAGCCTTTTGGCAATGCTTTTTTTATTTCGTTATATACTAAATCTACATGCCCTTGTCTTGGTGGTTGGTCGCGAGTAATGTTTGTTATAACTACATGAGTTGGCTTTACGTCAGGAAATGCAAATTTTGCATATCTTTCATCCATCTCAAATACAAACACATCACCTTTAACTTTACCAGATAGTGTACAGTTCTCTAGTAGAGTAGTAGTTATACCAGCTGTTAGGTTTGCGCCAGATGCATTGTGTACAACTTTGTAACCCATACTTCTATATATGTGAGCTATTATACTAGAAGTACTACCTTTACCGGAAGAACCAGTAACAGCAATTCTAATTTCTGGTATTTGCAGCTTTGTTAAAAGCTTCTTATCTATTTTTAGTGCAACATCTCCAGGCAATGAGCTTCCGCGTTTAAGAATTTTACCAGCGAATATTGCAGCTTTTCCTAAAATTATTGCTAATGATTTCATGTTATCACCTCTAAATATATGTATATTATACTCATAAAAGCCCTATTTTACAAGGGTATAAGAAAAAACTCTACGGTTTAGGTAGAGTTTTTAGAATAAATCAAATATTTTTTTGAATCTTGGTAAAGAAGCTTGTTCTTCTTTGTTAAAGATTCTCATTTTTAATAATGCAATAGCATATATTAATGCTCCAAATATTACACATATTAACATATTAACTGCAGTAGGAACAAATCTGCTAAATACATTAAATAATACTAATACTACAATACCCATTATAGCTGAAGAAACAAGAGGTTTCATATATACGTTCTTTATATCTGGTTTCTTTCTTAGGGTTCTGTATAATACCGCAGTTACTATAATACAGTTAACTAGGTGATAAACAATTGTTGTTATTGGAACAATAATTTCACCATAGATTGGTATTAATTTGATATTTAATATATATTTAACAACTGCTGCTACAAGCACTGACATACCAGGTACAAATAGTTTTCCAATTCCATTTAAAGCTCCTTGAGATACTTGAGCTATAAGTGAGAAGATTATTGCCCATACTTCTATTTGAAGAAGCGTTGCACCTAGCGGTGCGTTAGGGAATACTGTATTAAATATTGGAGTAGCAAGTACTGCTAAACCAACCATACATGGGAAAGCTATTATTGAAGATAATTTCATAGAGAAATTGATCTTGTTTAGTGCAGCTTGTTTTTCTTTCTTAACAATATGTTCTGTTATTATTGGAATAAGAGGTGTAACAAAAGCTACGTTAAATGTGTGTGGTATAGATACTAGAATATCTACTTTACCAACAATAATTCCGTACTTTTCATTAGCTGTAGCTAAGTCATAACCGTATTTAGTTAAACCTTCCATAACAGATAATATGTCTACTATTCCAGATAATGAAACAACTATACTTGCAAAAGATATAGGTATTACATATCTTAATATTTTTTTAATTGTAACACGTGTACTGTCTTGCATGTGTGGTGCAGAGTTTTTAATAGCCTCATAGATACTTTTTCTGTTCTTTTTATAGAAAACATACAAGTAAATAAGAGCGGTTAAACATGAAACTGCTGTAGCAGCTGTTGAACCTATAGCCATTATTTCTGGACTTTTGCCAGTTAAAAGTAATACGAATATTACCGAGAATACACTGTTTACAATTTGTTCTAAAACTTGTGCTTTACTGTGTGCAGACATATTTTGCATTCCTATGAAATATCCCCTAAACACGGCAGCTATGGAAACGAACCATACAGCTGGTGCTAGTGTTGCAAGTGTCCAACGCACACCTTCGTTTGAAAGAATATTCGTTGCAATATAATTTGAACCGAACAATAATATACCTGCAAAGAATAATCCTACAAATGTGAATAATTTAAGTGCTGTCTTAAAGACTTTATGAGCACCTTTTGCGTCACCAACAGCAAGCTTCTCTGAAACAAGCTTTGAAATAGCATTAGGAACTCCTGTTGTGGCAATCGCTAAAATAAATACATAAACTTTATATCCGGTACCGTAATAACTGTTACCAGCGTCCTGAAATCCTTCTATATTTGTAAGGATAACTCTATATATAAATCCCAGAAACTTTATTAAAAGCTGAGCGGCCAAAACAACAGTAACACTTTTCATAAATGTTTGTTTTTTTATAGCCAAAAAAATTCCCTCCAATTCTAAGGTAATATTATATCTTATTTTAAAAGTCATTTCAACCAATTTTAATGTTAAATTGTGTGTTTGTATAAATATATAAAAATATACAAATAACAATACTAGGAACAATTCCATTTAATTGACTTTAACCTACTTCTGTGGTAAGATTACTGTGTTAAGTGGGGTAAACACACATTAATATATATGAGCTAAAAATTAAATATAGAATAGCACATATTGTGGAGAGTGAAATATGAGAGAATATATTATATATGGTGCATTAACTTTACTATCCTTTTTAGTAAGTTATTTTACAGTGCCTTTTGCGATTAAATTTGCAAAGAAAATGGGGATTATAGATAATCCTAAGCAAGATGATAGAAGAGTGCATAAAGAACCTACACCGCGTGTTGGTGGTATAGCAATGGTTGCTGGTATGGCAGTAACAATAATTGTATTTTGTATTTTATGTTTAATATTAAACATGGATATAAACACAAAATTAATTGGATATTCGCTTGGTGGATTAATTATAGTATCAATGGGATTTGTAGATGATATGAAAAATTTAAGACCTTTATACAAATTCTTATTCCAATTAATTGCCGGAATGGTAATATACGTATTTGGAATAAGTATAGCGGGTGTAAAAATACCATTCTTATATCCACATATAATAGATTTTGGTTTATGGTCATTCCCATTAACTCTAGCATGGGTTTTAGGAATAACAAATGCAGTAAATCTAATCGATGGGCTTGACGGACTAGCAGCGGGAATATCTGCAATAGCAAGTATATCACTACTTGTAATATTCTCATTAGTTGGAGCAAGTATGGAAGCTATAGTAATAACTTTAGCATTAGCAGGAGCAACAATAGGATTTTTACCATATAACTTTAATCCAGCAAAAACATTTATGGGAGATACGGGATCGAATTTCTTGGGATTTACACTAGCAACAGTGTCTATCATGGGAATGGCAAAAGGATATACAGTTTTAGCAATAATAGCTCCAATAATTGTTTGTGGTGTACCTGTTTTTGATATGTTGTTTGCAATAGTAAGAAGACTTGCAAAACATCAAAAAATAACAGCTCCAGATAAAGGGCATATACATCATAGATTGTTAAAACATGGTTTTTCACAAAAACAAGCAGTATTAATATTATATGGTTTAACAAGTATTTTAGGAATAACAGCAGTAACATTAGTAAGTGGCTTTGCTGTTCAAGGAATAATATGTATAGTTGTTGCTATAATAATATGGGCAATAGGCTACATATATAATGATATAAAAGTGAGAAAAAGTACGATGATTCCAGAGGAAACATCGAAGGAAGATAAAGTTTAGGAGGAATAAAAGATGGGATTAAAACAAGACTTAATGGCAGCTTTAAAAGAAGCTATGCAAAACAAAGATACATTAAAAAAAGAAACAATAACAATGGTTAGAGCAGCAATACTTCAAGTAGAAAAAGATGGTTTGAAAGAATTATCTGAAGCAGAAATGGGAACTATAGTTGCTAAAGAAGTTAAAAAGAGAAAAGAATCTATAGCAGATTTCGAAAAAGGTGGAAGACAAGATATAGTAGATCAACTTAACAAAGAAATAGAAATATTATCTGTATACATGCCAGCGCAACTATCTGAAGAAGAAATAGTTAAAATGGTAGTAGAAGCTATAGCAGCAGTTGGTGCAACTGGAATGAAAGATATGGGCAAAGTAATGGGAAGCATCAGAGAAAAAACAGCTGGTAAAGCAGATGGTAAATTAGTATCTGATATAGTTAAAGCAGAATTAGGAAAACTTTAATAGGCATAAGATATAAGAGGAAATAAAACAAAACTAAAAGGAGCAAGTATGAAAAATATAATTATTAGAAATAGTAATAGATTTAAGAGTGTTTTTGCACAAGTTAATATGTTGTTACCACTAACAGCTAAGGACATGAGCAAGAATGCTCTTCTTGCTATGATGCTAAAGAAATCAAATAGCAAGTATAAAACAGAAAGAGAATTAGAAAGAAAATTAGCAGAGTTATACAACACATCATTTGGTGCAGGTGTAGGAAAAGTATCTAACGCTTACGATATTACATTTGGTATAGAAATATTAAATGTAAAATATACAGGTAAAGAAGCTTTAGAACAAGCTGTAGATATTCTTTACTCTGCAATATGTGAACCAAACTTTGTAGATGGTAAGTTCGACGTAAAAACATTTGAGTTAGAAAAATCAAGTCTAATGGAAAGAATAGCAGAAGAAAAAGATAACAAGAAAAAGTATGCTTTAGATTCGTTAGAAAGAGAAATGTTTAAGGGCTCGGATTATGGTTATCCTTTATACGGAACAATGGAAGATGTAGAAAAAATAACTAATGAGGAATTAGTTAAACACTACTACGATGTAATTTCTAAAGCAGAAATTGTAGTAGCTACAGTTGGTAACTTAGAGAATATGGATGGTCTAGCAGAGGATATATACGCTAGAATATGTGGAAAGTGTGGAAAACATACAGTAGATATTAAGCCGCTGGTGGAACAAGCAATAGCTAACGAAATAGAAACTAAAATAGAAGAACAAGATATAAATCAAAGTATAATTTGTATAGGTGCAAGAATAAAAGATGTTAAAACAGAAGATGTATATAAAGCACGTCTTTTTGATAACATTCTTGGCGGAACACCTGCAGCAAAACTATTCCAAAATGTAAGAGAAAAAGAAAGTTTAGCATACTTTGCAAAATCTATGTACAATATGTTTGCTTCAAGTGTATGTATGTTTGCAGGAATAGCACCAGAAAAATACGAAAAAGCTAAAGAAGTAATGTTAAAACAATTAGAAGATATCAAGGCCGGAAATGTTTCGGATATTGAATTTAATGCGGCAAAAGAAAATTTAATTTCTGCATATAAAGAAAAGCAAGATTCTAAAGGTGGTCAAGCAAAAGGTTTATTTAGTAATGAAATATATTTTGGAAGAACAGTAGATTTTGATGAAATGATAGAAGAAATATCTAAGCTTACGCTAGATGATGTGGTAGAAATTGCAAATAGAGTAGTTGTAACAAATATCTTTTTATTAGGAGGTAAGGCTGATGTTTAAAGTAGAAGCGAACTTAAAAACTGGCGAAGAAATATACAAAAAGACATTAGCTAATGGCCTTAAAGTATATGTTTGTAAGAAACCAGGCTACATTAAAAAGGTTGGTATGTATGGAACTGTTTATGGTTCTATAGACAATGATTTTATAGATATAACAACAGGTGAAAGACTAAAAGTGGAAGATGGGATTGCACACTTTTTAGAGCACAAGCTATTTGAACAAGAAGATGCAAACGCACTAGACGTATTTGCTAAAATGGGTGTTAGCTCAAATGCATATACATCTTTTGATCATACTGTATACTTCTATGAAACAAGTTCTAAGCACGAAGAATGCTTAAATAAATTATTAGAATTTGTAAATACTCCATATTTTACAGATGAAAATGTGGAAAAAGAAAAAGGTATAATAGCACAAGAATTAAAAATGTATGAAGATGAACCAAGTTCGGTTGCATATTATAATGTATTAAGAGCTATGTACCAAAAATTCCCGCTAAATGTAGATATAGGTGGAACAGTAGAATCTGTATATAGAATAGATAAAGAAGCGTTATATTCTTGCTACAATACTTTCTATAATCCTGCGAATATGTTTGTAATTGTAATTGGCGATGTGGATGAAGTGGAAACTGTCAACCAAATTGAAAGCTTTTTCAAAGAAAATGTGAATAGAAAAACAGGAACAGTTGAAAGATTCATACTTGAAGAACCTAAAGAAATAGCAGAAAAGAGAATTGAAAAGAAACTTGATGTGTATATGCCATATATTTGTATGGGATTTAAACATGAAAAGCGTGACGGAAAGATTAATGCAAGAAATACGGTAATAATGGAAATAATAGATGATGTATGTTTTTCTCCGTTGTCAGATTTCCATGAGAAAATGTTTAACAGTAAAATTATAACGGAACCAGTAGAAATAACATATGAATCTGGAAAAGAGTTTTCACACACAATTTTATTTGCGGTTTCTAAAAAACACGAAGAATGTGAAAAAGAAATAAAAGAGTACTTTAAAGAACTAAGAGAAAATGGAGTAGATGAGAAACTATTCGAAATAGCTAAGAAGAAAAAAGAGGGAGAGTTAATCTATGATGCAGAAAACTTTATGGGAATCCATAGAACTGTAATAGATAGCATAATTCAAGATACAGATGTGTTCGAAATGGCAAATGTGATAAAAGATATAACTAAAGAAGAAGTAGATAATTTTATAAAAGAAAATTTAAGAGAAGATAATATGGTTGTATCTAAAGTTACAGAAAAGAAGAAATAATATAATAAGTTAAAATTAAATCCTTAATAAGAGGGATTTAATTTTTTTATGTTTTTTCAAAAAACATTTGACAAAATAATATTTAATGTGTATAATAGAAAACGTTCTGACAATTTAGTTGATACTAACTATGTATCATGTTGTATGTTAGAGTAGTGTTTCACATTCGATTATTGCAAGTGTCTACGAAGCCCGACCACGGGCGGTGCTATAGGTTAGTAGCGGCGAGCGAACGCTTGGCACTAGAGGACAATGAAACCTTAATCGACGGCTAAGAACCGTTAGTAGAAACACACTTTGATATAAATATGTTGGATAATCCGATGTATCCGAAAGGACTTGATTATTCAATGAGAATGGCACAAGCGTGCGGGAACACGTGAAGATGTCAGCGGGGAAGACTGCAAAGTTATACTATATAACACTCCTTTCTAGGCGGGAATGTTACGAATGGGTATAACGCCCCGTAGATGTACAGGATATCCCAATCCTTATCTAACAGTCTATAAAGCAAGAGAGAGTCGCGGACAGGACTCTCTCTTTTTTTATGCCAAAATGTCGAAAAATGCCGAAAAATAGCGAAACTTGCGGTCGATTGTTGGTGCAAAATTATTGACAGCGTAAAATAAAAATGTTATAAATTTGGTGTGAGGGATGAGTGAATAACATGCTAAACAAAATAAACATACTAAGAGAAAAGTTAGATAGACAAATGTTAGAGAAAAGACCATATGGGGAAGTTTTGGAGACAAGCAGAGAGATAGACAGACTTTTAGTAGAATTTTATAAAAAAGAGATTCCTATTAAGGATGAAACTTTATTTTTGATCAAATAAGATGATAGCTAGTATTATTACGATGCTATAATCTATTTGATTTTCTTTAAACATAAAAAACAATGTTATTAGAATTATTAAATCATCAATATTAATACTGATTCCAAATAATTCAACTCTGTCATTATTAATTGAAAAGACATTGTTTTTTAATGCTTCATTTTTATTTATATTATTTGTTGGTTCATTTGTAATTTGTTCGTTTGGATAAGTTTCATAGATGTGATTAGAAGAGCACATATTATTCATATATGCTCTAGATTGATAATAAAAAGGGTTGTTGTAAAATGGGTAATACATTTTTAATCACGATCCTTACCGTTAAAAATATTAAAAGCTTTCATAACGCCTAAAAGAGAGATGTAGGTATCTATATTCTTTTGTCTATTTTCTCTTAAGAATGGTTTTAATGAGGAAAGCAAATTTTGTCTTGGATCAGGAGTGCTCATACCACTTAATATGTTTTGGAAATTCATAATAGAACTCAAGTCTAAACTTCCTAAAGAACTAAGAGGTGTTGAGGTAGAATTAGCAGTAGTTGTTTTGTTTGGGTTTAACATTCCTATTATTTTAGAGATATCCAAGTTATTAAAATCTGGATTGTTTGTGTTTTGAATAGTTTGTTCTTCTTGAGTGTTTTCGTTTAATTTACTTTGGATTGAGTTAACAATGTCTAAGATTGGATTTGAGGAGTCGTTAGGTATTTCGTTAGGAGTATTCATTTAATTATTATTTTGGTTTTGTTGGGAATTGTTGTTCATACCCAACATTCTTACTAGGTTGTTTAAATCATCTTTAGACATGTTTTTTACGATGTTAGAAACTTGTTCTAGTTTTTCTTTGTCTACACCAGCTAGCATGTTTAACAAATTGGAATTTAAAAGATTATTCACAAAATCATCTCCTTATATCTATTTATTAAAGTATATGCAGAAGAAACAAAAAAGTGACGATGTATAAACAAAAACTATGTGAAGCAATGTAATTTGAAGTATTGCAAGCCAAAAGCATATGTAGTATAATGACCACAGGAGAGGATGATTATGCCTAAGTTAAAAGAAGTTCCGAATGCGAAAGCAAAATTAATAGGAATGATCGTGTCTATAGTATTAATGGTTTTTACAGTAACTCAAACATATTATTTGGCGATGTTTACATTTGGACGTGAAATATCTGAAGATAAAATGGCTGTATACAAATGGGTGGTAAAACTTGTTAATTACGACGAAAACGAAGAGACAAAAGAAGAAATGGAGCAAGTTGCCGATGAAAGAGCAGAGTAGGAGGTTATTATGAATTTTTACGATAAAGTACATGAACTAGTGAGAAATTTTAAAGAAACAGAAGAATACAAAAAATATATGGATTTAAAGAAAAGAGTCAAAGAAGATGCTGTTTTAAAAGAAAAGATTGATACATTTAGAAATAAACAAATGGAGTATCAAAAACAATATATTAATGGAACTCCTATGTCTGATCAAAGCAAAGAAGAAATGCAACAATTATATTCTTTAATTATACAAAGCGAACTTGGCGCTGAATTCTTTCAAGCAGAAATTCGCCTAAATGTATTATTAGCAGATATGCAAAAAATAATAAATGATGGAATGAAGGATATAATAGAGTTTTAATTATGAATTTATCATTTCAAGTACAAAACATGTTAAAGTTACTAAAGAGTAGCAAAACAAAAGTTGAAATAAGTAGCGGTGTAAAGGATGAGAAGTATAGTTTTATATCGGATACTATATATATATCTTCGACGGTTAAAAGTAAACAAAAAGGATTAGAAGATGCTAATCCTTTTTGTCTTAAATTAGTATCGATGTATAAATCATATTTTAGTTCTAAGCAATCCAACTTGTTGCATTTTATGTTATTGATGTTAACCAACATTAGTTTGATAATGTTTGGAATGACAATATTATTTAGGATAATTTTAGGAAAATCTAGAGGCGTATGTCTTTTAACTGCGTTAGTTATATTATTATCTTTAGGATTGCAATTATTTATGGATAATAATGCATATAAAAGAGCGAGTGTTTATATAAAAAAGAACATTTCTAAAATAGGTGATGAGGATATTACCAAGGAAAATGTGAATAATGTGGAAAACCTTATAAAGAAAAATAGATTAAAGTTGATAATAAACAAGGAATTATACAGAATAATATTATTGGTGATACTACTGTTGCTAATAATATAAATAAGAGAGGAATATATGATATTTACAAATAGATTTTATTATTTTCATTTGAATAGATATGAAAAGAAAATATATAGAAAATTTGAAAGAAATAAATGGCGTATGAAAAATGGTAAGGCCAAAATAGAATTTTCGTATGCGTTTTCGTGGTTGTTGAAGTGGAAGAGTGGAACGGAAAAAATAGACAATTATTATGCAGAGGCAATAAGGGCTTATCTTTATGATAATCCAGATGTATTTTATATAGACCAAAATAAAATGTATATAAATACTTTATCTAGACATAGAGGTGTGAGAAAAAGAACAAAAACATATATGGATCCTGGAGCAAACGGAACATATTATGTTCATGGATATAAGAATAGATTTCAAATAGGTATTATTGAAGGTAAAATGAAAAAAGTTGTACGCAAACTTAAAAAAATGACAAGAGGAATGTCTAGCTATGATAAAGTAAAGGCTGTTCATGATTATTTGGTTGAAACTTGTAGATATGATGTGGAGTTTGCGAATCCGGATATGTTTAATATACGCGGTGCGTTAATAGATGGAGTGTGTGTTTGTGCTGGATATGCTAGGGCTCTAAAATATATATTAGATAGAATGAATATTAAATGTATATGTATAATAGGAAGAGGCGGCGACGTATTAGAAAGAGCAGAAGGCCATGCGTGGAACTATGTTAAATTGGATGGAGAATGGTATGCTGTAGATGTTACTTGGGATGACCCGGTTGGTGCGGAGGAACAAATAAGATATGACTATTTTTTAATGGGAAGTAAGCAAATAACAAAAGATCATTTACCTTCTGAGACATACGATTATCCAGAACTTGCTGGAGATAAAAGAGATAAGGTTTGTTATAAACTGTAATGGTGGTAATATGCAAAAAGAAAAATATATGAGAGAAGCTTTAAAAGAAGCGAAAAAAGCTCTTTTAAAAGATGAAGTGCCAATCGGTGCTGTTATAGTTAAAGAAGATAAAATAATAGCAAGAGGGCATAATCTTAGAGAAACTAGAATGAATAGTTTAAAGCATGCTGAAATTGTTGCTATAGATAAAGCGTGTAAAAAGCTAAATAATTTTAGGTTAGAAGATTGTGAACTGTATGTAACGCTTGAACCTTGTTTAATGTGTTCGGGTGCGATAGTTCAATCCAGAATAAAGAAGGTGTGCTTTGGTGCTAGTGATGAAAAATATGGTGCTGTTACAAGTGTAGCAAATGCCTTTGAAATAAAATCCAACCATAAAGTAGAATTTGAACAAGGAATATTAAAAGAGGAATGCGAAAGGATAATAAAAGATTTTTTCAAAGAATTAAGAGATAGAAAGAAAACAGCTAGGTAAAACCTAGCTGTTTTTTAACCGAATATTATTTTTTCAAATTCTTGTCTCATTCCAGTTCCATCTTCGTTCATATGTATTTTAGATTGGTAAATATCGTGCCCAGGGAATGGATTGGCTTCAACTACAAGTGGTCCGTTTCCTGTTATGGCAATATCCCAACCAACATATCCAACTTGCGGAATTTCTTTGCACATTTCTTTTACATAGTTTATAGCATCTTCAAACATTGGAATTTTGAAACCAATAAGTTTTGTGTTTGTATATGGGTGCTCTTCGTATATGTTTCCTTTTTTATCTACAGCTGGTTTAACAATAGTTCCATCAGGCTCTATTGTTGTAAATAGTCCGCCGTGATTAAAGTTATCTACAACATTTCCACTGTTTCCCATACGAATACTTCTAAACATTATATGTGTATTTCCGTCTTTAGTAACAGAAACAATTCTTAATGTATTAACTGCGGTAGGATAAATCTTAGACATTTCTGGATGTTGAATAATATAATCTTCAAGTAGTAATTGCTTGTTTTCTATTAGCGAATCGTATAACTCTTTAAGATTTGTATTATCTTCAATAACTACTTTAATTATATTTCTACCACATGCAAGATCTACTGGTTTTGCAATAAAGTTCTTTTTGGATTTAGCATAGCTTTCAAATTCTTCGTAAGAAGCTTTGTTTAAATCCAACCAATCTCTTTTTAAGAATTTATTAAACTTCTCGTTAAATTGTAACTTGTTGTCTAATAAATCTGTGTAGTTTTTATCGTTTAGAGTTTGTACAAAACGGTTGTTGATACCGCGAGTTATCATTGTTTCTCTTTGGGCTTTGCTTAGGTTGTAGAAACAGAATACTTCATAATCTACATATCCAGCCATATATTTGTACCCGCAATAGATAATATCAAAAAGGATAACAATAGATGGTTTCTTTGCTATCTTGCTAACTCTTTTGGCTGTCTTAAACATAGCCTTAAAGTCCATTTCAAAAACTCTTTTAATTAAATATTTTATTTTTCTCATAATATACCTCGTAATCACAAATGTGATGGTGCTCCCGAGACGAATCGAACGTCCGACCAACAACTTAGGAGGTTGCTGCTCTATCCACTGAGCTACGGAAGCAAGTTTAAGCTAATTATACTTAAGTTTTATGCTATTTTCAATATTTTATTTGCTTTTTTATTTATTCTGTTGTATAATAACTTTCGTCAGTACCAATAGCTCAACTGGATAGAGCATCAGACTACGAATCTGAAGGTTGGGGGTTCGAGTCCCTTTTGGTACACCAAAAAAGAGCGGATTAACCGCTCTTTTTTATTTTATTAAAATATTTCCAATCACATTCTCGCTTTAAGAAATCATTTAGCTGTTTAGAGATATAGTCTAAATCAGTGTCGGAAAATACGATATATACTATTTCTCTTGTTGCATCGGATTTGCCTATAAAATACAATTGTTTTGGATAGGTTAGATTATAATGTTCTAGCGAAAGTGTTCTAAAAACATATCCGCCTGTTATAAAGCTTGGAAATATTTCGGGCAACTCTGTATATTCTTGGGTTATAAAGTCAGTTTGATATGTATATTTTGTTTCTAAAATTTCTTTTTGCTTTTGATATTCGTTTAGTTCATATTGTACGTTTAGTATATATACTTCTTTATCCATAAAAAGCATACGATGTATATATTCTTCGGTTGTTATTTTAGTATAGTTCCCAATCTCTTCGGTTGTTGGCATAATTTCATCTTGTTTAGCAAAAATGTCGTATGCTTCGGTTGAAAATGAACGAAATTTCCCCATTCCGCAGTCTTTGCCAACTTTATACAAATATAGAAAAATGGAAAATATGAAAATACATGAAATAATAAACAGAATCCACATAGTTGTTGTTAATACTTTTTTTAATGATGTTTTCATAAATTTCTCCTTACACCACAAAATTTTCTAAAAACTTATCTTTAATCTTATTCAATGTTTTTTCGCTTAAACCACAGCTCAATAGATAGTTTTCGTATGTTCCATATGTTTCTTTTAATCTCATAATTAACGTTCTAATATATTTGGCGTCAGATTTTTGTACGCTTTCTGCATATGTATCTAAGAAAGTAGAACCTGAAATATATGTTTCTGTTACTTGGTAGTTTGCTATTATATCTAAATCATCTACGCCACATAAGCCTAATAATAATGCTGCTACAGTACCTGTTCTATCTTTGCCTGCGGTACAATGAAATAGTACGCCGCCTTTTGCTTCTGCAAATACGGTAAATATTTGTTTTACTTTTTCTTTGTTGTTTAGCATAAATTTATATGCTTCGCCGAAATCAAAATTTGGTTCTAATTCATGTGCTTTAGAATAATCTTCGCTTTCCTTATTAGATAGTGGAAGATAGTAGAATTTGAAATAGTCTCCATCTATGTTATCATCACTAACAAATGTTGCTTGTATTTTAGTAACACCTCTAAGGTCTATAACATCTGTAATTCCGTATTTTTTTAAGAATTCGTTATCTTCTTTTGTTAAGTCTGTTAGCCTGCTGCTTCTAACAAATGTCTTAAATTTGGTAATCTTATTGTCTTTTGTACAATATCCTCCTAAATCTCTTGCGTTTTTAACATATTTAAGTGGTAATCTTATACAGTTCATAAATACCTCCTTTAACTTTATGTTATTATACTATGGTTTGCCTAAAAATTAAAGAGAAAATAATAGAATAGAAAAATAATTAGAAAGTTCTTAAGAATGGCTTGAATTAAAGTAAAAAACGATATATAATTCAAATTAGATGTTAAGTTCGTATATTAAGCTTGACGGTAGTGGAAAAATGTGCTTAAAATAACATTTTTTCGTTGACAAACAATAATTTGTGTGATAAAATATACGAAATGTTTATCGTAACATTCGAAAAACTATGTAAACTAAAGTGTTTAAGGATGGTACAATTGTTGAAAAAAATATTTGTAACGGAGTAAAAGTAAATATGTTTGAATCAAATTGATTTTAGGGTAAAATCAGTTTGACTTTTTGTCGTTTATACGAATATTTTATGTAAATAAACTTATATTTTTAGGGGGAATTTGAAGTGGTTCACGAAGTAAAAAATGGAAAAACAACAAGAAAGAGTTTTTCAAAAATCGCAGAAGTTATTGACATGCCAGATCTTATTGAGGTACAAAAATCATCTTATAAATGGTTTTTAGATTCTGGACTTAGAGATGTTTTTCATGACATATCTCCAATAGTTGACTACTCAGGAAATTTAATGCTTGAGTTCGTTGATTATAGATTAGAAGATGAGACAAAATACTCTATTGAACAAGCAAAAGAAAGGAACACTACTTATGCCTCTCGTTTGCAAGTTAAAGTGCGTCTATTAAACAAAGAGACAAGCGAAATCAAAGAGCAAGAAATATTCATGGGTGATTTCCCTCTAATGACAGAGAACGGAACATTCATAATTAATGGTGCTGAAAGAGTTGTAGTAAGCCAATTAGTTAGAAGCCCAGGTGTATATTATGATAGAATAAAGGACAAAACTGGTAAAATTACTTTTACAGGAACAGTTATGCCTAACAGAGGAACATGGTTAGAATTTGAATCAGACCTTCAAGATATGTTATGGATAAAGGTAGATAGAACACGTAAACTACCTATAACTACATTTGTAAGAGCTTTAGGTATCGAAAAAGATGCTGATATATTAGATTTATTTGAAGATGATTTAATAGCAGCTACTCTTGAAAAAGATCCATCTAAAACTACAAATGCAGCACTTCTTGAAATCTATAAGAAATTAAGACCAAGTGAACCTTTACACGTAGATGCTGCTGAGCAACTATTATATGGTTTAATGTTCGATGAAAGAAGATACGACCTATCTAGAGTTGGTAGATATAAATACAACAAGAAATTAAATCTTGCTACTAGAATTACTGGTGAAATAGCAGCTGAAGATGTTGTTAACGGAGAAACAGGTGAATTATTCGTTAAGAAAGGTGAAAAAATCACTGCAGATGTTGCTGAAAACATCAGACAATCTGGTATCAACGTTGTATACGTAGACAAGAACGGAAAGAAAGTAAAAGTTATTGGTAACAATACAGTAGACATTTCTAAATATCTTGGTATTGAAGTAGATAAAATGGTTATCAAAGAAGATGTTCATTTACCAGTATTAAAAGAAATAGTTGAAAAAATGGAAGGTAAAGATGAAAAAGCTTTACAAAAAGAAATAAAGAAGAGAAGAGAAGAACTAGTTGTAAAACACGTAACATTTGATGATATCGTTTCATCTATTAACTACTTCGTAAACTTCTACAATGGTATGGGTAAAATTGAAGATATCGACCATTTAGGAAACAGAAGAGTTAGATGTGTTGGTGAATTATTACAAAACCAATTCAGAATTGGTTTAACAAGACTTGAAAGAGTTGTTCGTGAAAGAATGGCTACTCAAGATATGGATGTTACAACTCCACAAATGTTAATAAACATCAAACCAGTTGTTGGTGCAATCAAAGAGTTCTTTGGAAGCAGCCAATTATATCAATTCATGGATCAAATTAACCCACTAGCTGAGTTAACACATAAGAGAAGAATATCTGCGTTAGGACCTGGAGGTCTTACTCGTGAAAGAGCTGGTTTCGAAGTTCGTGACGTTCACTATTCTCACTATGGAAGACTATGTCCAATTGAATCTCCAGAAGGACCAAACATAGGACTTATATCTTCACTTCCTACATATGGAAGAATCAATAGATACGGATTTATTGAAGCTCCATATAGAAGAGTAGATAAAGAAACAGGAAAAGTAACTGATGACATAGAATATATGACAGCAGACACTGAAGATAATTACATAATCGCTCAAGCAAACGAACCATTGGATGCTGAAGGTAGATTTGTAAACAAGAAAATAAAAGTTAGATGCGTAAGAGAAATCCTTGAAGTATCTCCAGATAGAGTTGACTACATGGATGTATCTCCAAAACAATTAGTATCTGTTGCTACAGCAATGATACCATTCCTTGAAAGCGATGACGCTAAACGTTCGCTAATGGGATCTAACATGCAACGTCAAGCAGTTCCATTAATAAAAGCAGAAGCTCCAATTATAGGAACAGGAATAGAATATAAAGCAGCACAAGACTCTGGAACATGTATAGTAGCTGGCCAAGATGGTGTAGTTACATACGTAGATGGAGACAAAGTTGTTGTTGAAGGTAAAATGGGTAAAGAAGAACACTTATTAACTAAGTTTAAACGTTCTAACCAAGGTACATGCTTAAACCAAAGACCAATAGTTGTTTCTGGTACAAAAGTTAAAAAAGGTGATGTGCTTGTAGACGGTTCTTCGACTGAACAAGGTGAAATGGCATTAGGTAAAAACATACTAATCGGTTTCATGACTTGGGAAGGTTATAACTACGAAGACGCTATCTTAATTTCTGAAGATCTAGTTAAAGATGACGTATTAACTTCTATTCATATCGAAGATTATGACTGTGAAGCTAGAGATACTAAACTAGGACCTGAAGAAATCACTCGTGAAATACCAAACGTTGGTGATGATGCGTTAAAAGACCTAGATGAAAACGGTATTATAAGAATAGGTGCAGAAGTAAGACCTGGAGATATCCTTGTTGGTAAAGTAACTCCTAAGGGTGAAACAGAACTTACTGCTGAAGAAAAACTATTAAGAGCAATATTCGGTGAAAAATCTAGAGAAGTAAGAGATACTTCGCTTAGAGTTCCACACGGAGAAGCTGGTACAATTATAGATGTTAAAATCTATACAAGAGAAAATTCTGATGAATTAGCTCCAGGAGTACACAAAGTTGTAAGAATATACATCGCTCAAAAGAAGAAAATATCTGTTGGTGATAAGATTTGTGGACGTCACGGTAACAAAGGTATCATTTCTAGAGTATTACCTAGAGAAGATATGCCATACTTACCAGATGGTACACCACTTCAAATCGTATTAAACCCACTTGGTATACCTTCTCGTATGAACGTAGGTCAAGTACTTGAAGTACACCTAGGTTACATAGCAAAACAACTTGGATGGAAAGTTGCAACACCAGTATTTGATGGCGCTAAGGAAGAAGACATCGAAAAATTATTCGAACAAGCTGGTTTAAGCGGAACTTGTAAGTTCCCAGTAAGAGATGGTAGAACTGGGGAATTATTTCATAACGAAGTTACAGTTGGGTACATGTATATGTTAAAACTTTACCACTTAGTTGATGATAAGATTCACGCTCGTTCAATTGGACCATACTCTCTAGTAACACAACAACCTCTTGGTGGTAAAGCACAATTTGGTGGACAAAGATTTGGTGAAATGGAAGTTTGGGCTCTTGAAGCTTACGGTGCAGCATATGCTCTTCAAGAAATATTAACTGTTAAATCAGATGACGTTTCAGGAAGATTAAAAACATATGAATCAATCGTTAAAGGTGAAAGTGTTCCAGAACCAGGAATACCTGAATCATTCAGAGTGTTAATTAAAGAACTACAAAGCTTAGGCTTAGATATGAAATTATACAATCACAATGATGAAGTTGAAGTTAGAGAAACTGTAGACTTAACAGAAAAAACAATATTACCTGCAGATTACGAAACTACAGACATAGATCCTGAAAGCTATGTTTTAGATGACGATTCTGGAATGGGTATAGAAGATGAAGACGGCGAAGAAGCATACGAACTTGCAGAAGATGACGATTTCGCTGATGACGAAGAAGTTTAGTAGTAGGGAAGGAGAAAAAGCATAATGGCAGAAAATAATAATGTAAATCCAGAAGTATTCGATAGATTAAGTATTGGAATAGCTTCTCCTGACAAAATAAGAGAATGGTCAAAGGGTGAAGTTAAAAAGCCAGAAACAATAAACTATAGATCCCTAAAACCTGAACGTGACGGATTATTCTGTGAGAAAATATTCGGGCCAACAAAAGACTGGGAATGTTATTGTGGTAAATATAAGAAAATAAGATATAAAGGAATTATATGTGATAGATGTGGTGTTGAAGTAACTAAGAAAAGCGTAAGACGTGAAAGATTAGGACACATAGAACTTGCAACACCAGTGTCTCACATCTGGTTCTTCAAAGGAATTCCAAGTAGAATGAGTCTTATAATAGACGTTTCTCCTAAAGCTTTAGAAAGAGTTGTATACTTTGCAGCATACATAGTTATGGATCCAAAGGATACAGGACTTTCATACAAGCAAATATTATCTGAAAAAGATTATAGAGAAGCAATCGAAAAATACGGTGAAGATTCATTCGTAGTTGGAATGGGAGCAGAAGCTATTAGAGAGTTACTTGCTAAAGTTGATCTTGAAAAAGAAGAAAAAGAAATAAGAAAAGCTCTTGAAACAGCTACTTCTCAAAAACGTTTAAAATTAATCAAACGTTTAGAAACAATAGAAGCATTTGTTGAATCTGGAAATAAACCAGAATGGATGGTACTAGAAGTAATACCAGTTATTCCACCAGATTTAAGACCAATGGTTCAATTAGATGGTGGTAGATTTGCGACTTCTGATCTAAATGATTTATATAGAAGAGTTATTAACAGAAATAACAGATTAAAGAGACTTATTGAACTTGAAGGTCCAGACATTATCATAAGAAATGAAAAGAGAATGCTACAAGAATCAGTAGACGCTTTAATAGACAATGGAAGACGTGGAAGACCTGTTACAGGTGCTGGAAACAGACCACTTAAATCTTTATCAGATATGTTAAAAGGAAAACAAGGTAGATTTAGACAAAACCTACTAGGTAAGAGAGTTGACTATTCTGGACGTTCAGTTATCGTTGTTGGTCCTGAACTTAAGATTTATCAATGTGGATTACCACGTGAAATGGCACTTGAATTATTCAAACCATTTGTAATGAAAGAATTAGTAAAAAGAGAATTAGCATTCAATATTAAAAATGCTAAGAGAATGGTAGAAAGAGCAGCAGTTGAAGTTTGGGATGTTTTAGAAGATGTTATCCAAGATAGACCAGTATTATTAAACCGTGCTCCAACTCTACACAGACTTGGTATCCAAGCATTCGAACCAGTTCTAGTTGAAGGTAGAGCAATAAAACTACATCCGTTAGTTTGTGCTGCGTTTAACGCCGACTTCGACGGTGACCAAATGGCCGTACACGTACCATTATCACCAGAAGCTCAATCAGAAGCTAAATTCTTAATGCTTGCATCAAACAACTTGTTAAAACCACAAGATGGTAAAGCAGTTACAGTACCATCACAAGATATGATACTTGGAAGCTACTACTTAACAGTTGAATATGATGATGAACCAGGTGTTGGTAAAGTATTCAAAGATGAAGACGAAGCTTTAATGGCATATGACCAAAAAGTTGTTGGACTTCATGCACCTATTAAACTTAGAGTAACTAAGGAAATAGATGGTAAGAAAGTATCTAAAATAATAGATACAACAGTTGGTAGAATAATATTCAATGGTATTATTCCTCAAACTCTAGGATATGTAGATAGAACAAATCCTGAAAACGCTTTCAGACAAGAAATAGAATTCCCTGTTAGAAAGAAAGAAATAGGACAAATAATAGATATGAGTATCGAAAAATTTGGTATTCCAGATACAGCAGTAATGCTAGACAATATCAAATCTTTAGGTTACAAATATTCTACAGTAAGTGCTATTACAGTTTCTGTAGCAGACATGGAAGTTCCACCTGAAAGAGATCAAATATTAAAAGAAGCTGATGAAGCCGTAGATAAAGTGTATAAAAACTACAAACGTGGTCTTATATCTGATGAACAAAGATACAACGAAGTTGTTAAGATTTGGGGTAAAGCTACTGATGACATCCAAGATGCTATCATGAAGAACCCTAACATTAAAAACCCAGTACGTATTATGGCTCACACTGGTGCCAGAGGTAACCCAAAACAAATGAGACAATTATCTGGTATCCGTGGACTTATGGCAGATACATCAGGTAAAGCGGTAGAAATACCAATCAGATCAAGCTTTAGAGATGGTCTAGATGTTCTAGAATACTTCATTTCTTCACACGGTGCTCGTAAAGGTCTTGCTGATACAGCCCTAAGAACAGCTGACTCTGGTTACTTAACAAGAAGATTAGTTGACGTTAACCAAGAAGTTATAATAACTTCAGAAGATTGTGGAACAGAAGACGGTCTTTATGTTGAAGCTATCATGGAAAGTGGTGAACCAATAGAAAAACTACTTGAAAGATTAGAAGGTAGATACTTAGCTGAAGATATTAAAGATGCTGAAGGAAATGTAGTATTCGCAAGAGATTCATACATATCTACAGCAATCGGAAAAGAAATAATGAATCTAGGATACACTAAAGTTAAGATACGTTCAGCTCTTACTTGTGATATGGGAAGAGGCGTATGTGCTAAGTGTTATGGTAAAAACCTTGCAACAGGTGAACCAATTAATGTTGGTGAAGCAGTTGGTATAATTGCAGCACAATCAATCGGTGAACCAGGTACTCAGTTAACAATGAGAACTATCCATACAGGTGGTGTTGCTGGTGGCGCAGATATTACACAAGGTCTTCCTCGTGTTGAAGAATTATTCGAAGCGAGAAAACCAAAGGGTGTTGCAATCGTTACAGAAATCGCTGGTACTGTAAGAATTGAAGCAGTAGACGATTTAAATAAAGACGTTGTTGTAACAAACGAAGAAGGCACAAGCATGAGATATCCAATCTACACTACAAGACCAATCGTTAAAGATGGTGATGTATTAGAAGCTGGTGCAAGACTTACTGAAGGTTCATTAGATCCTCATGATGTTATAAGAATTAATGGAGAAGTTGCAGTTCAAAACTACATCATCCAAGAAATTCAAAAGGCATATAGAACTCAAGGTGTTAACATTAACGATAAACACATTGAAATTGTTGCAAAACAAATGTTAAGAAAAGTTAGAGTATTAGACGCAGGAGAAACTAACCTAGTTGCTGCTTCTATGGTAGATATAAACGACTTTAAGTCTGCTAACAAAGAAGCTAGAGAACAAGGCAAGAAAGAAGCTACTGGTAAGAGAGAATTACTTGGTATTACTAAGGTTGCTCTTCTTACAGATTCGTTCTTATCTTCAGCATCATTCCAAGAAACAGCTAGAGTATTAACAGATGCAGCAGTTAAAGGAAAGACAGATAAGTTACTAGGATTAAAAGAAAACGTAATCATCGGTAGATTAATTCCAGCAGGAACAGGTCTAGTAGATTACACAGATATTAGATTATCTTCTAAAGATACGGAAGTATCTCACATAGATGATGACATAGTATCTAGCACAATCATAGATAACATATATGAATAATAGAAAATAACGGGTTTAACCCGTTATTTTTATGCCTTTTTATTGCAATACATATTCCTTTTATGATAACATAAACATATATTAAAAGGGGTATATTATGAAAGAAAATAAGAATGTTATGTCGTGGAGAATTACACTGGCGATAATGCTAATATTCGGCCTTGGATTTACTTTAGGAAAAGTAACAAGCATAGACAGATTAGCTAAAATTGAAGGATATAAAATAAATTTAGAACAAGATGCATTAGTTATAGTAGACGATGCAACAGGAAGCAATGCTACATCTAGTAATGCGGATGACTATGAAGAAGATTACGCAACAGCACCTAATGCTACGTCTGGTAATGTAGATTGTGAAGAAGATTATGCAACAGCTCCGAATGCTACATCAGGTAATGTGCAACCGGAGGAAGATGAGCCTGTTATTACAGATCCTGTTAAAGTAGAACTTGACGGAAAAGAAAAGATACAATTAAAAAGAAAATCGTTAAAACAATAGCTGTTCTGCACATAGCCATAACTTCATTAACAATAAAAATAGCTAAAACAATCATCCATTTGTTATTCCCATCGATAACTTTTAAAAAAGTAGCTGATATTGCACCAAAAATTAGGAAAACGCCAAAAGTGTTTTTATTATCAAAAAAAGAGGCCGTTGCATCACTGCTATAAACCGAAATAGAAGCAATATTTAATAATTGTCTAACATTTACAATCATGTTGTAAATACATGAAATAAGCATAAAGATGGCAAAAAAACGAAAAAAGAATAAAA
>JAZRSA010000008.1:0-1659 GCA_045651205.1 Clostridia bacterium
CATATCTTCACAATAGTTTACTGCCATAGGATATCTACTTGCTATTAAACTGTCTCTTAATCCGTAAACCTTAGCGTTAGCGATTCTTACTATACCTTCAACATTCATTCCTTGTACTTCCATAGCGTTTACATAATATAACATACTCAATCTCTCCTTTTAATATAATATTATAATTCTATACATTTATTTTCAAATTTCTTGTAAGCGTCCAAATAAGCTTCTTTTTCGTCACCATTATATGTTACTTCATAATACATGCCATCGGGTAAAGTCGTACTTAAAAGTGCTTTCCAGTTCTGTAAAGTTTTACAAAACCATACTACATATACATCTTTCATTTCTATTTGTATATTATCAGATTTGTCTAGATGGTCATTAGCATAATCCATAACTATTTTTCTTGCTAATTCTTGCATATCATTTCCTCCTAATAAGTTTTATATCTATTATCAAATTTTTTACCAGTAACTCTAGCTACTTCAGCGGCATGTCTAGCATTTAAATATCTATCGTTAGTTAAGCCTTTTTGAGGGTCGTCCAAATAGTAATTTAAGTCTAAGTTTTCTTTGTAGTATTGTTCTTGTTCTTGTATAGTTAATCCTGTAAAGTAGTCGTAAGTTATTTTTTCATAATCTTCTTTAGTGTTGTTATAGTATATCGTTTCATCGTTATCATATTTGATTTCATCATCTTTATCTTTTAATGCTGAACAAGCTATAAAACCACCCATTATTAAAGCTAAATATCCTAGACTACTTAACATAATTACTCCTCCTCTTCATTTTCTATTTTTAATAATTCTTTTATATACTCTAATTTACAATCCTCGGCGTCATTGAATCTGCAGTTGACACATGAGTTTTTATTACAGAAAATAGTAAAGGCCTTGTTGATATCGGCCACCAGTTCCCTTTCTGTTTTTGTTTTTCTTCTTATTGCCATTTGAATCGCCCCTTTTTTGATTTTTTGAAAAGCGAAGAGAAGATGTATACCAATGGCGTGTGTCTTGCTTTAATCTCCACGTATTCTACCGTAAGAACCCTGTATACTTGCAGCGTGTGTCTTGCTTTAATCTCCACGTATTCTACCGTAAGAACTGCACCTTTTTTAATATCTTCTCATAATATAGCAAGTAATTTTCGCGTAATTAATCTAAATCTTTTATTTCCATTAAAGCTTGAGCTTTTGTGAATCTTATTTTTCTTATTTCTAATACATCTATTTCTGATGCTAGCATTTTTATTTTTTCTAATACTTCAGGTGTTTTATCTTCTAAATTATTTAAATACTCGAAACGATCTTTTCTACTGTTTAATTTTCTTACTGTTGTAGCCAATGCCTCTTCAAATAAACCTTCACTTGCTGCCGCCATTAATGTGTGATTATCTTCTGTTACTTGATCTAATTCATTAATTAAATGATCTATAGTTCTTCCGTCCATTTCTATTTTTTCTTTGAAGTCATTTATTTCTAAACCGTGTTTGTGTAATAAATAGTAAGCACCAGCCGCTACTACTACGCCACCAACTAGTAATATCTTTTTAGCATGTCTTTGTATAAAAGTAGTTTGCTCCATATTTATAACATCATTATTCTTTTTCATTTTCTAGGCCCCCTAACCTTAATTATTTTCGCTTCTAATATCTGTAGAATCTC
>JAZRSA010000009.1:0-35619 GCA_045651205.1 Clostridia bacterium
TAAATAATGAATTTGATATAGTATTATTGGTGTTTTATTTAATGCCTATAATGCCATTACTATTTAATACATATAACAGTTTGGAAGATACATTGGTAGCGTTGGTAAAAAACATATCGTTTTTTGTTATATATATAATATTAAAAGATAGATTAATTAAAGATGAAAAATATGAAAATAAAATAATAAATATACTTTTGCTAGGGATGTGCTTATTGTCATTACTAGGGTTTGATGAAATGTTAGGTAGAGATATATACAAGTATATGTATAAATTAGGAATACCTAATGTAGTAAATTATGAAGCTAGAATGTTTTCAACGTTGTGTTATGCAAATAGCTTTGGAATATTAATGGCAATCGGACTGCTATTAGCTTTGTCTAAACAAAATACAAAAAGCAAAAACGAAATAAACAATATGTTTAATTTGGGAATGGTATATATTTTTACTTTATCTTTAATGTTGACTTATTCAAGAAGCGTTATGCTTATGTTAATATTAGTGGTTGGATTGTATTTGTTGTTTACAAAAGATAGAGTATATAGCATAAGTATTATATTGATTAATGTTATTTTATCCTTTGCAGGAATGAAAATATTAAATATATTTATCGAAGGGAAAACATATATATTTGCATGGATTAGTATAATAGCTTTTGCAGGTCTAAGCTATCTTATAGTAAGTAAGATAAGCAGGTTTAAAGAACTCCTTTCTAAAATTAAATTAAGTACATGTATATATATATTGTTTGGCTTGGGGCTAATTGTAATGGTAGTATATATAGTTGGAATAAATTTAGTAGTTCCACTAAATTTATTTGCAAAAGGAAAGAGCGATAAAGAGGTAAGGTACAAGCTATATAATATAGAGCCAAATACAGAATATAATATTAAGCTAGATGTAGATTCACATACTTTAGGGATGTTGGATGAAACATATGTGGTAGAAATACAAGAAGAAAATAAGTATTATGATGTTGTAAAATGCCATAAAATAGAATTTGGTACGTTTAAAGGAACTAAAGAATTAGAATTTAAAACTAGTAATGATACTGTTGCAATGGTAATGTTTTTTAAGAGCAACAATAAGCAGTTACAAGAAGGATTAAAAATTAGTAATGTTAGAATAAATGGAAAAAAACAAGGTATAAACTATCTGTATTTACCGGCAAGTTTAGTAGAAAAAGTAGAAAGCCTTAATATAAAAAATAAAAGTATGTGGGAAAGATTGGTGTATTATAAAGATGGAATTAAAATAATAAAACAAAATCCACTTACTGGTAATGGTGCAAATGGCTGGAAATATAATTATTTTAACGTCCAAGAATATTTATATAATGCTGTAGAACCACATAGTTATATAATACAGTTGGTAATAGATAACGGAATGTTCGCAGGTGGTATATTAATATTTATTATTGGCTATTCAACATTTATTATAGTAAAAAGAAAAAGAATAAATTTAATAAGTGTAGCATTTATACTTTTAAATGTACATTCATTTATAGATTTTAATATGTCGTTTTATGTAATAAATGTTGTTTGGATTTTACTCTTAAGTATAACTACAAATTCTAATGGGAAAAGTAAATCAGATAAAAAGATAGTAAATAAATTAAATGCGGCAACAAATGTTTTGTTTTTAACAATAGAAATATTAGTTTTAACATTAGGAATAATTTTACTTTGTTTAATAAACGAAAATAAGCAAATAATAAGTACGGCAATGAGATGTTTAGAAACAAAAGAAGATAATAGTGCTATAGAAGAGATAAAAGCTCTTAGTGAAGAGAAAAAATACACTGCGTATATATATGATGTGATACAAAAGATGGATTATTCTAAAGCAAATAATCAAAGTTTAGTATATATATACAATTTAATCAATAATGAAAAGATAACAGTAGATACAAGTTATAATATGATGCTAAATAAAATTGTAGATAATATAATTAAAAAAACAAATAATGATGTATATAAAGAAAAATTTGCTCGATATATAGTAAACAACAATGAAGCAATAGAAGAAAATATAAAAAATAAAGAGGCAAATAGATTGTCGGATGAGTATATTAATATGTTTTTAATTGATCAAGAAAGAATTTATATAAATGCCAAAAAGATATTGTAAAATAAAAAAATATATAATAAAATTATTTAAGTGAATAGTGAGAGGTAAACAAATGAGAAAAAAACAAGGTATATCGCTAATTGTATTAGTTATAACAATAATTGTTATGATAATATTAGCAGCTGCAGTTATTGTATCGTTGAGTAACGCTGGGATAATAGGTAAGGCGTCTGATGCAGTAACAAGTTCGGATTTAAAAATAATACAACAAGAGTCTGAAATAATAAAAATGGTAGAAATGGGAAATTATTATGCTGATACATATAGAGAAGCAAAATTAACTAAAGCCCTTTTATTAGATAAGATAAATGAACACTTTAAAGGTAGTACAAAAAGCGGAGATAGAGTAATTACATCAGATGAAAAATATGTAATTATAGTGGGTGACGACCTTTCAATAAATGTTGGTGTAAATGTTGGTGGAAAAAACGGAGAATTGGTAGTAACATTTTCGTATAATTCACCGGTAACAGAATTACCATATAAATTACAAGTATTGCCTGTGCTTGAGGGATGGAAGAAGAAAGATGAATCTGTAGGTGAATCTTACGCAACGTACGAAGAATATGCAAATGCTATACTGGAAACGGTAAAAACAGATGCAGAATTAGAACAATTAATAGTTGACGGTAATAATTATTGGAATGTAGCAGAACAATATGTAGAGCCTATATATAATTCCATTGATCAATTGGTTAAAATATGGGGCATGTATAATGGAATGGACTATAAAGACTTTGAAGATGTTATAAAAGACTATGGATATAATAGTGTAAGAGAATTTGCTATAAGTTGTGAATATGTAAAGCCAGAAGGCTATTATGGAGATGATTACATCACTTATGCTGAGAATGAATTAAAAAATACAACTAAAACATATGAAACTTTATATAAAGAAGGTAGAATAGCCTTAGCTAAATATTATTTTGAAGATTCTTCGCTTGAGATGGATCTTAAATCTGCTTCAAGTTTTTCTGAATTTGTAGAAATAGATTTAGGAATACCAGATGTAGATAATATGAATGAATTAGTAGCATCGTTTAATGAGGCTCATGACATAAACTATATGACTGTAGAAAAAATGTTAATAATGCTTAAAGCGGTTGAAACAGAAAAATACTATCAACTAAAAGATATGATTGATGGAGAAATAACATTAAAATGTTCTAATGGTAAAACTGAGGTTGTAATGACTGGTGAAAGTGCTGAGTTTGTTATGAATAATGTAAATGAAGTGACTTTTGAAGCCATAGCTTTTGATGGAAGAAAAACTACTAAGACATTTAAACCGGAACATGATATAAAACCTTCAAACTATACAGCGTTAGACACAAAATATTTTGATTTTGCTTTTGATTCAACTACGATGACAGCAACGCTAAAAGGAATAAAAGCTGCTTATCAAGAAGTTGGCTATTATGAACCAATTAGATATAATTATCCATACGCAAAAGCAATAATAGATAATGGTAAAAAAATTACAGATATTGTTATTCCAGAAAAAGTTATAAATCCAGCAGATAATAAAGAATATACAATAACTACAATAGCAGATTATGCATTTGCTGTGCAATCAATTACTATATCTTCTACTACGGATGCTGAGTTTACAAGCCTTGTATTGCCAAACACAATAACAAAAATTGGTATGCAAGCATTTTATAGTTGGAAAAATGCTACAAAGTTAACTCTACCAAAGAGTGTTAGTACAATAGGTTGGCAAGCATTTGGATATTGGTTTGATTTAAACGCAATATATTATGAAGGGACAGAAACAGAGTACAATAATATATATAAAGATGCACAATGGCCAAATTATGCAGATTCAACAGAAGGGTTCAATTATGCACCTGTAATGTTTGGAAGTAAATATACAATACAATAGCAAAATAGAAGAAAAACATAACAGTAAGCTGTTATGTTTTTCTTTTTGGTATTCTTTTTCTTTTCTTTTTTTATACTTTATGGTAAAATATATGCGAGGATTTTTTATGGAAAGAATAGATGATTTAAACCTTAATGGTAAAAGGATTATACAAGATACAGACCTGTTTTTGTTTGGTATGGATTCAGTCCTTTTAGCAAACATGGTTAAGAAAACAAATAAAGATACAAATATATTAGATTTAGGCACAGGTTCAATGGTTATGCCTGTAATAATTTCTGAAAAGGTTAAATGTAATAAAATTATTGGAGTAGAGCTTCAAGATAAGATGTATAATTTAGCTCTTAAAAATATTGAGCTTAATGAACTTCAAAATAAGTTATATGTTGTTAAAGAAAATCTTAAGAATGTGGAAAAAATACGCGAAAAAATTGTCGAAATAACTGGAAAAGATAAAGTAGATGTGGTAATATCTAATCCCCCATATAAAAAAGCGGGAACAGGAACGGTAAATGATATAGACGAAAAATATATAGCAAGACATGAAGTTATGTGCGTGCTAGAAGATATATTTAAGACTGCATCTAAACTTTTAAAGTTTAAAGGTAAATTATATATTGTACACAAACCTGAAAGAATAGCAGACTTAATAACATTAGGTAGAAAATATAATCTTGAGATTAAAGAGCTACAATTCTTGCAACCGAGTGTTACAAAGAAACCTAGCATAGTACTATGTGAATATGTTTTAGGTGGAGGTAATGAATGTACAGTTTTACCAAGCATAATAGAATATGATGAGAACGGAAATTACACAGACCATGTATATGAAATATATGGAATGAATAATGCGGAGGAATAATGAGTAAAAAAGAAGAAATAACAGGTAAGTTATATTTAGTTGGGACACCAATAGGTAATTTAAGGGATATTACCTTACGTGCAATAGATACGTTAAAAGAAGTAGATTTAATTTTAGCAGAAGATACAAGACAAACATTAAAATTATTAAATCACCTAGAAATATCTAAACCACAAATTAGTTATCATAGACATAATGAAAAAGATAAGATAGATGAAGTTAGAAGACTTTTAAATGAAGGGAAACAAATTGCGCTTGTTTCTGATGCGGGTATGCCTAGAATTTCTGATCCAGGTGAAGCATTAGTAGAAACGTTAATAGATGAAGGGTATAAAATAGAAGTTATACCTGGTGTTACTGCTCTTACAACAGCAATAGCATACACGAATTTTGATTCAGATACATTTACATTTGAAGGTTTCTTACCAATGCGACCTACTAGACGTCGTGAAAGATTAGAAAGTCTTAAATACGAAACAAGAACAATGGTATTTTATGAAGCACCACACAAGATACTTTATACATTAAAAGATATATTAAAGCATTTGGGTGAAAGAAGAATATGTATAGCACGTGAACTAACAAAACTTCATGAAGAATGCAGATATTCTACTTTAACAGAACAAATAGAAGAAATTGAAACAAATGGTATTAAAGGTGAAATCGTTTTAATTATTGAAGGTAATAAAGAAGGCGACGAACAAAGAAAAGAAGAAGAAAACGAAAAACTTGGAATAGACAAAATGACAGATAGAGAACTTGTAGAATACTATGTAGGACAAGGTGTAGACAAAAAAGAAGCAATTAAGAAAGTAGCAAAAGAAAGAGGAAAAACAAAAAACGAAGTATATATGGAGTGTGTTTAAATGACAGAAAAAGAACAACTAAGATTGGATAAAATGTTAGAATACGAAAGAGCATTATATGCTAAAGGATATGAATTTGTATGTGGAATAGATGAAGCAGGACGCGGACCACTTTGCGGACCGGTTGTAGCAGCTGCAGTTATTCTAAAAAAAGATGACCATATTGAAGGTGTAAATGATTCTAAGAAACTTACAGAAAAGAAAAGAGAAGAATTATTTGAGATAGTAAAAGAAAGAGCAGTTGCATGGTCTGTTGGTATTGTAGATGAAGAAACAATAGATAGAATAAATATATTAGAAGCAACAAGATTAGCTATGAAAAAGGCAGTAGAAGGCTTAAGCGTAAAACCAGACTATGCATTAGTTGATGCGGAAAAGAAAGTACCGATAGATGTACCATACTCACCAATAATAAAAGGTGATGCGTTAAGTGAATCTATTGCAGCAGCGTCAATAATAGCAAAGGTTACAAGGGATCATATGATTGTTGAACTAGACAAAGAATATCCAGAGTATGGATTTGCTAAAAACAAAGGATACGGTACAAAAGAACATACAGATGCAATATTAAAGTATGGACTTTGTAAAGCACATAGGAGAAGTTTTTGTAAGAAATTTATCTAATGGGGAATAATAAATATATGAAAAAAATAATTTTAAGTATAGATGGAATGAGATGTAGTGCTTGTTCATCTGCACTCGAAAAACATTTAAATAAACAAGAGGGTATAAAAGCATCAGTGAATCTGGTGCTTGCTCAAGCTTTGGTAGAATACGATGAAACCAAGATAAATGTAGAAAAAATAGAAGAGTTTGTTAAAGAAACTGGTTTTAAATCATTAGGTGTATATAATCCTAAGAAAGAGAATAAGAAAAATATTAACAAATATTTATTATTAGCATCTTTTATATTAACGCTTATAACTATATACATATCTATGGGTAATATGTTTGGGTGGCCACAAATACCATTTCTTAATGCAGAATATCATGCTATATGGTATTCATCAGTTTTATGCATATTTGCTATATGTAGTTTAGTATATGGTTTAGATATAATAATAAATGGTATAAAGAGATTTATTAAAACAAAACCTAATATGGATACATTAGTAACATTGGGCGTTATTGCAAGCTTTATCTATAGCTTTATAAATATGATACTAATAATGTGTGGTAGATATGAACTTGTACATAACTTGTATTTTGAGGCATGTGTAACAGTAATATTTTTTGTGAAGTTTGGAAGATATATAGATTTTAAGAGCAAAGAAAAAAGTAAAGAAGCAATAAAAGATCTTGTTAAAATAACACCAGAATATGCAATAATTAAAACTAAAGACGGAGATAAAAAGGTTACAATAGATGAGGTAAAAGTAGGAGATATACTTATATGTAAAGCGGGAGACAGAGTTGCGGTAGATGGTACAGTCATATATGGTTCTGCACATGTGGACGAGTCTTTTATAACAGGTGAAGCTCTTCCAAGAAAAAAAGAAATTGGCGCTAAAGTTGTTGCAGGCAGTATAAATTATGACGGCTATTTTGAGTATAGAGCAGAAAGCATAGGTAAAGATTCTACTATTTCTGAAGTAGTAAAACTTGTATCTGAAGCAACAAACACTAAACCTAAAATAGCAAAATACGCAGACGATATATCTAGTATATTTGTGGCGTTTGTAATAGGTATTGCAATATTTACATTATGCATATACATTATGTTTGATC
This sequence comes from Clostridia bacterium, assembly GCA_045651205.1. Taxonomy (GTDB): domain Bacteria; phylum Bacillota; class Clostridia; order TANB77; family CAG-465; genus UMGS1649. The sequence continues at coordinate 7,474 of JAZRSA010000009.1, forward strand.
TTGGACTTAAAGAGGGAATTAAACATTTTGTAAATGTGCTTGTAGTAGCATGCCCTTGCGCTTTGGGCTTAGCAACACCACTTGCTGTAGTAATAAGTGAGGGAAAACTTGCTAAAAAAGGCATACTTGTTAAATCTAGTAATGTACTTGAAACAGCAAATAAAATTAATACAGTTGTAATGGACAAGACAGGTACTCTTACTAACGGTGAAGTAAATATATATGAAGTATTAAACTATACAAATGATATAGAAGATGTAGAGATAATGCAAATAGTGGGAAGTCTTGAAAGACATTCTACACATCCAATTGCATATCCATTTGTAAAATATCTTGACGAAATAGGAAGACGTGAACTTGAAGTGGAATACTTTGAAGAACTTCCTGGAATAGGTATTAGAGGAAAAGTAGGAGATTTTGAATACTTTGTTGCAAACGGTAAAGTATTTGAAATACTAGGAGTAGAAAATAAATTCTTAAAAAATGAAGAAAGACTCGCAGCAGCTGGATGTAGCATTATGTATGTAATTAAGAACTTCCAAGTAATAGCATTAATTGGAGTAAAAGATACAATAAGAAAAGGTTCTTATGATGCAATGGCAGAACTATTTAAGATGGATAAGAAGTTTATAATGCTTACAGGAGATAATGGTCTAACAGCGAAAACTGTTGCAAATGAACTTAATATATATAGAGTAATAGCAAACGTACTTCCTAAAGATAAGACGGAAAAGATAAGAGAATTAATAGATAATGGTAAGTATGTTATGATGGTCGGAGACGGAATAAATGATGCTCCAGCTCTTGCTACAGCAACAATAGGTGTATCTATGCATAGTGGAACAGATATAGCACAAAATTCTGCGGATGTAATACTTATGAATAACGATATATCTAGTATTGCAGAATTATTTAGAACAAGTAGAAAAACATTAGATGTTATAAAATCTAATATATTTTGGGCATTTATATATAATATCGCAATGATAACAATAGCATCTGGATTGCTTGAAGGATTTGGGTTAAGTTTAACTCCAATGTATGCAAGTATGGCTATGATGTTTAGCAGCATAACTGTGATATTAAACTCATTTAGATTAAAGAGATAGTAGTAATTTTACTTAACTTTAATAAAAATTACTTGACAATATTTAACTCGTGCTATATAATATACGGGTAATAAGATAATCTCGGGCATTATGTGTTCGCTTAAAGGAGGGAATAGAAATGGCACAACCAAAAAGAAGATGGTCAAAAGCTAGAACAGGTCTTCGCCGTTCTACATGGAAATTAGAAGAAAAATCATTAGCTACATGTGAAGCTTGTGGAGAAACAATACTTCCACATAAAGCATGTCCTGCTTGCGGAAAATATAATAAAAGACAAGTAGTAGAAATCAAAACTAAAAAAGAAGAATAGTAAGATAGACCTCACGTAACGTGGGGTTTTACTTTTATGAGGAATAATATGAAAGATTTGAAAGTAATATATGAAGATAATCACTGTATAGTTGTAATTAAACCAGCTGGCATTCCATCTCAAGCGGACAAAACTGGAGATATAGATATGCTAACTTTGGTTAAAGCATATATAAAAGAAAAATATAACAAACCAGGAGAAGTGTTCCTAGGATTAGTACATAGATTAGATCGTATGACGGAAGGCGTAATGGTGTTTGCTAGAACTTCTAAAGGTGCAAGCAGACTTTCTGAAGCTATACGTAATGGTGACTTCAAGAAAGAATATGTAGCAGCAGTTGAAGGAAAGCTAGAAGGTAATGGACATCTAGAAAATTATTTATACAAAGATGAGAGAACAAATACAAGTAGTGTAGTATCAGAAAATAAAAAAGGCGCAAAACTTGCATCTTTAGATTATACGGTGATAGGTTATACTAACTTTAAAGGTAAAGAATATACATATGTTAGGATTAAACTACATACAGGTCGCCATCACCAAATAAGAGTACAAATGAGCAATATTGGTCATCCGTTATTTGGAGATGTTAAGTATGGTGGAACTAAAGGAGAACTTGCGCTATTTGCATGTTCACTTAAGTTCATTCACCCTACTAAAGATGATATAATGGAGTTTAACGCTATGCCAGATAAAAATGGTATATGGGAGGATATAGATGGAGCTAACAGAAATTAAGTATAAGTTAGAAGAATATATAAATAGATTAAATGAAATTAAAGCTACATTAAAAATTGAAACTAAAGAACAAGAATTAAAGGTTTTAGAAGAAAAGACACTAGAACCTGGTTTTTGGGATGATGCTAAGTCAAGTGGAGTTGTTTTAAAAGAAATAAAAGAGCTAAAGGTAGCTTTGGCTGCATACTATAAAGTGGCGGATATAGTAGAAAATGCTTCGGTTTCATATGAACTTCTAAAAGAAGAAATGGATGAAAGTATTAAATCTGAACTTGAAAAAGAAATTGAATCATTAGAAGGAAAGATAGAAAAACTAGAAGTATCATCACTTTTAGCTGAAGAATACGATAGCTTAAATGCAATTGTAACAATACATGCAGGAGCAGGTGGAACGGAATCTCAAGATTGGGCAGAAATGTTAAATAGAATGTATACAAGATGGTCAGAACGTTCAGGCTTTGAATATGCTTTGTACGATATGCAAGAAGGCGACGAGGCTGGAATTAAGAGTGTAACATTTGGTGTAAAAGGAATGTATGCTTACGGATATCTAAAAGCAGAAAAAGGTGTTCATAGACTTGTTAGAATATCTCCGTTTGATGCAAATAAAAGAAGACATACTTCTTTCGCAGCAGTAGATGTTATGCCTGAAATTGAAGATGATATAGAAGTAGAAATTAAATCTGAAGATTTAGAAGTTGGAACATATAGAGCAAGTGGAGCCGGTGGACAACACGTTAACAAAACAGATTCTGCGGTAAGAATTAAACATATACCAACAGGGATAGTCGTAGCTTGTCAAACAGAACGTTCTCAAATACAAAACAGAGAAACTTGCATGAAGATGCTTAAAGCAAAACTTTATCAATATGAACTAGATAAATCTCAAGAAAAACTTAAAGAAATAAAAGGCGAACTTTCAGAAAATGGATGGGGAAGCCAAATACGTTCTTATGTATTTTGTCCTTATACTCTTGTTAAAGATCATAGAACAAACGCAGAAATGGGTAATGTGCAAGGTGTTATGGATGGAGATTTAGATTTGTTTATATCTGAATATCTAAAAATGAATGCAAAGAAATAATTTAGAGGTATATATGATTAGAAGAATATTAAGAATAATATTACCAGCAATGTTTATATCGTTACTTGTATGTGCAATGCAAGGTGGCAAAAACATATTAGAAGGAATATATATAATTTTCCCAGTGATATATATAGCAATAGTACTTATGAATGAAAAGTGGGATGTGTTAATAAGCTTAATACTAACATCTATAGCATTTATAATTCCAATAAATTTGTTATATAATATGGGTAGCTGCATAGATTTACTAGTTATATATAATGCTATAGCGGGAATTATATATTTAGGTCGAATAATAGTAAGAAAAAATAAGGGTAATAAAGATGATAGAAAAGCTTTTTAATTATTATAGCGAAAAATACAAAGTGGATTGGTTACCAAATGGTGATGTGGATATCTATGATAAAACTATTAACCAAGAAGAACATAGAGGTTTTATAATATATTTTGATAAAAATAATAAAGAATATTGCATTACAATTGATTCAGAAATGATATTTGTATTAAAAAAGAAAAAATATCTGTTTACAAACAAAACATATTGGAAACAAATAACTCATATGCATATAGAGCATGATATGGAAGAAAAAAGAATAATAGAAATCATACAAAAATGTCTAATGAAATAGTACTATTAAATAGATAAAAAACATATAAAATGTATTGTGGAAACACAGTGCATTTTTTTGTTTGTGGGTATGGCAAGAAAAAATTACCAATTTGTCAAAAAAGATAGACATTAAATGTTTATTGTTATATAATGACAGGTATAAGAAGGAGGAAAAATATGAAAACAGAAGAGGTTAAGAAAAAACCTACAACTAGAGGTAAAAAGAAGAAAAAAGAGGACAACAAAGCTATTAAAATAGTTATCTTAATAGTGATAGTAATAGCCTCAATGATTTTAGGATGGTTGTTTGCATCGTTAATGGACAATACATGTGATGTTACATTTAGCGTTGGGAACGGGCTTAAAGATATAGTTGTTACAGTGGAAAAAGACAACGGAGTGGTAAAACCAGCTGATCCTGAAAAAGAAGGGTATACATTTGAAGGTTGGTACTACAACGGAGTTAAATTCGATTTTTCTACTCCAATAACAAAAGATACAGTAATAACTGCAATTTGGAGTGAAAACAGCACACCTGTAATTCCAGAACCAGAATTACCAAATGAACCAGAAATAGTAACATATACTGTTAATTTCGATTCAAATGGTGGAAGCGCAGTTGCAACTCAAACAATTGAGCAAGATAAACATGCAAAAGAACCAACTAAACCAACAAGAAGTGGTTACACATTTGCTGGTTGGTATTTAGGAGATGCAAAATTTGATTTTGCTACTAAAATAACAGCAAACACAACATTAACAGCAAAATGGACAAAAGTTGAAGAAACAAAAACTGAAGACAAAAAAGATGATAATAAAGAAACAGTAACTAAATATACAGTTAAATTTAATTACGGTTACAGCAATAAAGTAACAAGTAAATCTGTAGAAAAAGGTAAAACAGTTTCTAAACCATCTAATCCAACAAGAAGTGGTTATACATTCTTAGGTTGGTATAACGGAAGCACAAAATTTGATTTCTCTACAAAGATAACAAAGAATATAACTCTTACAGCTAAGTGGGAAAAGAAACAAGTGTTAAGTTATTATACAGAAGAAATACCATCTTCTACATTAAAACAAGTTAGATTGTTCCTTACTCTAAATGGAAAACCTGTTGCAGGAACAGCAGATGTAATAAATACTCAAGGTCAAACAATTCATGTAACTGTTCCAAAGAGTGGTCTTGTAAAATTTGTTAAAGGAACAATAAAAACAGTTACAAACATAAAAGTAAGTAATTAAGGAGGAAACAATATGAGAAATAAAATGAAAAAATCATTGCTAACATTTATAGTATTAGCCATAGTTTTAGTTCCATCTTGTTTTGCTGCTACAGTTTTAGAAGACACAGCAGATTATACAGAAGGAGCAATTATATATGGCTCTACAAGATTTGAAACAGATGTTATCATAACAGCTGGAGAAGCTTTTAATGCAGGTATAAATGAATCTAAAGTATGGGTTGCGTTAGGAAATAAACTTAATGATCTTGAACCAGTTACACCATATTTCTATGATGGTGCATCATGGTACAAAATTGTTAATGACGAAGAAAATCCAGCAGTACCAGTAACAGAAGCAGAAGATATTAAAGAAATAGAAGATAGTTTACATATATTCTTCGTAAATAATAAAATGAAAACAGTTGAAGTTCCTTATGATGGAAACGTAGACGAAGGTTCTGTAACAGAAGGTGCAGTATATGATGAAGAAAATAAAAAATTCATAGTACCAGCTTTATCTTTTGATTTCGAATTTACAGATGACGGAGCAAAAGTAGAAGTAAATACTAATGTAGACACAAATACAGAAGTAACAGATCCTGAAGATATAGTAGAACCAGAAATAATAAATTCAGAGGTTGCTGCTATAGGCGATGTTAAATATGAAGATTTACATACAGCAGTTGAAGCTGCAAAAGCTAATGATACAGTTAAATTATTAGCAAATATAGAATTAACATCTATGTTAGTTGTAAAAAAAGCAATAACATTAGATTTAAATGGAAAAACAATAACAGTTGCAGAAGATATGGCAGATATAACTGCAATACAAATACTTGAAGGTGGAGATTTAGTTATTACTGGTAATGGTACAGTAAACTCTGCAACTCAAGGAAACAACTACTCAATAGCAGTATGGGCTAAAGAGACAGGTAAAGCAACAATTAAAAACGGAACATTTACAAATGTTGGTGCAAAAGATAAAAATGATGTTGGAAAAGAAAACAACAATGAAATGATATATGTAAGTGGAAGTGGTGTAATAACAATAGAAGGTGGAACATATATAGGAAACACAGAAAACGAAGTATATGGACCAAGATATACATTAAACTCACATGATGCGAGCTATACAGCAGGAACAGCAAATATAATAGTAAAAGGTGGAACATACACAGCATTTGATCCATCTAACAACCTAGCAGAAGGTAAAGGAACAAACTTCGTAGCAGAAGGATACAAAGTAGTAAAATTTGGAGATAAATATACAGTAGTAGCATATGATGCAAATAATGTAACAACAGAAGCTGAACTTAGATACTTTATAGCAAACGGCACTGATGTGAAATTAGGAGCAGATATAGATTTAGTTACAGGAATAGAAGTAGCTAAAAAAGTTACAGTAAACTTAAATGGTAAAACATTAACAGCAAAAAAAGATACTGAAGGAATTGGAATATTCATGGTTGTAACAGGAGGAGATTTAACTATCGAAGGTGATGGAAAAATCGACAGTGCTTGTCTAACAAATGATTATTCAATGGCAGTATGGGTAAAAGAAACTGGTAAATTAACAATAAATGGCGGAACATATACAAATCTTGGTGCTAAAGACATGGAAGACGATGGAAAAACAGCAAATAACAATGAAGTAATTTATGTAAGAGATAACGGTTCAGCAGTAATAAACGGCGGAACATTTATAGGAAATACATCAAATAAAACATATGGAGCAGGCTTTACATTAAACCTAAGAGACCAAGATAGAGCTACAGCATCAATAGTAGTAAAAGGTGGAACATTTACTGGATTTAATCCAGCAGACAACGCAGCAGAAAATGCTGGAACAAACTTTGTAGCTGAAGGATACAAAGTAGTAAAATCTGGAGATAAATATACAGTAGTAGCATATGATGCAAATAACGTAGTAAGTGAAACAGAACTTAGATACTTTATAGCAAACGGCACTGATGTAAAATTAGGTGCAGATATAGATTTAACTACAGGAATAGAAGTAGCTAAAAAAGTTACTGTAAATTTAAATGGTAAAACATTAACAGCAAAAAAAGATACTGAAGGAATTGGAATATTCATGGTTGTAACAGGAGGAGATTTAACTATCGAAGGTGATGGAAAAATCGACAGTGCTTGTCTAACAAATGATTATTCTATGGCAATATGGGTAAAAGAAACTGGTAAATTAACAGTAAACGGCGGAACATTTACAAATGTTGGTGCTAAAGATATGGAAGACGATGGAAAGACAGCAAATAACAATGAAGTAATTTATGTAAGAGATAATGGTTCAGCAGTAATAAACGGCGGAACATTTATAGGAAATACATCAAATAAAACATATGGAGCAGGCTTTACATTAAACCTAAGAGACCAAGATAGAGCTACAGCATCAATAGTAGTAAAAGGTGGAACATTTACAGGATTTAACCCAGCAGACAACGCAGCAGAAAATGCTGGAACAAACTTTGTTGCTGAAGGATACAGATCAGTATATAACGAAGCAGAAAATACATATACAGTAAAAGCATATGATATAAACAATGTAGATGATGACGATTCTTTAAAATACGCTTTAGCAAATGCTAAAGATGGTGATACAATTAATCTTGCAGCAGGAAATTATAGCAAAGTTTTAATAGATCACAGAAAAAATGTTGCTAAGAACATTACACTAGTTGGAACAGAAGGAGTTAAGATAGCCGGAGTAAATATGAATGGTGCAAATTATGGATTCGCTCCAGAGGGATTAACTTTCAAAAACATCACATTTACAGATGATGTTAACGTAAACAACACAGATAAATGGGGAGTATGTAAAAATCTTTCAATTATTGGATGTACATTCACTAATGCAGCTTTTACTGCTGGAAACAATTCAACATTTGATGGTTTAAGAATTGAGAATAACAAATTTAATGGTACTAATACAACTAACAAGACTTCTATATTATTGCAAGGTGAACATACTAATGTTTTAGTAAAAGGAAATACAATTGATGGTTCTGTACATAATGCAGTACAATTAGCAGGTATTACTGGAAAAGCAACTATAGAAGGTAATACTATTAAGAATATTGGTAGCCGTGCAATCCGTATTTCAACAGCAACTGGTGCAGAGTTAACAATATCTAACAACATAATTTCTAACGTAAATACTGATCCTGCACAAGCAGCAGAAAATAACGGTCAAGTTATTAAGATAACTGGTACAGTTACTGTTCCTACAGCTGAAGGCAACACATATAATGGTAAAGCACTTACTTTTGTAGATGGTATTGCTGTAGCACCTGTTGAAGAATAATGGCATAAGATATAAGAAGATAATTAGTATTTAAACACACTAGGTAACTAGTGTGTTTTTCTTTTGCTCAATTTGGTAATAAATACTACTAGAATATATAATTTGTTTGTGATATAATGTATGGTGGTTTAGCATATATTATATTTTTTTATATAAAAAGAATAATATATATGTATATAAGGAGGAACTATGCAAGAAAAACTTACTATTAAAGGTGCAAGAGAAAATAATCTTAAAAATGTAGATTTAGAAGTGCCAAGAAATACACTTACAGTATTCACAGGTCTTTCGGGGAGCGGAAAAACATCTCTTGCTTTTGATACCATATATGCAGAAGGACAAAGAAGATACGTAGAAAGTCTGTCTTCTTATGCAAGACAATTCTTAGGTCTTATGGAAAAACCGGATGTAGATAGCATCGACGGACTATCTCCAGCAATATCTATAGACCAAAAGACTACATCAAAAAATCCTCGTTCTACAGTTGGAACTGTAACAGAGATTTATGATTACCTTCGTCTTCTTTATGCAAGTATAGGTGTGCCACATTGTCCTAAATGTGGAAAGAAAATATCTATGCAAACAGTAGACCAAATAGTAGATAGCATAATGGAATTAGAAAAAGGTACAAAAATTCTTGTTATGGCTCCTGTAATACGTGGTAAAAAAGGTGAACATGCAAAGGTTATAGAAAACGCTATTAAAGAAGGTTTTGTAAGAGCGAGAATTGATGGCAAACTTTATGACCTAGCAGAAGAGCTTCCAGAAATAGAAAGAACAAAAGCGCACAACATAGAGATCGTTGTAGATAGATTAGTTGTGAATGAAGATATAGAAAAACGTTTAGCAGATTCTGTAGAGTTATGTATGAGACAAGCAGATAATCTTGTTTTAGTTAAAATAGTAGATGGAGAAGAAATGTTATTCTCAGGCAACTATTCTTGTCCAGATTGTAATATATCTATGGAAGAAATAACTCCAAGAATGTTTTCATTCAACACTCCATTTGGAGCATGCCCAAGTTGTACGGGTGTAGGAGAACTTTTAATGGTAGACCCAGAAAGAATAGTATCTGATGAAAACAAAAAGTTAAGTGATCCAACATTGTTTTATGCTTGGGGTGGTAACGGTGTAGACTCTGTAACTTTAATGTATATGAGAGGATTATGTGACCATTATGGTGTAGACATAGAGACTAAGTATAGCAAGATACCAGCTAAATTTAAGGATGTACTTCTTTATGGCTCTAAAGGTGAAGTTATATCTTTCAAACACGAATCGCAAAGATTTAGTAGATCTTTTGAAGGTGAGTTTGAGGGTGTTGTAAATATAATTCAAAGAAGATATCATGAAACAACTTCTATGGGTATGAAAACATACTACGAAGGTTTTATGAATACAATACCTTGTGAAGCTTGTCATGGCGCTAGACTTAAAGATACAGTCTTAGCTGTTAAAGTTGGAAAGTTAAACATACACGAGCTTTGCTTGCTTCCAATAAAAGAAATTAAGGAATATATTAACAACCTTAAACTAAGCGAAAAGAATAAAATAATATCCGAACAAATAATAAAAGAATTAAACAATAGATTAGGCTTCTTAATAGATGTGGGATTAGATTATCTAACACTCGCAAGAAGTGCAGGAACACTTTCTGGTGGTGAATCTCAAAGAATTAGGTTAGCTACTCAAATAGGTTCTGGACTTACAGGTGTGTTATATATATTAGATGAACCAAGTATAGGGCTACATCAAAGAGATAATGAAAAACTACTAGAATCTCTAAAGAAGATGAGAAATTTAGGTAATACATTAATAGTTGTAGAACATGATGAAGATACAATGAGAGCAGCAGACTATATAGTAGACATTGGACCTGGTGCGGGTGTGCATGGTGGTAATATTGTGTTTGCTGGAACACCAGAAAATATTATGAAAGACGAAAAAAGCATAACAGGTAAATATTTAAGTGGTAAACTTAAAATAGAATTACCTAAAACTAGAAGAAAAGGTAATGGTAAAACAATAAACATTATTAAGGCGGAAGAAAATAACTTAAAGAAGGTAGATGTTGAGATCCCATTAGGAGTACTTAACTGTGTTACTGGTGTTTCTGGTTCTGGAAAGAGCTCGCTTGTAAACGAAATACTATACAAATATGTAGCACATGAAGTAAATAAAGCTAAAACAAAACCTGGTAAGGTTGGTAAGATAACTGGGCTAGAAAATATAGATAGTATAATAAATATAGACCAATCGCCAATAGGTAGAACACCTCGTTCTAATCCAGCTACATATACTGGTATGTTTGATCATATACGTGATCTTTTTGCTACAACTAATGAAGCTAAGCTTAGAGGATACCAAAAAGGTAGATTTAGCTTTAATGTACCTGGTGGTAGATGTGAAGCTTGTTCTGGAGACGGAATAATTAAAATAGAAATGCACTTCTTACCAGATGTGTATGTGCCTTGTGAAGTGTGTCATGGAAAGAGATATAGCCGTGAAACATTAGAGGTAAAATATAAAGGTAAGAATATAAGTGATGTATTAGATATGACAGTAGAAGAAGCATTAGAATTCTTTAAGAATGTTACACCTATTAGAAACAAACTAGAAAGATTAAATGACGTAGGTCTTGGATATATTAAACTTGGTCAACCATCAACAACATTATCTGGTGGTGAGGCACAAAGAATTAAGCTTGCAACAGAGCTATCTAAACGTTCTACAGGAAGAACTCTATACATACTTGATGAACCAAGTACAGGACTTCATACAGCAGATGTAGATAGATTAATAGGAATAATTAATAGACTTGTAGATGCGGGAAATACAGCGGTAGTAATAGAGCATAACTTAGATATAATTAAATGCGCAGACCATATTATAGATTTAGGACCAGAAGGTGGAAATCAAGGTGGTAATATAGTTGTTACAGGAACGCCAGAAGAAGTAGCTAAATGCGAAGCAAGTTATACAGGTATGTTCTTAAAGAAAGTACTGGAAAAGAAATAATTAAAATGGACATTACAATTTTAAAGAATTGTAATGTCTTTATTTCTATTATTAATTTGAATTGCTTGAAATAATATAGAAAAATAGATAATATATAACATATTTTGTGTATAATAATTAAAGATAATAATATATATAACATAAAGAAGAGGGCAATCTCTTCTTTTTTCTTGTAAAAAAAGCTAAAATATGTTAAAATATATTATGTAAATGGTTTGGAGGTATTTTATGGCAAAGAAACAAAAACAATTAGTGTATTTTAATGCTATAAGAAAAATTGAAACAATAACAATCAAATACAACGACAGATTAGATGGTGCGTTTGTAGATGATGTATGTACATATATTAAAGAGGTATCTAAGAAGATGCCAAGAGTAGATTTAAAAAATCCAAGGGAATATTATGAAATAACGGTATTTGTATATCCTAGCGTTAAGATGTTTAATGAAGTGTTTAATGGAGTAATAGAAAAAAGATATTATGAAAGAAGACGTTCGCTAGAAGATCTTTATGTTGTAAAGGATGGCGAAGGAAATATCCACATAGCTTCTCCAAGAGGTCGTGGAACAGCTCAAACAGAAACATTTAAGAGAATACTTGTTATGAATGTTCTTGGAGAATATATGACAGAACAAGATAAAACTACAGCAGATAAGATGTTAAAAGCATCTATGATGAAGAAAAAAGAAGAAGAAAAAGAGCAAGAAGTAGAACCTGTTGAAGAGGAAGAAATAGAAGAAACAGAGGAATTAGCCGAAGAAGTTGAAGAAGAAGTTTCTGAAGAAGAAATGGATGAATTAATAATGCTTGAAGATGAAATGGCAGAAATAGATGCGGCAGAAGGAACATTAGACTCAACTGATGAAGACATAGAAGTTCACGAGGTTTCTGAAGATGACATGGTGCCATCAAATGTAATAGAAGCAAGACAATGGTTAAGCTTAGGTTGGATGGGACATTTAAGTGGAAGACTTAATAGCGAAAAAGAAGTTAAATATTTTGCAGAACATATTTCTAAAAATGGAGTTAAGAAATTAGGTAAATTAAAAGAAACTGGTTGGTACGAAAAATATAATTATTCTCAAGAATATTCAATAGCTATAGTAGGATATGTAGTTGATACATATGGTGCTAAAAAATTTAAAGAATTCTATGAGAATCCTACAGACTATAAACATGTATTTGGAGTGGATAAGCGTACATTTGAGACTAGAGTAAAAGCGTACATATATGGTAAGTTTGGTCCAAGCAGAATGAAAGAAGAAATTGAAGCAAAAGACGAAGAAGATTTAAGTGTAACAGAAATTAGACTTCGTAAAGATGGTAAAGCTACAATAACAGAATTAGAGTTGGAAAAACCAGCTATAGAATTAGAAAGATTTTAATAATATATAATATAAAAAATATAAGTATTTCTAACAATCGCGCAAGCTTGTCTTGTGAGGAAAGTCCGGGCACCTCAAGGTAGTGATGGTAGATAACGTCTACTGGGAGTGATCCTAAGGAAAGTGCAACAGAAAATAACCGCCATATATTAATGTGGTAAGGGTGAAAAAGTGAGGTAAGAGCTCACTAATTTGTATGGTGACATATGGATGGTGTAAACCCCATTTGGTGCAACACAGATAGAGAAGATTAAGGTTACCTTGCCGCCTTCTCGAAATGTGGCTGGAGGTGTATAGTGATATACATCCAAGATTAATGATTGTTTAAAACAGAACCCGGCTTACGAAATGCTTATAATAAATATAAAATTAAGTTGTATGGAAACATACAACTTTTTGTTGGTTTTGTAATAAAAATGTAATATAAAAAGTGTTGTAAAAAAAATAAATATAGAGTAATATTATTATATGTATAATAGGTGATACAAATGAAACAAAGGAAAATGACAAAAAAACAACATAGTGAGAATATAAGTGTTATAACATTTGGGATGATTGTTGTAGCGGTAGGTATAATTTTAGCTGCACTTATAGTGAGTGTAGGTAATAGAAAAGCATATTTAATAGATTTGTTAAATAAATCAAAAGAAGTAAATAATAGTGTAGAGATAGGTAACGAATATGCAAAATCTGTAGATTTAAAAGTAGCATCTACAGTTGCAACAACTTCTGGAAGAGTTGCTCTAAATGTAATTACTGATTCTACGAATCCTAAAACATTTAAGGAATATAGATATTATATTAAAGAGAGCGCAGATGATATGTATGTTTTAGATGCTATTAAAGTTGAAGAACAACATGCATATATAAAATTAGATCCAAACACTAATTATGATGTAAAGGTTGAAGCTGTGAGTGTTGATGGCGAAACTATGGTTTCAATGGCATCAGGAGCTACTCCTACTATAGATTAATAAAATTTATGTTGACAAAATACAAAATGGGTAGTATACTTATTTTGTTAAATGCGATGACAAGGGAAGAGTAGTAAATCCATCCAATCAATAGAGAATAACACCTAGGCTGGAAGTGTTAGATTGAAATTTATGAAAGACACCCTACGAGCAGACTTATGAAAAGTAAGTACGTGTACGCACGTTAAAATAAAAGAGAAGTAAATAGGGTGGCACCACGAAAGAATATATCTCTCGTCCCTAATATGTTAAATCATATTAGAGGCGGGAGCCTTTTTATGTAAAAACATATTATATATAGAATACATATTTATTATTATTTTTAAAGGAGGAATTAAAAATGTCAGAATTAATTACAGGACAAAAAAGAAGTGCTAGATGCACAGAGTTTACTGAAGCCGATGTTGGTAAAAACGTAACAGTTATGGGCTGGGTAGACACAAGAAGAGATATGGGTAAAATCATATTCGTAGATTTAAGAGATAGAAGCGGAATAATCCAAGTAGTAATTGATGATAGAGTGTCAGCTGAAGATTTTGAAAAAGCAAGTCATATTAAAAACGAATATGTTATATCTGTAGAAGGTGTGGTTAACAAAAGAGATGATTCTAAAGTTAACCCAAAACTTAAAACAGGAACAATAGAAGTTATTGCAAAATCTGTTAGAATACTTTCAGAGTGCGATACTCTACCATTCCAAATTGAAGAAGCAGATCAAGTAGGAGATCAAACAAGACTTAAATATAGATATCTAGATTTAAGAAGTAAATCAATGCAAAGAAACTTAAAATTAAAAAGTGATATTTGCCATATTACAAGAAATTTCTTCCATGATGAAGGATTTATTGAAGTTGAAACTGCAATGTTAAATAAATCTACACCAGAAGGAGCAAGAGACTACTTAGTACCAAGTAGAGTAAATCCAGGAATGTTCTATGCATTACCTCAATCTCCACAATTATTTAAACAAATATTAATGTTATCTGGATACGACAGATATATCCAAATAGCTAGATGTTTTAGAGATGAAGATTTAAGAGCAGACAGACAACCAGAATTTACACAAATAGATATGGAATTATCTTTTGTAGATGAAGATGATGTAATCGATGTAAACGAAAGATACTTAAAGAAAGTATTTAAAGAAATTAAAGGTATAGATATTGAAACTCCATTTATGAGAATGCCTTATGATGAAGCAATGAGAAGATTTGGTTCAGATAAGCCAGACTTAAGATTTGGTATGGAACTTACAGATATGTCAGACATATTTGCAGGTTGTGAATTCAAAGTATTTGCAGACACTATAGCTAAAGGTGGAAGTGTTAGAACAATAACAGTTCCAGGAGCTGCAAACTATACTAGAAAACAAATTGATGAATTAATAGAATTTGTTAAAATATATAAAGCAAAAGGTCTTGCATCATTTGCTATTGAAAATGGAGAATACAAATCTAACATCTTAAGATTTATGTCTGAAGATATAATTGCTAAAGTTGTTGAAAGAGCTCAAGCTAAAGAAGGAGACTTAGTATTATTCGTAGCAGACACTAACGAAGTTGTATTTGCAGCTTTAGGAGCATTAAGATGCGAAATGGCTAAGAGATTAAATCTAATAAACAAAGATGAATACAAATTCTTATGGGTAGTAGACTTCCCAATGTTTGAATGGGACGAAGAAAATAACAGATGTAAAGCTGTTCACCATCCATTCACAGCACCTAAGGACGAAGATCTAGCGTTCATGGAAGAAAGACCATTAGATGTTAAAGCTAAAGCTTATGATATCGTATTAAACGGAACAGAGCTTGGTGGAGGAAGTATTAGAATACACTCTAGAGAAGTTCAAAGAAGAGTATTTAACTTACTTGGATTTACAGATGAGCAAGCGCAAACTAGATTTGGTTTCTTATTAGATGCATTTAAATATGGTGTACCACCTCATGGCGGTTTAGCATATGGTCTAGATAGACTTGTAATGTTAGTACTTGGCTTAGACACAATTAGAGATACAATTGCATTCCCTAAAGATAAGAGTGCAAGTTGTCAAATGTCTGAAGCACCAAATGTTGTAGATTTAAAACAACTTGATGAACTTCACATTAAATTAAATTTACCAGAAGAACAATAATATTAATATAAAATAAATTTACGAAAGGAAAAGATATATGAAGATAGCAATATTAGGAGCAGGAGCATTAGCAATAGGATTTTCAAAAGTATTAGAAGGCAGAGGTTTTGACTTAGTAATGTGGACAAAATTCGAAGCAGAAAGAGATGAAGTCCTAACAACTAGAGTAAACTCAAAATTATTCCCAGGAATAAGAGTTGCAGATGAAATAAAAATAACATCAGATATATATGAAGCGGTAAAGGGAGCAGACGTTATACTTAACGTTCTTCCATTTATAGCAATAAGAGATACTATAGAATTAATAAAAGATTTTTATGATGAAAATCAAATAATAATTAGTACGACTAAAGGTATTGATGAGGTTAATTTTGTTACTACAACTAAATTATTCGAAGAAGGTTTAGGTGCAACAAAAATATCTGCATTATCTGGACCATCATTTGCTATAGATGTTGCAAAACATACAGAATTATCATTTATGCTAGGAACAAAATCTAAAGAAGCTGAAGAAATGACACGTATGTTACTTGAAACAGATGCAATAAAAATGGAAACAACAGAAGATATAGATGGAATACAATTTTGTGGGGCAATTAAGAATGCTATAGCTGTTGGCTCTGGAATGTTAGCGGGACTTAATGTAGCAGACTCTACTCGTGCTGCATATCTTGCAACAGGTATGACAGATATGGCAAAAGCGTTAGTTATGCTTGGCGGAAAAAAAGAAACAGCATATACATATGCTGGAGCGGGGGATCTTATGCTTACATGTATGAGTCCTACAAGCCGTAACTTTACATTTGGATACTATTTAGGACAAGGATTAAATGTAGATGAAGCATTTAAAATGATGAACAACAAAACAGTAGAAGGATATAAAGTAATACGCGCGCTTAAGAAATATAGCGACGAAGAAGATATGCCTTTCTATACAATACCAGTGTTATATGACATAGTATTTAATGGTAAAGATGTAAATAATATAAAGAAAGTATAAAATATATAGTAATATATATAAACAGAAAAATAAGGAGTGCTTTTGCACTCCTTATTTTCTTGCTCACCCCATAAAGTGTTTAGGGGTAAGTTCGGTTGGAATATATCCTAGTCTCATATATCTTTGGATAACCATTTCGTAGTCTTCACGAGCTATATAACAAATTGACTTATATGGATAATCTACAAGTTTTATCCATCCGAGTATTAGTACAGCTATATCATCATAAGATGAAATGCCAATTCGTTTTGCTTTTTCCGTGATTTTTGCCCGAGTTGTCGCGTCGAGTGTTTCCAAATAGTTTTGGACGGCTAAGATATGTTCCTTGTGGTTAGAATACGACCGGCATTCTACGGTATCTACCATATTAGGTAAAATCCATCCGCTTAAAACCATAAGGCCCACCTCCAAAATTTTGTTGGTATTAATGTTGTATATTTACACTAACATTAATATTATCGACTAACAAAAATTATACCACAGATTACATAAAAAGTGAAGAATAACAAAGATAGTCATTCCAAATTTATTTACAATCTTAATTTTCTATGGTAAAATGTAAAAACGGAGGAAGAAAATGTACGACATAAATAACATAAGAAACTTTAGTATAATTGCGCATATTGACCATGGTAAATCTACTGTTGCAGATAAGCTTTTAGAACTTACTGGAACAATAGAAAAAAGAGATTTAACGGCTCAAGTGTTAGATAATATGGATATAGAACGTGAAAGAGGAATTACAATTAAATCTCAAGCGGTTAGAATGAAATATACTAAGGATGGTAAGGAATATATATTAAATCTAATAGACACTCCAGGGCATGTGGACTTTAACTATGAAGTATCTCGTTCTTTAGCAGCGTGCGAAGGCGCAATACTTGTTGTAGATGCTTGCCAAGGTGTTGAAGCTCAAACATTAGCAAATGTATATTTAGCATTAGAAAATAACCTAGAAATTATACCGATAATAAATAAAATAGATTTACCACAAGCAAGACCAGAAGAGGTAAAGAACGAAATAGAAAATATAATAGGAATTGAAGCTATGGAAGCTCCTTGTGTATCAGCTAAGACTGGTATAAATATGGAACAAGTTTTGGATGAAATAGTAGAGAAGGTACCAGCGCCAAAAGGAGATATAAATGCTCCAACTAAGGCTCTAATATTTGATTCTAAGTATGATAACTACAAAGGTGTTGTTGTTCACGTGAGAATGATGGATGGAACACTTAAACCTGGAGATAAAATAGTTGCAATGGCAAGTAAACGCGAATATGAAATAGTTGAAGTTGGATACTTTAAGCCAGGAGATTATGAACCTGCAAAAGTTCTTAATGCAGGTGAAGTTGGATACATTACAGCAAGCATTAAAGATATTTCAGATATTCGTGTTGGTGATACATTGACTATTAAATCTAATCCAGCAACAGAAGCGTTGCCGGGGTACAAAGAAGTAAAATCTATGGTATATGCAGGTATATTCCCAGCAGATGGAAGTGATTATGAAGAACTTAAAGAAGCGTTATTAAAACTTAAATTGAATGATGCATCATTAAACTTTGAACTTGAATCTTCTGCGGCATTAGGACATGGATTTAGATGTGGTTTCTTAGGACTTCTTCATATGGAAATAATTGAAGAAAGAATAGAAAGAGAATATGGTATAAATATAATTACAACTGCACCATCAGTTATATACAAAATACATAAAACAAATGGTGAAGAACTAGAACTATATAATCCAGCAGATTTACCTTCTGCGCAAGAAATAGATTATATGGAAGAACCAGTAGCAAAAGCTGAAATTATAGTACCAAAAGAATATGTTGGTAATGTAATGGAACTTTGTACTGAAAGAAGAAGTGATTACATCAATATGAAATATATAGATGATAACAGAGTTTGTTTAGAATATAATATGCCACTAAATGAAATTATCTATGATTTCTTTAATAGTTTAAAATCTAGAACAAGAGGATATGCTTCTTTTGATTACGAGATATCTCATTATCAAAGAGCGCATCTAGTAAAACTAGATATATTATTAAACGGAGATGTAGTTGACGCTTTATCTTTCATAGTACATAGAGCTAAAGCAGAAACAAGAGGCAGAAAGATTGCAGAAAAACTTAAAGAGGTTATTCCAAGGCAGTTATTTGAAATACCAATACAAGCAGCTATAGGTGGAAAAGTAGTAGCTCGTGAAACAGTAAGAGCTATGAGAAAAGACGTTTTAGCTAAATGTTATGGTGGAGATATAAGTAGAAAGAAAAAGCTTCTTGAGAAACAAAAAGAAGGTAAGAAAAGAATGCGTCAAGTTGGTAGCGTAGAGCTTCCATCAGAAGCATTTATGACAGTACTTAAAGTAGACGATAATTAGAAATTTTATTAGAAAAAATAACATATAAAAAGCGAGTTTGATTTATTCAAATTCGCTTGTCTTTTTTTCACGTTAATGATAATATTTTTGTATAAGTATATAAGGGGGAAATATGAATAATAAAGGCAAGTTTTGGATAGTCATAATATGCCTTTTTGTTGCTGCGTTTACAGCGACAAATTATATGGCTGGTACAGTTGAATCAGATAACTTAATAAATATTAAGAACTGTACAGAAAAATTTATGACGAATTACTTTGAGGAAACGAGTAAAATAGAGGATGAGGATAAAGAAAATATACTTATCGTAACAAGTAAAACTAAAATAATAGATACATATGGCGCAAGTAAAGTTATACCTGCACCAAACAATCAGTATTTTCTTGTGTATGAAACTAAAGAAGCTAAAGACCTGGCATTTAAAAATATGAAGAAATTAAAGGGGATTGTATCTGTTGAAGAAAATATAATATATAAAATTTCTGCATATAATTCATGGGGTGTGAGTGCCACAGGAATGGATATAGCATCAGCTGCTTTAGAAGCACGAGCAGGTAAGAAAAATGTAGTAGTAGCAATTGTGGATACTGGATTAAACGTAACTTTATTTAAGAATAATTATCCAAATAAACTTGCGGGTACATATAATGCCTTAAGTGATAGAACTGGTGAAGCGTACATGACAGATGAAAACGGTCATGGCACACATATAGCTGGAACAATAGCGGAAAGTACGCCTTCAAATATAAAGATATATCCTGCAAAAGCATCTAATGGTTCAACATTATCTTCAGCGGATATAATAAGAGCGATAAATCATATTGTGTATTATAATTCAGCGGATGTTATAAATATGAGTTTTGGTTCGTATGCACCACATACAGCAACTCATCAAGCTATACAAGCAGCAAATGAAGAGGGGATAATATGTGTAGCTGCTGCTGGAAATGAAGAAATGGCACAAATGGCTTTCCCAGCTGGGTATGAAGAAACTATTGCAGTATCTGCAGTAGATTCAACAAAAGCATTAGCTAGTTTTTCAAATATAGGTTCAAATATTACATTTGCAGCACCGGGTGTAAACATTAGGAGTATAAACGGAACTATGAGCGGAACATCTATGGCATCTCCACATGTGGCTGCGGCAGTGGCAATATTAAAAGGATATAATAAGGAGATTACTAAGGAACAAGCTGTAGAAATATTAAAAGAAAATGCAGTAGATTTAGGAACTAAAGGATGGGATCATAAATTTGGTTATGGATTTATAAGCTTTGCAAATTTAACATATTGTGAATGTAATTGTAATAGTTGCTATATCATAAATTGCAGTGGCTGTGCATGTGTATCATGCAAGTATAAAGATTTAACAAAAAATGTAACTAATATAGTTGTAGACAAACTAGTGTTAGAAAAATATAACTATGGTAGTATTTCAAATTTAATAAATACGGAACTAAAAATATATCAAGGTTCAAGCTATGTAGTAAGAAAGATACTAAATTTAGAAGATGTAACTATAACAGGATATGATCCATACAAATATACAAGTCAAACAATAACAATCACTTACGCAGGAAAAAGCGTAACATATACATTGCCATCAACAACGCAAGCTGAATCTTTCTGGAAATATACAGTAATATCTGGTAATAATATAAAATTAACAGGAATGAAAAGTGAACCTGTTTACAGACTATATTTACCAGAAAAGGTAGATAATTATGTTGTTACTACAATAGGTAATGAACTTTTTAAAAATGCAAATTTATTAGACGTTACAGCACCAAGTAGTATAACAACTATAGAAGCACAAGCATTTGCTGGTTCTGGTATAACTAAATTTGTTTCATCAGCAAGTTTATTGAACTTGAATGCGAAAGCCTTTTCAAAGGCATATGATTTAGAAAGTGTTACAGCGCCAGTAGTATTTAAGGGCAATGATGCATTTGAATATTGTTATGGTTTAAAAAATGTAACTATTTCTGGAACAAATACATCAATACCTTATGGAACATTTTATTTATGTACAAATTTGGAGAATGTAGCTATTCCAAATGGAATAACACAAATAGGGGAATATGCTTTTACAAATACATATATAAAAACATTAACTTTACCAAGTAGCCTAACTAAAATAGAAGCATATGCGTTTGCTAATTGTTTCAATTTAAGAACGGTAAGTTTTCCTAATAATATAACAACTATTGGTTCGTTAGCCTTTACGTCATGCGCAAATATGTCATCGTTATATATACCAGAAAAATTGGTTAATATAAGTGATAACACATTTAAAGGATGTACAGGATTAGAATCAATAACTGTAGCGTCAAAAAATGCGAATTATCATAGCATGGATAAAGCTAATGCATTAATAAAAAAATCAAATAACACATTAATATTAGGCACACATAATACAACTATACCAACGGGTGTAACTGCAATAGGGGAATACGCCTTTGCATATAATCAATTATTAATAGCAATAGAAATACCAGAAGGTGTAACTAAGATAGGACAATATGCCTTTTATGGTGTTGAAAACTTATATCAAGTATTAACAGCAAGCACAGTGTCTTCAATAGGAACAAACGCATTTTCATACACACCAAGTAATCTTGTGTTCTGGGTATATAGCTCATCATATTTTAAAACATATGCTGTAAATAATGGTAGATATTATAGATGTTACGATCCATCTGCTCTTACTGTATATGGAATAAAAAATTCATATGTAGCTTTTGAAACGATAAATACATCAGATATATATTTAAAAGCAACCTATACAGATTATTCTGGAACAAGAACAGAGTATATAACAACGGGAATACAAGTAACATATCCTAATGGAAGTACAAGTTTTAGAACAACAGATACATATGTTACTCTTAAAGCTAAAAACGATATGAATAAAGAGGTGGGCGGAAGAGTTAATGTAACAGTAAATAAAGCAACGCCAACATATACAATTCCAACAGGACTTAAAGCAAACGTTGGGCAAAAGTTATCAGACATAACATTGCCAACAGGATTTAGTTGGATTAATCCTAACACTGTTTTAAATACGTTAGGAACAAAAACATACTTAGCTAAATATACACCAACAGATACAACTAATTATAATGTTGTAAATAATATTAATATTTCTGTTAATGTAGTAGAAACAAAAACGGAAATAACGCCAACAATAACTGTAGCGAATAAAACTTATGATGGAACAACTACAGTTAATGCAAATAGTATATCTGTAGCAGAACTTAAGACTAGCGAATATACAGTGGTGAGTGCAACGGCATCATCTGCTGATGTTGGTAATGTAACAGTAACTGTTAAGATAAAATTAACCAACGAAAAATATAAAACAACTGAATTCCCAGGTAAACAACAAGAATACCAAACAAGTGTAACAATGAAGATAGTACACAAAAAAGTAGATAAACCAATTAAAACAAATAAGGTCTATGTATATAATGGTAAAGAACAAACATTAGAAATTACTGGATTTGATAGCAATATAATGAGTATTACAGGAAACAAAAAGACAGATGCTGGCGAAAGAATGGCTGTAATAGAATTAATAAATTCAAATTACGCATGGACAGATGGTTCTAGAACAAATGTAGAAATTATATGGAATATCAATAGAGCAGACATTACATATTTAGCTACTGATGGGCATTATATATATGACGGTAAAGAATATGGAATTGAAATTACAGATATTAATCCTTCAAACGCGATAATTAAATTTGCAGATGGTAGTGGAAACTATGTATTAACTTCAATGCCAAAATATACTGAAATAGGCACACATACTATAAAATTTAAAATATCTTTAAATGATAATTATAATGAAGTTTATGACGAACGAAAGGTATATATATATAAAGAAGGAATAGTAAATAATACAAAAGATAAAGCGGTTATATATAATGGATTAGAACATACTTTAACTATGGATATAATAGCAGAAGGTGAATTTAGTATAAAATATTCAGTTGGTAATACTAAATATGATTTAGACAAACTTCCTATGTTTAAAGAAGTAGGAGAATATGTGGTAAATTACAAAATTGAAAAGCAAGGCTTTATGACAGTATATGGTAGTAATAAAATTAAGATATATGGAATAAAGAAAGTGGATTCATCAATAAGAATTGATGGAAGTCTACTTAAAATTAAAGATTTTAATACAGACTATATAGATTTAATAAATAAAATAACAATATATGCTCCGAGTCATTCATTTACATCACAAGATAAGGACGGAAAAGCAAAGAATGAAAGCACGATGTATACTGGCGATTTTATAATATTAAGTTTAAGTAGTGAATTAGGGTTAAATGTCTTTAAGTATAAAGTAATAGTATTGGGAGATGCCAATATGGATGGTAAAATATCTGCATTAGATTATGTAAGGATAAAGAATCACATAATGAAAGATCCAGAAATAAAAGATGAATTATCGTTATTATCTGCAGATGCAAATGATGATGGTAAAGTTTCTGCTTTAGATTATGTAAGAATAAAGAATCGTATAATGGACGGAGGAAAATAATAGATGAAAAAAATATTAACAATACTTTTAATAGGAGTGTTTGTGTTAACTGTATTTTGTAATGATGTTTATGCTAAGGGTTCAATAAAACCATCGAAAACAAGTATGAGTATTACAGAAGGTGGTTCGGGATCGTTTTCAATATCTGCATCAAATGCAGCAGGAAGAGTGGATATATCTACATCCGACTCTTCGGTTGCAACAGTTAGTGTAAAAAGTAAGTGGTTAGATAATAATAGTGTTACAGTAAAAGTAACAGGTAAAAAAGTGGGAACTGCTACTATAACAGTAAGATTATCTGATGCGGCAACATTTGACGAAGAAGTATTAAATAAAACATATAAGATAACAGTAAAGGTAACAGAACCTAAATCAGGGAATAACAGTTTAACATCTATATCTGTAGATGGATATAAATTAGTAAAGAAAAGTGAAACGTCATACACATTAGATGTAGGTAATAGCGTATCTAAAATAACAATTAAAGCTTCAGCTGCGGATGAAAAAGCAACTGTATCTGGAACTGGTACAAAAACTCTTAAAGAGGGCAAGAATACATTTAATGTAGTAGTAACTGCTGAATCGGGTGCAAAGAAGACATATACAATAACAGTAACAAGAAAAGATGGTTACTATTTAGAAGATTTAAATGATGCATTAAAAACATCATCACCTTCCATAAAATTAAGAGAAGGGGATAAGCTTACTAAAGAACATTTAGATAAAATTAAATCTACTGGTAAAAGAGTGTTGCTAAATGCAATGGATAAAGAAGGCGATTTTGTTTATGGTTGGAATATAGATGGTTCTAAATTATCTACATATGAAGCAACGGAAACAGGAATAAAATTCGATTCTGAATATAAAGAGGAAATTGGAGCGCTTTCAAATTATGCTGATGGTAAATATGTACATTTCGAGCAAACAGGTGCTGGTTTAAATGGAACAACTATAAAGATAAATGTTGAAGATAAATATGATGATAAACATGTTTTAAATATATACATATATAATAAAGAAACAAATACATTATCTTTAGCTATAGGAGGAGTATCTGTTTTAAATGGTAATGTAGAGTTAAATTTAAAGGAGTATGGTGATTATTTAATAACAAGAGCATCATTGAACAAACAGCTATCAGATAATTCTAATAATATAAATGAAAATATATCTTCTAATTCAGTAGATTATAAAATGTTTGCTATAATAGAAGCATGTGCTATAGTACTTCTTATAATAGTGATAATTGCAAAAGGAAAGAAAAAATAACAAATATAAATAAACAAGAGACTCAAGTTTAACTTGAGTCTCTATTATTATTTTTTGCTTTTAGCATTTCTTGAAAGCTTAACAGCGGTTTTTACAACTTCATATCCGCCATCATAAATCTTAATTTTATTAGCTTTAATAATATTGTCACACATAGCAATAATATTTGTTTTTTCGGTAACAAGCATTTCAGCCATATTAGTTGCTTGTGAAAATGTTCTACATTCAATAGTGCCATCACCAATTTCTGCTGAACGTAATGCACCATAAGCTTCATGGGCGCCAACTCTTCTAATAAGAAGCTTTGGAACAGGGTAGAATGCAAGTTCACTTGGTTTAGTTACCATTACATCGCATTCACGCATTAAAAGGTTAGTAGAATATACAGCTGCGAATATATCACTGTGTAAAAATACATGTAGTCCCTTTAAATCTTCGTCAAGAGACGCTTTGGCTGCAAATTCAGCTGTTTTATTAAAGTCATCTGGATGAAGTGTTATTGAATCCATAAAGTTAGGGATCCTTTTTGATAGCTTTTCTAAAACATCTTTATGGTCGCCTAGATTTAAGAATATAGTAGCAGTTCCACCTTTTACTCTAGGTAGTAAATGAGTGATAATCTTTTCAATCATTTCAAGACCTGCACCAGCTCCACCAACTGGAATTAAAAACCTTACAGGTTTTCTACTTATCATTCTTTCCATTCTTCTTTTGCAATCATGATTAATATTAGAAACTATTTCGTGATCTACATAATGACCAGCAAGAACAATATCTTTAGAAGGCATTCTTTTAATTTCACCTTCGTGCATTTCATTTAGAGTTTTATATCCTAAATATGAAGAAGGAGTTTGTACTGTGTGAACAGAACCTTCTGCTAAATGAAGTGTCATCGGTAAGTTATCAGGGATAACATTTACAACGCATTTCATACCGGCATGTACTGCTGCTTGCGCAGGCCAAGAATGTGTTGCGATGAATGGTAAGTTCTTATCTAAATCTTGGTATGCTCTTGTCATAAGTTCGCTGTTCTTTTGGTCAACTGCATTACGAGAAAGCTTCTTATACATATTCTTACTACCAGGTTCCCAAAGTAGTTTATCAAAAAGAGGAAATCTTTGAGATAACCTTGAACCTAATGAGTATAAATCATTAAGATAAGATATAACTTTACCGCCGGTTGTATCTTCAAATGAATTTAAATCTAACCAGTACGGAGTAAATCCAAGAGAGTGAGCACATGATGCTATTGCAAGAGCTATTCTATAGTGACCAAATCCCATACGAATATTACCAATAATAACAGGACGAGGACCAAGCTCTAATGCTTTTTCTGAGCGGACTAGGTTTTGTATTTTAAAGTATCTTGTTACAATAGGATTCGGTACAGCTTTTAAGTGATAGATTTGCTTTGTATCATCACCATATTTAAGTACAAAACGGCGCTTGCTATTTGCAGCACGTTTATAGTCTGTTTTTTTAATTTCGTTTCCAAATATCTTTTTAGAACGATCAATCATAATATTTTTCTCCTTAGTATTAATATTAATATTTTCTTATATAATATCATATGTAATTTTTTATTACAATAAGATACAAAGTTCTTTCTTAATATACATAAATTGACATAAATCTTGACTAATTTTATAATGTGATATACAATTAATATGTTATTTGGAGGAATTATGGGATTAATATATGGAGTAAATCCAGTAAAAGAAGCAATAGAATCTGGAAAAACAATAAATAAATTATACGGCTCAAAAGGAAGTAAAGAAGTATACGAGCTTTTAAAACTTGCTAAGTCTAAAGGAATAGTAACTGTAGAAGCAGATAAGATAAAACTAGATAAGATGATAACTACTGAAGGAGAGAAATTAAAAAACTCACAAGGTATAGTTGCTTCTGTTACAGATTATGAATATTATGAAATAGAAGATATATTAGAATATGCAAATAGTAAAGGTGAAAAACCATTTGTACTTATATTAGATAAGATAGAAGATCCACACAATCTTGGAGCTATAATACGTAGCGCAGAATGTATGGGAGTACATGGTATAGTAATACAAAAAAGAAATGCATGTCAAATTACAGATGTAGTAGAAAAAACTGCAGCGGGTGCTGTTAATTATATGAGAGTTGCAAGAGTAACTAATATAACAAGAGCGATAGAAGAATTAAAAGAAGCAGGGCTATGGATATATGGTTTAGATATGGAAGGTGCTACTACTATATATGAAACAGATTTAACTGGAGCTATAGGAATAGTAGTTGGTAATGAAGGCGACGGAATATCTAGACTAGTTAGAGATAACTGTGATGGTATAATAAAGATACCTATGGTTGGTAAAACAGAGTCTTTAAATGCTTCTGTAAGTGCAGCTATAACTATATATGAAATAAAGAGACAAATGGATAAAAAGTAACATATAATATAGCATATATAATAAGGATGATTTTTATGTAAAAATTGTCCTTATTTTTATATGAAAAAGAAAAACAAAATTTTGTAACATTTTTGTAACATTTTTGTTGACAAATTTGAAAGTGAGAGTTATAATAATAATGGTGATGCTACTACAGCATTACATAACATATGATAAATAAGCAAATAACTACATATTAGAGCATAATGGTAGTTACTTTTTTATTCTAAAAACGAATAAAATTATTTACATAAAAATGTAATAAAAATCACCTTTTAACACGAACGAAAAAATAAAATAAAAATTTTAGAAAAAATATGATTTTTTTGTTGACAAATATAAATTGCTGTGTTAGAATAAGTCTTGTCGCTAACGAGTGACAAAAGCACATTGAAAAATAAAGAGTAAAACAAGCCAAGTAAAGATGGGGTTATGGAAAACATAACAACCACGTTAATTTTAAAAAGTTTTTTAAACAAAGTAATTAAGAGATAGCTAACGTTATCTTGAGAGAATTTAAGACAAGAGTTTGATTCTGGCTCAGGATGAACGCTGGCGGCGCACTTAAGACATGCAAGTCGAACGAAAATACAATGTACAGA
>JAZRSA010000010.1:0-39350 GCA_045651205.1 Clostridia bacterium
CATATGCTACTCTACCTTCTTTAACACCTGCTACGATTGATTTGAAATTATCATCAACGACAATCATGTTAGCTGTTTCTCTAGCAATATCTGTGCCACTTCCCATAGCTATACCAATATTGGCACTTTTTAAGGCTGGGGCATCATTCACACCGTCACCTGTTACTGCTACAAATTCACCTTGTCTTTTTAGTGATTCAACTATTTTTAATTTTTGAAGTGGTGTAACTCTTGCATATACAACTTTACCTTTTATGAATTTATCAAAGCTTTCTTCGCCTTTATTAAATTCTTCATCTACCTCATGACCTGTTGCTACTTGTTCGAATTTATCTGTTAATTTTAAGTCTTTTGCTATTGAGAATGCTGTTAATGGATGGTCACCAGTTATCATTAGAACTTTAATTCCAGCCTGACGACATTCTGCTATTGAAGCCACTGCTTCTTTTCTTATTGGATCTATAAATGCAACCATTCCCATAAATGTTAAGCTCTTTATGTCATCAATTGTATAATGTTCTTGTTTTTTAATCTTTCCATTAGCAACTGCTATCACTCTATAACCATCTTTTGCTAATGCTTCGTTTTGGTTTTCTAATATGTCTGAATCTAATTTTTCTTTTACTAGATTAATATCTTTACAGAAAGATTTAACTACTTCCAATGAACCTTTTACTGTACAGTATGTTTCTCCCTCTTTTTCATAGAATACTGCCGAGAATTTATTCTCTGATTCATAAGGTATTGTTTCTAATGTTTTTAATGTATGTGTTTCCACATCAAGTTTTTTACCTAATACTTTGAATGCTATATCGATAGAATCTCCAATTACTTGTTGTTCGTTAACTGTTGATTCATTATTAATTACGCCAAGTACAGATATTTCTTTTGCATATTCTATATTATCTCCTGTAACTTCGCCTTCAAAACTAAAGCCTGTTCCAGAAACATTATATTCTACGCCATTTGGTAAAATAATTTTCTTTGCAGTTTGTTCGTTAACTGTTAATGTACCTGTTTTGTCTGATGCTATAACAGTGCAGCTTCCCAAAGACTCTGCTGATTTTAATTGTCTAACTATTACATTTTTCTTAGCCATCTTATTTGATGCTATTGTTAAAGCCATAGTAAGCGCTAGTGGTAATCCTTCTGGCATTGCTGATACAGCAAGCGCTATTACAGATAAGAATATTTCATTTGCTGGTACTTGTTTTATTATTAGTAGTGTTGCTACTATTATTGCAACTGCTATAACTAACATACTAATTTGTTTAGATAATTTTTCTACTCTTATTGTTAAAGGAGATTTTTCATCTTCAGCATTATTTATACTGTCTGCTATTTTTCCTATTTCAGTCCCAAGTCCAATACTTACAACTATAGCTTTTGCTCTACCAGTTACAACTGTTGTACCAGAGAAAGCCATATTGCTTTGGTCTGCAATTAGGACATTTTCTTTGTTTACAGTATCGCTATTTTTAGATACTTGTACACTTTCACCTGTAAGTATCGATTCATCTATTGCTAAATTATGTGCTTCTACAATTCTCATATCTGCACTAATTTTATCTCCAGATTCTAATAGTACATAATCTCCTATTGTTAAATCTTTTGCGTCTATAGATACTACTTCATTATCTCTTACAACTTTTACTTTAGTTGTTACAAGTTTAGCTAACGCTTCTGCTGTATTGTTTGCTTTATTTTCTTGGTATGCTCCCATAGCAGCATCTATTAATACGATAACAAATATTGCTATTGCATCAATTACTTCTCCCGCTATTAATGAAGCAAGAATTGCAAATAACAATAATATTACCATTGGATCTTTGAATTCACTAAAGAATATTTTAAGAATACTATCTGATTCTTTTTTAGGTAATACGTTCATACCATATTGCTCTTGTCTTTTGGCAACTTCTTCTTTTGTTAACCCTTTAGAACTAGTCTTTAGTTCTTTTTCTATTTCTTCTATACCCTTATTATAATACATAGTTTCCTCCTAATGTTTTTCAATATAATTATAATATCTAATAATTGAAAAAACTGCAAGATATTTATTTATATATACCACAAAAAGACATATTGTTTTAACAAATAACAATATGTCTTTTATATTTTATTTAATTTTAGTTATATCTTTAAATATATTCCTATTTTACATATTCATTTAAAGGTCTTACTTTAAAGTTTAATTCTCCAATTTCAGCTGTTGGTACATAACCAGGTCTAGCATTTACAACGTCTGGTAATCTGTTTACTATGCTAGCACATGTTAATTCAACTGTTGCAGGTTTTTCAACAACTATTGTTGTTTCTGGTTCACCAATTACTGTCCATTCGTTTTTATCGAATTCATCTGGACCGTAAACTTTACCAATACATTCACTTTCAATAGTGATTCCTTCTGCTGTTTCAGATGTAACAACTGCGCTCATACCAGTTGCATCACCAGCTTTTACAACCATACCTAATGTTGAAGATTCTAGATCTGTAGGATATGTTTGAGGAACACATTTTTGAGATTGAGAAGTAATGTGTAATCCTAATTTATCTGCAAGCCATCCATTAACATTCCACATGTATGATGGTAAGAATTCTCCTTTGTTAATAAGTTCTTGTCTTGCTTCATCAGATATTCTATCTGCTGCTGCAACTTCTTTATCGAACTCATCTAAAGTTAAACCAGCACCGTGTGCTTTAGCAAGGGCTATACCGTAATCTTCTACGTTGTAGCTAGAGCTTCCTTTTATTTTAGTAATGCTTTGTGTAGAACCAGCTACTGAAGTAATTAATTGACCCCAATATATATCTTGGTATCCACTTCCTGTAATTGTACAGTTAGTTCTTTTTGCTATTTCGTCTAATTTATTTGTTAATACTGGATTTGAGTTTGCTGGATAAAATGCTTCTTCACAAGTTGTGATTGCATTTATTCCAAGTTCAGCACATAGTGTTAATGGGTTATCTAGGTCTGCAATTAAGCTCATTGTTGTAACGATAGCTACATCTGGTTTAGCAGCTGTTAATATTTCTCTAGCATTGTCCATGTGACCGATAGTAACACCTTTATTATCTGATCCTATTATTTCCCCAATGTCTTTTCCTATAACATTTGGATTAACATCTAATGCTGCTACTATTTCAGCACCTTTCTCGTATACATATCTCATTGTGTATACAGACATTTTTCCTGTGCCTATTTGGGCAACTCTAAGTTTTCTTTCCATATATAAAACCTCCTAAAACTTAAATGATAAATATTAATATATTCATCTTCTACATCGTATCACATAAAAAAATTTCTTGCAAGTTTTTTATATACACTCACACAATAACGACAAAAGGA
Organism: Clostridia bacterium; assembly: GCA_045651205.1. Lineage (GTDB taxonomy): Bacteria > Bacillota > Clostridia > TANB77 > CAG-465 > UMGS1649. Next base: position 3,350 of record JAZRSA010000010.1, read on the forward strand.
GCAAAATTTCACATATTTGCTCCTTTGTCCTATTACTAATTAAAACTTATATTCTTTACCAGTTTCAATTATTACCGATTTATTTGGCATTTGATCTAGAAATTCTTTACAGACAATATCTGATGTACAATGAGCTAAATATATCATATTAACATTATTTTGTTTCATATATTCAATAGTTTTTATTGTACATTCATCAACTTCTTTTAAATGGAAACCACCCATAACAGCTACTACTCTATTATCTCCTGTTATTTTTTTAGCATATTCTACAGTATTACAAATACCACTATGAGAACATCCAGAAATTACTATTAGACCTTTTTCTGTTTTTATAGCTAGTCCTGAATCGTCTAAATGCTTGTATGTGTCTCCCTTTTCATCAAACGCTGGTAGTTTTTCTCCTTGTTCAAAATTGTTTTTTCTATCTATTTGACCTAGAAATACTATTTCTTCACAAATACTATACGGTTTTACTGATTCTATTAAGTTAAATTTAGAAATAAGTTCTTCTCTAGTTTGATTTAAGCCATTATCGTTACCGGTTCTTTTACTAATTCTAATGAGCTTAAAGTCAGGATGGCATATTAAATCTTTTTTCATGTCAATATATTTCAAGCCATTTCCATGGTCATAATCCCCGTGACTTAAAACAATTGCATCTAACTTTTCTAAATCTATGTCTAATTTTTTAGCGTTCTTAATAAAAATATCTGTTTGGCCACAATCAAATAATAACTTTTTTCCATAAGCTTCTATGTATAGTGATATTCCATGCTCAAAATCAAATTTTTCATTACTACATCTATTATCATTAAGTACAACTATTTTTATCATATTTGTTATTCTCCTTTTTATTAATTATTTGATAATATTATAAGATATTTTTAATAAAAAGAAAAGATTATCTCAAAACACTTGAGATAATCTTTTATAATTATACTTTTGTTATTTGCCACAACATTGTTTGTATTTACGTCCAGATCCACATGGGCATGGTTCGTTTCTACCAACTGTTTTTTCTGCTCTTACAGGTTCTCTTTTTTGAACCACTTCAGGATTTCCTATATTCATTACATTTATGCTTGCTTTAGATGCATCATCTATTCTATTTACACTTTGACCAAGTCTATTCATAGTCTTTTTAGTATTACTTGTATTATAGCTTGTTCTAAATATAACTTTAATAGTATCTTCTTTAATACTATGTGTCATTTCAGAGAATATATCATAGCTTTCTTGTTTATATGCTTCAACTGGGTTTGTTTGACCATATCCTCTTAAATGGATTCCCTCTTTAAGTTGAGTCATATTATCCATATGCTCTTGCCATTTCTCGTCTACATTTCTTAACATCATAAGCTTTTCTATAACATTATATTCATTTTCAATTCCTTGTTCTTTGAATATATTTCTCTTTTCGTTATATGCATTATTTACTTTGTTTAATAATATTTCTTCTAGAGTTTCTTTGTCTATTTCGCTTTCTTCAAGCTCAAATCCAAATATACTTTGTAAAGTTGTGTTAAGACTTTCTTTGTCTACATCCTCTTTCTTAGATAGGTTTGAAGTATATGTGTCTACAATTTCATAAACTTTGTTTGTAGCTAGGTTTCTAATAATCTCTTCAATACTTTCACTATCTAATATTTGTCTTCTTTGATCGTAGATTATATTACGTTGTTTGTTCATAACATCGTCATATTCTAAGACATTCTTTCTTATGCTATAGTTACGTCCTTCAACTCTCTTTTGAGCAGTTTCAATTGCGCCTGTTAGCATTTTTTGTTCTATCGGCATATCGTCTGGTATACCTAACATATTAGCTAAGTATTGTACTTTGTCTGTTCCGAATAATCTCATAAGATCATCTTCTAAAGAGATATAGAATGTAGATTCACCAACGTCACCTTGACGTCCAGCACGTCCTCTTAACTGATCATCTATACGTCTTGATTCGTGTCTTTCACTACCAATAATCTTAAGACCACCAGCAGCTATAACCTTATCTTTTTCATCTTTTAGTTTTGCCTTATATTCTTGTTCTAATGTTTTATATTCTTCTCTAAGTTTTAATATTTCTGCATCTTCTGTTGGAAGAGGGCTCATAGCAAATTCTACTTTTTCTAATTCCTCTCCTCTTTTTTCAAGAGCACGTCTTGCCATAAACTCTGGGTTACCACCTAGAAGTATGTCTGTACCACGACCAGCCATATTTGTAGCAATTGTTACTGCTTTAAATTTACCTGCTTGCGCTACTATTTCTGCTTCTCTTTCATGATGTTTAGCATTAAGTACTTCGTGTGGTATTCTTTCTGCTTTAAGAAGTCTACTAATTAACTCAGATTTTTCTATAGATACCGTACCAACTAGAACAGGTTGACCTTTTTCATAGCATTTTTTTACATCTCTTACTATAGCTTGGTATTTACCCATTACATTTTTGTATACCATATCATTATTATCTATTCTTTGTACTGGTTTATTAGTTGGTATTTCTACAACATCTAGTCCAAAGATGCCTTTAAATTCTGCTTCTTCTGTTTTAGCTGTACCAGTCATACCAGCAAGTTTGTTATATAATCTAAAGTAGTTTTGGAATGTTATTGTTGCTAAAGTTTTAGATTCTCTTGCAATTTTAACTCCCTCTTTAGCTTCAATAGCTTGGTGTAATCCATCGCTATATCTTCTACCTTCCATAATACGTCCAGTAAATTCATCTACGATTAAAATTTCACCATTTTTTTCAATATAGTCTATCTCTTTTTTCATTATACCATGCGCACGTAACGCTTGATTTATTGTGTGAGATATTTCCATATTATCTACATCAGATAAAGATTCAATACCAAAATATGATTCACATTTTTTAGTACCAGTTTCTGTTAAGGCTGTTGTTTTTGCTTTTTCATCTATAACATAATCGTATTCTTCATCTGAATCATCAAAAGTTTTGTTGTCTGATTCAACAATAACTTTTGCTTTCATTTTTCTTACTAATTTATCTGCTTTTGTGTATAATTCTGTTGCTTCTTTCCCCATACCAGAGATAATTAATGGAGTTCTTGCTTCATCTATAAGGATACTATCCACTTCATCCACAACTGCATAGTTAAGTGGTCTTTGAACCATTTCATCTTTAGATAAACACATATTATCTCTTAGATAGTCAAAACCAAATTCATTGTTTGTACCATATGTAATATCTGCATTATATGCTGCTTGTTTAGCATGCGGTGGCATATTAGGTACAACAAGACCAACTGTTAATCCTAAGAATTTATATAATTTTCCCATCCATGCACTATGGTATGTAGCTAGGTAATCGTTTACTGTGATAATGTGTACACCCTTTCCAGTAAGTGCATTTAAGTATGCTGGAAGTGTAACAACAAGTGTTTTACCCTCACCTGTTTTCATTTCAGCAATTCTTCCTTGATGAAGAATTATTCCACCTATTAATTGCACTTTAAAGTGTCTCATACCTAATACTCTGCTTGAAGCTTCTCTAACAACTGCAAAGGCTTCTGGTAATATATCTTCTAATGTTTCACCATCATTCAATCTTTTCTTAAACTCATCTGTTTTCGCTCTTAGTTCATCATCTGAAAGCTTTTTGTAATCTTCTTCTAATGCTTCTATTTTATCTACTAAAGGCATTATTCTTTTTATTTCTTTCTCGCTGTATGAACCAAATATTTTCTTAATTATTCCCATTTTATTCTCCTCTTATTTCTTCTTTTCAAACAGTGGCCTTATTATATCACAGGAATACTAATTTTTAAAGTAAAAGTGCAAAATATCCTTAATCTCCCACCATTTAAACTTTTATGTTGACTTTAACTAAACCAAATGATATAATCTAACACATAGTATAGTACTATAGCCTCAAATAATAATTTAAAGGAGAGTTTTAGCATGTTCGAGTACTTAATTAAAAAAGTCATCGCAACAGATGGCGAAAGAGATGTTGTGGAATCATCACAAGAAGAAATGCATCAGTTCATTGTAGAAAGGATACGGCCTGAATTTGACGACCCGCATGTTTTATGCGTGAAGTTTTTGTATTGCATCTGCGAAGATGATGACGAGCCCGAAGAATCCTCTTGGTTTATTAACCCAGAGTACTGCCCCTCTTATCTTCACGGCAGCTACTCAGCATATGGACCTAAAATGGATTCCGAATTCTTGCCCGAGCTTCTAATTATGGACATTCCTGGCACAAACGTATTTAAAAAGTTCGAATCATTCCACACAGCCCTGTTAATAGAAGGTTTAAATAATTTGACCGACGAAGAAAGATATGACCTGTTTATAAGCAGACTTCCTTCTATCGAAGATTAAAATCCAATTTATCCGCATCTATTAACCACAACCCCCGTGTAATATCGTGGGGTTGTTTTATTTTATGTTGACTACCTATTGTTTTTTTGGTATAATATATGCATTGCAGGACAAAAATCCTCAAAATAATTATTTATAGGAGAACCTATTCTATGTATGATGTAGTAAAAAAGGTAGTTGCAAGAGAAGGTTTTGACCGGGTAATTCTCGAATCTTCCTACGACGAGATGTTGAAGTTCACAGATGAAGGAATTCGTCCGGATTTTGAAGACAATTCCATTCTTTGCATCAAATTCATCGTCGAAGCGTGTGAAGATGACGATACCCCCGAGCAGACCGACTGGCATATCAACCCGTATTATTTCAGAGGTGAAGGCGGAGAGTTCCCCTACAACCTTACTATGGACCACGATTTCATTCCCGAAATCATCCTTATCGACATGGACACCGTAGACGTAAGAAACAAGTATGCAGAATTCAGAGCTTGCCTTATGTTCGAAGGTGATGTTGAGTTTACCGACGAAGAAAAGTACAACAAATTCCTGGAAGTTGTATTTGACGAAGATTAATTTAAGAACCCCAATAAATTTGGGGTTCTTTTCATTTCTAATCATAAATTCCATTTTGTAGAATAGTATGTAATATATTAAGAGGTGAACTATGTACGTTAAAAATATAAAATTAAATCCCAAGAAAATATTAATAGTATGTTTAGTGATAGCAATTGCAATTGCATTAGTACTAGAATTAGGCGGCAATAACAATACACAAATTACTCCTACAACAACTTATGATTACGAACTAAATGAAGAAAACTTTACAACCGTCCTAAAACAAGCACATAATAATATAGATGCTTACATTGGTAAAACAATTAAATGTTCCGGATTTGTATTTACTCTTTACGATTTCAAACAAAACAACTTTGTATGCGGAAGAAATATGATGTTAGATAGCGAAGATAAAGTAGTAGGTTTTCTTTGCGAATATAATGGAGAATTAGACCTTGTCCAAGGCGAATGGATAGAAATTACAGGTGTAATAACAAAAGGCTATTATATGGGAGATATGCCTGTTATAAAGATAGATAAAATTAAAAAGATACCGGCTCCACCAAATACATATGTAAAAGCTCCAGACAATCTTTAGTATACAAGATAAAATATTTGTGGTATACTTTAACAAGAATAAATTTTATAGAGGTGTTTTATGAGCAAATTAAAATGGAAACCAGGAACAATGGTATATCCCTTACCACCAGTTTTAGTATCTTGTGGTACAATGGATAAAAGCAATATATTAACTGTAGCATGGACTGGAATAATATGTACAGATCCCGCAATGACGTATGTGTCTATACGTAAAGAAAGACATTCGTACAATATTATTAAAGAAGGTGGCGAATTTGTAATTAACTTAGCAAGCGCTGACCTTGCAAAACAAGTAGACTACTGTGGTGTTAAATCTGGTAAATTAGTAGACAAATTCAAAGAATGTAACTTTACTAAAGAACAAGGAACAGAAACAAGTGTCCCTATGATAAAAGAATGTCCAATATCTATTGAATGTAGACTAAGAGAAATAAAAGAACTAGGTACACACGATATGTTTATGGCAGAAATACTTGCAGTAAATGTAGATGAAAAATATCTAGACGAAACAGGTCGTTTTGATATGCGTGCATGTAACCTATTAGCATATTCTCACGGACATTACTACAGCCTAGGCGAAGAACTTGGTAAGTTTGGATTTAGTGTAGAAAAAAAGAAGAGTAAATAACATTTACTCTTCTTTTTATTTTATATTAATCGTTTTATCTAATCACCATATACATAACCCTCTATTATAGTATGACTTGCTAAAACCACTCCAAAATCGAACTCTTCTGTGCTATAACGAACTGATATTTGAACTCCATTTCTAACCAAACCATTATAAACATAATACTGTCCCGGATTATATTCACTATTTATCCATTCTTCCCAAGTCATTCCGTCTTCCGCTTCATATTCATTACTATCAATATAAAATATTATTTTCATAATTGTATTTCCAGGTTGGTTAGTTGACGCAGCTTCTTTAATCTCAATATCTAAATCACTATTACCATTTTGAGCAACTGTCACTTCTACTCCTGCACTTGTTGTAAATGTTTTACTACCGTCCGCATTTTCTATTATTGTTGAATCTATAATTCCTTTATTTTGTAATTCAGTTATATATTCGTCTAAAGTTATTGTTCCTAAATTATCTGTAAGTATCCCATTCTTTATTACCACAAGTCTTGTATACTCATCTGCATGATTATTATTCTTTACAGTATTTTTAGAGCGTCCTATTATACCGCTATCTTCTAATGCTATTATTACTGTTGCCGCTAAAATAGCCATTACTAGTATTGTTATACTTAAAACAATTAAACTTATACCTTTTTTCATATGCATTCTTTCTCCTATTATATACTCTCCGCATAATCCTTCATTTCTTTTGCATCTAAACTTTGTGTTCCTGCAGATTCACAGATTATTGTTGGTTCTAGTTTAAGTTTCTTTATTGCGTTTATTACTGCCTTGTAGTCTGGCCCAAAACCTTCATCTGCAAATGTTACGTGTTGTTTTTCTCCACCATTTTCTGTGTATTCCATTTTACTAAAGTGACTATGGAAATGTTTCATTCTGTCATATCCTAGTTCATCTATGTACATTTGAAGTTCTTTTGTGAAGTCTTCTTCTGTTTTTAATGCTCCAATATGTCTGCAGTATAGATGTCCAAAGTCTATTGTTGGTATTAATCTTTCGTCTACCTTACACATTTTAATTATTTCTTTGCTATCTCCTAGTTGGTTTATCTTACCCATTGTTTCTGGGCATATTGTTATATCTCCAAGTCCTAGTTTATCTGCTTCTTCTAATGCTCTTTTTAGAAGTGTACAAGCACTATCTACTGCATATTCTCTATCTAATCCTAGAAGTGCACCTGCGTGAACTACAACTTTAGTTGCACCCATTTTCTTAGCTGCTGCCATAGAATCTGTTATATATTTTATTGTAGATATTTTCTTTGCTTCTTCTTGAGTAGAAAGCGAAATATAATATGGCGAATGAACACTTAAAGAAATGTTATATTTCTCTGCTGCTTCTTTTAGTTTTTGTGCTTTCTCATCAGATATTCTAACTCCTCTAGAACATTGATACTCATATGCATCAAGTCCCATTTCTGATAAAAACCTTGGCATATCTTCTGAGTTTTTATATCCCGCATTATAGAATGCGTCGTCATTTCCTGCTGGTCCAAATTTCATATTATCCCTCCATATCTCTTACTTTTTCTTTCATTACTTTTACTATTTCATCGTGAACTATTCCATTTGTTGCAATAGCTCCGTTTATATCCCCGTCATATCTTTGGTCTTCACCAAATAAATCTGTAAACTTGCCGCCAGCTTCTTCAACTATTACTTTAGCTGCAGCAACATCACAGTTTTTACCTTTACTTCCAGGGAATATTACTACTGTATATTCTCCACTTGCTACACAAGTACAAGCTCTTGCTACACTACCTATACTTGTATAATATGTCTTTTTGCTAAGTTCACGCATACAATCATAGATATCGTATTTAGAAAGACTCCACATATCATAGTTACCTATGCATCTTTTATCTTCTAATGTTACATCATTAACATGTATTTTATTTCCGTTTACATATGCACCTTTATTCTTCATTGCATAATATGTTCTACTGTTAAATGGATCACATATTACTCCAACTATCGGTTTTCCATCTACTACAAGCGCAAGTGAAAACACTGCTACGGGTATATGTCTTGCATACATAGCTGTTCCATCTACCGGGTCGCATACCCAAACATAGTTGCTCTTACCAAACTTTTCTTCTTCTCCATCTACAGAATGAGTTGGAAATTCTTCTTTTACTCTTTCTATTAAATAATGGTTTATCTCATTATCTGCTTTAGTTACTATTGTTTGATCTACTTTGTAATCTGCATCTATTTTGTATCCATAGTATCCAAGCATTATTTCTTTTGCTTTTTCTGCTATTTCTAAAGCAAATTTTAAATATCTTTCGTTCATTATATATTACCTCTTTAATATGTTTATCTTTGTTATTTATTACTTGTACATCCATCCTAGAAGGATATCTGAAAGTCCTGTACATATTGTTAAATAACCATTTAAAAATGGTTCTGTTCCAAATAACATTACAAGTATTGTTCCAATTACTATATATGGTCCAAATGCCATATATGATGTATGTTCTGTCTTCTTAATAACTATTAATAATATTGCTACAATAGCTGCCATAAAGAAAGCAAGTATTGTAATAGTAAATATTATATCTGCCTTTACAAAAAAATCTAAGAATCCTGTTGGAAGTCCTTTTATTCCAAATATTAAACCTAGGCATGCCATTAGTTTAACATCTCCCATTCCCATTCCTTCTTTTCTAAATACAAGAATTGAAAATCCTGCAATTAAAAGATAAATTCCTCCACCTAATACAAATCCTATTATATGACCTAACCAATTTGTATAATCTACTGCTGTAGCAATTATTCCAAGTACAAAAAGTAGTACTTGTACTGTATCTGGTATTAGTTGCATCTTAAAGTCTATTACCATTGCTACCGTCATCATAGAAATTGTGAACATATATAGATATTTTAAGAATGTTGTATCCACAAAATACACAACTAAATTAAACAATATTACAAATAATATTGAATATTTATAATCTAACTTAAATCCTGTTTTAAGTGTTGGTATTGCTTTTTTTAGTTCATCTTCATCTACTACTATTTCCGGTAGTCTATAAATAAAATGCGCCGTTACTTGTCCAAGTATTAGCGCTAGTATCGTTGCTATGATATAGTTAATCATTTGCACTCTCCTTTTCAAGTTTCTTCATTACCATTCTTTCAAATGGTCTCTTTATAGATGTATATATTCCTTCTTTTTTACTTAATGGATTTACTAGTATAGATTTTATTCCAAATCTATTTGCACCCAAGACATCTGTAAATAGTTGGTCACCAACTAAAACTGCTTCTTCTTTCTTTACATCCATTATGTTTAAAGCCATAGCCATCGCTTTTGTACTTGGCTTTCTAGCAAAATACAATCCATAGATATCTAAATCTGTCATTATTTTCTTTACTTTCTTAACATTTAATGTGTTACTTACAAGGCAAATTTTGTATCCTAGTTTCTTTGCTTCTTCTATCCACTTTCTATTATCTTCTGTTATGCCTTTACCTAGTGTGGTAAGCGTATTATCTACATCAAACATAATTCCTTTAATGTTATCTCTTTCAAGTAAAACAAAAGGTATGTTTGAAACTTTATCTATTTTGTATGTTGGTTTAAATCTTTTCAAGATTATCCCTCCCTTAACTTCGTATATATTATCATTTATATGGGCATTTTTCAATTAAATCGTTGAAAAAAAAGCAAAATGTGATATACTCATTAGGTAAATTGTTACAGACATGTACAATTATATGAAAGGAGTGATACATTTGAATACAGTTTACGAAGAATTAAAATCTCGTGACCTTATAAAGCAAATAGCTTTCGAGGATGAATTTGAAAAATTAGCAAAGGAGGAGAAGTTTTCAGTATATCTAGGCATCGATCCAACTGCTGACAGTATTCACATTGGTCACTTTATGCCTTTAATGATTATGTCATACTTCCAAAAGCATGGTCATAGACCAATACTTTTAATGGGTGGTGGTACTGCTTTAATAGGAGATCCATCTGGTAAGTCTGACATGAGAAAAATGTTAACAAAAGAAGACATAGATAACAATGTGGAGAAAATTAAAAAACAAGTTAGCAAATTCGTTTCTTTTGAAGGAGACAATGCTGCAATAATAGTTAATAATGCTGACTGGATATTAAATCTAAACTATATGGATTTCATTCGTACTTATGGAGTTCATTTTAATGTAAATAGAATGCTTGATGCTGAATGCTTCAAGATGAGAATGGAAAAAGGTCTTACATTCTTTGAACTTAACTATATGTTAATGCAAAGCTACGATTTCTTAAAACTATTTGAAACAGAAAATTGTAGAGTACAAATCGGTGGCGATGACCAATGGTCAAATATGTTAGCAGGTGTAGACTTAATTAGAAAAATACATAAAAGCGGAAGCTTCTGTGTTACTTGCCCACTTCTACTTAACTCAGATGGTACTAAGATGGGTAAAACAGTTAAAGGTGCTTTATGGTTAGATCCAGAAAAGACTACTCCATACGAGTTCTACCAATACTGGAGAAACATTGAAGATGCATCAGTTAACCAAGTACTTAGATCTTTAACTTACCTTCCAATGGATGAAGTTAATAGACTATCTAGCTTAAAAGATGAACACATTAACGAAGCTAAGAAAATAGCTGCATTTGAAATAACAAAACTTATTCACGGCGAAGAAGAAGCATTAAAAGCTAAACAAACTGCTGAAGAATTATTTGAAAACAGACAAAATGCAGATAATATGCCAACAGTTGAGTTAGATAAAGCATCATTTGTTGATGGTGCATTTGGATTACTTGATGCTATGGTTGTTGCAAATGTTGCTAAATCTAAAGGCGAAGGTAAAACATTAATTGCTGGAGGCGGCGTTTCTATTGACGATGAAAAAGTTACAGATGTATTTAAGAAACTAGACTTAGCAGACTTTGAAAAAGGCTATGTTGTCCTTAAAAAAGGCAAAAAAGTATTTATTAAGTTAATAATAAAATAATGAAATAATAATATGAGATTTTAAACGCATACTTTACAGTATGCGTTTTTATTGTGTTTTACATAACTTTGTGGTATAATGTTTAAGCAATTTTGTTTTTAGTCTAACTTACTATGTTAGACGGCAAAAAATATATATTAAAAGGAGAAAAATTATGTTGTAGCAGAAAAGAAATCGCGCTAAAACAAATAAACTCATGGAGGAACAGATTTTGTTACTATTACTTTCAAAAGATGTAAATGTGTGCGAAGTCACGAAATTGCTTGTAAGATATAAACTGAAAGCAAAGATTGACGGAAACACCATTTACTTAGACGGCACATTACCCGATGAACTTTTAGACTCCCTTGCTAGTATGGTAACTGTTGTTGGTGTACAAAATTATACTAGCGAAACAAACTTTATCAATTATTCGTACAACAAAACAAATCCCGCACCAATGTTTATAGCTAAACGTACAAAACAAATAGTAGAAACTCCTACAAAAACAGAAGTTCCTGCTTTAGAAACGCTCAACGAAGATTCAGCAACATCTAGCATTGTCGAAAACACCGAAGAAGTGATTGAATCTCCCGTTGAATCAAAACCCAAAGAAACAACGGTTGAAGTTAGTGAAACTCCTGAATCTTCTCGTAAAGTAAGGAGAGTAAAACGCGGCGAAGTCTATCGTTGCGATTTGGGTGATGCAGTTGGCTCAGAGCAAGGAGGTATTAGACCTGTTATTGTTATTCAAAACGATAAAGGAAATAAATACTCTCCTACCACAATTGTAATTCCTTTCACCACAAAGTATAAGCCTAAGTATCTTCCCACCCATTTTAGTTTCAAATTCACAGAAGAAACAATGGTGGATTATACCAAAGCTCTTCCCGGTCTTTCTTCTGGATATAGCACTGCTCTTGCCGAGCAAATTCAGACAGTAGACAAATCGCGCTTTATGCAGTATTTGGGCACAATGACAGATTCCTTTATGGATGAACTCTCAAGTTTCATTTGCACTTCCTTAAGTCTTACGACAGAAGAAAAAGATGTTCCTGTAGAAGCAGTCACGCCTGTGAAGGAAACAAAAACTGTGACCACAATCAAGCAACCTGTTACCACACCCGCTAAAACGCCTGCTGTTCACCCTACAAGGTCAGTAGCAACACCTACAGTTAAACCAGTAACTCCTGTACCTACTCCTAAAAAGAAGAAAAAGAGTACTTTTAGGAAAGACTCAGATTACGACCCGCGTGAAAAGCAGATTTCAAAAATCAAGCAAGAACCACCTAAACCAGTTCCCGTAAAACAGAGTATTGAAGAACTAAACGAAGTTCAACGCGAACTGTTAAAGTTTGCAAACATGCAAGATGTATATAACATCTCAAGCGATGCTATGTCAGATAAGGAAAAGGTAAAGATTCTTCTTGAGATTTTTGGATTTGATGCTTCAAGACGAGGCGTTGAACTCTTAAGCGATGCAATCTTTGCAAGTCTTAGATGTCAGTATTACAATTTAGAAACTCTTTCAAATCTTGTAAACAAGATTCATCCCGAAATTGTTCCTTCTGAAATACAAAGACTCATTGTTGCAAGAGTTAAAGAAAACTTCAAGATGAAAAAGGCTCCCACCAGCGATTTTATTCGCTTAATCAACAACTTAATAAAGACCAAAGGAGATTTAGTTAATGAATAGACTCACATTTAAAGTAAACGGCCCTAAAGATGGAAACATATCTCCGCTTCTCAAAGCGGTTACCAAGATTAAGTGCAAACTTTATCTTGATGTAGAAAACGGTTATGTAACCGTAGAGAACGTCCACGACGATCTCATTGACCCTGTTATTGATCTCATCAATGAGTACTACGTACTCTTAGGTGTGGAGGTAGATAACCTTGTAGATGAAGAACGAACAGTTCTTTCTGTTGTAGAATTTCCTCCCGAAGGTACTATGGAATCTGACAGCGACCGTGAAGTAGTTTCTGTCACAGAATTTTCTGAAGAACATCCTGAAGGGCGTGAAGTTCCCGAAGAAGAATTCAAAGATGAAGAAAGTGGTGAACGCGAAGTTATATCCGTAGAAGAATTTCCCGCAGAACCCAAGGTGGTTGGGCCTCAAAGTGAAGACGATCTTATCGTAAAGAAAATCGAATTCCAGAATCCTGCCATCGAAACTGCTATGAACAAGCTTCTTAAAACGGCTTTTTGGGCAATGTATAAGCAGTGCGGCAGCGAAAAGGAAATAGTAAATCACATTTGGACTGCAATTCGCGAAATGAGTCTTAAGTATACGGACCCCAATATCATCGAATTCTCTGTTGGTGATATTGTAGACTGTTACTTCGGCACACATCTTCCTCGCGAAATCAACGGCAGCCATGTTCTTGGCATCGTCCTTGATATTACAGCAGACAAGATGGTATACATTGTTCCTATCACCAAAGCGCTCGAAGATATTGATGCCAAGGTATACATTACCTTCCACAGAGATATCGATGTAGACTACTACTACGAGCAGTACTATGGCGGCACCGCCCTTTTGGATAAAGGCCGCTATCTTCGTGCAGAAAGACTTCAGACGGTTGTTGGCAAAGCTAAGCCGGAATTCTTGTACAATCTGGTTACTTTGCTTCCCAAGGCAAGAGATTACAGCGCAAACTTTGAACATCTCTTTGAAGACATCCAAGGTTCCGAACCGGAAATGATTTTTGAAGATGAACCATTAAACGGCGATTCCTCTTCTACCAGCGAAAGCACAGTTACAGCAGAAGGAACAAATTCTTCAACATCTTCTTCTGAAGTTGGTTCCTCTAACCTTCCCAAAGGACAAACCGCAGAGGATGTTATCCTTGTAGTTGTTGGCGATGCATTAAAACTTATTGAAGTCGGCGGTTCCATTTTGGGTAACACACGCACCTTCCTTGAGACTATTGGTATGCCCACAGACAATCCTCTTATTAACGAAGCGTTCCTTGCTTCTACTTCTATTAAGCGAATCACTTACGAAAATATCATCGCTGAAGTTATGAAAACAAACTCTGAACTCACCGAAGATTTCGTAAAAGACGGCCTTAAGGATGCTTTCAGAAGTTGGACAGCATCCAAACCCGAGCTTGCTCCTTACAACAGACTTGCTATAACCTCTCTGCTTAAGCTTTTTGCTAAAGCAGTTAATGGTTAAGCTATTGTTAAACTAAAACTTAATATTAAACAAACCGTGTAGGATATTTCCTACACGGTTTTACTTATCTTTTATATTATTTTTCTTTATATTATCTCTTTCTAAATACAAACGTTACTGCATACATTATTCCAGATATAACTACTATAGTTGGCCCTGTTGCTACTGCAAATACATAAGATAATATTAATCCTGTAAATCCAGCTATAAGTGAGAATAATATTGAATATACTGTATATTCTCTCATATTTCCAGATATATTTCTTGCTGCAGCAGCTGGTAATATAAGAAGTGCATTTATTAAAAGTATACCAACCCATTTAATTGTTAGCATTACAAGAACTGCAATAAGTATACCAAATATATTTTCAATAACTTGTACCTTTATACCTTTTGCTCTTGCTAAAGATGTATCTGTGCTTATAGTTATTAACTTGTTAGATAATTTACACCAAATTAACACTGTAACTATTAACATTATTAACAACATAAATATTTCACTTAAAGTTACACTTAATATATCTCCTACTAAATACTGAGAATATTTATTTATTCCACCGTACTTAGATAAAAGAACTAAACCTAACGCAATAGATACTGATGAAAATACACTAATAATTGTATCTGTTGATGCAGTCTTTTTGTTCTTTATATAATTTAAAAGTATTGCAAATATTACTGCAAAAATTACCATAGATAAAGAATAATTGCTTATTCCAAGTATTGCTCCAATTGCTATTCCTGTTAATGCAGAATGCCCTAATGCATCTGAGAAGAATGACATTTTGTTGTTTACTATCATACTTCCAACAAGCCCAAACAGCGGTGAAATTATAAATATTGCAAGAAGTGCATTCTTCATAAAGTCGTATTCCATAAAGCTAAAAGGTAATATAAATTCTATTATGTTATATATCATTTCCATACTATATTACCTCCATTCCAAATTCGTTCTTAAATTCAGAACTTGTTAGTACTTCTTCTGGCTTTCCTGCTTTTAATACCTTTTTGTTAATTAGTACAACTTTGTCTGCGTATTCTCTTACATATTCAAAGTCATGAGAAACAATTAATATTGCAATATCATGTTCCTCTTTAATCTTGTCGATTAAGTTATAGAAGTCTTGTTTGCCACTAGCATCAATTCCAGATACCGGCTCATCCATTATTAATAATTCCGGATAAGGTAATGTTGCTGCTGCAATTAATACTCTTTGAACTTGTCCACCAGACAGGTCACATATTCTTTTATCTATAAGACTGTCTGCACCAAATTCTTTTAAGTGTTCTACTATCCTTGCATATTGTTTCTTAGATTTATATAAACAAACTGGGCCTTTGCCTGTTACACTTGCTATAAAATCATAAACGCTCATTGGTGATGATTCTATCTCTAATTTTTGTGGTACATATCCTATTGTTAATTTTGTACTATTATTGTGTTTACTAGAAAAACTAATACTACCTGTATATGGCACTTCGTTTAATATAGCTCTTACTAACGTAGATTTACCAGCACCATTTTTACCAACTAGCATTGTTGTTTCATTACAATGCATATGTAGCGAGATGCTATCTAGTATTGTATTATCTTCAATTTTAACTGTTATATTCTCTAATTTAGTACAACAGTGTTTACAATCCTCTTTCTTTGCCATCTTTCCTCCTATTTCAACGCTTCTTTAATCACGTTCAAATTTTCTCTCATTATATTTATATATTCTGTGTTATCATTCTTACCACTTGTTATTGGATTTAATTCATATATTTTAACTCCTGCCTCTTTAGCAACAGTATTTGCAATACTCATATTATATCCAGTTTCAACAAATATACATTTTACATTGTGTTCTCTTATCTCTTTTACAATGCTAACTATTTCACTAGCGCTTGCAGATTCGCCATGTTCTTTTTCTATTTTAGTTACAACATTTAGCCCAAATTCTTTTGCAAAGTAATCAAAAGATTCGTGGAATGTAACTATATTTTTATTTGGTAAATATTTTATTACATTTTCCATTTCAGTTTTTAATTCTTCAAGTTCTTTTATATATTCTCTAGAATTGTTTAAATACTTTTCAGCATTTTTGCTATCTAACTTAACCAATCCTTCAGTAATATTTTCTATTTGTTTAATATAGTTTGCTATACTTACAAATATATGCGAGTTGTATTCTTTCTCTTCACCTTCATGATCATGATTATGATGGCATTCCATTTCTATTAACTCAATTCCTTTAGAAGAATCTATTATCTCTAAATTAGAATAATTAGAAATAACATTTGATAAAAATCCTTCCATACCCGCTCCGTTTATAACTAAGATATCACTATCTACTAAAGATACCATTTCTTCTGTCGTCAACGTGTATTCATGAAGACAAGAAGTTGTTCCTTTAGTTAGGTTTGTAACTTCTACATCTTCTACGCCTTCAGCTATATTTAGTACAGCAACATACATTGGATAAAATGATGTTGTAATATTTAATTTTTCATCTCTCTTAGTTTCTACCATACTTGCTATAACTAATACTATAATTACCCATATAGCAAGAATAACTGGTATAACAATATTCTTTTTCATTAAAGTCACCTATCTTTAATTATACCATATTTTAAGTTATTTTGGAACTAGTTTGACATAACTTTCCAAAGAAAAAACTTGCTAGTATTTATCTAGCAAGTTTTATTTTCATCATCTACTTCTTTTAATTCTTTCTTTTCATATTCTTCCTCATTGAATGCAAACATTGTTGCCCAATACCATATAATTACTATAATAACCTCTAAGTAATCTTTAAATACAGCATTTTCTGGTAATTCGCAAAGAATTATTGGTATTATTAGTGTCCCTATTCCTAGCAAATCTTCTCTCCATCCTGTAAATTTTTTATTTGTTAATTTACATAGAATCTTAAAAGTTGGAAGTAGCATGAAAGCTAAAGCAAAAAATATTACACAATCACTTTTATCTATAAATAATGCCGCGATTAACAGGCACATTGCTGCAAGTACATACCTTACTATTACTTCTAGTATCTTTATTGCTTTTTTCATCCTTCCCCCTCCAAAGTGCTTATACTAACACCTTATTCTTAAATGATTGTTTCATTTCATCTGTAACGCCTAGCGCTTCTTTTATATAATTCTCTATTGTTCCATATGTTCCTTTTATTGCCGCTATTGCTGTTTCTAAATACGATTCATGTACCATATAATAGCTTCTTGCTTTTTCAGCTAGCTCTTTATTCCACATTAATATGTTTATTAATGCATAGAATAAATTAGCTTTAGGTTTATGTTTTTTGTTTATTTCTAAATAATTATTCATTATTGTGTTTTCATCCACATCTAGTATGTTTAATAGCAACATTGCTACTATTCCTGTTCTGTCTTTACCTGCTGTACAATGAAAAAGTATTGGATATGTATCTGAATTAATTATCTCATGAAGTATATTTTTTAATTGGCTTATTGAATACTCGTCTGTAACCATTAACCTATATAGATTTTCTATACTAACCATGTTCATTAACATTTTTAATTTATTTTCTTCTTTTTCATGAGTTATACCTGCTGTCTTTTCCTTAAATATTGGCATATGCAAATATTTTATATTATCTATTACTGTATTTGGTTTTTCGTCTGATTCAACAAAAGTTCTTAAATCTATTACTTTAGATAATTTGTATTTTCTTATTTGTTCTATATCTTTCTTGTTTATTTTATATAGACTTTTACCTCTTACAATCATATTGCTTTTTATAGTTTTGCCTTCTTTGTTTTTTATTCCACCTAAATCTCTATATAATAACATATTGTCTCCATTCTTAATTTATCTCTAAGCTAAATTATACTATATACTCGCCAAAACACAAGTAATTAATATTAATTTAACACTTCATTACATCTATTTACATTTTTACGCTATAATGATAAAGTTATATTGTTAAAATATTAGGAGAATATCTATGTATACAAAAACCAAATTAAGAAGAAAACAAGATCCAAATAAATTCGAACAAATTTATGCAGAATTAGAAAATATATATGAAGTTAACTTTGCTGATACAGCAAAAAAAGTAAACAACAGACTTAAAGTTGCTATTTTTACTCTGATAATTGCAACTATTCTTTTACTTATTACTTTAATACAAGTCACTATGAGTAATGGAACAATAGACTGGCGAATTGCCATAGCAGGAGTAGCTCTTATATTATTCTCTCCGTTAATTTATATTGGTAGAAGTAATGAAGAAAAGAATTTTGTAAAAGATTTTAAAATGTTAATACTAGATAATTTGGTTAAAAGTTTTTCTAAAGGATTGACTTTCCATCCCGTTTCAAATGACAAAAATAATATTTTAGAGTCATATAAAGATGCTGGTTTTGACATTTCACAACTTCCTTACTATTCAACAGTCGATGATGTAATTGACGGCAAATTATCTAACGGTAAATCTATTAGAATATCTGAACTTTGGTTAAGAAAAAGAAGCGGTGATAATACTACAACTATATTCCAAGGATTATTTGTTGAAACAGATGTATCTAAAAGTATTAACTCAGATCTTTGTATAATAGATCAATATAGCGGATTAGTAGACACTTCAAGATATACCCAATTGAAACTAGAAAGTTCAGAATTTGAAAAACTTTTTAATGTTTATACAGACAATCAAATAACCGCTGCTCAATTACTTACAAGCGATACTTTAACCAAACTTTCAAAATTACGTGAAGATTACGGAATGGTTTTTGATATTATAATAAAAAACAATAAACTTTATGTTAGATTTAATGTTGGTGGTATGTTCGAAAGCATTCAACAAAAGAACAGATTGGATAAAGAAGATACTTTTGTTTACTATAGTATTATTAATTACATTTTACTTGTAGTAGATGAAATAAATAATATTGTTAATGAAACAGCATCATAAATCATAGGATTAATTATTATAAATTTAAATATAATAATAAAACAAGTCGGAAGTTTTTCCGACTTGTTTTATTTATCTTTATAAAGAAATATTAATTTGTATTTTATATTACATTCCCCAATCATTTTTATCTGGGCAACCCGCATCAGAATTTGCATATAACTGACTTGGCATTGTGTTTTTATCTATTAAATATAATGGTTCTTTTTTCTTCGCTGACCAGAAGCCACCAGTTGTTCCATATCTCGTTTCAAAATGTAAATGGTAACCTGTAGATCGTCCTGTAGTGCCTACATAACCTATTACTTGTCCAGCTTCAACTTTTGTTCCTACACCTAATGAGCTTTGTCTTACCATATGACCATATAATGTATACCAACCGTCACCATGATCGATAATAACATAATAACCATAACCACTAGCCATAAACTGATTTGTTATAACCTTACCCGCTTTGGCTGCTAATATTTTAGTGCCCTTGGGTGCAGCTATATCGTCTCCACCATGATTTTCTGTTCCAGAACCCAATACTGTACCTCTTAAACCTGTACAGCTTGTTAATACCGGTCTTTCTATTTCTTCAAGTGGCCATCCAAACGAACCTGTTGGAAGTGTTGAATAATCCGTATGTACACCAGTTGAAGTGTATGGTTTACCTTTATATGTTCTTATAGCATCATAAGCAGCAATTAAGTCATCTGAATTTACTACAAATGAATTGCTTGAATCTGCACTTATTTTTTCTATTACATATGCAAGTCTATTGTCATACGTAATATAGTCTTCTATTGTTGTTCCACTTCCACCTGCTCTTAATTTTTTTACCACATATTCTTTTTCTTGTGAACTTGTCATTTCTAGCATTTCATCCCATGTAGTTACTTCTTTTATTACATTAGTATATTTTATTATCTGCTCAACTTTTAAATCATCTGTCTTAGCAACAATAGTTTTAGAAATAACATTTGTTCCACTTGTTGTAGCTGTATTTGTTACTTTATTATTGTCTACTTTTTTCATAGCCACATCATTATCAAATCCACTTGTAGCTACTTCTTTTACTTCTTCCACAGACCTATGTGTTTTTACATCATATGTCCAATTATACATTGCATCAAAAGTAGAACCTTTAGTTACAGATATTGCCCAATTCCTTTCAGAAGCAAAGGTTAATGGATATTTAGTATTTATAAAATCTTGAACTATATTTGAAGCATAGTACCATCCTGTTGCTAATATTTCTTTGGCTTTTGCCCAGAATTGTCTTAAAGCTTCTTCTAATCCTTTAGCAAAATTTTTAATCTTCTCCCAAAATGTATATTCAACTTTCTTTGTAGCTTGTCCTCGGGTACAACCATGTGCTCCAGTATTATAATCCGAATCTGTACAACTCACCTTATTATTTTCACCGTCAGTATATGTTGTAACCGCTTTCTTACATCCGCCAGTACCATTCTTATAGTCTGAATCTGTGCAACTTACCGTATTATAATCTTTATTTTTTCCAGAACCTACGAATTCTTTCATCTCGTCTTCTGAAATATTTTCAGCATATTTTGTTGTACCATTTTCGTTATAGCTTATTAAATTTCCGTCGCTACCATATATATTATATTTTACCGTTTTATCTCCTAAATCTTTAGTTGTTTCTACAGAATAAGTTCTAAGTGCATAAAGCGATACATTTACTTCAAAGTCTCCACCTGTTCCTAAATTATCTACATAGTATTTATATACTTTATTTGCAAAAGCTAAATCTCTAGTACTAGTATATGCTGCATATATTTCTACCCAACTTGGCAAGAAATCCTCTACAGCTGCTATTAACTGGTCTTGATCTGGAAGCGATTGTGCTTTCCAACTTTGTAATAGCGATAGTTTATCTGTTATTCCAAATACATCTGCTGCATTTATTGCCGCATCTCCTGCGCTCCACAATGTAGTTGGCACATATAAGTTTGATGTAAATGGATTTATATCTCCTATAACTTTAAAAGTTATAGATTTAGTTGTTTTGTTTTCTTTACAAAAATCTGTTAAATTTTGTGACACTCTTCCTATTGTTGTATCTGTACAAAAATTCTTTAATGTATCATCTATAAATCCAGAACCTGTTCCAGATATACCAGTGTAATACACCTGCCATTTGATTTTATTAAACGCAACTTTTTCTAATTTTAACCAATTGAACAAACTATAAGCTTCATAAGCATTTGCTATTATTTTGTTTTTTACTAATAGTTCGAACAACCAATCTATTATTTCTTTATCTTCACCCTCAACGCCATTTGCTTCTGTCGCCATAGTATCTATCATGCCAATCAAAGTATCTGTAAATCCAAAATATTTATTTTCAACCATTAAATATTCAATTACTAACCTTGCTATTTGAAGGTCAGTAAAATATATTAAATCTTTTGAATATTGTTCATCAAAAGCTTCATTTAATGCATTTGTAAACTTAATATTCTTTTGCTGGTCAATAGCATCTAATGTTTCACCATAAAATGCTACAATTGTTCCAGCCAATCCAGATAATGGCGCACTTGCTGATGAAATTGTTATTCCAGTGTTCATAAAGTCTGTGCATCCACTACTTTCTGCACATGCTACCGCATCTCTTAAAGCATCTGTTTTATTAGTTGTATTACTGTACATTAATAAAAATATTATTGCAAATACTAAAGCTATTAGCGAAAATAAAATTATTAACGGCGAAACTTCAAATATTCTTCTTAATGCAGTTACGTCTACATCTGTTTTTTCTTTTACTTTCTTTTCAACTTTTTTTCTAATTTTAAAGCCTAATTTAATAGTATCTACTGTTATTTTAACAGCAGTAAGAGCTACATCGGCTATAGCCAAAGCCCAACCGACATAAGGTACAAACTTAACCGCTGTTCCCGCTACTACTTTCGTTCCTGTTACCGCAGCTTTAACACCAGTTTTAGCCGCTGTTGCTGCACCTTTGGCTGCAGCTTTAGTTCCTGCTTTAACTGCTTGTTTTGTACCTTCTTTAGCGGCCTTTTTAGCACCTTCACTAGCTGCTTTTTTAGCTCCTTCGGCAGCTACTTTTTTTGCTCCTTCGTTTGCTGCTTTTTTCGTTCCTTCATTAGCAGCCTTCTTAGTTCCTTCGTTAGCTACCTTTTTAGTTCCCTCATTAGTGGCTTTGTTAGCGTTACGAGCTGCATTATTATTTTTAACATCTCCATTTTTGTGTTGTTCATTCCATTTGTTTTTGAGATCTTTTGTCTTATCTTTTAAATCCATAGCGTTATCTTTAATAGCTAACGCATCATCAACTACACTCGATTCACCACTACCAGACTCTTCGTATTCACCATCTGAGTATTCGCTCATAGCGCTTCACCCCCTTTTTATAATGTGTATTCTGCTATTGCAGTTTTATCTACTCCTTCATAATACACATCACTTATTAATATTGATTCTATCGAATTCATATTTTCATTTTTAATTAAATAACGTAATGTATATTCTTTTGTTCTTTCTGTTTCAATACTTACACTTCTTCCGCCTAATACCATTGTTGTTGGAGCAATTAATTTTTCTCCTGTTAATTTTAAATAAAATCCTTCTATATTACCATTAGAATTTAATACAATTGTATTATCGTGAAGATTTTTTAATTTTATATCGTACTCAACATAATCCGAAAAATATGTTGCGCGAGTTATTGTTATATTTAAACTGTTCATCGTATTAGTATATTCAGGGTCTTCACTTGCTATATAATCATCAAATGCTATTGTATAATCATTTGGTGATATTTCCCTGATTGTGATATTCGCATCATATATTCCATTTTTTTGTTTAACAGATAATATATATGTATTTGCAAAATATTTTGTATCAACTGATTGATATGATGTTAATTGCAATTGTGTTTTAGCTAATTTTTTCTTAGCTATTAACTCTTGTAAACCTTCTTTTGTCATTTGAGTATATTCTATATAATCCTCACCTAACATATCATACAATCTGTCATAATCCTCGCTATTTAAAACATCTTCAATTTCAGAAAAATATTTTTTTACATATTGTTCTTCTGACGCTTCTTTATATTTTATTTTTCCTAGTTCATATTTTCCTACTTCTTTAATTGCATTAATTTGAAATTTCCATACACCTATTAAAGTTATTCCACCTAGTAAAACGACTAAAATTATGCCAATTACAAGAAGTACTATGAATATTTGTTGTTTTTTAATCTCTGACATAATTTCACCTCTACATTACTAAATCTATTGTATACGTGTACTTATATAAATCTAGATTTATTAACATGTATACTTTTTCATTACTATATGTTGAAACAATTTCTACTAAATATGACTCACCACAAGCATATGCCTTTTTTAACTTTATGCTATGTCCTGACATAACATCATTAGTTCCAAATACATCCGTAGCACATCTTCTTATTTCCTTTTCTATTGCAGCTTTTGTATAATAATCTTTTGTATTATCTCCAACTAACTTATATATTTCTTTATATTGTTCGTTTACTAATGCTTCATATAAATTAGCAACACACTCTTCTAAAGAAGAAAATATTGAATAACTTACAATTGTTCTATTTGCTGTTGTATATTGATATAAATTTTGCTTTGTAACAACAAGTTTTTCTCTAAGACTGTTTATTATTAAAGTTAATATTATAATTATTAACCCAATTATAAATAAAGTTATTATTCCAAAATTTATTAATTTCTTAAATTTTTCTCTCATAAACAAGCCCCCTACTCACTGTCATCCGTTTTATTTGATGTTTTTTTAACATTAGAAGAATTATATTTACCGCTTAATATATCTGCTGCATCTTTTACATTCTTTAATGTAACTGAATTTGTTATTTCTTGTTTTATTACATTAGTAGTACCTTTTCTTAATATATCCGGATTATCTCTTCCTTCGGCTTTAGCCTCTTCGTACAACGCTTTTCTTGTTGCATCTGCTCCTCTTTGACCAACTTTTTCAGCTGCTGCATCTAATGCTGTTGTAACAGTAGCGCCAATTGCTCCATTGTCTGCACCTATTCCTATTGCCATACCTGCTAACGCATTGGCTGGTCCCATAATACTTGCTAATTTTGCTGAAGCGATGTTTCCTTCCACTTTTCCTAATTCTGTTTCTATTGCTCGTAATTCAGCTTGTTTATCTGTTTGATTCTTTTGAGCAAGTTGATTTCTAATATCGCTTAAAATTGCTTTAACATCATCATTTCCGCCTATTGTGCTGCCAGTATTTGTTCCTGTTGTAGCACCTGCTCTCATATTTAAGCCTGCTCCTGCATCTTCTATTGAATTTTGGCCTAATGTTGTCATTTGTGTATTTTCATTATTTGTTACATTGCTATTAGCCATCATACCACTTGGCAATAATCCTTCTTTATCCCCGCCTAAACTTGGTCTTGTTCTTTGTCTTGGTGCTCCCGAAGATACTGGACTACCACTTGTTCCGACTCCTGGCTTTCCTCTTAACGCATCTCTTCTTCCAATAAGATCATCTCTCTTAGCAGTATTTTGTGCTAATTTAACTCCATTATCTGCTAAAGCTTTTGCAGCCATCATTCCAGCACCGATTTTTCCCATTGCTTTGTCTGAGCTTCCTTTTAAATCTCCTACAACAGAATCACCAATTCCAAATAGTTGTTTAAACATTTTTTCGAATTTGATAAGTCCTGATGTTAATAAGATTATTATTATTGCTGCCATCGTTTGATTACTCATTGTATTTCCGATTCCAATGATCATCTTAATAGTTATATATAAATATATTGCATGGAATGATTGCATTAAAACGGTTAAAGAAATTTGTTTTAACCAATTTATAAATATTTGAGAATTTTTTCCCATACTTCTATTAAGTGTGTCTACTACTACTATTAATGGTCCTACTATTCCAAGTAAAAGTGTAAAGAACACCCTCTTTACATACATAAATATTACCGCAACTGTTTGTCCCATTACTATAAAAGCTATTAACGAACCGATTATATTACCGCCGTAACCCTCAAGCATATATTTAAGTACTAATCCCAAATATCCAGGAACGCATCCAAGCATTCCTGCAAGTGCTTCGTTTTTAACTATATCATCTGTACACGAAAATAATCCAACACTCGAACCACTTACATCAAACCAAGATGTAAACTGACTCAACGTACTACCAATATACGGTATGCTTGCTACTGTTCTTACATTAAAATACCAATTGCTATCTACTCTAGATAAATCGTATATTTTTTGAACAATAGTTTCGTTTATTACAAATATACCTGCTAGTATCCATTGTAATGATAATAATATAAGTATACCTGACGCCCAAGCAGTTATTGCTTTTTTATATTGCGCTTTTTGCGACGCAATTGTAGATAATACTAATTTAATACCTATTAACATAGTTACTACTATAAATGCAGTTATTGCTATTACTACAAATGAATTATATATACCAGCCACTACAGAATTTATCGCAAACAAAGGCGATGAACTATCTGGATTAATAAAGTTTGCATCGAATAATGGCATTCTATTAAATATTACTGTATCTGGAAATGGAATTTGATACAAATTATCCGTAGTTCCCGTAGAAACAAATATTACCTGCAAGCAATACCATAATATTATCGCTAATGCAGACATTAACATACTTATGTACATTGTTCCCATATTAAACGAAAACTTTCCTATTTCTTGCGTAATTGCTGTTAATCCTGTTAGAAGTGAATTATCTGTTATCTCTTTAGATTCCGTCAATTTGGCAAATATTGACGTACCCACAAACAAACAAAGTATTCCAACTATAAGCACAACCCTTAGCGCTCGTTTTGAAAACATTTTTTTCATTTTACCCTCCACATTTTCTTTTGTTTTATTATAAAAAATAACAAATTTGTTTATAATATTCCCATAAATTATATCACAAATTAGAACATAAAATACAACATTTTCACACTATATTATTTAAAAAAATAAGCATAAATAAAACAATTTTATTTATGCTTATTTTTCTAATTTATTACCATATTTCTTCCTTTTGCTACTATGTATGTAACAAGTGGTATCGCTAATCCAAACACAAGATGTAACGTTAAACATATATCTGCTGCTACTACTTGAAGTGAGAAATAGCTATTTGCTATTATTATCGATAAAATATATAGAATAAGTATCATAGGTGTTACTGTTATTCTTCTGTTGGATAGCTTACATTTTATCTTACAAATATTCGTAGCCATTACTATACAATAAGAAACTGCCATAAAATCTGCTACTATCCAGAATGTTATAAATATAGCTTCTATTCTTTCAAGAACACCAAATACATTTATTACTTTAAGCGCCATAAAGAATGGTTGAGATAAAGAAGCTACTACTTCTGCACTAAATATTCCTGTTGTTATTGCTGTTCCTATAGCTCCTATTATTCCAGTTGCAATAGCTGCTACTATTCCATATTTTTTAATTTTATCCTTATCTTCTATTTTATTCCCTATAAACATCGAGAATGTAAAGATACTAAATAACCCCGTACTTTGTGTACTTGCAAGAAGTATATTTTTTGTGTCACTTGTTATTACCGGCCATAAGTTTTTTATTTCAATATTAGGTAAAACCGTTAAACATATGAATGCCAATACTACTCCAAACAACTCTAGCATTACTTCTGCAAATCTTCCATAGCTTTTTATATTCCCTCTTACAAAGAAGTATATTACTATTAACATTGTTATTAAAAAGAATTTATATGGTGTATATATTAACATAGTCGAAGTTATTCTTTCTGCAACAAGTCTTATTTCTATTGCCGCCCACAACATTAACCATACTGTATAAACCATTGCCAGAACACTTCCTATCCCATTGCCAAACACAGCATCAAATACATCAGTTAAACTTTCTAATAGCTTTCCATCTTTTCTTTTTACATTATTCATTAAACTGTGTACTATTAGCACAATTAATATATTAGGAATTATACTGACCAAAGCTGATACCCAAGCTGCTTTACCCCCAATACTCGCCGCTCTTACTGGAAATCCTCTTACTATTGGAGCTATAACTAAAAGCATAAACATTGCTGTTATTTGGAACATAGATATTTTATCTTTACTCATACCTATACTCCTTCCATATGAAACAATCTAATAACATACTCAGAGATACCTTGCCTTGTTGGATCTAAGTAATAATATACCCCTAGGCCTAGCGCTAGTATTGTTAACAATATATAAAAAATTAAGTCACTTTTATTGTTTGATTCTTTCAAATCTTTTGAATCTATTAATATTCCTGCTGTAAGTACTAATATATAATATATCATCTACTTTATCCCTTTCTGCTTATAATTACTTTCAACCACATCGTATGTTGCTTCAATCTTCCCTTTTGACTCAACTGTTATTTTACAATTCTTAAGAATGTTCATAAACTCAGACTCATTCTTTCTATATTTATATGGATGTTTAAACTCTAATTTCCCCTTAAGTGCCAGAAAATCTATTCCTTTTTCTAGTTCTAATTTAACTATATCTTCCACTTGTTTTTTTATAACATTATTTAATTCTTTTTCGTATTCTTCAACTTTAGTAAGTGTAAATACTGGTTCTAGTGCCTTTACTTCTTCATAGTTTGCATCAAATGTAACTTCAAATATTATTTCTTCAAGCATATCTTTGTTGTTAAACTTAAACCTTTCTTTTACATTTAATGTATCTATTCCAAAAGAAACAAATGTATCTCCATTTTTTATACTGATTTCAGATGCATTATTTTTGCTTAATATATAATTAGCTGTCATAGTCTCTTTTTCAGCAAGCATATCTACCATTTGCATATCTTTAATTATTCCCACTCCCGCATAACTAAATGGCACGTGAGTTTCCTCTATTCCACTATGTTCTGTAGAAATGTTATTCACACTTTCCCCACCGTGCATACTATCATATTCTTCTACTTTTTCATCAAAAGCACCTAAATAATCTGTAAATTCTATTAAAGGTATCATGCCTATTCCCTCTTTAGTAAACAAAGTTTTTACTACATCCAAAACTTCAATATCCATACTTACTCTTTGTGCCCAAAAGTCATTTTGCATAAGTTCTAATTTATCTTCTAACTTGTAATCTGATGATGCCGCTTTTTCTAAGAACTCTTTAGCCGTTGCTCCTTTTACTACATATATTCTTGCATTAAGTCTTGTTTGGTAACCTCTAACTATTGCATCAATTACATGGTAAAAATCCGTCTTAGCAGTTTCTTCACCTATGAAGTAATACTGAATGTGGCTAGATGTAATGTACTTATCTGTTGTTGTTTGTATATGTCGCATATCAAAATTATAGTTATCTGCATCTATTGAAATAACTTTGAGTGTTTCTTTGCCACTATTGCTATTTTCCATTTTCATTTCATCGCCTTTTAGATAAGACATTTCATAACCTGTTTCTGTTTTATCTAAGCCTGCCACCATCACTACCTCAATATCTGAAATTTCTCGTCTTAAAGGTATTAACTCTGTATTAAACAAAGTTACTGTTACTAAAAGTATAATTGTAATTACAGTTATAATCTTCGCTCTCATACTTTCCACCTAACCATTTTATCTTTCCTTTTTGCACTCGGTGTCCTAATTAATGTATCTGCAAGAAGTGATTTACCGCCATTATCTGCAAAAGGTTTTAAGTACGATGTCTTAAATGATGTCATTCCGCTTAGATAATATATTGCTGTAATTAGCGCTAAAGACATTCCATATAGTCCTGCAATAGATGCACATATTACTAAAAACATTCTGCCAAGTCTAACTGAATTAGCCATATCTGGACTTGGTATTACAAATCCGCATATTGCTGATGCTGCTACAATAACAACAACCGCCGGAGATACAAATTTAGCATTAACCGCTGCTTCACCAACTATTAATGCACCTACTATAGATACTGTTTGCCCTGCAGTCTTAGGCATCCTATTACCAGCTTCAAGCAGTATCTCAAATGCGAGTAACATTATTATTATCTCAAGATATGCAGGTAACGGCACATCTTGCTTACTAGCAATTATGCTTTTTGCAAGGGTTGTAGGTAACATCTCTTGATGGAATGTTATAACAGATATGTATAGACCGGGTAATGTCAATGTTAAGAAGGTAGATACATATCTAAGTAGTCTAATAAACGAACTTACAAAATAGTTAATGTTGTATTCTTCTGGTGCTTGCATAAACATAGCAAATACCGCCGGCATTACATAGACCATAGGGAAGCCATCTATTACAACTGCAACCTTTCCTTCAATAATATTTGCTGCAACTTTATCTGGTTTTTCTGTAGATATTAACTGAGGGAATATAGAATATTTTCTTTCTACCATATTTTCTTCAAAGTCTGTTATAGATATGAGTGCTGGAATATCTATACTTTTAATTCTTTCTACTACATCTTTTACAAGTTCAGGATTTGCTGTTCCTTCCATATACAAAACAGATACTGTTGTTTTAGTTTCTGTACCAATTGTTTCATCTAAAACTTTTAATTTAGGACTTTGTAATCTTCTTCTAAGCAAAGAAATATTTGTTGTTCTTGCTTCAATAAAACCTTCTCTTGGTCCTATTACAACACTTTCATTAGCCGGTTCATCTATACTTCTTCTACTGTAATTACGAGTATCGAAAATATATCCTTGTTCCTCGCAAACTAGAGCAAAGCAACCATCTAATATTGCTTCAATAATTTTAGCTTTGTCTGTAGTAACTTTTATATCTATGTGATAAATCTTGCCTTCAGTAATTAGGTTTTGTAGGTCAGTTGTGTTATTTACACTTGCTAAATTATTTGCTAAAGGTTTTAGTATTTCTTCATCAATAATCTGCATGTTAATAAGCATATTAAAGTACAATTTATATATTTCCAAACCACTTGGTTCGCTTACAATTTTTTGCACAACAAAATCTGAACAGTTAGAAAGTTCATTTTGCAAACTTTCCATTAACATAGATTTTCTTACATGTTTCTTTTTACTAAACTGCATAATTTCACCTAAATATATTATTTACTAAATATTTCTAGGTATACAAAGCAAAACAAAAAAAGAGCACAATATGCTCTTTTTAACTTTTCTAAATTTTTATCAACTTAGCATCCTCTTTATACAAACTTGCTTGATGGAATATTATATATATTCTTTCACTATCTTGTTTCCATATAGATGTTCTAAATATATTTTGTTCTCCACTTTTAGTTATATAATGTACAAGGTATGTATTTTCATCTATTCTTGTACAATCATAATTATATATAGTTATATTCCTATCTTCTGTAAGGGCAGATAATTCTTTAACTACATCTTGTTTAGTAAATCTCAAACCAGACTTACCCACTTCTAAATACTCGTCTGCTATTACATCATTTAAATATTCTATGTTTGTCATATACTCTACTTTAAATAGACTCTTTTCTAATTCTAATATTTTCTTATCCATAATTATCACCAAAAGTATTATACCATAAATTATGCAAAGCAAAACAAAAAAGAGCACAACGTGCTCTTTTTTGTTTCTGTTTTGTTTATTACTCTACATTTACACCTTTGTTTAACTGTGCTTTACCAAGAGTGTACAGCACAACTAGATATATGCTATATGCCATCGTTGCAACATACATTAAAGTTTTAAGTGAAAGTATATCTATTTGTTCTGTTGTATTAATTAAGTTCATAACAGCAGGATCAAATACTCCATAAATAAATATAACTACTAGAGTTAATACTTGAAATACCGCATATAACACAAAGCTAGTTATTATACTTTTTGCCATTTTTCTTTGATTAGCTCTATGACCTATTACTATTCCTACAAAACCAATAAAAAGTATGAACAGTATTTCCACAAATACTAATAAAGAAACTACTAATAAAAAGTTTAGTACTGTTGTGTTGTATGTTGTTGCTGCAACCTCTAACAAAGCTTTAACAGCTTGCATATTTGCTTCAGAATAATAACAGATAAATACACAGCCTATCGTTACAATTGTAGTTGTAAACACACTAACTATTCCTGCTATAACCTTTGATGCAAATATTGTTTTCTTCTCTAACGGAAGTGTATGCGTTAAGTATGATTCATCTTTATACACACTAACAACAAATCCACCCCATAGTCTCATAAGACAATTTACAAGTGCACTCACCGCCATAGAAATACCAGTTCCTATAGATATTTTAGATACAATATCTAATAGCATTGAGTTTTGTACTTCTGCAAGTAATCTTCCTACTCCGGAGAAAATAAAAGCTAAAATATAGAAGATTACAACCAGTTTATATACCCATTTCAAATCGTATTTTAATAATTTGCCTAACATTTGAAATACCTCCTAAAGATTTCATCTATTGATGCATTTTCTTTCTTTCTCAATTCATCTGCTGATGAAGTTAATACTATCTTACCTTTGTCTATAAATATTACTTCATCTAAAATTCTTTCAATATCTGAAATTAAGTGTGTAGAAATTATTACAGATGCACCTTCAGAAAAATTAGAAAGTATTGTATCTAGTATATAATCTCTTGTTGCAGGATCTACTCCACCTAGAGGTTCATCTAGTATATATAACTTTGCATCTCTACTCATTACAAGTATTAATTGAAGTTTTTCTTGCATACCTTTAGACATTTTAGAAATCTTTGTGTTTTCATCTAAGTCTAAATCTTTTAATAACTTGTATGCTTTAGTTTCATCAAAGCTTTTGTAGAATTCCTTGAAGTATTTAATTGCTTCTTTAACAGTGATCCCTTTATCTAGATATGTTCTTTCTGGTAAATATGCAATAATCTCTTTAGATTCTACACCTGGCTTCTTACCTTCTATTAATACTTCTCCACTTGTTGGTGTTAAAAGGTCATTTATTAGTTTAATTAACGTTGTTTTACCTGTTCCGTTTTTACCTAAAAGACCAATTATCTTTCCACTTGAAACTTTTAAGTTCACATCTTTAAGAACTTGTTTTTCATCATAGTTCTTACATAAGTTTTTGCATTCTAATAATTCCATTAGTTATTTCCTCCTAATTCATTAATATATTTAACAGCATCCTCGTAAGATATGCCTATATCTTTCATTGCATTTAAGTAATTATTTACTTTTTCCTTAGCAAGCTCTAATTTTAATTTTTCTATAAGCTCGCTATTATCTGTAACAAATTTGCCATTTGTTCTTTCGGTATATATAAGGCCACTAGCTTCTAGTTCTCCTAATGCTTTTTGTACAGTATTGGGGTTTACTTTAGTAGTTAAAGCCAGTTCTCTTACAGATGGTAGTTTATCTCCGTGCTTTTAACTTTCCGGAAACAATTTCAACTCTTACCTTATCTATTAACTGCATATATATTGGTCTTTCGTTATCAAAAATATAATCCATTAGTCCTCCTTTTTCCGTTTGCCTAATTATTTACCATCACTGTATTACTTAA
Source organism: Clostridia bacterium (assembly GCA_045651205.1). GTDB lineage: Bacteria > Bacillota > Clostridia > TANB77 > CAG-465 > UMGS1649. Next base: position 36,056 of record JAZRSA010000010.1, read on the forward strand.
CTAATACAATAATACTATTTTGTTTTTCATTTGTCAACAGACAAAATAAAAAAAGTAGAAGAAAATTCTTCTACTCTTCACTTTTAATAATTTTAAGCTTAGTTGTTGGATTTAAGAAGTTCTTATCCACTGTTTCCACAATCTTGTTTACTACATCCGGGATTAAATCTACAAGTTTATCTAAAGGTTTATCTGCATCTATCGTTAGAAGCTTTATAACGCCATCTTTAACGACTAAAAATGCAACAGGGGATATTTTCACCCCCGCACCACTTCCGGCCTCCAAATGGCATTTTAGGGTTGTCTTGATACTTGTTTGTTTTACCACTCTCAAACTCACTTCCACCTGCCGCAAAACCAAAAGCAACTTTAGATACCGGTATAATAACCGTACCATCTGCACTTTGCACTGTATCTCCTACAATTGTATTTACATCAATCATGTCTCTTAAAGAATTCATTGCTGTAACCATAAGGTTATCTATTGGATGTTCCGCCATAATTTATCTCCTTTTCTATGCTCAAGTATTTTACTTTCTTTATTCTTATTTATTTTCTTCTTATTATTAAAATACTCTTTGGCAATTACTTTTATAGTATCTGTAAGAGAAACATTAATTATACCTTCAAAATTAAGATATAACAAATCTTCACTTATATATGTCCTGTAATACAAATTATTTAGGTTAAATTTCTTTTGGTTACAATTTATATACATACAAAGAATTGTGTTAAGCGATGCATTTACATACGAATTAGCAATAGGATCATCTAAATTAAATCCTAAAGATAACACAAACTTATCTAATTTTGCTTTTTTTATTAACCTTTTAATAACACTATCCACAAGGTCTTTGTTAAGCAATGTATTGTTCTCTTTTGTTTTAGCTTTATTGTTTTCATCCTTTGCAAACAACTCTTTTTTATATACAGTAAACATATTTAATAGCTTTATCTTAACAATATTCTCTGTTCCCTCAAGTTTAGTAATGTTTGTAAAATAGTTATCTGCTTTAATATTAACTTTTACCACTATACTGTTAGGTGCAAAGAACAAGTATGTAAAAAGAAAAAATATAACCAGCAATATGATTTGTATCATATAATCACCAGTTATATTTTTTCCCAATTTTTGTATTTTATTCGTTAATTAAAGAAACATCTATTGGAGCATCAGATATTTTATCTACTGTTATATCTCCATATATTTTTTCTTGTTTTAATGCTACATGTTTAAGTCTTGAAAGTTCAAGTACACTTAAGAATGCAGTTACAACATCTATATTCGTTGAATCTCTTCTATTAAACAGCTTACTAAACACAAAGCTCTTTTTAGATTTAAACACTTCTATTATTTGTTTAACTTTACTCTTAATTGTTACCTTTTCATATAACGCAATCTTCTTAATTTCTTCAGATTTGATGTTTATTTTATCGAATTTACGTTTTAATACATCGTTATATAACTCTAAAAGATTTTCTTTAGATGTTAAACTATCTTTATTTAATTCTCTTTTTACTTTAATGCTTTCTGGAAGCTTTTCAAAAGTTCCAAAGTATAATGTATACATTTCTCTTAATGTAGGTTGTAACTCTTTATACATTTTATACTTTGCTATTCTTTCTAAAAGTTCTTCTTCTGTAATCTCAGGCTCGCCATCTTCTTCTGGTTCTGCTATTGGAAGAAGCTTTTTAGATTTGATGTATAGCAAAGTTGTAGCCATAACCATAAATTCGGTTGCTATTTCCATATCTAAGCTTTGCATTTCATTTAGATATTCTATATATTTATCTGTAAGTTCGCTTAGAGAAATATCGAAAATATCCATTTTGTTTTTACTTATTAAAAAGCATAACAAATCCAGCGGCCCTTCAAAGTTTGAAATAGCCACTGTATGTTTTTCATGTGTATTTTCGCCTAGGACTTCGTCCATAACTACATTCTCCATTAAAACTTAAACCCTCTCCTATAAAAGTACGCTTTCTTCTTTTCTTCATCATATGATTTTAGTTTTCCATTCATTAATTTTTCTTTAACTTGTTCTTCATAATCCGAATCTTTAAGAAGCTCTAATTCTTCTTCGATTATACTAGTTTGAAGCCCTTTTTGCAAGAGCTTGTTGTAAATTTCATATATAGAGTATTGCTTAAGTTTTGAGCATTGTCTAATAAAACATTTAACATAGTCTTTATCGTCTATAAAGCCTAATTCTTTTAGATATTCAATTTCCTCATCTATGACAGAAGAGGTTACTTGTAACCTCTTCAATTTTTGTCTTACTTCATATTCTGTTTTTTTAGAAATGCCTATATATCTAATAGCCTTGTCTCTGGCTAATATATTCATCTCCAAATTATTCAAATTAGTTCTCCTCTTCTTCTAACATTACATCTTCTTCAGCGTCTTCTTCCATTTCTCCAAGACTCTTTTCAAATGCAACATTAAAGTTATCTCTTACTTTCTTTTCTACTTCAGCCATAATATTCTTATTTGCTTCTAAGAATGCTTTAGCAGCTTCCCTTCCTTGACCAATCTTTTCGCCATTGTATGAGAACCATGCTCCACTCTTATTTACTATGTCTAAGTTTACAGCAAGATCTAAAATACAACCAGAAGTTGAAATTCCTTTACCGTATACAATATCAAATTCTGCTTCTCTAAATGGAGGTGCAACTTTATTCTTAACAACTTTAACTTTAGTTCTAGAACCCATTACTTCTCCGTTTATCTTTATAGCTTCTTGTTTTCTAACATCTAATCTTACAGAAGAATAGAATTTAAGTGCTCTACCACCTGGTGTTGTTTCTGGATTACCAAACATTATACCAACTTTTTCTCTTAATTGGTTAATGAATACTGCAACTGTTTTAGATTTTGCAAGTACACCCGTTAGTTTTCTTAAAGCTTGAGACATAAGTCTAGCTTGAAGACCAACATGAGAGTCTCCCATTTCACCATCTATTTCTGCTTTAGGAACTAACGCTGCAACAGAGTCAATTACTATGATATCTATTGCTCCACTTCTTACTAATTGTTCTGTAATTTCTAAAGCTTGTTCTCCTGTATCTGGTTGAGAAACTATTAAATTATCTATATCAACACCTAATTTTTTTGCATAAACTGGATCTAATGCATGTTCTGCATCTATAAATGCAGCTTCACCACCTTGTTTTTGTGCTTCAGCTATAGAATGTAATGCTAAAGTTGTTTTACCAGAAGATTCTGGTCCATATATTTCTATAATTCTTCCTTTTGGAATTCCTCCTATACCCAATGCTATATCTAAACTCAAAG
>JAZRSA010000011.1:0-63181 GCA_045651205.1 Clostridia bacterium
GCCTCCGACTTTGACTATGCGGTTACAAGAGAAGCTTTATTTAAAAAAGGAAAAACCGTAGAAGCTTTTACTGTATATAATCCTAAATTATATTATTTTTTAGAATGGTTAAAACAGTTATTTGCAGAAACAGAGGGTAAAATGGGAAAAGGTATTTTGCCAACAATTAATGTTAATACACGTGATTTGCACTCAATGGGTCAATTTTTACAAGATGGAAATCCGATTGTGTTTGAAACAGTTATAGGTATAGAACAAGCAGAAGTAATTAATATTGCAAAATATAATAAAACTTTAAACGATATCAATAAAATAGCTCAGGAAAAGGTTTGTCAAGCGCATTACGACGGCAAAACCCCTAGTAACGTTATAAATATAGATTATTTAGATGAATATAATTTAGGAATGTTAGTGAGGTTTTTTATAACTGCTGCCATTAGTAGTGCATTATTGATAGATGTTGATCCGTTTAATCAACCTGGAGTAGAAAAATATAAAAAATTGATTGCGGATTCATTGAATAATATTTTTATATTTTAAAGACAGTTTTGCTGTCTTTTTTGTTTTCTAAATGATATACTTATAGTAAGGAGGTCTATATATGTTAGCTATTTTTATTTTTATTGTTGTTATTTTGTTATCATCAATAAAACAAATAAACGAATATGAAAGGGGAATAAAGTTTACTTGTGGTAAGTTTTCTGGAATTGTGCAACCAGGATGGAGATTAGTTATTCCAATTTTTCAAACCCTTAAAAAGGTTGATATAAGAACTAAAGCAGTAGATGTGCCAGAACAAGATGCTATCACAAAAGATAATGTTTCAATTAAGATTAATGCTGTAATATACTACAAAATTTTTGATGCATCTAAAGCTATATTAGCCGTAGAAAATTATTATTACGCAGTTGGTCAATTAGCACAAACAACAATGAGAAATATTGTTGGTTCAGTTTCTCTAGACGAGCTATTAACAGAAAGAGAAAAACTAAGCCAAGAAATATGTAACATAGTTGACGCAGCTACAGATCCATGGGGTATAAAAGTTGAAAACGTTGAGCTTAAAGACGTAGCTCTTCCAGAAGAAATGAAAAGAGTTATGGCTAAAGTTGCAGAAGCAGAAAGAGAAAAACAATCTGTTATAACTAAAGCTTCTGGTGAAGTTGAAGCTGCAACTAACCTTGCAATGGCTGCAAATATAATGGGTACTACTCCAGGTGCATTACACTTAAGAACTTTATCTACATTAAACGACTTAAGTAGTGATCAATCTAATACAGTAATATTCGCTATTCCTGTAGAATGTTTAGATGCTCTACGTGGACTTGGCCAAGGTAAGAAATAATAACTTAATTAAAATTTAGTTAATTAAAAGTTGTTAAATTTTAAACAAATAAAAACACAAATTGTATTATTACAATTTGTGTTTTTTATTTATCTTTAAAGCAACTTTTATATCATCTTTTTACTTTTAGTTTTCTTTTCCTTAATTATACTTACATCTTCTATCTTCATAGTATCAACAAATTCTTCTTTGGATTTTTCATCAGTTTCTTCTTTAACAGTTTCAACTTTTGGAGTTTCTACTTTCTCTTCAGGTTTCTCCTCTGTTTCTGCTTTGTTAACCTCTTTTACTTCCTCTATTTTTACCTCTTCATTTTTCACTACTTTTTTATAGTCGAGCTTTGGAAGTTCTGTTTTTTCCTCATCTGCTTGACTTTCCTTTTCTATTTGATTTGTAACTTCGCTTATAAACTTTATTATATTGTAATATGTGAATAACAGCTTCTTATCTATAGAGTTACCAAAAACTTTAGGTTCAAACATAGACGGAGTAAAGAATCTCATAAATATAATATTTTCTTTAAACATCACTTCAAATCTAAGATCATAATCCTTATAGAATCTAGTAAGTATTTCTCTCATTTCACTTTGTATTACTTGATGCGCTACAGATCTATTGTCTGTATATATATCAAATATCTTTTCAAATGCAATATCATCTGTTTCTAATTTGTTTTTAGAAATAAAGAATTTGAATCCGTTTTTAGTTACCTTTACCCAAGCACCCAAATCTTTCTCAGATCTAATTACCGCAAACATACCTTTAAATAAATCTTCTCTAAATCTACGTTTTTTCTTTTTAAAAGCATAGTCTACATCTAGTTCTGCTATTTCAGTATATATTTTTCCATCTATCTTACCATCAACATAATCTTCTGATGAAAATCTATTGAAGGCTTTCTTTTCAAAATCCGATACAAGATATTTATTCTTCATATCATCGCCAACTCTACCATACATACTATATCTAAGATTATTATCTACAAGTTTTATAAACTTGCTTATTATTTGTTCTTTATATATTTTCTTGTACATTCTTCTTTGTTTTATACCAAAGAATATCATACCTCCTAACAAAAACGGAGACACTAATGCTAATGTTTTTATTGTATTATCTACACTTTCAGAAATAGCTGCTCCCGGCATTTTTGCAAATGCAATTCCTAATACCATAATGCATGCCAATGCTATATCTATCATAGCAGAAATATTAGCAAGTGATTTCATTTTTCTTAAATCTTCATTTTGAATATTTAAAAGTTCATCATATATTTTTTCAAATTCTTCTCTTGCATTTCTAAGCTTTATATTTTTAGTAAACACATGGCCTTTAGTAGCTCTACTAAGTATAACAACTATTGGAATTATTGTTATTGCTATTAAAGCTTGATATATTTGACCTATGTTTGCCGCTATTATTTCTGGAGATACCATCAATGTTGCTACTAACATAGCAATTAACAAAATTATTGGTATTACTATTCCAGCAAATACTATTATCATATGTTCCTCCTATTTAATTCGTTTGTACATCTCTTACAATCGCTGCCATCTTTAACATTAGTTCAACGATTAGTTTTAGTGTTGCATAATCTTTTAACAATACATTCTTGTTCATCGAATCTTCCAGTATGTCTGGTTCAAACATATCTCCGGTATAAACCAAGAAGTATATGTTGTTATTTTTTATAGCGATATCTAGTGTTATTCCCAGCTTATCTCTATAATCAAATAATTCTGTCATTACTTCACTTGTAAGTATTCTTGTTGCTAACATTCTGTCGTTTGTTTCAACAACAAAATTATTTTCAAACTCTTTACTATCTAGTTTTAATTTACTCGTCATATATTCATATATTTCCGCTCTATTTTTAATACCAACTGCAGATATTTTCAATTTAAACTTAGAATCTATACCTAGAGGAAGCATTGCAAAATAGCCATTAAAAATGTCAATCTTTCTTACTTTTCCCTCTTCTGTCATCATATTATTACCAAGTTTTAGCTCAACCATATCAATATATTCTTCGTTTATCTCACCTTCTATAGCATCCAAACATTCATACATATTATGTTCTAACAAACCAAAATTAGCCATTTCATATTCAGAAAGAACCAATTGTTCATTATTAACTGTAGTAGAATATCTTAACATTGGTCCTAAATGTTTTACTAAACTACTAATTATCCTGCTTTTGTATTCAGCTTTGTACTCCCTAATATCTTTTTCACTACCAAAAGATGAAAATATTAATGCCACTACTGCCAATAGAAGAATTAGTATTAAATCATATGCAGCTACAGCGTCACCGCACAACAAATAAAATGCTGCTAACGCAATAGCGGCGCCTAAAATTCCTAAAACAGAATACCTAAATACCATTCTCTCTTTAGGTTTCTTCCTTTTTTCTTCTAAAGCTGCTCTATGTCTTCTACACAACTCATTATATATTCTATCAAATTCAACTGAATTTACTAACCTCTTAGCCGCCTCATTTTTTTTAATTCTCGCTTTTTTACCTTTAGTAATTATTAAGTACCACCATAACCATGCAATTGAAATAATAGATCCTGTCATAACTATTCCGTTTAAAACAGGTATTGATCCATATACCTCATTAGAAACATTAAGCATTTCAGATAAAAGAGCCGCTAGCGCTAGTGTTATTAATACTTTTTCACTAATCTTTTCGCGCATCCTTTTACACCTCTAAAAAATCATATCACATAACAAAAAAATTGTACAGTAGTATAAAAAAGAAAAAGAATGGATTTAATTCCATTCTTTACTCAATTCCAAGTATTTGTTCTGCTTTTTTTACATCTTCGCTACTAGCTTCAGGAATTCCTTCTAGCATAAACTTATCTCCTATCATTTCCCACTTTTCACTGCCTAAAGTATGGTAACCTAACACCTCTACTTTTTCTACGGTTTTAAGTGTAGAAACAAATTCTTTAAGTTTACTCAAATGTTCCTCTTTATCTGTTATTGTAGGTACAAGAACATGCCTAATCCACATAGGTACACCTTTATCTGAAATATGTTTTGCAAATTCTAATATTTTTGCATTATCTACTCCAATAAGATCTTTATGTGTATCGTTATCCATTTCTTTTAAATCTAGGATTACTAGATCTGTATAATCTAGCAAATCTTTTAATTTGTCTACATCTACAAAACCTGATGTGTCTATTGCTGTGTGTATTCCTTCCGCTTTAAGTCTCTTAAATAGGTCTATTACAAAGTCTATTTGAAGAAGTGGTTCACCACCGCTTACAGTAACTCCACCGTTTTCACCCATATATTCTCTGTAATTAAGCATTTTTTCTACAACAGATTCACTATCGTGTACTTCTCCTAAATGTACATCTCTAGTATCTCTATTGTGACAATACTTACACCTTAAAGGACAGCCTTGGAGAAAGATAACATATCTTACCCCAGGGCCGTCTACTGTACTAAAGCTTTCAAAGGAATGTATTCTCCCTGTTACTTTTTCCATATTACTCCTTATATTTTTTCATGTATTGTTCTATTTATTACGTCTAATTGTTGTTCTTTAGTTAATTTAACAAAGTTTACTGCATATCCAGAAACTCTTATTGTTAGTTGTGGATATTTTTCCGGATGATTCATTGCATCTATTAATAGCTCTCTGTTAAATACGTTAACATTTATGTGATGCCCAGTTCTTGCAAAATATCCATCAAGCATAGATATTAAGTTTGAAACTTGTGTAGTCTCACTATCTCCAAGCGTACTTGGTGTTATTGAGAATGTATATGAAATACCATCTTCTGAATGTTCGTATGGAAGTTTTGCAATTGAGTTCATAACTGCAAGTGCCCCATTAGTATCTCTACCATGCATTGGGTTTGCACCTGGTCCAAATGGTTCTCCTGCTTTTCTTCCATCCGGAGTATCTCCAGTGTTTTTACCATAAACAACATTTGATGTTATTGTAAGAACAGACATTGTTGGTTTAGAATTTCTGTATGTTTTTTGCTTTCTTACTTTATTCATAAAGCGTTTTAGAACATCTACAGCTATTGAGTCTACTCTATCGTCATCATTTCCGTATTTAGGGAAATCTCCTTCGATTTCGTAGCTTGTTACTAAACCTTGGTCATTTCTTATTGCTTTAACTTTAGCGTATTTTATTGCAGATAATGAGTCTGCTACAACAGATAATCCTGCAATACCAGTAGCCATAGTTCTTAAGATTTCATCATCATGTAACGCCATTTCTATTTTTTCGTATGAATATTTATCATGCATATAGTGGATTGCATTTAATGCTTTAACATAAACCATTGCAACATAATCCATCATATTATCGAATTTAGCAAGTACATCATCATAGTATAAATAATCTGTTGTTACACCTTCAAACTTAGGTGCTACTTGTTTACCAGATATTTCATCGCGTCCACCATTTATTGCATAAAGTAGTGTTTTAGCAAGGTTACATCTAGCTCCAAAGAATTGCATTTGCTTACCTATTCTCATTGCAGATACACAACATGCTATACCATAGTCATCTCCCCAGAATCCTCTCATAAGGTCATCATTTTCATATTGGATTGATGATGTTTTTATAGACATCTTAGTTGCATATTCTTTAAATCCTCTTGGTAAATTATTTGACCATAATACAGTTAAGTTTGGTTCTGGTGCAGGTCCTAAGTTAGATAGTGTGTGTAGTATTCTAAATGAGTTTTTAGTTACTAATGTTCTACCATCTATACCCATACCACCAATACTTTCAGTTACCCATACTGGATCTCCACTAAATAGTTCATTGTATTCTGGTGTTCTTAAGAATCTTACAAGTCTTAATTTCATTACTAAATGGTCTATTAATTCTTGTGCTTCTTCTTCTGTTAAAGTTCCTTCTGCTAAATCTTTTTCAATGTATATATCTAAGAATGTGCTTATTCTACCAATACTCATTGCAGCACCATTTTGGTCTTTTATTGCTGCTAGGTATCCAAAGTATGTCCATTGAACAGCTTCCTTAGCGTTTGCAGCTGGTTTAGATATGTCTAAATCATATTTAGCTGCCATTTCTTTAAGTTCACCTAAAGCTTGGATTTGATCATAAGTCTCTTCACGAGCTCTTAATATATTTTCATCAAAATCTCTTCTATCTAATGCTTCTAAAGATTTCTTCTTATCTGCTATTAATGCATCTATACCATAAAGAGCTACTCTTCTGTAGTCTCCTATAATTCTTCCACGTCCATAACCATCTGGAAGACCAGTTATTAAGTGTGAGCTTCTTGCTGCACGTATATCTGGTGTATATACACTAAATACTCCATCGTTATGTGTTCTTCTTATTGTATGGAATATTTCAGATACTTTAGGATCCATTTGTCTATCGTAAGCTTCGCAAGATTTTTCTACTATTCTTACTCCACCAAAAGGCATAATTGCTCTTTTTAATGGTTTGTCTGTTTGAAGACCTACTATTTTTTCTAATCTCTTGTCTATATATCCTGCGTTATGTGCTGTTATTGTAGATACTGTTTTAACATCTACATCTAGCACTCCACCATTTTCTTTTTCTTTTTTGTATAAATCTAACACTTTATCCCATAGTTTTATTGTGCTATTTGTTGGTCCTTTAAGGAATTCATCTGTTCCTTCATAAGGTGTATAGTTTAGTTGAATAAAGCTTCTTACATCGATTTCTTCTTGCCATTTTCCGGCTTTAAATTTTTTCCATTCTTCAAAGTTCATTACTTTCTTCATCCTTTCGTTATTATATTCATTATATTACATTTTTCATTATATCATTAAAGAATATTTTTGCAAATAGTTTGTGAAGTTTAATATAAAAAAATTCATAGGTGTGCAAATTTGCTTTTTTATGTCTCCTATGGTATAATGTTTTCGTTAATTTAAAACGGAGGTGTCTTATGGATAAATTCAGAGGTATTAGACCAATTGCACTTGGAATAGTAGTGCGCGACGGCAAGGTTTTGGCAAGCGAAGGATATGACAAAGTTAAGGGCGTTCATTTCTGGCGTGCTATCGGAGGCGGCATCGAATTCTTAGAAAAGAGTAACGAAACTCTTAAAAGAGAATTCATGGAGGAAATCGGAGCTAACGTAACAGTTGGTGATTTCCTTGGTGTAGATGAAAACATCTTCACTTTCGATGGCAAGCAAGGACACGAACTTATCTTCCTTTACAGAGTAACTCTTGATGAAAAAGATTACAAGGAAGTTTACTTCGAAGAAGGAGATACTGCTTACCCTATTCGTTGGGTAGACCTTGAGGACCTTAAGTCTGGCAAGGAAATTATCTATCCTACTTCTGTCGTGAAATATCTATAAAAAGCAGTGTAACAAAAACATTATGACACAAGCAAAAGCTGATGAATTAAATATTCATCAGCTTTTAACTTATTCTATATTATTTATTCTATATTATTTTTTATTTGCATTATCTAATTCTTCTGCTAAATCTTCTAATAGTTTTATTGTGTTATAGCAAACCTTCAATAATTCTTTATTTCTATTTTCTTCGTTAATTGGTTCAAAAAAAGCCACTTTATGCATTCTAATAAATACATTATTTCCTTTGAATGCAATATCTGTTCTTATATTAGACGCTTTATCCATTTCTTTAACAACCGCACCTAACTCTTCTGTTACATAAGCCTCTACCTTTTCTGGTTGTTCAGAATACACTTCCAAACCTCTCCAGCTTTCAGATTTAGCAAGGAAAAAACCTCTGCCTTCTTTTTTAGTTCTATCTTTTTCATATCTATTTTTTATTAAAGGATCTCTTGTGAATACACTAAAATCTACAGGTACTGCACTCGGAATATTCATATGAATAAACAGACCATTAAACAAATCTATTCTTTGTGTAGATTCTGTCATTCTTCCATCTACCATTTTTCTTATTTTTTTAACTTCGTCAACATTAATTTCTGACATCTTTACAGGCATACCATCTAGAACCGTACCGTCAACATAGTTTTTTGTTCTCATTTCAATATCTCTTCTTACACCAGAAAATATTTGTCCTAAGCTCATTATTGTTAATTCATCTAGCCCTGCCATCTCATAATATCTTTTAATATCGCTGCCGTTATCTGTACTTGTTTCGCTAAATGTAAATTTATCGTTTGCTCTAGTTATAACATCTGCTAACACTGTCTTTTTATATCCTTTTCTATAGTTACTTTTAAGTGACGATGCATAAGCCACTAAAACAACTACTATAAGTATAACCGCAATTAGTATCGCATAGAACGTTGCTTTGTTTGTCGCTAATAGCGTTTTAAATGGTGTAACAAATACTATTGCAAGAACTATTAAAAGAAACCCTATCAATATGCCATATAATATTTTAGATAGTTTTACATCTTTCTTCCATTTTTCGATTTTATCTTGATATTTTCTACAAATATCTGTGTATAACTCTTTAAATTCTTCATCATTTACTTTTTTCATATGTTATCTCCTTTATATATAGTTATGTTATCACAAAAATTATTTTATTGTCTATAACTAAATTTCCACTTCAGATATTATTTTATCCAATTCTATAGATACATCTGTTATTAATTTTATTACTTCATAATATGCTCTTACTCTATCTTTTTCTCTAGATTCATTAAATATAGCCGGTTCAAATAGTTCTGTTGTAAAGAAACGCATAAATATTTCTGTTCCAGATACCATTACTTCATAATGTATTCCAAGTCTTGTTTCAAACTCAACCATTTTTTGCATTATATCACTAGTAAGAACTCTCATTGCTACAACAGAATTGTCTGCATAAACATTAAATAAATTCTCAAATTCCGTACTATCCATTTTCACTTGTGCCAAATTTTGTGTGTTTTTTTCCTTCATTTTGTTGTTATTATTTAATATTTTTAGCGTTCCTTTAAATTCATTTATGCCATGTACATAAACAAATAATCCGTTAAATACATCTATAGTTGTTCTATTCCTTCTACCACCTACAACTTCATCTAAATCTAATTCTCCCATAGATAAAGTTATCTTATCTGTAAGCTTTCCAGTTATAAAATCCTCTCTTCTGTCTCTATTAAAACGATATGTATCAAAAGCAGCCAGTTCGTACTTTTCCAAAAGCTCCTTGCCATAATCTTCACTTTTCATACTATATGTAAGTCCTCTGTTTGCCTTATTTACTATATCAGCTACAACACCTGTTTTATATTTCTTATCATAATCCGTTTTCCTAAAAGAATAGAAACAATATGCTCCAAAGAAAAGCAACATTGTAATTACTGGTATTACTGTTATCATAGTTTGGTTATTAATTATAAATCCAAAATATTTCTCCATATTAGTTTCTGCTATTTTCATCCAAGCAAACATAATAACTATTGCTGCACCAAGCAATGATACAATAATCGTTATAGGTCTTAGTCCTTTTCTTATCTTTGCTAAATCTTGTGAATACTTTTCACGAATTTCTGTATATATTAAATCGAATTTGCCATCTTCTTTTAAATTAGCTGTAGATATTTTGTTATTCTTAATCTTTCCATTCCTAAACGAAATGAATAAAGGTATCCCATAAGTTAATATAATCATTATTATTATAGCTACTAAATAGAATGTAAGCTCCTTAGTAATGAATAAATCTAAACCTTCAAACATATTAGCATACGCCATTATCACGCCAACAGCTATCATTAAAGATATTGCTAATGTTATTATTCTTAAATCTCTTTTCATAATACCTCCTAAAACTATTATATTTTTAGTTTCTTAAATATCCATGGACCAATTCCAAGTGCCACGAATATTAATACTCCATAACGGAATGCATCAAACATAAGATCCATTCTTAATGAATCAAATACATTTAATAGTTTTACTCCTTCTTTTATAGCTAGGGCTAAAACTACTCCTATTACTACTCTTAATACTTTCTTGCCTTTAGATACATTGTATTCTAATGGCGCATGTTTTTCTTCAAATATAACTGCTAACAAGAAACCTATTAACATTCCATACACTTTAAAGAAATCTTCAAAATGTTCATCTGGATTTACTAAAAACATTATTGCAAATGGTGTTAATACAAGTATTGTTATTAAATATAATAAGTTTTTGTTTTTTACCTTATCCCATACAGTTGTCATTATAAGAGCATATATAATTCCAAGCGCCGCTCCTACTACAACATCACTTGGGTAATGTGCTCCAAGATACATTCTAGATACCGCTACTGAAACTATTAATATTGCAACTAGAATCCATATTAAGGCTTTTTTTAACTTTTTAGCAATAGATGTACTCATCGTAGCAAAAGTTTGTGTATGACCGCTAGGAAACGAATACCCCGTAGCTGTACCTTCTCTTACACATGTTATTTTCCCTGTTGCAAATGGTCTTGGAAATTTAACTAAGTTTTTAATTATTCCATTTAACCCTATAGAAGAAACTGTAACATAAAACAGCTTTTGTGCATATTTTTTATCCACTCCAAAGTATAACGCTGCTATTAGAAGTACCATTAGTACTTCTTCACCAAGCATAGTTATTCCTTGCATAATTACATTTAACCATTCTGTTCTTAAGTTCTGTATAAACAAAAGAACATCTAACTCAAACCCAAACATATATTTTTCCCCTTTATTTTTAAAAATTATATCACATAATGTAAAATGTGCAAATAAAATGGCGAGAAACATATTCTCGCCTTTTTTATTTTATATATCTTTTTATTAATTATTTTTTAGTTTTCTTCTTTAAACAAACTGCTACTACTATTCCGGCTACAACTATAACAGCTGGTATTAACACCATTGCTAAAGAATCTGTTTTACCTGTAGCTTGTTCTTTTGTTGGCCCTATAAGCGCTCCTATTGTTGTAGTATCTTCTCTATCTATAGGTCCTGTAGTAACAACTCCTGTAGTAGGTATTTTATCTGTATTTGGTTTAGCTGTACCATCTCCACCTTTTGTAGTAAATGTGGTTAAAGCATAACCGTCTACATATACAATAGTAAGCTCATGTTTACCATCTTTTAATGTTTTTAGAAACTCTGGTTTTATCTTAAACATCCCATTGTCTCCACCCATTACATAATCTTCACCTATTTCTAGTTTAATAAGGTCAACATATATTCCTTCATAATCTACACCATCACCATCTGTTAAAAACGTTAATGTTTCTTTACCTGTAAATGTGGCGTTTGCTCCCTTTGTTACGTTATATTTAGGTGCTGTAGCTCTTGAAGAAGATGCATACACATTTGCACAAACAAACATTAAGGCTACTAGCATCATACTTAATATTCTTTTTAGTTTCATAAAAAACTCACTCCTATCTAGTACATATATTTTATACCACAAATACACACTAGTTACAAGGATACATCTCTACTGTTTCTTCTTTGAAATATACCTCTTTATTAATAGCAGATTCCAAAACTTTTCTTAATTCTTCTTTATTACCATACCATTCAATAAGATTTACATACTCAGCTATATCCAGCCATTTGTGCTCTATACTTTCTTCATTTAAAACAACAGCATCGCCAGATACAAACGAAACAAATGCATACTCTATACAATCTACACCAAGCGAGTTATATTTGAATATCCAATTAAGATATATGCATTCTGTTATATCTAGATTTGTTTCCTCTTTTACCTCTCTTTTTACTGTATCTGCTAATGATTTATCCCCATCTTCCACACCGCCTGTAACAGTATACCAAAACGATTTATTATATTGCGGATCATGTGGACTACCTAGAAGCAAAAGTAGCTTATTTGTGTTTTTATTTATTACAAATGTTAATATTTTGTTCATTGTTATACCTCGTTATTTTACTCACACACTGAAAATATGTTGTTTTTTCAGTGTGCAAGTTTAAAATTTAGCCTAAGCAAAGTTCAATTAGTTTAATATATTGATCTTGTGCATTTAAACAAGTATCTATTAAATATCCCTTTTCTCTTCCAAATTGATATTCTTTTAATCCCCTATAATAGAACAGCTTATCTTTATCTAATATTATGAAAGGAATTATATTATTCTTTAAGCATTCCTTAAACATTATTATTCTTCCTATTCTTCCGTTACCATCTTGGAATGGATGTATCTTTTCAAATTTAGCATGGAATTCTATTATATCTCTAGCTTCTACTTTTTCTAATGAGTTATACCATTCTAATAATTTCTTCATGTCCTTTTCTACATTCTTAGGTTCCGTTGTTGGTAGTTCACCTGCAGAATTAGCTAAACTTTTATAATCTCCAACATTAAACCATGATTTAGTGCTATCCATTGTTCCTTCTTTCAATATCTTATGGAATTTCTTTATGCATTCTTCTGTCAAAGTTTCATCTGCAATATCTAACATATAGTCTACTAGTTTAAAGTGATTTGCTGTTTCTAATATATCGTCTACACTAGCTACAGTATTTGCTTCAAATAGAATAGTATTAGTTTCATAAATATGTCTGGTTTGGTCTTCTGTTAATCTACTTCCCTCAATATGATTTGTGTTATATGCAAACATTATTTGAGTTCTGTAATACAAATTACCTTTTAACTTCATTTCCTTTTGTTCTCTTAATACTTCTAACACATTTACATTAGATATATCCAACTTTTTTTCTTCCGCTATTAATTCATCTACACTTATCTTAAATGTATCTGCTAGTCTTCTTAAAGACTCTATATTAGGTTCTGCTAAACCTAATTCATATTTAGATACAGCTTTTGCTTCTACACCTAGTATTTCTGCTACTTCCTTTTGTGTCATTCCAGCTTTTTCCCTATATTCTTTTATTCTGTTTCCAATGCTCATATATTTCTCCTTAAGTATCCATTTTAGATACATCACATTAATATTATACCACATTGTATCTAAAAAAGATACTTTTGTGTGCAAAAAAGTATCTTAGAAATACATAAATGTAACAAAATAGACTCAAGAAGCAAAATACTTTTTGAGTCCACTTTATTCTTGCAGTTATACTACATAGTTTTCTTTAATTCTTTATCTAGAATGAAATCTTCTACTCTATGATATTCTTTATCATGGCTTCTATTGATTTCTTCTTTTACTAACGCATGACCTTTTTCGCCAGATTTAGTTATTACAGCAGCAACATCTAGATTATCGTGCTTTTTAGCAGCTGGATTTGCTTTCAAATATGCTTGAATATAAGCATCTTCATTTTTAGGCGAAGGTCTATTCTTAGCAATTCTGTTAGCCATATCTCTTCCCTCCTTTTCTTAAAATATACATTTACAAGTATTTTTTCCTTTCTGCCCCTTGTAAATTAAAGAAGAAATATGCTATAATCAAATCAATAAAAAGAGTGTCAATTTTTTATTCGTTCAATGCTAGCATTGGGCGTTTTTTCTTCCCCTAAATACAATCCAATTGTACCTTTTTTAGAACGTTTGTGCTGTTGCAAATGCAACTTTTTTGTGATATTATTTAAATAATTTTAGAGGTCATTTTATTACGGTAAACTGCGTCCTACTCAAATGTTTGCAAGAACAAGCTTTTCAAAAAACTTACAATTATTTTTATATTAGAAATATTTTTTCAAGAAAGAGCAAACGATTTTATCTAATATAAAAAGCGTTGGAACCGTTGATGCTGTACAAAAAAATCAGACCCCTACTTCAATAATTTAGATGTCTGATTTTAATACAAACTTACCCACGTTTTTCAGTTTTCTTATCCTTATTTGGCTCATAGCTGTTTTGATGTATCCCTGTAGGTATTGGCGGACATGGGTTTGTATCCGTTTTTTTCTTATCCTTATCTTCTGCCATCTATTTCCCTCCTTAAAACAATTTGAATATTATGCTAATGCACCACAGCACAATTTCTACAATAGTTAAAACAACTCCTAAATTAAATACTTTATGTTTATTTTCCAGCACTTTCTCATTATTTTTTGCTATATCCTTATAACCTTCTAATAATCTTTTCTTAAAATATATATTGTCATTATTGTAATATACTTCATCACATATTGCTTCTGGAATATATTTAATATTTCTTGAAAGTAAACTACACATAAATGTTACAATAGCGGCGATGGCTACTAATAATAGTAACACAAATATTATTGTAGCTGCTACTGTTATGACAATTTGTGGCATACTTTCAATAGCATTATGAATCATTTTATTTATCGTTTCAAA
The DNA here is from genome assembly GCA_045651205.1 of Clostridia bacterium. Taxonomy (GTDB): domain Bacteria; phylum Bacillota; class Clostridia; order TANB77; family CAG-465; genus UMGS1649. The sequence goes on from JAZRSA010000011.1 coordinate 14,531, forward strand.
ATCTAAAACAAATGCTATTAGCGCTGCATGAAAGGCTATAAAGAATCCACTTTTACTATCCAAACTTTGTGTTCGCTCATAGTGCTGATTATACCCGTTCTTCATTATATCTAATATTAAATCCAAATTTTCTTTTAAATCATCTTTTTTTGTTTCTATTTCTTGTTTATCTTCCATATCACCATCTCCTTGCATTGGAATTATTATACCATATTTTACATTTTTTACAATATTTTTGGACTTATTTCGACATTTTCAAAAAAATTATTAAATCCCAAAAGAGATATATTTAGTTGCACTAAATATATCTCTTTTATCTATATCTCTATTAAATCATATTCCTTAGAACCAAAACCAAGTTTAGCTGCTACATCTATTGTATGAGTACCATGTCTAGAATTAATTCTTTCAAGTAAATGTTCCTTACCAATATCTTCAGAGTTCTTTACTAAGTCTATACAAGCCATATCTATAGCTATAGGATCTAATGATGCAAGTACACCTATATCTTTCATGCAAGGATCTTCTGCTTTAGCACAACAATCACAATCTACAGACATATTACACATAATGTTAATATATACAATATTACCATTAAAGTAATCTACTACAGAAGATGCACTCTCTGCCATTGCTTCTAAAAACTTATCTTGAGGTGCTGTATTCTTCCATACAAGATTTACATCATTTGTAACACCCGCCGAATGAATCCAAGCTTTACCAGCAGATGATGCAAGCCCAATAGATAGTTGTTTTAATGCACCACCATATCCACCCATAGGATGTCCTTTGAAATGTGAAACTACAAGCATAGAATCATAATTCTTAATATTCTTACCAACATAGTTTTTGTTAATAACAGAACCTTTATTAATATCTAATACTAAATCTGGTCCTTCACTATCTAATATATCTACATCAAAACATTTACTCCATCCATGCTCATCCATTAACTTAGTATGTTTATCTGTAGTATTTCTTGCACCATTATATGCAGTATTACACTCAACAATAGTACCACCTACATAATCTACTAAATCTTTCAAAAACTCTGGTCTTAAATAATTCTGATTACCTTTTTCTCCAGAATGAACTTTAACTGCTACTTTTCCAGTTAATTCTTTACCTACTGCTTTATATATTTCCACCAAGCCAGATGGTGTTATTTCTCTTGTAAAGTATACTTTTGATTTATTCATTAGTTGCCTCCGCTATAATATTTATAAATACCATTCTTAACTTTGAACAGTACTGTTTTATTATTAAATTATATCCTATGCATATGATTATATCATATATATACTTATGGTTTCATCAAATTATTACCATTAGAAATATCTTTCCATTCATTTTTTAGTAAAAGTAAAACAAATTTTGATATTTCTATAAATGAATTGGCATTTTCTTTAATATGTATTTTGAATCGTGTATAATCCTTTGATAATGATAGTTCAATAATATCATCATCTAGTGCTTGCGTTGAAGAAAAAACCGCACTATCTGAAAAATGAACAAATCTACAATAAAATTTATACATTTCTTCTATTCTCATACCATATTTTCTATTTAATTCAGAGATAATATATGTATCATATAATTTTTGTTTTCCTATTTTATATTCACTTAGTTTTTTGTTTTCGCTCAAAATTGCAACTCCTAAAGTATCTATATCCAGTCCAGATTTTATTAACATAGATATACCATAAATAAAGATACAATTATCAATTTGCAATCTAGATAATGAATTTAATGTCATTAAATTATTACTTTTTAATAGTGTTTTATACCCTTCGATTAACGCCAAACTTCGATTCAATACACTAGCGATTAATATTCTTTTATAATCGATTATTTCTAGTCCATCTAAATAATTAAGCAAAAAACTTTTATACGCCTTAAAAAGCTCATCCATTTTATCTTTTAATTCTTTGTAGTCTACATTACACATATAACACCTCATTTATTTTGTATATCAAAAATATATAAATTAAGAAGCTGCTGTTTCATCAATTATATTTAGTTTTTGACTTACAATCGATGAAATTTCAGTTTTTAAATGTTCCACATATTTTTTTGCAACATCATAAAACAAATCTGTTCTATCAGTTTCATTAAATTTTATATCGATGTTTTGATTTTCAATTTTCTTTAATAAATCTTGGAAGAAATTTTTTAAATCCTCAACATTGTCACTAGTTAAATCTAGCGATAATGCTTCATCAAAATTAAATACAAGTATTTCTTTTTCATCTTTCGTGATTAAATCAACCGTTATTTCTTGATTATTCATATAAATCTCCCCTCTCTGCAAACGCTTCTATTCCACCTTCTAAATATTTTATACTTTGTTCTTTCCAACTTAATACATCTTCTTCATTTTCAATATTTACAAGCTTATCAGTAAACATGTTTCCTATATAAGTCTTATAACGATTATTATCTATGGTTTTTAGTATGCTATTCAACGGACGTGTTCTAACTGCAATATTAGCATCATGTGTTGCGACAACTAATATTTTTTGTGCTCTAGACAAATCTTTGAATAACGGAACTATTACTTCATTAATATAAGTACTTCCTAAACTCAAATCAGGTTCATCTACTAAAAACACTTTCTTTCCATTTTTTGATATTAACTCATGTTGTAATGCTAATATTGATTTTTCCCCTTTAGATGGTTTATAACCAACCGAATCAATAGTAAAATCTTTTTTTATTGATATAAAATCCGTCATGGATTTTATCCCCTTATCATATAGTTCTTTAATCTCTTTAATTATTCTTGGTATTTCGTGTGATGTATAAGATGACTTTATATTTTGCACATTTGTTACAAAACATTTTAAATCACCTTTATTATGTTTTAAAGTTTTATGATCAATTGATGATTTATTCGTAGAATTAATAAACGAATAATTAATAGTTAAGTTTACTTTGCCTTTAGAGCCCAAATTTCCTATATATTCATCTACATTATTAACCTCCTCATTTAATTCATTTAATATTTTTTCAGCATTATTTCTTATTTTCAATCGGTTTTTAGCAAACACTGCAAATCCTGTTTCAACCGGTGGTGTTGGTTCGCCGATGTTTTCAGAAACATATATAGGAATTTTTGTAGCAAAGTCATCAATTAAATATTCGGACTTTTGATTGTACCACTCATCAATTGCATCCTTGTAAGAAGCTACTGATAATTTAGTTAATAATTTTAGCATCACTTTATTTTCTGCAGATGTTAATAGGGCTTTTGCATTTAAACTTTTATATTCTCTTAAGAAATTTGTAATCTTCTTATATTCGCTATACTTTTTATTATATTTATCTTCATTATATAAATGTCTTTTATCTATTAGCAAACACTTCATTTTGTCTTTACTGGCTTTTTTTAATTGTTTTTTGAAATATTCTATATAATTTTTTATATTTGTAGGAGTAGTATCAATAAAATTCGCTATTTGGCTTAATTCCGTTTCATTATTGTTTACAGTTGGGATATTTTTTATATCATATTCATCAGGATTAATACTAATTAAATTCGAATACCACATCTCTTTATCGCCACCTGTATAATAGATAGGTTCTTCATTTTTTTCCAATGTATAATAATCCCTTAGTGATTCCAATATTTCACTTTTTCCGCTTCCTTTATCTCCAAAAATAACATTTACATCGTTATATATTGGTATATCAAATGGAAATTCTTTGGTGTTATTTTTTCCATATACTCTAACTTTTTCACTTAATTCTTCTTCCGCTAAATCTTTTAGAAACGTTACATCTTTTTCTATTATTTTAATAAAAGATATATAATCCTTTATTTCGAATTTTAATTCACCAAAATTATATTTTTCATATTTATTCCAATCAATAACGTCAGTTCCAACAACAACTCTATGTTTATTGGATTGTAACACAGTAATTGATGTCAACGAACTTGGTTCTTTAAAAAGTCTTTTTTTATTTATCATAATATTTTCGAATGTCTCTATATCATCTAATGATAATTCTTTTTTCTTAAAACAATGAACAACATAAACTAAGTCTAAATCTTTTACTTTTTCATATAATTCGTCTAATTTTATTTCAAATTCATCTTGCGTAACACCATTCAATAATTCACTCATTTTTACAGAAAACATTTCAACATCTTCTGGATTAGAAATAAGAATTAAATGTCCTTTTTTACCACTTGCGCCAATAACATCTAACTCAATTCCAGGCCATACCTGGCAGATATCTTTAACATTTTCTTTAAATAATAGGTATTGCTCTTTATCAAATAAATTATGATTAGTTATTGCTATTATTTTTACTTCGCTTAATAGAACTTTTTCTCGAAACACTTCCAATGATACGTTTCTTGTTTCAGCTTCATCATTTTTAGTTTTTATTGTATGGCAATGAAAATCAATCTTCATATAATAAACCTCCTTATGAACATTTTTGTATAGTAGAGAAAATGCAACAATAAGGCTTATCTACCATCTTATAATCTTTCATCACGTTAAATTCTCCTTTATACTCTAACTAATATTGAAATATCTTTTTGTAACAATCTCTTCCACAATATTTTTCTAAACGTCTACTTATATTTATGGTTATGTCATTTATTTCCTCATTTGAAAAATTCTCGATTGTTTTCAAATCATCTTTCATCATATTTTGCAATTCTAATATGAATTGTTGTTCTTTATAATTGTAAATTTGATTTGCCTCAATAGACAAATCTATTATGTATTTATATTTTTTTAATTTACTCAATTCTTCATTTTTGCTCCACTCTACTAATACGGATGAAAAAATATAAGAATAGAATAAAATTGTGTTTTCAGATTCTTTTAACTTATTTATTTTTACACTCGTTGCATCCATATAAAATACCACCATAACATATACATAAAAAACACACACCGCTTGTCTAGCGACAACTTCCTCTTTCTCTATTTTATATAGAGTTTCCATTATTATAGATGCATGAGAAAATTCACACAAGTTATCATATAAATATGTTAATACCCCTTTATTGAATATTCTATCAAAGAGTTCATCCTTTTTTATCACATAAAAATACTCACTGAATTTTTCAGCTATAAAATATCTTATTTCACTTGAGCTATCTTTTTCTTCTTTTTTAGCTTTATTTATCATTTTGTATGCTTTTAACATTTCAGGATTTTTATCTAATACTATTCCTTTAAGCATCATTTCATATACATTACGGAGCAAAGAAAGTGACTCTAAAGTTTCTCCTCTTTTATACATATTTATACTACTTATTAGCAATTCTCCTGCCATTGATAAATTATTTTTTACTTCTTCAATTAAGTTAGTCTCATTTATATATTTAATCTGCTTTTTAATGTTCTTTATAAACACTTTGTTTGCAATATTTATTCTTTCCTCTATGCTTTGCATATAATCTCCTCTCACTATATTTCTTAGATGAATTTTACCATTTTTTTACTATTAATTCAACCAAACGAGTACATTTTATTTCCATTTTTATACATTTGCCGATATATTTCGACCTATTATGACAAAAAAATAAAACCCAGATTAATTCTAGGTTTTATTTAGATATCTATTTGTTTATTTATAATCTATTTCTATATTTTCAGCTATCATTAGATTATTAGCGACATACTCATCTTCTTCAAACGAATAAGTAAACTCATTTGTTTTATTTATTCTACTTCTTAGATAATCCGCTAAAGCCTCGTCTTCACAATATATATAACAACCTTTTTGTCCTCTTGTCATTAATGTTCTATATGTGTTTTTAATAATCTCATCTGCTATTTTTAACGCTTTTTTAGGATCGTTTTTATATATTGTTTTTATTCCTTTTAGCGAGTTATCTGTTTTAGCTCTCTTTGTAAAATCCGTTACTATTTTACCATTTTCATATCTTAAGTCTTGTCCAATAATTACGCCTACATAATCGAATTCTAGGCCTTGAGATGTATGTATACAACCAACTTCATTAATTGAATTTTCATTTATTGCAAATGGTGTCGAATATGATTCTAAATTCCATCTCATAGCAAAATTATACTCTGGAAAAGTTATATCATATACATCCTCTTTACTTTTACCTTTACTAATCCAGTTGTAACAATACCCTGCTAATAATCTTGCTTTATTATTTACTTCATTCAACTTAAATATCTTTTCTTTTAATTCAGTTGGATTATCTAATATTTGAATATCATAATCTATATCAAAGCCATCACTATTTGCTGTTTCTCTTATTTGTAACACATCATCTATCCAAGCCAAATAGCCATCCGAACCATTACATCTAAATTGAGATTCTAGCTCTAGTATTTTTCTTTCTTCTCCTACTACATTAAACTCATCTAGATATTTTTCAATTTCTGCTATTGAACCTATATCATAAATGTCTATTCTTTGAGTTTCATCAATAAAGAATACTGAAAACTTAGCAGCATTAATAATCTCTTTGATTTGATTCTCTCCTTGATTCTTAAACATACCAGATTTTGCATTCAATCTATGTGCTTCATCTGCTAATATAACACCAACATCATCTTTTCCAGCTTCAGTATAAATTCCTGAACCTTTAAACATGTTATCTATTTTAGATATTCTTTCTTTTCCTTTTAACTTTGCTTTAAACACACTTCTTGGTGCAGCATTCTTAGTTACATAGTGGCATACCATTTCATATGGTTTGTTCGTTAAGTCTGCAAGCAAATTTATTGCTAAAACGGTTTTCCCTGTTCCCGGTCCACCTTTAACAATTAAACATCTCTTCTTACCATCTTCATTAGATTTTCTAGCCATTTCCATAGCAGTTTCATATACTACTTTTTGATTATCTAATAATATGAATTCAGAGTTTTGTTTAACCATTGAAGCTATACAATCTTGTAATGATTTAGAAGGTTTTATTTTACCATTCTCAATCATATATAATGTTTCTTTATCATCACCTTGTTTTACATACTTATTTATAAATTCTCTTAGTTTGTATACATCTCCACTTATAAATACTGGTGCTTTTTCTATATAATCTTTATATTTTTCTGATAATACTGTTTTAGGTTCTACATCTTCATAATTATGCAAGTACGCACATGGATATAGCTTAACATTGTTGCGTTGCACATTCTCATTAAAATCTTCAATATATGCTGCATATGACCAAGCTTGATAAGATGGATGTGGCACTTCTCTTAAAGATCCACCTGTAAATGTTTTAACTATTCCATCTTGACCTTCAACAATATCTGCCTCTGTCCATTGTTTTAATTCTATTATTACAGCTATATTTCTTCCTTTATCATCTCTACCTGTTATAATAAAGTCTACTCTTTTTGAAGTATATGGGATTTTAAACTCAATTGCTATTCCACTATTATTAGGAACAGTAACATCATTTAAAACATTACTCATATACATCATAGAGTTTTTCCAAGCTTCTTTTTCTCTAGGATTTACGTTTTGTCCTACTCTTAATCTATATAGTTGTTCTATTCTATTTGCTATATTATTCTCTATTACATCCTTTACAAACAATTCTTTTGTTGCTTCATATACTATCATAATAATCCCCCATAATTATTATTTTAAAGTTTATTGTATTTTGTGCTTACCCCTTTAGCCTTTTCTACTGGATATTTTTTTCTTGTCTTGTCTAATTTTTTACGTATTATTTCTTCAGGTTCAACGCCTAATTTCATAGCCATTTGAATACAGTATGTAAATACATCGGCTAACTCTTCGCACACTTCTTCTTTATCATAGTTTTCTCCATTCCATTGAAAACATTCTAATAGCTCGCCCGCTTCAATAGATATAGACTTTGCTAAATTTTCTGGAGAATGAAATTTGTCCCACTCTCTTTCTTCATTAAACTCTTTTATTTCTTCCATTAATTCTTTCATAGTATCACCCTTATTCGTATGTATAATTTATATCATAGTTTCCACTTTTTCTCAATTAATTTGTCGCATTTTGTTGTAATGGCTATATAAATAATCCTAAAAGCGAGCATCTCTACTCGCTTTATTCATATATTTTATTCCACCCACACTATTAGCGTGGATTTTATACACACATAATGTGTTATTTGTTTTGTTTATCTAATATCTCTATAGTCTTTTCATCTAATTTACCATTGTAGTATTTATCTAGTACTTGCTTAAAGATTTCTTCTTTAGGATTAGTTAGATGGAATAATGTCATTGAAGAACATAGTTTATAGTCGTCTGGATAACCTACTACTTCTGTTATATTATTTGTATTTAGTTTTAGTAGTTCTTTACATATTTCTATTAAATGGTTATATAGATATTCATTATCTATATATGCTTTTGCTTCTTCTATATTTTTTATTCCATAATATTTAGATGTACTACTTGTTCCTAATCTACCTATTTGCGGAAATATATACCACATCCAATGTGTTTTCTTTTTACCATTCTTTATTTCTTCTAATGCTTGTTCATATTCTCTTTTATGTGCTTCTATATATCTTTCTAAATTAACATTGTTCATTTGTTTCTCATATGCTTATCCCCACAATACACAAGTGTATTGTGGGGATGAAATATTAATATCATTTTTGTTCATCTTTTAATTTTATCTTTAAATTCATAGGTATTATTTTATTTTCTTCCTCTTCTTCTAATTTTAGTCTTCCTTCTTCTAATCCAAATAAAATTTCAACTTCTCTCGGATTCATTGGCAATCCTCTTTTTTCAAATTCTTTCATTAAAGTTTTGCTTGTAAAAACATCATTCTCTAACAACATCTCAATCGAATTTTTTAACAGTTGTGGTTGCGGAATATTAATAATTCCATCTAAAGGCTCATTCTTCCTATAATTAAGTATATTATATTGTTTAATTAAATATTTAAACTGGTTATCTGTTATAACACCTAGGTTTAATGCCTTCATCATCATTGCCAAAATAGAAACATGCCATTTATTCTTTAGCATTTCATAACATTTTAAGTTTGTAGGATGTATTAGATCTTTTATAAATTCATCAGAGGGTAATAAAAATTCGGAAGCAAAAAGATTTGCTTGTCTTTCTATTTCTCTAAATTCTTTTCTATCTACTTCATCCATATTAACTGTAGTAGAATGTAATATAATATGTCCCAATTCATGTGCTGCGCTAAACTGTCTTCTTACTGCTGAAGTTTTTTCTTCTTCCAATACGACACATAAATATCTAATTCCATCTATATCTATATATTGGGTAAATGCATCTATGCTTTGTGTATGAGTATCTAAACTTTTTACCAAAATTCCATTTTTTTCCATAACATAAACCATATCTTTTATAGGTTTAGTACTTAATCCCCAAAATTCTCTTAATTCTCTTGCTATTTCTACTATATCTTTATCCGACCTTATATTTATTTTCATATTTGGTAAATTAATTCTCGGAAATTCTACATATTCATTTATTATTTCAAAAATTCTTAATAGCATCTCTATTTTATATGTTTGCGCTGTTTTTTCTTTTTTTGTTGTTGATAGTAATGCTCTATAAAATGTATTTTCCATTTTTACAGTTTTATTATCATCAGTGTAAAAAAAAGCGAATGGGAAATTTAATTGCCTTGAAATACTAAACATTGCCTTTAGCGGTGGTTCATTCCCGTTTTCATAAAATGATATTGTTTGTTTGGTTAAACCTACTTTTTCGCCAAGTTCATCACACGTCATAGCATTATATATTCTTGCAAATTTTAACCTTTCGCTATTAAATTTCATAGTTTCCCCTCCATAATAAGTAGAATAAGTAGGGCACCATATCATGCCCCCTTACCTTAATTTGTTTTTCGGTCCTTGTCCTTGTTGACTATAGATAGGTTTTGATTAGGTCTTATCATTTCTTTTGCTTTAGTTGTTAAGCCTAAACCTATAGCTTGCTTTTCTTCAGATTCTAATTTGTCATTATCTCTTAAGTTGTATTGAATTGTTTCTTCGTCTTTAATGTATTCTCTTTTTACAATTTCCAGGTCTTCATTAATTGTAGCTATACTTATTACCGGATTGCTGCGATTTGAATCATCTATAATAAACGTTTCATAGCCATCAGGAACAAATCCAAATATTTGCATAAGTTCTTCTTCTCGATTCATCTGTATATCAGCGGCTTCATCAAACAAAGATTGCTGTTTTTGTTGCGCTTCCATACCTTTATTTACACTAGCCAAGCTATATAAATAATGTCGTTTGTTTTTCTTATTTCTAACACGAACAAGATTTTTCTCCGTAATTATACTACACACTAAGCAATCATTTTCATCGACTACTAATGCCATCTTAAATATTCCACGATCACAATCTACTATTTTTAACGAAGATTCCGCCAATTCATTGCGCACATTGCTAAAAATATAGTCCCATTTTAGCATATGTCTTCCGTTACCGTATCTTAAACCAGTTTCGAAATAAAACTCAGGAACATCTGTTGTTATGGCCGTCTTAATCGCTTTAGATATTATTTTTATCTCTTCTTTAGTCATATTAACCTCCTTCTTATTTAAGTATGTTAAAGTACTTGAAATAAAAATTAGGATATGCTAATATTATCTTGGAAACAGCACTTTAACATCTAATTAAAGTATAACAAAACGCTTGATTTTTGTCAAGCGTTTTTCTCTTTTTTCTTGTTTTTGTCAAATAAATATCTATTCTATCTCCCACTCCCAGTCAATGATGCCACCAAATTCTACTAGGTTGGTGTAGCCAAGTTGTTGAAGTTTTAGTGCTGCTTGTTTGCTTCTGTTTCCACTTCTACAGTAGATTAGGATAAGTTGGTCTTTGTTAGGTATCTGCTTTGTTACTGTTTCATCTATTGTTTCATTTGGTATGCATATAGCGTTTGGTATATGTCCTTCGTTATATTCTTCTATTGTACGTGCATCTAGTATAATGTAGTTTGTGTTTTCTTGCATTATTGTTGTTATTTCTTCCATAGATACATATTGTATTGAGTTAGTTGTTTCTTTTTCTGTGTTTTTATTTAACATTATTACTCCTCCTATTATTACTACTAGTATTATTAGTATGATTATTACTTTTTTCATAGGTTCTCCTTTATTTGTTTAGGTTTCTTTTTTCTATTCTATTTTTTGCATAAGAACAGTCTGCTACTATTCTTTTGTTTTGTTCTTCTGCATATGTTATTACCCTATCTACTAGTTTACCTGCTATTCCTTTTCCTTGATAGTTTTCATCTACTTCTGTGTGTACTATGTTTATTTCTTCTTTTGTAGTTACATATACACATTCTCCTACTTGTTTGTTATCTATATATGCTAGTACTGTATTTGTTTCTTCATCTAATGTTATTTCTACTTCTTGTTGTTTTAAGTATGCATTTATTGCTTCATGTGTATATAATGCAGTTCCATCTCCTCCTGCTCTATCTATATTTGCTTTAAATGCATCTGTTATATACATTTCTCCTAATGCTTTTAACGTTTCATTTGTACAAATATAATAATGGTTTGTGATAAATGTTTTTAGTTCTTGTATTTTATTTTGAACCTCTTTAGCTTCTGGATTTATATTCTTTAGTTTACCAATATCCTTAAATATTTGCATTAATTGTTCTCCACTGTTTAGCAATTGTTGGTTGGTTAAATTCTTATCCTTAAACTCTTTATATTGTTCCGTGTTACCCCACATTTCTTCTGCTTGTTTTTCTAAGTTTTCCATATATTATCTCCTTTTTATGTATGCGTTTATTATATCACAAAGGAGCAAGGTTTTATACTAACCTTACTCCTTTTAATTTGTTATATACTATTTTCTCTTATCCTTTCAACTTCTCCACAATAAACAAATCTGCTGGTGCAAATTCAAAATTGTCTAGCTCTGTATTTGTTACCCATCTGTATGCTTCATGTTCTAACAACTTAATTTCACCACCTGTTTTCGTACATGATAGTGCTATTAAATTTATCTGTTTTTCTGGATATATAAATGTTTTTTCTGCTAGATATTCATTTACTTCTATATCCATATCTAGTTCTTCTTTTATTTCACGTACTATTGCTTGTTCACGTGTTTCATTTGGTTCTATTTTACCACCCGGGAATTCCCATAGTCCACCTTGAGACTTTTTAAGATTTCTTTGTGTTATTAGTATTTTATCTTGTTCGTCTTTTATTACTGCTGCTACTACATTTATCATATGAACCTCCTATATTTTATTTCATTACATCAGATTTTTCTTTTATGTATATAAGTGAAAAGTAGTGAATACTAATTACTCACTACCTTTATAATCTAATATCCTTCTATTTCTTCAGCAACCATAAATTCTACTTCAGAACAATCTTCGTTTAAATCGATCATATTAGCATTGCAGAATATATTTTCTCTATGATATCTTAAATATTCTTCAGATCCATTTTGTAAACGATATATTTTTCCGTTTTTTAAATTTAACAACTGTCTATTTCTATTAGTTAGAAACGGAGAAACCATTAACTCACCACTATCTTTAAATGAGATAAATCCTAAATCAAATAGCACATGATATGTTGGTGTCATTGTTATTCCATTTTTATAGTCATATTTTTCATTGTCTGAGCAAACTCTATGCGGTTTTATATGGCACGCCTGCAATATTCTATCATCAGTTACGGATGTAAATATACACGCTGGCATTTCCATAATTAGTTTTTGGCGATATTCTTGTTGCTTTAGTCTACCTTTCTTTTTAGCCTCAACAACAGCTTGTTCAGCACCTTCATCAATTATATTTTCTAAAACTTCTTCTTTTCCACTCACTCTATTAAAATAAATAGGTCTCATGTATATATATTTTTTACCATTTCGATCATCAATTAATTTTATAAAACAAAATTTTGTAACTCTTGGTACACTTATGTTTCTGATATAATTATAGTTTTGGTTATACGTTGGATCTTTTTCTACATCTAAAACTAAATAATACCTGTTTTGAGCGTCATAAGTTTTTTTAAAGCCGTACTTTATAACCTCTTCTAATATTTCGTTTGTCTCATTTAATTTTTTTGAATATAATTCACTTAAATTTTCTTTATATTCTTGAATAGGATTAAAGAATTCTTCTTTTGCCTCATCCAAATATTTTAACAAATCACTTTTATATGAAAAAATATACTCTACATTTTCGAAATCAAAAAACTCATCATATCTTTCTTCATCATGACCAATATAAATTCTTTTTTCACCCATTCCAGTTGAATCTTTAAGTTTAAAATCCTTAGAAGCGGCCGAATCTACAAAATTTATATCAAATGCATCTATTCTTTTAAACACTCATATGCCCCCTTTTATATCGTCATCAAACACGCCGGTATCAAATATAGATCTCAACACTGCCATCATTACATCCACAACTATAGAGTTACCTGCCTGTTTCTTTGTTTGCATTGGCGATACAACTATTTTAAACGAATCCGGAAATCCCATTAAGCGCAAGCACTCGCGTTCTGTTAAATGTCTTAATATTCTTTTACCTTCTTTGTCAAAACCTAAAGTTATATAATTATCCACTCCCGCACGATGATGTTGAGTCATTGTTTTTAGAAGCGTTCTAGCAATTTTTAAATCTGTTTGTGTGGATGTTCTAAAATTTTTCGTTCCATTAGTTAAAACATAATCTCTAACCTTCGGTGTCAAAGTATGTTTTGCTTCTACTTCTCCAGAAACTTTATTTATATACAATTCTCCATTTTCTTTATAATTATAATTGTAATTTTCCTCATCATACTTGCAATTTTCTTCTAGGATATCTTGCATGTAAAATGGTAATTTTTCACTTCCTAAAGCTTTTGGATATACAAAATCTTTTGTTTTTAAATCCTCTCTAATACCTATTACAAACAATCTTCTTCTTGTTTGTGGTATTCCATAATCTGCCGCATTTAGCACTTGTGGTTCTGTTATTCTATAATGTAATGTCTTTGTAAATACTTCCTGCATTTTTTTCCACGTTTTACCGTTATCATGCGTTGTTAGGCCTCTTACATTCTCAAATATAAAAACCTTTGGCTGAACTTCATCTATTAGTCTAGCATATTCATAAAACAAAGTTCCTCTTACATCTTCCAAGCCACCTTGAAATCCAACTGTAGAAAAAGATTGACATGGGCTCCCGCCTACCAACAAATCTACTTTACCTTTATAATCTTTTCCATCTAGCAATCTAACATCTAAATGGAAATCGTCCTCATTTATATCATAATTAGCCAAATAACTTTGCTTTACAAAATTATTTTTTCTTGATTTTTTTTTATACAAATCATCTACATATTTCTTTTTGTCTACCTTATTATTTAAACTTTTTATTATTTCATTTTCTTTTTGAACATCTATATCTATTTCTATCTCACCATTATCACAAGCAAATACCAATTGATAATCAATATTCAAACGTTTTAACGCTTGTTCTACAGCTCCAATGCCGCTAAATAACGTTCCTACCTTTAACATTCTCCCCATACTCCTGTATCTATTATAGAATCAATTAATTTTTCTAAAATGTTTACCACTATCGAATTCCCTGATTGTCTATACATAATTACATCATTATGTATTATTTTGAAATCATCTCCAAACCCCATTAATCGTAAACATTCTCTTGGAGTAAACTTTCTTGTTACTCCTATTTTACCCTTCCATTCGCCAACGTACGCCCTATCTAGTATATCTTTTCTATCTCTAATTTTTTCAAGTTCCTCAAAAACAAAATCACCATTCCAATTAAATTGTTGATTTGCTTTTTGGCAACGCATTATTTTTCCATTTACTTGAGCTCTACTTGGCGAAGAAGTTACAAACTTAAACCCCTTTTCACCTAAATAATATTTTGCATCAACCTCTTCAAACAAAAAATCTTGTACGAATTTTTCTAATTTTTCTTCTTTGGGAAATTCAAACTTTTTAACTTGCAACGCCTTATTAAATCCAACTACAAATAGTCTTTCTCTATTTTGAGGAATACCATAATTTTTAGCATTTAATATTGGATTGTCTTCCTTTATATATATTTCGTAATTTAATTCCTTAAATGTTTCTTTTATTATTTCCCACGTGTTACCATTATCATGTGTTATCATTCCTTTTACGTTTTCAAATATAAAAACTTTTGGTTGTGCTTCCTTTATTATCCTTGCATATTCATAAAACAAAGTTCCTCTAGTATCTTCAAATCCAGCCCTTTTACCATTTATAGAAAAAGCTTGACACGGGCTACCACCCACCAACAAATCTATTTCACCTTTAAATTCCGTTCCATCTAAAAACCTTATATCTTGATAAAAACGGTTGTCATCTATACTATAATTAGCTTTATATGATGATTCTACAACATTTGGTTTCCCTGTTGCATCATAAATTCTACTAATTTCTATATTCCTAGTATAATTATCTAATTTTCTTAATTCATTAATTTTATCTTCTGATATTTCAATTTCTCTTTCGCCATTATCACAAGCAAATACTATTGTATAATCTATATCTTTTTTCTTTAGTGCTTGTTCTATTGCACCAATACCGCTAAATAATGTTGCTAATCTTATCATTTCGTACCCCTTTTTATATTGTATTACTTTAGTTATTCATAGTATAGTTTATATCATACTTTGATATTTATAACAATCTTTTTTCGACAATTTTGTACTTTTACAAAAAGCAGATAATAATATTATTACCCGCTTTTATAATTTTATATTTTACTTTCCTTGCTTTTCCTTAATTCTTTCTGCTTCTTCCTTCATTATATCTCCGAATGCAGTTTCTTCTATTTCTAGTGTCTTTTCATTTGCTACAGACTTATCTGCAAATGTATCGAATATCTTTTGTTTTTCTTCTAGTAAGTCTGTTATTCTTTCATCTATTGTGTCTTCACATAGTAGTCTATGTACAAGAACACTTCTTGCTTGTCCCATTCTGTATGCTCTAGATATTGCCTGATTTTCTATTGATGGTTTGAATTGCGGTTCGCATATTACTACTAGACTTGCTGCTTGTATGTTTAGTCCTGTTCCACCTGCTATTATTTGTGCTACTATTACACTACCTGCTGGTGCTTTGTCTAAGTCATCTATTATTGCTTGTCTTTTTGCTGAATCTATTGCTCCTGTTATTACTCCCACACATTCTTTTTCTAATAACTTAGCTACCTTGTTTACTGTATCTAAGAAGAATGAAAAGATTATTACTTTTCTGTTCTCATCTTTTGCTTGTTCTATTAACTCTAGTAATCTTGTTGCCTTAGATGAATGTGTTAGGTCATCTATATGCCAAGATAATCTTCTTGCTTCTGGGTAACTACCATTTAGAATTGCTTGTTCATATGCTGGTTTTTCTTCTGGTGTCATTGTACACCAATCTTTACATTCTATCTTTTCTGGTAATTCTGTTAATACTTCTTCTCTTCTTCTTCTATAATATACCGGTGCTATTTTTTCTCTAAACTCAGGTGCAGTAGACATATATGCTATTCTCGCTACGTTTCTATGTACATCACTGTTTAATACTCCTATTAGTCCTATCATCTCATCTACTCTATTTTCTAATGCCGTACCTGTCATAAACAAGATTCTTTCTGCATGTGTACTTAATCTTATTGTATTAACCGTTCTTTGTGCTTCAGGATTTTTAATGTAATGTGCTTCATCTACTACAAGCATAGAATATTTGTATCCTTCTTCTAGCATAATGTTGTCTGTTGTTTCAAATGTTGTTACAGCTACTCCACCATTTTTAATCCATTTACTAAGCGCTGTTTTTATACTACTTCCATGTATCTTTATTGGTTCTAGATTGCTATGTTTCTTAATTTCTCTGCACCAGTTAACAACTACACTGGCTGGACATACTACAAGAAAGTGTGTTGCCCCTGTATTTCTTAAAGATACCATTGCTGCGATTGCTTGAATTGTCTTTCCAAGGCCCATTTCGTCCCCTAGAAGCACTCTCTTTTGGTGTAGGATATATTTTGTACCAACTTCTTGATAATGTCTTAAAGTGCAATTTAGGCCGTCTAGATACAATGGTTCTTCTAATATTTCTTTTGCTAGTTCTTCTGGTAATCCATAGTAATAATCGTCATTACCTAAAGCTCCTGGGCATAGTTCTTCTATTACACTATAATATGCTGCTGTATCTTTTGCAAAGTCTATCCAAGTATCGAATTTATTCTTTCTACCTGCATCTTCATATTGTTCTAATATTTCCTTTACTCTTGTACAGAATCCTTCTTCTTTTATATTTGTCTTTAACCAATTATATTTTGCAATGCTTTCTGTTTTTTCTTCTTTAATACTAAAATAATATTTTATACCATTTGCTAGTTCGTTAAACAGCTTAAAATCTTCATCTATTCTAGATGTTAGTTCATTATCTAGTTTAACTTTTTCATCCAATATTTTCTTTTTCTCTTTATACTTATATATAGCATGAACCGTTTGAGTAGAATAGAATGTTTTCTTATCTGTGCTTAATCTTATTTTCATGCTTTGTCTTGTGTCTTTTACTATCCTGTCACAGATTGCTTCTATTAGGTAAGCTCCTTTTTCTCCTATACCCGGCATTTGCACTAGATAACTGTGTGTACAATCATATACATTTCCTATACTTGTATATCCAAAGTCTTTCAAGGCTTGTATCTTTATTCCGTTTTTATCTCTATTTAATTCCTCAAGAGGGATACTTCTTAATGTCTCTTTAATCTCTTGTTCTACAAGCTCATCTATTGCTTTCTTAACTTCATCTTTTGCTCTTAAGAAATCTTCTTCCATTCTTTTTAAATCGCTTACAAGATATCCATATTCACTCTTTAAATGTTCTATACCACTTATCTTTTTACCAACATCTGTTATGAACGGCTTTATTAGGAATAATATCTTTTGGTATTCTTCTTCATTATCCATTACATCCGCTAACACTTCAGATTTAGCAGTGTTCATTAAATTGTTTAATCTTGTTACTGCGTTAGAAGAATCTAAATAGAATTGCTCGTTTTCTGGATATTTAAGTCTATCATAGGCTTGTTTTGCATATTCTTTTCTTGTCTTGTTAGCAAACATCCAACTTAATGCATTTTTGCATTTACTTAATGTTTTAATATTGTCTTTTATATATTCATTATTTCCCGCATAAAGTCCCATGCAATATTCCAAAAGCTTTTTACTTTCAAAATAACTGTAGATTGATACCATTAAATCATATGTTTCATTATACTCTACATCTGTTACTTTACCAGAATCTACATCTGCTGTTAGTTTGTTTTGGAAAAAGCCTGCATTTAGCATTTCTTCTGCCTTAGCTAACATATTATTTTTATTTGTTTCAACTATTCCTTCTACTTTTTGTAGTTCACTTAATACTTTGTTAAACTTCTTTATTGTTATTCTTGCATCCTTAAAAGAATATTTTCCTGCCATATATTTTCCCCTTTGTTTTAATGAGATTATATCACATATTTTATTTTATCTATACCTATGATATAATCTTTCTAAATTAAAGGAGAGATTTATATGATTTGGGTTGGTATTTTCCTTGTTGCTATATTTGTTTTACCTACCATATTAGGTATAGTTCTAGGAGTTAAAAGTTTTCAAATAACAGGAAATGATGAAGATGAAATAAGTCCGTGGGTTATGGGTGCATTATGGGATATGCACAATAAACATCAAGATAGTAAAAAGAAATAATATGTAAGGAGAAATTTATGCTTTTAATGATATCTATAACAATAGTTGTAATTGTAGTGATGTTAGCAGTAGTTGCTAGTGCTAATTCTCAAGATAATAATAAATAATTTTTAATTTAATATATACAAAGAAAAGGCACCCCTTGTTAGGGGTGCCTTGCCACTTTCGTGGACTTTGGTGAAGCTCTTGAAATGCTTAAGCGGGAACGCCTGCAATTTCAAGCTGGAATGCAGCCAGGGAAGAGATAACGGGGAACACGTCGTTTTCAGTAATCATCTTGATGATGACCTGACGAGCAGTGTCTACGTCGTACTGGATGTCCTCAGGGTAGGTTACTGCGAGTACTTCAAAGGGTACCAAGTCTCTGTGGATCTTGTTTGCCTTATCTGTAACGGGTCCCCATACCCAACCGGCGTTGATCTTCTCACGTGCCCACTCATCATGGACCTGTTTTGCGATAGGATAAAGAAGCATCTTCGTAAAGTTTACGAATGTGCAACCCTTATCTCTAAGGATAGAGATGATCGCCACCGCGTTTGCGATGTTAGCCTGTTTGTCCTCAGGACTGAGTTCATCATAGGGTACGAGCAAGGGGTGGGTAAGCTGACCTTTGGTAGGATCATCGTTTACGACGGGGCCGTATACGTAACCCTTGGCCATCTTGCCTTCCATCCAACCTTTATGGCTGGCTCTTGCCTGTCCTTCGGCAATGAGCTGAAGCTGGGGCTCAAGCTCTACTGCCATCTCCTTCCGAGTTACTCTTTCTGCATACTTTGCAGCTGTCTGTGCATTAAACTTCATAATGCAATTTCGATTCGCTATGTCAGACGAATCTTTACCTCCATAAAAAATTATTTTTAGTGCTAAGGGATGTGACATATCTATATTTTAACATGTTATGTTAACAAAGTCAATAGTCTTTTTAACATTTTGTTAAAAAGAAGAGGATTTTATGCAAATCCCCTTTTTTTATTATATTTATCCATTTTTTATCGTTTGATTAGATACTTGTTTGCTTTTTATATAGTCATTCTATCTCTCATTACTTGTTTTTGTTGTTCCTCTGTTAAGTCTGTTGTATAGAACAATGCAGTATCTAGACAACGCTCTACACTATTTTTAACATTTACTTCTAAATCTTCTAGTGTGCTTTCTCTCTTTCCTATCTGTACACCCTGTATGCGTGTTTTTAGCGTTGTGTTTTGTCCGTCTAATATATTTAATATTTGTTTTTTAGAACCTTCAAGCGGAACTAATGCTGTTCCACCTCTTGCAGCTTCCATCATTTCTCTTTCTTCATACGAAACTACCGTGTCTATTTTGGTTTTTGGTATCACCTTTTTTACCATATCTGGTAATTTGTCTTCACCCAAAACTTCTCTGTATTTTGCTACATAAATAGCCATTTCTTCCATAGTGTTTGGTGTGTTCAATCCACCCTTTTCTATGAACTGTCTTCTAAGTCTTATATTTTCTACTTGCGCCGCTCTTACTTTAGCTTTTCCAGTTAGTTTATCCCATAATGTATCTTTCTTTGCAAGAAGTGTTTGTTCCTCGCTTAAAAGGTCTGCCCTTGCCTTAGAAACAATATCTTCGCCAAGTCTAGTTGCAACACTTTCACTTAGCATTCTTCTATTTTTTTCTTTTGTAATAGATATTGTTTTTTCGCACTCATCCATTATTTTGTTTGTTATGGAAAGCTTCTCGTAAAGCGAATTTAACTTTTTGTTAAGTTCACCCGTTACCGCCATATCTTCTTTAGTCATACTATCTGGCATTTCTATTTGGCTTATTTCTCTTTTTATTTCTTCTATCTTTCTTTTTAGTTCTTCGAATTTAGCTACTGTTTCTGAGTCTGCCACCTTTACTTTAGATGTATCTAGGCCAAGTTCTTCTGCTTTAGCATATAACTCTTGTTCTTCTGGTGTCATTGTTTCATAATATCCACCTGCATTAGCAACTCTTGCTAGAGTTCTATCTGCTCTTCTTAAAAGTTCTGCTTTGCGTTCTCTTTCTAGTTCTATTTTTCTTTTTCTTTCTTCATCTTCAATTTCTATTTTATCTTTAGCAAGACCTCTTTCTATTTCTAATTCTACAGTTCTAAATTTGTCTTGTAGAAGTCTTGTCATAGATGTTTTTACTGTTTTAAAGCTTGTAGCTACTTCATTTAATTCTTCCAAAAGCTCTACTTGTCTTTCTCTCATATATGAAAGTTCTTCGCGTTCGTCTTTGGTTCTAGCACCACTTAGTGAAGCTATTCTTTCACTCATAAGGTCTGCTTTAAACTTTAATTCTTTATATTTTTCCAGATTTTCTTCATAGTTAAATGACGATATGTTTTCTTCACATTCTCTTCTTTCTTCATCTGTAATATTTGCAAATTCTTGTTTCCTTACATTTGCGCTATACCTTGTAACCCCATCTATATCTTGATAGCTATATGATTCTATTCCTTCAATTTTACTAAAAGGAGATACTAATATTTCTGATTCAGACACTTGTGTTTCATCTAAAAACTCATCTGTTGGAATATATGGCACACCACTTAAAGACATAGCAAAAAGAGCCCCGTTCCTATACTCGGTAAATCTCATAGCTATATCTCTATCTGTTGAAGTAGATAAAAATCTACCACTTACTTTTTCACGTTCTAGTTTAGCCACTTCGCTTCTTGATGTTCCTCTATATACAGTAGTTCTATCTGTTCCACGTGCTAAACTGTATTTATACATTGCTGAATACAGTTTAGTTAAATATTCTGTATTTTTTTCTATTCCTTCTTTTGAAAAGTCTATTACCCAGCCTTTAGATAATTGTGTATTTATTACTTCTGGATCTATATCTAAAAGCGCATTCATGCTGATATGCGCATTAGATATATATCTTCTTACTGCTTCAATCTCTTCTTCTGTAATTTCTAGACTTCTGTAGTCTGATTTGTTCATTTATATCCCTCTTATTATTCACTTAACATTTTTGTGTCTTTTTCTATATCTTCTTTATTCATCTTCGCAAACAACCTTACTAGAAATGATTTTTTATATCCTTCCATATACTTGTTTGCTACATTTTTAGATTCCAAAAGACTTTGTTTTAGTCTTTCTATCTCTTGTTCTTTTTCGTTTAATCTATCTGTCATATCTTTAGATAGTTTTTCTGTTTCCTCTCTTGCTTGTTTAACTTCTTCTTCTAAATTTTCCAAAGCAATTTTATCCGCCTTTTCTTTAGTTTGCTCAAGAATAGCTCTAGCAGTTGGAAACTCAAATCCTTCGTTTTCCGTTTCCTTTAATGGATTTGGATAGAACATTTTCTTTATATTTAACAGCATTATTGTTTCGATATCTGTAATATTGTCTATTAACGGGCTGCTATTTACCGAAACGTTTCTACAAGCAACTTCTCTTAAGAATTTACTTCCGTTTTCTGCGTTATCTGTAAATATTGCCGCACTAAATCCTGCGGTATTTAAGTTTAGCATTCCTATTGCTTCATCTAAATCTAGTACTTCTATACTTTCATAGAAAGGTAGATTTATACCAGATTTAACATACACCTCTATATTTGGATTTGCATCTAATATTTTCACTATTAGTTCCATATTAGTTTCATCTTCAATATACATATCATAATGTCCATATCCACTAGATATTACTTCTACTGCAGACGAAAGATTTATTTTCTTTCTAAACTCTCTATCTCCAATAGCTATTACTTTTTTAATACTTGCACTATTTGCAAGCAACTCTTCATATCTTGTTGTAAATATTCTTTGCACAAGTTTTTTATCTATATTGTATGCTTCTAATACTCTTCTTATTAGAACAAGCAACATATCGTTTGTTCCTTGCATGTAGTTTGATTCACTAGAAAATATTACTGAATTGTGTGTTAGAATGGCTTTTAATACCATTTCTAACATCACATATGTATTTCCGTTATACACAACACAAATTGTTCCTAATTTGTCTGTTTCAGAGCCTATCATATAATTTATTTCTTTGTTTTTATTCATAGAGATAACTTTTCTATATTCATCTTCTGAATCTGTAAATGCTTCTCTTAATCCTAAAAGTTTATTAATATTAAGTGTAAACCCATTTTCATTCTTAACATCTATTTCATTAGCTTCTATTAAACTTTCTTTACTTTCTGCTAATAAATCAAATATTGTATCTACAACTTTTTTACCATTTAAAGTTATATCCATGGATGTATGCGCCATTACAGCGTCACTTAATACTTCTCTTATGTTATTCATTATTATCTAGGCCCCCTTTCTTCATTTTCTTTCTTAATCACCGCAAGTAATTCTTCTACTTTTGCTCTATCCACTTCAGGTAAGCCGTCTATATCTAGAACTCTCTTGCCATTTGCAGTTATTTGTCTTAATGTTTTCTTTAATTGATAATCTATGTGCTCTCTTGCTTGTTTTTGTTCTTCTTCAGTTAAATCCTCTTTTACTGGTGCTGTAAATACACTAGCCATTTTAACTGGTCCTACTTCCTCTGCACTATACACTACAGCCATTCTTGAAGTAGCTGCAACTTTTGTTATTTCTGGATTTAAATAATACTCTCTAGCTATACTTGCCATAATCTCATCTGATGGTTTACTTATTCCATCTCTTATAACTGAAACATATTCTAAATCGTCTCTACCTGCCGCACTTTCCATCTTCTTCATCATAGTCACTGCTGTAACTGGTATATTTGTACTATCATAAACAGGGATTGTATCCTCGTGTACATGTAAGTTTTCCATTTCTGAATCTACTAATCCATCTCTTTCAGTTATTATATATTGTTCTCTTGCATCCGTGTATGGATGTGGTACTCTTCCACCCGTTATAACTCCGCGAGGTTTTGCATCTCTATGCATTTCTGTATCTGATTGTATAGCGTCTTTTATATCATTATACCCAAGACCTATAGTTACTTTGCCTAGTCTTAGTGCATCATATTGTTCCTGAGTTATAGTACCGGCTTCTAAAAGCTCAGTATATACTCTTTCATCTTCTTGCATTAAATCAACTGTAGCTTGTTTGTATACCCCAAGAACTGCTTTTGTTAAACCACTTCTTCCTTCTTCAGGATGTTCTCTTTCATATGTAGTAAATATCTTGTTTGGTATTTCTATATTATCGAAACAACCAGTATATTGATTTCTCCAGAACCAGCTTTGTGCAACTATTCTTCCTTCAGCATCTCTTACAACAAACACTCTACCATCCTTAGATAGCACACTATGTTCCATGCTAGTTTGACCAGCACCACCAATTTCTTGGCAACAATCTGTTAATGTACCAATAGATAAAGCTAATGGATCATCACATCTTAACATTTCATATGTATAACCATTTTTTTCTCCTGCTACTCTTGGAATACTTGAATAATCTCTCATTTCGCCTTCATTATACATTACTTGTAGTTTTTCAAAATCTTGTTGGCTATATCCAGCAATCTTAGCTTGTTCTGCTAAACCTTCATTTCCAATTTCTACTTTTTCATAGTTGTTATTACGAATATATTCTGCTGCAAGCTCTAATGTTAATGTTCTACCCGCATTATCTCTTGTTATTTCAGAGAATCTTCTTTGTATTAAAGAAATATCTTTAATATAATCTGGATTAGACATTATCTCTTCTTGATGCTTCATAAAAAATTCCACGAACTTCGGATCATATGTCATACTAAACGAGTCAAACATTTGATGCGCTTTAGCAGGTGTTAATACATTACTTACATTCGCCGTTTCTAATGCTAAACGTATATCTTGTACTTTACCATCCGCTAGCTTCTTTGCTTGTTTTTGATCGACACCTTCACCACGTTCTACAGCTGGCGCTTTATATGTATATCTTCCATCTTCACCTTGTATATATGAACCTTGTATTAAAGCTAATTTTTCAGGATTATCCGCAAATTTAGCCATAACCTTTTCATAATCTTCTGCTAAAATACTGTCAGGTGGCAATGTTAACATATCTACCACTCTTTTAAATCCCGCGTCATTTCCATTAAATACACCCATTGAATATGCTAATTTTAATGTCGCTGTTTTTCCTTCATCATTAAAATTAAACCTATCTATTCTTGTAAGTCCAGACCATTTCTTTCCGTTAGTTAAGAAATTATCCATCTCACTTTCAGGGAAATTTAACATTACTGTATGGTGAGGTATAAACTTTCCTCCTGTTGCTTTATACCAGTTAGAAAGTGTTTCTTCTTTGTGCTGTCCAACCATTTTATCTAGGCTTTCCCCGCTTCTTCCAGATAATTTCATTGCTTGTTCTAGCCCAAGTACTTCAAATAGTCTAAAATATCCTTCTGACATTGCTCTTGGGATGTTTTTACCTTTTAAAAACTCTGCCCATTCTCTGTGCTCACCTATAGCTTTAAATGTTAATCTGTAATTTGAACTATGATGGTTTTCATATCCTTCAGCTTTAGATAAATAGTCGTCATAGAAAGCTAATTTTAATTCTTCTGGTGCATCAGGAGCTAAAAACATTTCTGGATGTGCTTCTTTGAAAAAGTCCGGTGCATCTTCTCCGTACCTTATACCACGAGATAGTATTTCCATTTCAACTTTACGTTTCAATATTCCTTGCAATTCTTCTAAACTCTTAGGTTCAGTCATACGCAAATAATCTCTTCTTTTATTTAGGTACCTTATAGTTCTTACATTATCCATTATGAATGTACGCAACTCTTCTTTGCCAAAACTTCCTTCTAGCGTCGAATAAATATCCCTATCTCGTCCTTCAAAGTACACATTAGGTCTTTCCAAACACATATCTAAATTTGCTTCAGATAAATAACTCATATATTCCTGATGTTCTTCTATATCTTCTAATTTTATTCTTGTTTTATAAAATTTGTCTTGTAATTCTTCCGGTGCATCATAAGATATAAACAAATCTGGATTAGCTTCTCTAAAAGGTCCTTGTATATGCCTATGATCCAACCTTTCTTTTGCATTACCATCACTCGGTCCATAAATGATTATTCTACGCATAACCTCGTTGAATTCTTCCCTAGTATATGGTCTATCTCCTGCGTCATATGGTTTTATATATAGATTCGCTGGACTGTCATATCCTCTATTTCCAGCATAATGCAAATATGCGCTATTTATGTATTTTAAATTCTTAAATTCATTTTCAGAAAATATTGGTCCGTTTTCTCTTTCAAATTCCATTATTGGAGTAATACCAAATCTCTCTATTACATCAAAAACTTGCCAAGCATCTCTTTTTTCCATAACATCAATTGGAATGTATCCTATTAATGTCTTTTCGTCTACTTCTTGTAAAAGTTTCGGTATGCTATTCTCCTTGATTCCCGTTGAAATAGTATCTGACCATTCTAATAATTCTTGAAGAGACGCATAATTTAATGCCACCTTTGCATTTGCGCTATTTATGCCTTGTCCTGTATAATATTCTGCCATTTTCGCTTTATTTTCTTCAGGTGCAAGCGCAACATCTATACCTTTAGATGCTCTAACCATCTCTAAAACACCTGAATCTAGTAATTCTGGCATATGAGTAATAATGTATTCATACTTTTCTTCAGTTAATCCATTTCTTTCTACAAAATCACTCAAACCATCATCTAATCTAGTCATCCATCTTTTTCCCACAAACAATTCTCTGTTTGCATTAACCTGTTCTAATGTTAAATTTGATGTAAAAAACGCCTCTTCTAGCTCTTCCATACCTTCAGGGAATTCTACAATGTATTGTGGTAAATTTTCTCTAGTTATTGCTAACTTAGTTAGCGCTGTATATTCACCTTCACGTGTATATCTATATCCTAGTCGTTCTTCAATACCTGCTACAACTACTGATTTTATTTCTTCTGCAGAAGATTCAGATGTTAACTCAGACTCTTCAATCATATCTTGCATTTTATATCCCAAATGCGAATATGCTTCTACATCTATATTAGCTAAGTTGCGTATTCCTATTTTTTTGGCAATTTGTTGCGCTCTATATTCAAGTTCAGTAACAGAAATATCGTCATACAAATTATATTTAACAACATCTTCAATAGTTAAATCTCTGTTATAATATCTATTTCTTACTTCCTCATCTGTTATATCCGGCCTGAAGCCATCACGTCTCGCTCTTTCTCTTCTTATCGAAGGAGAAAACACCGCAACTACTGCACTTTTAAATCTAGAACTATATAATCCCGAATCTCCTAAACTATATTTTTTCATTTATATCCCTCTTATTTTTTAAATAGTTTCTTTATCTTGTTAATTATTTTTGCTATATATCCTTCATCTTCTTTAACTGTTAATGCATTTATTTCTTCTTCACTTACTGTTTCTTCTTTCTTTATAAATATGTTTCTTGGATCAAAGCCTATTTTACTTTGTTCTTCACTTCTTAAAATTTCTTCATCTTCATCCAAAAGTTCTTCTTTTTTAGCTGGAGAACAAAAATACTCTCTGTATATGATTGCCATTAATTCCTTTGTTTCTTTACCGACAGTCTGCTTGTTTAAAGGAATCTTTGGATTTATATTTGAAACATAATCTTTATCTTTGTTTATGTTTATAAAATATATAAACTCCGGAGAAAGCTTGTTTCTTAAACTTTCAGGCATCATCTCAATAATTAAGCTTATGTCCGTATAAGCTTTGGAATTAATTTTACTCATATACTACTTCACCTTCTTTTGTTCTTTCCATTTCCATATCTTTAAGCATAG
The DNA here is from genome assembly GCA_045651205.1 of Clostridia bacterium. Classification (GTDB taxonomy): domain Bacteria; phylum Bacillota; class Clostridia; order TANB77; family CAG-465; genus UMGS1649. Next base: position 41,962 of record JAZRSA010000011.1, read on the forward strand.
CTTCATACCTTTCTTTTCTATCTCTTGCCGTCGTTTCCCTATATGCTGCTTCAAAATCTTCCATAGAAACCAACTCCGGTCCTGCTTTACATCTATCTATGCTTTCAATATGTTCTCTCATTGTTTTGTTGTATTCTTCTACAGGAGTACCCATTATATGCCCTGTAGATTGTTCTACAAAATGCTCTGCCATATATCCTAAATACTCTAAGGCAAGCTTCTTTTTACCTTCTGGCAAAGTATCATTTGTAGTTATTGTTTCTATTAAACTTGGCATTTCTGCAACCACTTTGTAATATGGTTCTCTATACATTATCTCCCTAATACTGTCTGGAGATAATGTTTCTTTAAATTCTCTTCTTGCTTCTTCTGCCCTTTCGTTATTCAAATCTAGATATTGTTGTCTATCTATCATAACGACAGGTATACCATGTGCTTTTGCTGCTTTAATAGCATTCTCATTCATATTTCCATCAAAGCAAACTATACAAGATGGCATAAGTTTATCTGTTCCCGTTTTTGCTCTTAAGTCTTCTGCTTTAGAAATGTCTGTTTCTTTTCTTTTTTGAACAAGTTCATTCCAATATGTAGGGTCTGTCCAATACGCTAAATCTTCTGTACCTCTCATTCTACAGTTCATACTCTTAGTCTCCATATGACCTGCGCCATGTTCCACCATCATATCTGTAGAATCCATTTTAATTATTCCATCGTCTGCAAGTTCAGTAAACCCATAAAACACTGCGTCCGGGTCAATTTCTTTTAGCGCTTCACCTTCATACACTGCTAAATCTGCAGCTTGTCCTGCTTCAGCGTATGCTTTTGCAGTCGCTTCATCTTTTAACATTACAAGTTCAGCACCATCTCTTGTTTTCATACTTCTAAAAAGTCCCGCTATCTTTTTATCTGTTATTAGCGTAGTTGAAATTGTATTGCTTCCTTCAGTTTTTGACCACATAGTTGGATCTTCTATTATTCTATTTGCAATACTGTTCATATTGAAATCAAAATTAAAAATTCTATGTATGCATAAATTAAAGCTTTGACCATTAAGTTTTATAACTTCTACACCATCTACACTTTCTCTATCTAACGAATCATCTGTTAAATCTAACATCTCTTGGTTATATGTCTTAGAATACATGCTAGATATTCTTTGCTTTGTTTCAGCTACATCCGAAATAACTGTTGACATAGCACCAAATTGCGCCCTTAACTCATCTATATTATCTATCCCAGCCATTTGTTCAAGGAGTGTTAGTCTTCTTCTAAATTCGTCAGTTATTGGCGCCTCAACATTATGCGCTTTAGCATATTCATAAAGTTCTTCCATATTGAAGTTGCAATACTCTTCATCGAATGCTTGCATTTCTTCAGGACTTGCGTTAAACAACATCTCCGAATATATTCTTCTAACCTCATCTGGAGTTTCCGCCTCATCTAATCTTGCGTCGTAATATTCTCTTACTATTTCTTCATAATTGCTCAAATCTTCTATGCTTGTTATTCCAAACTTATTTCCTGTTGCAACTAATGTTTTAAACATATCTTCTGGCATATTTATTCCATCCAACCCATTTGTGCTATTTACAAGTTCACTTAAATTTGTGTATGAAGATATTGCTCCTTGAATGCTTGGAAGTGTTTCACCGTACACTCCTTTATATTTTTCTATATATGCTTCTAGCGATTCTAAATTACCTGCTTTACTTGCTTCTATTACCGTATCTACTGCTCCAGTACTATACTCCAACAAGCTATTTAATGTATTTATATCCATACTGGATATTCTTTCGTCACATAAAAGCTCATATCTTAAGTTAGGATTTTCTAATGTTAGTTCAGGTCTAATTGTTTTTATTCTTTCATACGATGCATAAAATCTTTGCATTGTTGCATTATTCTCTGGAAACTGTTTGTAATTTGCAAAATTTTGTTTAATTACAGCTTCCACCAGCTCTTCTGGGAAATATCCTTCAAGCTTGTCCTTGAAAGCAGTAAATTCTTTAGGATTCGCTGTAACATATGCTGCCATATATTCTTTGCTATCTCTTATTTCTGGTATTTTTATTCTTTTGTAATTATTTATATCTTTTTCCACTAAATATGTTGCAAGCTCTACATCGTCTGCTATGTATTTAGGAGCCATTCCATATATTACCCCATGTCCAGCCTTACTAAGTCTTGACCCTTCTTCAGGAATTATCTCTCCGCGTATATATCCATTAAATTGTTCTTTTAAGAAATCGCTTTGTACTTTAGAGCCTTTTAATCTAAGTAGTAGATCTGGATTCTTACCTATACAATCTTTTATTACTTCTTCGTCTGTAAATATTCCGTCCATATCTGCATATTCTGCATATTTTTCATCAAGAATAATTACTTTCTTTTGTACTTCAAGAGGAAAACTTTCCATAAACATAGAATCTATGTCTAATACATCTGCCACAAAATCCATATCTGTTAAATATTCTTCTGGTATTGGTGGTAACTCATAATTTTCTTCTGCGTATTTTAATATTTCAGACTTGTCCATATTTCCTCCCCTTTGATACATTTATACAAAATAAATTATATCACATATTTTTAAGATTTTAGCAAGTTTTAGTCACACTTTTCTAAATCTTTTTTATACCCTTTTATTTGACAATTTTACTTCCCGCTTGTATACTTTATGTATTATGAAATTAGAGTATAAAAACACAGAATCTAAGGGTTATTTAACCGTTTTTAACGTTCTTAAAAACGAGTTCCATTTATCTGATAGATTAATACTAAAACTAAAAAGAGAAAAACAAATATATATTAATGGTGAAACAACTCATGTAAAGAAAGAATTAACAGCTAACGACATCATTTCTGTAAATATTAATTTTAGCGAAGAATCTGAAAACATTGTTCCTACAAAAATGGATCTAGATATTCTTTACGAAGATGATGGATTGCTAATTATTAACAAAGGGCCAAATACTCCTGTTCATCCATCAATAAATCACTATGAAGATACACTTTCTAACGGAGTTAAATATTACTTTGAAAGTATAGGCCTTAAGAAAAAAATCCGTCCTATTAATAGACTAGACAAAGACACTTCAGGCATAGTTCTTTTTGCAAAGAACGAATACATACAAGAAAGCCTTACCGGGCAAATGAAAACAAATATATTTAACAAGGAGTACTTTGCTTTTGTTAATGGCAGGTTAGAAGAATCTCCTCTAAGACTAGTTGCAAACATTAAAAGAAAAGCCGAAAGCATCATTGAAAGATGCGTTGCAGATGATGGTGATTATGCCGAAACAATATTTGAAACAATACAAGAATTTGATAAATATTCTTTAATTAAATGTACACTAAAAACAGGTAAAACACATCAAATACGCGTACACACAAGTTACATTGGCCATAGTATATTAGGCGACACATTGTATGGACAAGCTTCAGATTTAATTAATAGGCAAGCTTTACACGCATACAAAGTTAGATTTATACATCCAATTACAAAAGAGAATATTGAAATTGTTTGTGATTTACCGGAAGATATGCGTAAGCTTTTAACTTAAGTTCAAACTTAACTATATTTATTTACAAAATTCGACAATTTATGTTATACTATTTGCGAGGTGCAATATGAAGAAATTATTAACAATACTAATAGCTTTAGTTATACTAGTTGTTATAGCAGTTACAGTACCACTTGTTTGGTATACTAATGCTATAGGGCCTATGAGTGATGAAGCTAAAGACATTAACGTAACTATTGAAATGGGCTCTGGTTCAAGTACAATAGCAACGAAATTAAAAGAAGCTGGTGTTATATCTAGCGATGTAGCATTCAAAATATATGTAAAACTAAATAATATATCTGGATTCCAAGCCGGAGAATATGTATTATCTCCAAGCATGAATCTTGAAACAATAACAAAAGCTCTTAAAGAAGGTAAGGTTTTTGAAGAACAAGTAAAAATAACATTTGTTGAAGGTAAAAACATGATGTGGATAGCAAAAAGAATTGCAGAAACAACAGATAATACTGAACAAGATGTTTATGATTTACTTAAAGATAAAACATATCTTCAAAGTTTAATCGATGAATACTGGTTCTTAACAAAAGATATATTAAATAAAGATATATATTATGCATTAGAAGGATATCTTGCTCCTAATACATATCATTTTGCTAAAAACGATTTAAGCGTTAAAACAATATTCAAGACAATGCTTGATCAAACCGAAAAGATACTTGAAGATTACAAAGATACTATTGCAAAGAGCAAATATACTGTACACGAAATCATGACAATGGCATCAGTTGTTGAGCTTGAATGCCCACCTTCTAAAGATAACGAAAACAGAAAAAACACAGCAAGTGTATTTTACAATAGACTTAAAACAGACATGGCTTTAGGAAGTGACGTTACAACATACTATGCATTTAAAGTTAGTATGGCAGATAGAGATTTAACTGTAACCGAACTTAATACTTATAATCCATACAACACAAGAGGCCCTAAGATGGGTGGTAAACTTCCAATCGGACCAATATGTTCAGCATCTAAGACTTCTATAATAGCCGCAATAGAACCTAATAATGGTGATGATTTGTACTTTGTTGCAGACAAGAATGGAAAAATATACTTTACAGAAACATATTCTGAACACGTAAATGTTGTTAACAAGCTAAAAAAAGAAAATATGTGGTATGAATACGAGAAATAACATATAAGTAAAAATACAGACTAAAACCTAGTCTGTATTTTTATTTCTTTTTAGTTTTTTAATTCATATATTTCATTTGCAATTTTTGCAAAAGTTTCTACACTTACCTCTTCTGCTCTAACCGTTTCTTTTAATTCTACTTTTTTAATAATTTCTTCGATTTCGGCTTTAGTTAATCCACACAATCCACAATTTGCTAGTGAATTGGCCATTTTCTTTCTTCTTTCTGAGAAAGCCTTCTTAACTAATTCTTCAAAAATCTTTCCATCTTTAATTCCAAGTGTCTCCTCTTTTTCTTTATTTGGAGTTATCTTAATAACTGCAGAAGTTACATTCGGAGCTGGTATAAATGAAGTGTTTGGAACTACAAATATTTTTTCAACATCCGCTTGGTAATTTGTATTTATTGTAAGAACCCCAAACTCCTTAGAACCCGGTTTTGATGCAATTCTGTCCGCAACTTCTTTTTGTACCATAACCGTTATACTTGCTATATCTTCTTTGTATTCTAAAAGCTTAAATATTATTGGAGTTGTAATATAATATGGTAAATTTGCTATTACTCTAACTTTACCTTTTACATCTTTAATATATTCTTCTAAGTTTACTTTAAGTATATCCATATTAACTATTTCTAGATTATTATGTGCCGCAAATCTTCCATTTAATATTTCTATCATATCCGTATCTATTTCAAATGCTAATACTTTTGCTCCTGTTTGTAATATATATTCTGTTAAATTTCCCAGCCCTGGGCCTATTTCTATTACTAAATCCTCTTTTTCAACATCTGAGTTTTCTACAATTCCAGATAGAATATTATCATCTACAAGAAAGTTTTGACCAAAACATTTCTTTGCAAACAACTTGTTACTTCTCATTATTCTATTTGTTATTTCTAATGTATTCATTATATCTCCTTATATTTTATCTTATTATAAATTAAGAGTGCTTAAAGCACTCTTAAACTATTATAACCCGCCATTTTTAGCTATTTTATTTGCATATTTTAATACTCTTGTACCATAATACCAAGAATATGCATCTCTTCCTGATTCAGCTTTTAGATATTTTCTATATCTACCTTCACCCCAGTTATATGAGTTAAGTGCATGCAAGTCTAATTCTTCACCACTTGCTGAACCTTTCCAAGATTTATAATATCTACTTAACCAATACACACCTGCGTGTATGTTTTGATATGGATCAAATAAATCTGTTGTTCCTATTTTTTTCTTTAAGTAAGATAAATTTGATGGATTTATTTGACACATTCCATAACCTGTTTTACTTTTAGCCTCTACTCTATAGTTACTTTCAACCTTCATAAGTCCTAGAAATACTAGGTATGGTACATTGTATTTTTTACACATATTATACGCAAACTTTTGAAGATTTAAAGATAAGTTTATATTATATTTTTTAAAATTAGCATCTACTTCTAAATCCTTAGCTGTTATTCTTTCTTTGCTATATCTAGATGTAGATATTACTTTTGTTCCTACTTCTATTATTTGATCAACAGGAACTTTTTCAACAACTTCTGTTATTATATTTGTTGAAACCAACTTTAGATCAGTATCATATCTTGCTGTATATAATACTCTCTTTTGTCCTTCTTCGCCTTTTTGTAAAGTTGTTTTTGTACCTCTATATACACTTGCATTAGATTTTTCAATCTTTTCATAGTCTATATATTGGATTTCTTCTATTATTCTTTCAGTCTGACCGACTGTTACTTTCGCTCTATATTCCGAAAGATCGAGCATTGCTACTTCATTTTCGGAATATATTTTAATTTCCATGTTATCTTTAAGGATTGTTTCTGTATTTGGGTATACAATAGATTTTTCATCTATTATTATATTATTTTGCATTAACATTCCTTCTACAGTGTTAGACATTGTGTTAACCGTCATTTTTTCTCCATAATAATCTATTGTTACAGATTTTGTTTGGAAGTTAACAACAACTAAACCTACTGTTACAAACACCACCATACAAGTAAACATTACAGTGAGTTTTCTTAACATGTAAAGTTTATCCTCTTTCAATAAGACTCCTCCTTACGACATAGTCGTACGATATTATTATACTATTTTTTGTATATATTGTCAATTACCCGTTATTTCACACAATTTAATATGAAGCTGAAAACGCGTAACAAGCTCTAATACTAGTATATTATGCATTTTATATATTATGTACAAGTACACCTTAATATATTGCATTTTATTTTTTTTAATGATAAAATGTAAGCATTAGGAGGTATATTCATATGATAGGATGGATTATATTTGGTGTAGTTGTTGTCGCAATAATATTATGGTATGTTGGCGTTTACAACAAACTTATATCTCTTCGTGAAAGAGTTAATAATGCATGGGCACAAATTGACACACAATTAGTAAGAAGATTCGATTTAATACCAAACTTAGTTGAAACTGTTAAAGGTTATGCTAAGCACGAATCTGACACTTTAGAAAAAGTTATTGCTGCCAGAACTCAATATATGTCTGCAAATGGCAATGTTGAACAAATGGCTCAAGCGGAAAACGTTCTTTCTGGAACTTTAAAAAGCATCTTTGCTTTAGCTGAAGCTTATCCAGAATTAAAAGCAAACGTTAATTTCCAACAATTATCTACAGAATTAACAGGGACTGAAGATAAAATAGCTTACGCTAGACAATTCTATAATGATACAGTTCAAATGTTTAATGTAGAAATAGAAAAATTCCCTAATAATATTGTAGTTTCTATTTCTGGTGCAGATAAATTTGCTAAACGTACATTCTTTGAAGCAGCTGCTGAAGAAAAGAAAAACGTAAGGGTACAATTCTAGAGGTGAATTATGATACTAAAAAGTGTACAAGATAACAAAAGATCTTCGTTCTTTATAGTATCACTGTTTATTGTAATTATTATGGTAGGCGTATACTTTGTTTGCTATGCTTTGGATTTAGGTTTTTTATCTATTCCAATTGCTGTAGTAGGTGCTATAGTGCCTGCCATAATTTCATATAACAACTGTGATAAAATAGTATTATCATTAAACGGTGCTAGACCAGCAACAAGAGAACAAGATTTATTATTAAGTAATTTATTAGACAACTTATGTATTGCTTCTGGTTTACCAAGACCAAAGCTTTATGTTATAAACGATGCAAGTCCTAACGCATTTGCCACTGGTAAAAATCCAGAAAACGCAGTTATATGTGTTACAACAGGACTTTTAGAAAAATTAGATAAATATGAACTAGAAGGTGTTTTAGCTCACGAATTATCTCATATAAAAAACTATGATATATTATTATCTACAATAGTTTCTATATTCGTAGGATTCGTAGTTATCCTTTCAGATTGGTTCACTAGATGGAGTTTTAGACGTAGCAGAGACAGCGATAACAAAAACCCGCTTTTTGTTCTTATTGGAATATTATTCTTAATATTATCTCCAATATTTGCTACACTTATGAAACTTGCTATATCTAGAAAAAGAGAATTCTTGGCAGACGCTTCTGCTATAGAAATGACTAGAAATCCAGATGGATTAATTAGTGCATTACAAAAGATAGCTTTAGATCCAGATCCACTTGAAACAGCGAATAAATCTACAGCACACATGTATATATCTAGTCCATTTAAGGATAAGACATCAGATTTATTCTCTACACACCCAAGTACGGAAAAGAGAATCGAAGCACTAAGACACATCAATTAATTTGGAGGATAATATGGAAAGATTAAGAGGATTTGAAATAGCAAAAGGATTCGAAAACCATGGTATTACATTGCCTGTAAGAAAAACAAAAACATCTGCAGGGTATGACATATGCGCAGCAGAAGACTGCACAATTCCGCCATTTACATTTGGTTCTAAGCCAACACTTGTAAAAACTGGACTTAAAGCATATATGATGGATGATGAATATTTAATGCTTTGTAATAGAAGCTCTAACCCATTTAAAAAAGGATTAGTTCTTGCAAACAGCGTTGGTATAATAGATGCAGATTTCTACGGAAACCCAGATAATGATGGCGCATTCTGTTTTGCATTCTATAACTACTTTGACACACCACTTGAAATAAAAAAAGGTGATGCAATAGGACAAGCTATATTTATGAAGTACTTAATGACAGATAACGATGTTCCAGGCGGCGAAAGACTTGGCGGATTCGGAAGTACAAGTAAATAATATTAATCAAATATCTAATAAAACCAGAGAAACTCTGGTTTTATTTTTTTAATTGTATTTTAACCCCATCTGTGATATACTTATTTCACCAAACTTAATTAAAATTCTTATGATTAGGAGGGTTCTTTTATGGTACACAAGAAAATCGGTTGTGCCATTATCGGTTATGGCGGAATGGGTAACTGGCACGCCAACAAAATCACCCACGAGATGGGAGAATTCGCTGAACTCATTGGAGTTTACGATACTAATCCCGCACGGAATCAAGTAGCAAGGGAAAAAGGATATCACTTTTACCTTGCCGAAGGCGAATTGCTTGCTGACGAGAACGTCCAGCTTGTGATTATCGCAACACCTAACGACGTCCACAAAGAAATCGCAATCAGAGCACTTGAAGCAGGAAAGCATATAATCTGTGAGAAACCTGTTACTATGTGTTCGCACGACCTCGAAGAAATAATTGAAGTAGCAAATAAGACCGGGTTGCTCTTTACTGTACACCAGAACAGACGTTGGGACGAAGATTTCCTTACGATGAAGAAAATCTTTGATGACAATACTCTCTCGAATGTGTACAGAATCGAATCCAGAGTTCAGGGTTCGCGTGGAATTCCCGGCGACTGGAGAAACCAGGTAGAGCACGGCGGCGGTATGGTATACGACTGGGGTATTCACCTTCTTGACCAGGCTCTTATGATGACCGGAACAAGAAAAATCCAGACAGTTTATACCGAACTTACCAATGTTACAAACGAAAATTGTGATGATGGTTTCCGCACTACGCTTATCTTCGACGATGGCCTTTCCTTCTATGTTGAGGTTACCACCAGCAACTTCATCTCTCTTCCCAGATGGTATATGCTCGGCGAGAATGGTACTGCTGTTCTTAACAACTGGTCTTGCAATGGCAAGATTGTTATGGTCTCTGATTGGGAGAACAAAGATGCTGTACCTATCGTAGCCGGAGCAGGTATTACCAAAACCATGGCTCCCAGAGATAAAGACTCCATCAAGGAATATCCTCTCCCTGTACAGAAAGAAAACTGGGGCGAGTATTACAAGAATGTATTTGCTTACCTTAGAGGTGAAGCAGATATTATTGTAACTCACGACCAACAAAGAAGACTCATCAACCTTGTTGAGGCAATCTTTGCTTCTGGTTATTCCGGAAGAGTCGTAGAATTTGAGAACGGACTTTAAACAAAACAACACCAGCTGTTTAATTACAGCTGGTGTTTATGTTTTATATATGTTTTATTTCAGATTTTTTATAGAATTTGGGCATTTCATTTTTTTCTGTTATTTCTACTAACACACTATCATTTTTATCATCTATCCAAACAACAAATCCTCTTTCACCCGTTTCTTTTATTATGACTTCGTCATGCTCTTTATATTCTTCATCTTCTTTTGCCATTTTATTAAGTATATTTGCTCCTACTCTCCCTATTTCATTTTCAAAGCCATCATCACCAATGCCTTTTGTTCTAATTAATTCTTGTATAACTTCAATTACCTCAAACAATTGTTCATCAGTCATATTTTTATTTACTTCAAAAGGTAATTTTAAGTCTTTTATATACCTTCTTTCTTCAACATTAAAATTATATTCTGTATCTTCTTCAGAAGATTCTAGTTCAGACAATCTTTGTGCCACTTGTACAACTTCTAGTGCCGATACTGTTTCTTCTCTTATTGAAATTAAATATTTCATCATTGCTTCTTGTTGGAAGTCCTTTTCCAACATATCACTTAACATTTTCGCAATATCCTCACGCAACCCCTGCGTTAATAATTCGTTTAATATTTTCTCTTGCATATATTACTCCTTTTCTTATTCTTTTATTTATGATATAATTTTATTGCAATGAGGTGGACAATTGGCGCTTCCACATACCTTTATGGTCAAAAGAGATGAACGATAGGCGCCACGTTCCATTGCGAAGCCTAGTGACTTTGTCACTAGTTTTATCACACCACGTCATATTTGTTGAAACATATAAATATGTCGTGGTGTGTTTTTATTTATACATTTTCTCCCCAATACCAATTAAGAATTATTTCTTCTATCCTTTGATAGAGTCGTTTTAAAATATTCATATTACTTCCTCTTCTTTACTTAATTAATATATTGTGTTATAATATTCCACATAAGAACCAGCTGCGGTTGATAATCCCGTACCTCGTTCTTTTTAATAGCAAATCCGCATTTTTTTGCAGACCATTGAGTCGTTAAGGATTTGTTATTTTTTTATGTTCATTAATACTAGAATATATTAACATCCTATTTTAATATACACATTCCTAAATTTATTCTTCATCTTTTTCCAAAGATTCTAACTTAGTTAGCTTTTGGGCAAGTTGTATTACATCTAATTCACTTACCGTTTTATCTCTTACCGAAATCAAATATTCCATCATAGTTTCTTGTTGCACTTTATTTTTCATTAATCTACTTATCATACCAGCTATATCCTCACGCAAACCCTGCGTTAATAACTCGTTTAATATTTTCTCTTGCATATATTACTCCTTTTTATTACCTTTTAGAAATCTTCTTCTCTTGCTCCCCAATCTACACCTAGTATCCTGGTTAAAAGCTCATTGAATTTGAAAAAGACTTTTGCTATAGGAGTCATAATTATTATTTCTAATTCCTTTAATGTTTTCATTATGCTAGTTTCTCCATCCACCAATCTATTATTCTTCCTGCTATCTTATTAAATTTGTGTTTTACAAATAATCTTTTTACTAATTTAGTAACTTCTTTTCTACGTTTTTGCCTCATCGGAACTTTTGCTAATACATCTCCATCTAACCAAGGACAAATTATTAATTTGCTTCCGTTTCTTTCCATATTCTTCCCCTTCTACCGTTATATTACCACTTGTTTTTTAGTTTTGCAAGAAAAGATGTTAATGGTATTCGCATTTAATTTATTAATTAATTAATATAACAAACATAAAAAGAATTAGCCAAAATCGTAGTACATCAGATAAAACCTTCTCTACATCGTTGGCTAATTCATCTACTAATAGTATAACACCGCAAAAATCAGCTGTCAACACCAGTAATTATTCTATACGAAAATACTCTTCTTTTCTTTTAATAGTTTAGATATTCCTTTTATACTAATCAGAATTTACAGTACTCTAAAACTTATTGTGCTCTCGTTGTGTTATTTAATTACATTGCTAAGCTTCTTCATGTTCTAATTCAGACAATCTTTGTGCCATTTGTATTACTTCTACTGAGGATACTGTTTCTTCTCTTATTGATACTAAATACTTCATCATTGCTTCTTGTTGGAAGTCTTGTTTCAATATTCTAGTTAAATGCCCCGCAATATCTTCTCTTAAGCCTTGTATTATTAATTCGTTTAGTATTTCTTCTTGCATATATTACCCCTTTTAATTCTCTATTTAGCAATGAATGCAGCTAATTTGAGAAACAAATTTATACCATTTTCTATATATAATATCTACTACATACATTTCATCTAATCTTTCTAGATTCTCTCCATATTTTTCTTCGATTTTTTCTATAATTGGGCAAACTACTTTTCCAAGCAATTTCACCATTAAATCTCTAATTGATATAAATGGTTGCATATATTCTTTATCCATCCACCAATCTATTAACCTAGCTGGTATATGTTTATATTTTCGTTTTGCGAAAGCTTTCCCGATAATATTTGTTAATTCTTCTCTTCGTACGTTTCTTGCATGAACTCTTTCTAATACACCATCTTCTAAAAAAGGACAAAATATAAATTTACTTCCGTTTCTTTCCATAGATTATTCACCTTCTACCGTTATATTACCACTTGTTTTGCTCATTTGCAATAAAAACACCATATGAGTTTTCTCATACGGTGTTTTATTTTAATCTTTAATTGGAATAAATAGTTTACAACAACATTCTCCTGCTTCTATGAACTTGTCACATGGGCAAAGTGTTGTTTCGTTCTTCTCCACTCTGCAAGGACAGTGTCCATCTTTTTTTAATGTTCCTGTTATTATTTTGTCTACATATTCTCTATTTGGATTTAATCTATATCCTTTCATATAACCTCTCTTTATACTTTTTGTGAAAAAACACTTCTATTTTTTTCTTTTAGATATATTTCATCTTTTAAAACTACTTCATTCGTTGCTAATGATTCTTGTACGTCAATTATTCTTTGATTTGAAGAACCTCTAAAGAATAGTTTTGGATCCTTGTTTTCTTCTTCGAATTTTCCATCAACTAAGATATCCACATTCTTTAATAATGCTGGTGTTTCTTCCCACATTGTACACATTTTATCTCTTATTTGTTTGTCGAAAAGGAAACCTGAATACGCCCAAATTGTTTTATCTGGATATACTTCTCTTACTTTATTAGTTAATTCAACTAACGCAGCTTGGTTTTCTTTTTCGAATGGCTCTCCACCTAAAAGTGATAGTCCAGTTATATAGTTTGGCTTAAGTGCCTCTAATATTTCGTTTATTGTATCTTCTGTAAACTCTGTTCCGTAATTAAAGTCCCATGCTTCTTCATTAAAGCAGCCTTTACAATGATGTCTACAACCACTTACAAAAAGCGAAACTCTAACTCCTGGTCCATTAGCTATATCCATTTTTTTTATTGTAGCGTAATTCATAATCTTTCTCCTATAAATGTAGTACTCTTGCTTTTATCTCCTTTGTTTTTCCTTCATTCCAGAAGTTTTCTCCTAGATATCCACAAGTACGTCTTGTAACGTTCATTTTTCTCTTGTCTTTGTTTCCACAACTTGGGCATTCCCATTCGTTGTTATCGTTTATTATAATTTCTCCATCAAATCCACAGCAATGGCAGTAGTCTGATTTAGTATTAAATTCTGCATATTGAATGTTATCATAAATAAATCTTACTATATCTTCTAATGCATCTAAGTTATGAGTAATATTTGGTATTTCTACATAAGATATTGCTCCACCTGAAGATATTGGTTGGAATTCACTTTCAAATGTAAGTTTTTGAAATGCATCAATTTTTTCTCTAACATCTACGTGATAAGAGTTTGTGTAGTAACCTTTATCTGTTACATCTTTGATATCTCCAAATTTTTCTTTATCTATTCTAGCAAATCTGTAACATAAGCTTTCTGCTGGTGTTCCATATAATCCAAAGCCTAAACCTGTTTCTTTCTTCCAAGTTTCACAAGCAGATCTTAATCTCTTTATAACTCTTATAGCGAAGTCTTTACCTTCTGGAGTTGTATGAGATACACCTTTCATAAGTTTTGTTACTTCGTATATTCCTATATATCCTAAAGATATTGTAGCATATCCATCTTTTAAGAACTTATCTATTTTCTCACCTGGTTGTAATCTTGCTATTGCACCATATTGCCAGTGTACTGGAGATATGTCTGATGTAGTTCCAAGTAATGCATGGTGTCTACACATTAATGCTTCATAGCATAAAGATAATCTTTCATCTAGTAGACTCCAGAATTTTTCTTCATCGCCTTCAGCAAGGATTCCTATTTGAGGTAAGTTAAGTGATACAACACCTTGGTTGAATCTTCCTTCAAATTTGTAATTTCCTTTTTCATCTTTCCAAGGAGATAAGAAGCTTCTGCATCCCATTGGGCTGAATACATTACCTTCGTAGTTTTCTTTCATCTTCTTAGCTGAGATGTAGTCTGGATACAATCTCTTAGAAGAACATCTAACTGCAAGTTTTGTTAAGTAATCAAATTCCCCACCTGTTAGGTTGTTGTGCTCATGTAATACATATATTAGTTTAGGGAATGCTGGTGTTACATATACACCTTTTTCATTCTTTATACCTAAATATCTTTGTCTTAATATTTCTTCAATGATCATAGCTGTTTCTTTCTTGTATGGATCATTTTCATCAAGATTTAAGAATATTGTTACGAATGGAGATTGTCCATTTGTAGTCATAAGTGTATTTATTTGATATTGTATTGTTTGAACACCTGCTGCAAGTTCATCTTTAAGTCTATCTTGAACTATATTTTCTATAGTTTCTTCAGATAATGTTCCTTTATATTTTTCTTCTAATTTAGTTTTGAATTTTTCATAGCTCTTTCTTAAGTATTTACCAAGATGTCTAATTTCTACAGATTGACCACCATATTGGCTACTTGCAACTGCAGCTATTATTTGAGTCATAATAGTACAAGCAACTTGGAAGCTTTTTGGACTTTCAATTAATTTTCCGTTCATTACTGTTCCATTTTCAAACATATCGCTTATATTTATTAAGCAGCAGTTGAATATTGGTTGTAAGAAATAATCCGCATCATGGAAGTGTAGAACACCATCTTCATGAGCTTTAGAGATTTTTTCTGGAAGTAACATTCTCTTTGTTAAATCCTTAGAAACTTCTCCTGCTATTAAGTCTCTTTGTGTTGATGCAATATGTGCATTTTTATTAGAGTTTTCTTGCATAACATCTTTGTTGCTATTTCTAATTAAAGATAATATAGATTCATCTGTTGTATTAGATTTTCTAACTAATGCTCTTGTATATCTATATACAATATATGCTTTTGCAAGTTCGAATTTTCCAAGTTCCATTAATTTTTCTTCAATAATGTCTTGAACATCTTCAACTAGCATTCTTTTTTTCTTCAAACCTTCAATGTGTTTGATTATACCCTCTATTTCCTCGCATGAAGCAGTTTCACAATCTGGTACTTCAGCGTTAGCTTTTCCAATGGCTACACGGATTTTCTCCGCATCATATTCAACGATTTTTCCGTCTCTTTTTACTATTTTCATATTAACCTCCCCCAATTTCCTATACCGCTATTGTACGCCCTAAAAAATATTAAAGCTGTTGCAAATGCAACTTTTTTGTGATATTATTAAAATAATTTTAGAGGTGATTTTTTTATGGTAAACTGTGACCTATTCAAACAATTGACAGAGCAAGAGTTTCAAAAAATTTACAAATGTTTTGAAATTAGAAATATTTTTTTCAAGAAAGATCAAACAATTTTATCCAACACCAAAAACGCTGGAACCGTTGGCGTTGTAATATCTGGCGACGCTCAACTTGTTCGTGTGGATTACAAAGGAACTCGTACACTATTAGCAGAATATGCAGAAGGAGATACATTTGGCGCCATTTTCTCAAATATTTCTAACGGCGAAGTTTCTGTACAAGCTAAAACAGATTGTGAAATTATGTTTGTAGATTATGAACATATAATTAATAGATGTAAAAAAAATTGTCCTTATCATAATACTGTTATCCAAAACATGATAGACATTCTTGCAAAAAGAATTTATGTGCAAAA
Source organism: Clostridia bacterium (assembly GCA_045651205.1). Taxonomy (GTDB): domain Bacteria; phylum Bacillota; class Clostridia; order TANB77; family CAG-465; genus UMGS1649. Next base: position 58,177 of record JAZRSA010000011.1, read on the forward strand.
CGAAAGAATCGAAATATTAACCAAAAGGAGCACTCGTGAAAAGCTACTTGAATACTTTCATGCCCTAGCCAAGAAAAGCTCCTCAAAAACCGTTTACGTGCCTTTTACGTACACAGATTTAGCAGACTACCTAAGTATAGACAGGGCTGCTATGATGAGAGAGCTAAAATATCTAAAAGATGATGGCATAATACGTACCAAAGGTAGAATGGTTAAATTAATAACTATGTAACAAATAGCAAGGGAATACATTATATGTATTCCCTTGCTACTTATTATTCATATTCTAATTATTTTTAATATTCATAAATATTTCCATTGTATGTTAGAAGTTCTCCTGCGTCAGTTAAGAATACCATCATTTTATATTCATCTCCCATACACGCCATGTCTATTATATTATATTCAGATAAAGCTGTAAGTTCTGATGTAACTCCATTATCCATATTTACTTCGTACGCTTTGCCTTCGTATGTTACTACATATGCTTCTGTTACTTCTGCATCTATTAACGCATTCATTGTTCTATATACATGTGTTTTTTTACCTTCGCCTGATATAAAAGATAATTGCTTTGCTACCGGTGTCGATTCACCTATAACTATAAATACACCTTCTTCTCCTTCACAATATATTTTTCTATAATTTTCGCCTTCTCCTATTTCTTCGTAAGAATCCGCCCAAGTTATCTTTTTATATTTAGCATATGGATCTAGGATTTTTACATCTTCTAAGCTTATATTAGCTCCGTTTACTACATCATAAGCAAAAATTACATTGTATTCAACTGTTTTTGGACCCGTTTTAGGTGTTATTACCATATTTACAGAATATGTATTCTTAAATCCATGAAAATCTATAGATTTAACATCTGACATTACTTGAGTTGCTGTACTTGAAGTTCCATCATATTTAAACAAATATCCTTTCGCTGTAAGTATTAATACGCCTTCTATATCTGTTGTCTCTATTATTTTTGTTGCAGCTACTTTTTGCTTAGACTTATTTACTATTTGCTCGTATTCATTTTTCTTTTCATTCCAGTGATATAAATAATTGTTTGAATCATAAGGTATTTTTATTGTAGTACCGTTTGATATTATTCCTACAAAATCATATTTATCATATGGTATTTTATTTATATCTATAAGGTCACCTTCTTCTGTTAAGAAATATATACATTCAATTGAATTTGTATCTCTATATATCATTTCTAACGCTTTCGTACCTTCAAGATGTCTCGTTACATTATCTACTTCTCCACCTGGCACCATGAAATATACATTAAAAGACCAAACTGCGCCTTCTTCTGTTAACAAGTATACTTTAGATGTAGAATTATACTTAACCACTTCTATAGCCTTATATGTTCCTTCTATATCTAACTCTAATTCAACTTCTCCATAATATACTTTATTATCTTTTATCTTTGCTTCGCCAGATTTAGTTGATGACCATGTTAAATTCTTAAAATTTTCGTAAGGGTCTGTAACCGGCTCTTTATTTTCTTCTTCGTTTTTATTTCCTGTTTGTTCGCCTGTTTCACCCTTGAACTCTTCTGGTGTTTTTATCTCCCCTTCCGTCCAAGATTTTACAAACATTCCCACTACTGCCCCACAAATAACAAGTATAGCTAAAACTAAAGCTATTATTAATGGCGTATTATTCTTCTTTTGCATCGGTTCTTCTATAGGACCCAAGTTATATTTGCCTGGTTCATTATTAACCGGATTATCTACCAAGTTTGTATTTTGTATATTTTCCATTTCTTGTATTGGATTTTGGTCCATTACATCATTTCCTTGTTCATTCATAACATTCACCCCTGTTTTCTTTATTCTACTACAAATATATTTTAAGTTCAAGAAAAAAATATATGTATGAGTAGATGCAAAAAAGGAATACATAGGTATTCCTTTCGCTATTTTCATATATTATTTAGCTTTATCTACTAAATCTTTTTGCTTCTTTTTATTCTTAAACATTTTATAGAAATGCCAAGATAAATATGCTACTACTGCTACTGCTAAAACTACTAACACCACATTACCAAATTTATCTACTACATCTGCCACTTTATGCCATGCTTCGCCTAAAAAATGTCCCGCAACAACCAGTATTGTATTCCATACTGTTGTTCCAATTACTGTGTATGTTACAAATGGTAATACTTTCATTTTAGTCATACCAGCAGGTATAGATATTAAACTTCTAACAATTGGTATGCATCTGCAGAAAAGAACTGTTATATTTCCTTTCTTTTCAAACCATACATTGGCTTTTTCTACATCTTGCGGTTTAAATCCAAGTAGTTTACCTACTTTGCCATCTAACCATCCCGCTATTACATCTTTATTTACGACTCTGCCTATACCGTATAATGCAAATGCACCTACAACTGCACCTATTGTGGCAAATAATATTACAAGTGGTACTGTCATAGTAGATTGTGTAGTCATAAAGCCACCTAAAGATAGAATTATCTCAGATGGTATTGGCGGAAATAAATTTTCTATTAATATTAACAATCCTATACCTATGTATCCCCAATCGTTCATAATTTCTATTATAAATTCTTGCATATTTTCTCCTTACATATTAAGTCTATTCATCTACGTCATTAGAAATTAATAAACCTAATGTTTTAATTATTATTTTCAAATCTAACCAAAAACTCATATTATCATAATATTCAGTGTCATATCTTAATTTCTGCTTATGAGATATGGCTCTACCACCATTAACTTGTGCAAGACCTGTTAATCCCGGTCTCATTTTGTATCTCTTTGGATCTATTTCGCCCTCTGGTAATTCTTCACCAGGTATAAATGGTCTAGGTCCAACTAGTGACATATCTCCCTTTAATACATTTATTAATTGTGGTAATTCATTTAATCTTAATCTATCTATTAATTTACTTACTTTTGTATAACTTTCTTTATATCCATTTGACTCACAAGGATATACTTTTGTTCTAATTTTATACATAGTAAATGTCTTTTTATTCTTGCCTTCACGTTTTCTTAGCCTGTTATATATAGGTAAACCTGTATCTAAATATGTAATAATTATTGTTAAAATAATTAATGGCCATACTAGCAACAAAAGTACTAAAGATATAACAAAATCTAAAAAAGGTTTTATGAAATTTCTATACATTTCTACACCTCTATTGTGCATATGATTTTATCACAGAAGCACCTATTTTTCAATAATTTAACATCGTTTTGGTAACAGTATTATTGTGCTTTCCCACATTTCTTACAAAACTTAGAATCGCTATCTATGTTAGCCCCACAATGCTTGCAATACATAGTTCCTCCTGCAGCAAATCCTTCTTTTACTGCTTGTGCCTTTGTTCTTATAGCACCCTTTTCTATTTCAGCTTCCATTTCTGCTACTTCTTTTAATACGTCTGAATTTTCTTCTAATATACTCTTCTTGACGTTTATTGCTGTCTTGCTTAAATCTTTAAGTCTTTCTCCCATATCTCCTTCTGTCATATCTTTAAGTATTTCCATATTGCTTTTCATCATATTTCTCATTACATTATTTCTCCCTTTTGACGAAATAGTAAAATACAAAATTAGTCCTATTCCTATTAATGCTATAACTAACGGTATAAATGCCAAATATTCTCCCATAATCCTGCCTCCGTATCTATATATACCCATTATACTATATATATTCTCTTTTGCAAAGTATATATGACAAAAGAAGGTTGTCGCCCATTTATTATTTAGTTAACCTTATATGAAAATCTATATCAACCTTAATAATAAGCCCAACTTTTCAACATATATTATATTTGTACTTTTCATTAAATGTCCTCGAATTTCCTTAATGATGTGGCTAAACACCATAACAAAAAGTAGACATACTGCCTACTTTCTTTTAACTATATTTCTTCTTGTACCTATGTATATGACAAATGCGTTATAATATATAGTGCCTCTATCTCATTAAAAGAACAGATATTTGATTAAGATAAGATATTATGGTATAATATTAGATATATAGCACCAATATCCATAATTTAATTATAAAGGAGATTTTAAAATGTTTGCAATTGAAACTGCATTGGTAGCAAAATCTATTAAGGAGGGTGCCACTGTTGAAATGTTCGCTAAAGAGCATAGTATCAGCATTGAGCAAGCAAAAGCAATTTACAATTTCGTAAAGAGCGATGCGCCGCGTATGAGTATGATTTACCTGCGAGGTTAATCCTAATTAATAGAAAGGGATGGTATTAATTTACCATCCTTTTTTACTATATAACAACAAAAAGCAGGTATTGCTACCTGCTAATTTGGCTCCTCAAGTTGGACTCGAACCAACGACCTATCGGTTAACAGCCGAGCGCTCTACCGACTGAGCTATTGAGGAATATATAAAAATTGGCGACCCCCTATTTTCCCTGTTAAAGTATCTTCGGCATCATAGAGCTTAACTTCTGTGTTCGGTATGGGAACAGGTGGACCCTCTATTTCATCGTCACCAATATTGTTTAGTATGCTTCTATTGTCTTAGCACACTCAAAAATACATAATATAAATCGTTCTTTCCTCTCTTACAAAAAAATCTGGTTAAGCCTTCGGTCTATTAGTAATAGTCAGCTACATACATTACTGCACTTCCACTCCTATCCTATCTACCAGGTAGTCTCCCTGGGACCTTATTAACTTATCGTTATGAGATATCTTATCTTGAGGTCTGCTTCACGCTTAGATGCTTTCAGCGTTTATCGTTACCAAACTTGGCTACCCAGCTATGCATCTGGTGATACAACTGGTACACCATCGGTTTGTTCACCCCGGTCCTCTCGTACTAGGGGCAACTCCTCTCAAATATCTTACGCTTGTGATAGATAAGGACCGAACTGTCTCACGACGTTCTGAACCCAGCTCGCGTACCGCTTTAATGGGCGAACAGCCCAACCCTTGGAACGTACTACCGCTCCAGGATGCGATGAGCCGACATCGAGGTGCCAAACCTCCCCGTCGAT
>JAZRSA010000012.1:0-17056 GCA_045651205.1 Clostridia bacterium
CAATTTTCTCTATTTCATTTTCACTCATTTGTTTTTCCTCCTCTTATATTTACTTTTATCCTTCATTTACATCTATATATTTATTTCATATATACCCGAAAAACTTTTTACCTTTTTTATCCTCACTCCTTTCGTTTTTCCCCCATATAAATATTTTAATTGCCAATTGTGTTAGTGTCAACGATTTGAGCGTTAATATTTTGTCTTTTCATTGACAAAATTCGACACACCTAAGATGCCATTTTATGCTTATTTATGCATAAAAAACCAGGATAAAATATCCTGGCTTTTAATTATTGTATTTAATATTTAGAAGTAAAGAGTTCATAAAAATCAAATTCTTCTTGTTCGGTTGTTTCTCTATCAATAAACTCAGCAAGATCATGTTTCATTGCTTCGTATATTTCTTTACTATCTTTTTCATTACAAAACACGGTATGAACCATTGCTCCATAGACCCCACAAGTTATTGCATAATACTTTTCACATTTTTCTAATGTTATTCTGCAAGCTCTTTTATATTCTTCATCCATAACTACAATTCCACCTTCTGTGCCTTTTTCACCAACTTCAAAATTCAATTTTTTCCACATATTAACCACCTAACACTATTCAATTTAATTCTCTTCTACTTCTACCACATCAGGTATATTTTCTGGAAGATCAACATTCTTTATTTCTATCTCTTTTTTATTTAATATTGGAAGAACGTGTGTCTCAAATTCTTCATTAGTCATATACATATATAATTCTATCTTTGTATTATCCTTTAATACTATTACATAGTTTTCTGCATCTATATATTCTTTAAATCCTAATATCTTTTCTGTTTTGTATACACTATCTATCATCGAATACGAAAGTTCATTACCATTTATTTGTAGCATATCTGTATTTACTATTATATTATTTTCGTTGAATTTAATATATGTGTTTGCCGTAAGCAATGATACTGCTATTCCTATTGCTATCATAAACTGAAACATTTTAGCCATTTTATTATTTGCAGACACTGTGTTTTGCAACGAATCCAATCTTTCATACTCTTCAAATCTTTTACCATATGTTATTTTAGCAAGCGTTTTTCTAATAAAATACATATTAGAAATTGCTGTTATAAAACCTACTATTATTAACAATGGATATTCTGAGTTCGTCATATACAACGATCCTTCAGATATCTTAAAATGTGCTACTGAATATATGATTCCATATATACCTGTCCATAATACCATAAGAATAAAGAATGCTATCCCTGAAAGAAGTGAACCTTTTATTCCTACCTTTTGGTACTTTTTAGCTACTTTATTAGTATGTAAGTTTTCTGGTATAAAAGAATATTCTTCTTTTCTTTGCCATAAGAATTCGGCCAGTCTACTTTCATATATAGTTGCTTTATCTTTCTTTTTCTTATAATGCTTTACTGCTTTTTTGTATTTACCCGTAAGTACTTCGTCCGTATATATTTCAGCAGTAAATTTAGCTATATCAAACAAATAATACACCTCTAACATACGAAGCATATATTCTATACTATTAGATGCAAATACTTTTCCGCCTATAGTTTTTTGTACTTGGTTTTCTATATTTTCTTCAAGCATAGCAAACTTTTCTTTATCCTGAAATAATTCTTCTATTTGAAGTTTATATATATTAAAACAATCTATCAAATGCACTAAGGCTTGTTCCATTGTTTCTTCTGTAGTTATATATGGTATTGTATAACATATGAAATTGGTTTCATCTATTATATTTAATATATCGTATATAGAATATTCTATAGGAAATTTTCCACCCTTAAATATAATTCTCATTTCCAACGTACTACTCGGAACTAACATTGGTGCATGAACTCTATAATTTAACTTTAAAAAGAATTCTTTAAATTCTAAAACAGCCATAGCAAAGGCTTTTCCATTTTCTTTCTTACCTTTTTGGTATAATTCTTCATAATGAAAATTCTCTACATTTAATGTTTTACTGTATTCTTCTGTTTTTTTCTTAAATATTTCTACTATTTTATCTGTTAATGATAGTTCTTCGTTTTTTTCTTGCTCTTCCATCTTTTCTCCTAAACAAAAAGTACCGCTTGAAGCGGCACTTTGTATATCTCTTTAATAATTAAGCTTTTGCTGAAATCTTGATTCCAGGTCCCATTGTTGTAGATATTGCAATTGATTTTAAGTAAGTACCTTTAGCTGCTGCAGGTTTTGCTTTAACTATAGCATCTAATAATACTTCATAGTTTTCTTTTATTTTTGCAGTACCGAATGATACTTTACCAATTGATGTATGTATAATATTGTTTTTGTCTAATCTGTATTCTACTTTACCAGCTTTGATTTCGTTAACAGCTTTTGCTGTATCAACTGTAACTGTACCAGCTTTAGGGTTTGGCATAAGACCTTTAGGTCCTAATATTTTAGCCACTCTACCTAATGCAGGCATCATGTCTGGAGTTGCTACAACAGCGTCGAAATCTAACCAACCTTCACCAGCTATTTTAGCTATCATATCGTCGTCTCCAACGTAATCTGCTCCTGCTGCTTCAGCTGCTGCTGCTTTATCGCCTTTTGCAAGTACTAATACTTTTTTAGATTTACCAGTTCCGTGAGGAAGTACTATTGTACCTCTAACTTGTTGGTCTGCTTGTTTAGAATCAACACCTAATTTAACGTGTAATTCAACGCTTTCGTCGAATTTAGCTTTTGGTAATTTAGCCATTAATTCTAAAGCTTCTTCAATATCATATACTCTTGATTCTACTTGGGCTTTTGCTTCATTCATTCTCTTGCTATTTTTCACGATTCATTTCCCTCCTTTGGTTTTAGCGAGTTTTTACTCTCCCATAATTATTCAGTAACAACGATCCCCATTGATCTTGCAGTTCCTTTGATCATAGAAGCTGCTGCGTCTAAAGAGGCTGCGTTTAAGTCTTGCATTTTAGCCTTAGCTATTTCTTCAACTTGTGCGCGTGTTACTTTTGCAACTTTGTCTTTGTGTGGTTTTGCTGAACCACTTGCTATACCAGCTGCTTTCTTTAATAATACTGCTGCTGGTGCAGTTTTGATTATAAATTCAAATGATTTGTCTTGGTAAACAGTAAGCACTACTGGGAATATCATTCCAGCGTCTTTTGCAGTTCTTTCATTGAATTCTTTACAGAATGCCATAATGTTGATACCTGCTGGTCCTAATGCTGGTCCTACTGGTGGTGCTGGGTTAGCTTTACCTGCTTCAATTTGAAGTTTTATAATGTGTGTTACTTTTTTCTCTGCCATCTTTTTCACCTCCTTAAAATATATTAACTATATTATTTAAGTTATATTTTTTGTATTTGTTCAAAGCCTAGTTCAACAGTTGTTTCTCTGTTAAACATATTAACTTTTACAACCACTCTTTGTTTTTCCTTGTCGATTGTTTCGATAATTCCTGGATAGTTGTAGAATGGTTCTGTAATTATTGTTACAGAATCTCCTTCTTCAAAATCAAGATTTAATACTTCATCTCCAATTCCAAGACTTATCATTTCTTTTTCAGTAAGAGGTAAAGGCTTATCTCCAGTTCCTACGAAGCTGAATACTCCTTTAATACTCTTAATTACATACCATGTTTCATCAGTCATTATCATTTTAACTAATACGTAACCTGGGAATACTTTCTTGATAGACGTTTTTTGTTTACCATCTTTTATTTCGATTTCTTCTTCCATTGGTATGATAACTTCTTCTATCTTGTCTTCAAGGCCACGATTGGCAACCACTTTCTCAAGTGTGCTCTTTACTTTGTTTTCATAACCAGAATATGTATATACTACATACCAGTTTGAAACATTTTCATTTATATCAGGTGTATTATCTGACATAACTTATCACTCCTAACCTATCCATTTAGATATCATATGCCATAGTGCATTGTCGCCTTTTTCTAATAAAAGGTCAAATCCTAATACTACAGCAGATATTACTGCAACAAGTACTAATACCCACACAGTATTGTTTACTACTTGTTTACCTGTAGGCCATACAACTTTCTTTAGTTCAGCCCTTGTATCTTTAAAAAATGCCATTACGTTCACATCCTATTCAATTATTTTGTTTCTTTATGTGCTGTGTGTTTTTTGCAGAATTTACAGAACTTAGTTAATTCTACTCTTTCAGTAGTATTTCTTTTATTTTTGCTAGTTTCGTAATTTCTTTGTTTGCATTCAGTACATGCTAGTGTTATATTTTCTCTCATAATTCGCACCTCCGTGTTTTGCCATTTACATATGCTATCTAAGTTTACCATAAACGATAAAAAAAGTCAACAAAACTAAAACTTTTTATTGACTTTTTTTGAAATTTAATATTTGTATATATTTTTACATATTATTTAGTTATATTTCTTCTTGCTTTTCTTCTCTTTTTTCTCTTATTTTTCTTAACAGCCGACGATATTATTGCTAACACAAATAACACGCCAATACCAATTCCAACATACTTTGTGTTTTTTCGCATTTGTTCTTTCTTTTGTTGCTCTAAAAGTATAGTCTCCGTAACTGTATTATATTTATCTACTAACGTTAGTGCTGTTTGCGCTTTATTCTCAACCTCATTATACCCATCAAAGAAAGTTAGCATTTCCTCTTTAACATCTTTATATTCTTTTGTATTTAAAGTCTCTTGATTTGTAGTATAAAATTCTACCAAGTCCTCTACTTCTTCTGGTATTTCATATAAATCTGGTGTAAGTTCAGATATCTTAACATCCTCTTTATTCTCCAGAGCTTCTGTTATTGCATAAAGAATATCTTCTTCATTATATTTAGCTACAAATTCTATTCCATAAGGTAAGCCACTCTTAAATCCCATCGGTATAGATATCGCCGGATAACCCGTTGGCGGAGAGATTGTTGAGCTTGGTGAAGTTATACCCGCACTAGATACTTTTGTTATTGTATTCTTTGTTGTTGGATAAACCAAAACATCAACATCATACTTGTCCATTTTAGATTTAACATAGTCTGCAAACTTTTTGTGTGTTGCTTCATATGTATAATACTTATCCATAGAGTCATTACAACACGATGCATAAGGTGCTAAAGCTTGTATATATCCCCCTTTATTTACTAATTGTTGAAACGATCTTATGCTACTCTTTGTATTTTTAATGTACTTATTAAAGAAATAGCACATTGTCCAACCGCCTATTGTATTATAGTAATAGTTGTATACTGTATAGCTGTAAAAATCTTTTATCTCTACTACTTCCACTCCTAACTCTTCTAATTCATCAATTTTTTTATTGAACAAATCTAACACAACGGTTGATGTCCCCGAAACCGCTGGTAAATTTATTTTACTTTCTCCGTTTACAAACTGAGTTAGTACTCCAACTTTTAATGTTTTAACATCTATTTCATTCTTTGTATACTCTTTAGCGTTATTTGCCATTGCATCCAGCATTATTTCATTATCTTCTGCATACTTAGTCATAGGTCCCGCCGTATCACGAGAAGCATCATATTTAATTATTCCATCTCCACTTAATAATCCATATGTTGGTCTTAATCCATATAAATTAGCTGCAGATGACGGTACTCTTATCGAAGAATTTGTATCTGTACCTACCCCAGCAACAGCCATACCTGTACTTACTGCAACCGCAGTACCTCCAGATGAGCCATAGGATGTATATGCTGTATTATATGCATTCTTTACTGTACCATATGAACTTTTAGATATTGCCGCACTAAAAGCAAATTCGCTCATATTAGCTTTACCAATAATTAACGCACCCGCATCAACTAAATTTTGTGCTACTGTAGAATTACTCTTAGGCAAGTTGTCTGCTAGACCTTTAGCTCCTGCTGTAGTTGGCAATCCAACATAATCTATATTATCCTTAAGTATTATTGGTATTCCAAAAAGTTCAGATTTTCTTCCGTTTTTAGCATATTCTTCATCACACTTTTTAGCCTCTTCTACTATATTTTCATTTACAGATATTATAGCTTTAAATTCATCATTATATTCTTCTATTCTTTCCAAATATATTCTAGCTATTGTTTCATAATTTATTAATCCTAAGTCTACTGCGTTTTGTATTTCTACAATAGACATTTCCAATATATCTATTGGAGCTTCTGTATATTTATTCGACACAATTTTCACTTCCTAATCTACACTAACTAATTTTATTCTATCATTTTCATTTACTATTTTATATAGTACCCTAAGATTTAATGAATCTCCATCAAGCAAGAATTGATACTTATTTGCTGTTTCTTCTATAATTCTATGGAAATACATATATGTATAACCAGTTTTTATTTTATTTATTATATCTTGCTTTGTAACATGCGTATCAAATACCATACCAACTTTAAATGGTGCTATTTGATATTTAAATCTTAATAAATCTAGTTCCCTTGTTATATTACCATCCAACATATCCTCTGGGTATTCTGTTACAAAATATATTTTATCTTTTTCATTTAGCAAATGTCTATATTTTTCTATATCTTGATATGGTGTTCTTAACTCTACTCTTTCAGTAATAATTCGCTTATTATCTGTGAGTTGTTTAACCCAGCGATTATCTCCTATAATTGCTATCAAAATTATAGCACATACACCTATTGTTGTTTTATAACTAAAGGCATTAAATATTGCAAATCCAATCGCACATGTACATATTATTGTTGGTATCTTTATATACCTTACGAGTGCAGATAAAGCTTCTGCTTCCCATCTTGCAAATACAAATATATATGTTCCTAAAGTTCCAATCAAAAACAATACACTTGATAATGCAACTACACATGCAAGTATATAATATCTTTTATCCTTTTTTAATATTCCTGCTAATACCATCGTTATAATAGCTATAACTAAAACCCAAATAAATGGTACATTTAAACCATATATCTCAAATTGATTCTTCATTACCAAAAATTTAAAGAACGCTTTTATTGTATTATATTTATACTCTTCCTCTTCGCCTTTAAAAAGCTTGGTTATATTCTCTAATGTTATTTTATTTGTATCTGCAGATATATTTAAATTATTAAGCGATACATACATATTCCAAGTGTATCTTAAAAACGCAACTGTCATTATTAATATAAGCGCCCAGGCTATTATTCTCTTTTTATCTAGTTTTTCTGTTTTGCTTTTAGCTTTCACAAACAACAATTTAACAAATAATAGTATAGCTGCTATTATTGTAAATAAAGCCGCCGAATCCTTTATTAACACCATAAACGCTAACATTAACGTTATTATACCTAATTCTTTTCCATCTATTTTTTGAGTAAAAATTATATATATTAAAGTTAATATACCCGCTAGTCCTATTGTTGGTTCTAAAAACAATGTCGTAAATACCATATAACACATCATAAATAATGATGCAATCATTGTTATTTTTACTATAATATTTTGCAATATGTTTTTATACTCTATAACACTAGTTAATGCTATTACCATACTGTATTGTAGTAAAGCGTGTGCTATATATAAATAACCATCTTTAAATTCTTTAAAAAATGTTGTTGCGAAATATTGCCATATCCCTACAAGCGGCAAATACCCAGAATATATCATATTTGAATTATATTTAGTTAATTCATGATAATATCTAAAGTTTTTTGTCATAAGAGCCCACGCCCCTACTTCGTTATGCGTTGTTACCATTTTTTGATCATATAAAAATACGGATATTATATATATAATCGAAAGCATAATGCTTCCTGGTGTTATAAGTTGTTTTAATTCTTTTATTCCTCTTTGCTTAATAATACATACTAAATAAATCAGCGACATCACAAACGTTATAAACACAAGCACATTTGCAACTATAAACGTAGTAAAAAGTCCCACTATATATTCAACAATAGATATAGCTGCGATTGTTAAAAATATTGTTAAATCTATTTTTTTATTAATTCTAATAGCAAGTGCGGATGCAATTACCATTAATACCAAATACATAAATATATATCCCATACTTTACCCTCACATAACCGCTATTAAAGAGACAACAAAAGAATCTTCCGTTACAACTTGTTTTATAGAATTGCTTATTTTTATTTTATATTGTCCCGTTAATAATAACGAGGTGTCTACTATTATTTCATCACCATTTATATAGGCTGTATCAACAACAATTCCTTTGGGATTTATTACTTCTACTATTGTTTCATCTTTTAGAGCCAATATTTCTTCATCATAAATTTTAAATATTGTTAAATCTCCTTGGACAACATATCTGTTTTTTACTATTTGTACTTCCTGTGTAACATCACAAACAATCCTGCGATTTGCTTTACAAACAATTAATGTAGTAACAAATGCAAATACCGCTAAAAATATTAGAAATATTATTTCTCCTATTTTTTTCGTAAATTTTACTTTAAACTTTTTCATTCTTAAAAATCACTTTCTTTTGAATTATATAATTAAATATATAAATTATAACTTCTGTTATAATCTTTGTTAAAGCCGGCATTGGTAATTTATCTGTTATTATATGTAATAGAGTTGTATTAACTGCCAACACACAAACAGCAAGTAGCGCATATTGTAATATTTGTTTAAACTTAATTTTCTTTTGTTTAAATACCACTTTACTATTTAGCAAAAAGTTGCAAGTTGCACTTATTAATCTTGCAATTATATTCGCCATTGCCAAATGATTTGTTATATAAAATATAGTTAAGAAGCTTATATAATCTATTACAAAACTTATAAGTGAACTTCCCAAATACACAAACATCGTTCCATACACTCTAAAAGAATCGACTAAAGCTCTAAAATGTGAAGAACTATTTCCTTCAAAATATAAAACCTCAACATCTACTTCTTTTATATCTACTTTATTTTTTACACATTGAACCAAACCATTTATCTCGTATTCGTATCTCTCGCCTTCAATCTCCAATAAAAAGTCTATCAAGTTTGTTCCAAAAGCCCTCATACCATTTTGTGTATCACTTACCTTTTTACCGCTTAATAATATAAATGTATATGTGTTTATTAAATTCCCCAGTTTATTCTTAAAAGGCATTTTAACTTTGAAATTTCTCTTGCCCGTTACAAGTTCTCTTTTTCCTAATTCTAGTCCTTCTAGCAATCTTATGCCATCACTCATCTTATGCTGTCCATCAGCATCAATTGTTAACACTTTATCTTCTATTCTTAAGTCTCGTATATATTTCATCGCAGTTTTTATTGCGACACCTTTGCCCTTATTTTCCTTATGAACCAAAACAGTAGCAGATTTTTCTGCTTCTGCAAATATCTTATCACATTCCGCCTTGCTACCATCGTTTACTACAATTATTCTATCTATGTTGTATGATTTTATATCCTTTATAACCTCTAATAATTTTTCATCAGGATTATATGCAGGAACTATTACCGTACTCATTTTATATACCCCTTATTACATAAAAAACAGACTAGTCTTCTAGTCTGTTCATTATATCATATATTATTAATTTTATACATATGTTGCAACCAATTTATCTTTAATTGTTATTGGTAATATATCATATGCTGCTATTTCTTTTCTATTTATTTTTGCTATTTCGTATAATCCATATGGACTATCTATACTCATATTCTTAAATTCTTCACCTTTTCCAGGTCTAGGTCTACCATTTAGTATTTTAGCAAAATAATAGAATTCTTCTTTATCTAATTCTTCAACATATTCTTTTGTAAAGAATCCATCTAACACAACATCCAATGTTAATTCCTCTTTAGCTTCACGGATACCAGCTTGTTCAGGAGTTTCTCCTTCGTCTATAAAACCACCTGGTAACACATAAAACACTTTAGGGCTACCGCTAACTTTTTTAGTTCTCTTTATGAAGATAATATCTTCACCATCTTCAATTATTAATCTTGTTGCTTGTCTCATATTTCCACCTTCTAGTGTGCGTGATCACATGCTTTACAGCAACCATTACACTTTTTAATTTCAAATTCTTCTTCTCTACCTGTTTTCTTTAAGTAATCTAATATTGCCGCTCTAACAGCTTCTTCTGCTAAAACTGAACAGTGAAGTTTAACTGGTGGTAATCCTTCTAAAGCTTCAACAACTGCTTTGTTTGTTAATTTCAAAGCTTCTTTTATATGTTTACCTTTTATTAATTCTGTAGCCATAGAGCTTGTTGCTATAGCAGCTCCACAACCAAAAGTTTTGAATGATATGTCTTTTATTATATCGTCTTCTATATATAGATACATTTTCATGATATCTCCGCATTTAGCATTTCCTACTTCTGCAACTGCGTTATATTTTTCTAGTTCTCCTACATTTCTTGGATTCGCGAAATGATCCATTACTTTTTTTGTATATTGCATTTTCTGCCTCCTTCCTTAAATATATTACAACATTTTAGCCGTTTTTTCAAGTATTATGTAAAATTATTTAGTTCTTAACCTTAAGTACTCTACTAATCCTAATAATATTTCTTTATATTCTTTTTCTAATATTTCTTCCTCTTTAAGACTGTTTATGGCATTTGCAAAAAGCTTATTCATAATATTTTCTGCATAAACTTTAGCACCAGACTTTTCAAATATTTCTTTAACTATATTTAGTTCTTCAAATTTAAGTTCCTCTTTACCATAGTATTTGTTTATTTCATCCAAATATTCTGGTGATTTTTCTACTAAATATGCATAAAGTATAGTTTGCTTAAACTCAGATATGTCAGAAGAAGCAGATTTACCTAATTCTTCTTCCACACCATATATTCCTAAAAGGTCATCTTTTATTTGGAATGCTATACCAAGATTGTTTAATATATTTTCCATTTTATCCATAGACTCTTTGTTTGAGCCTGCAAGTGTCATTCCTAAAAGATATGGTCCTACTACAGAATACCAAGATGTTTTAAGATGATATATTTCCATTACAGAATTTTCATTTGTTACGCTTTCTCCTAGATACTCTGCATCAAAAGGAAGTTTTACATCTATTATTTCACCTTTAATTGTATTAATTACTATCTTGTTGTATAGACTTAATATCTCTGCAAGTTTTGCATTATCTTTGTAATTATCTATTATTATTTTGTTAGCAAGATAGAAACCTAAATCTCCAATACATATTCCCAAAGAATCTGCTATGTGGTTTTTCTTAGTTTCAAATGTAACTTTATCTTTGTTTTTATATTCATCAAATCTAGCTTTATATGAAATTGGTATTGTTTCTTTACCTCTTCTTAGCACCGCGTTGTCTATTATATCGTCATGGATAAGTATTGCTGTTTGGAATGTTTCATACGCTGCAGCAAGTGGTAAATATGCATTATCTTTGTTATTAGCAAATGTTCTATAACCCAAAGCTATTAACATCGCTCTTAAAAATTTACCATCAGAATTTACTCTAATTAATTCTTGTATACTTTCTTTAACTAAATCGTTGTCTTTATCTTCTTTGAAAGTGTCATTTGCATTTACCAAAGCTTGTTCGCATTCTTTTTTAGTTTGTTTATAATATTTAACAAACTTGTATACATTGTTTGCTTCTTCTGTTCCATTTACTTTAATACTATCTATATTCTCTTCTTTCATTAACCACTTAAAGAAATCTTGCAAATTAGTGAAAGAATATTTTTTATCTGATATTACTTCTATCATAAATCTCCTTATATATTTTTAGCCTTAGCTATTAATTTTCTATATGTATGTACCATTTTAGTTTCAACACCAGCTTGTTCTAGTTTATCTAATTCTATCCATTTAATACCGCTATTTTCATCTGGTTTAATTCTTATTTCTTCAGACTCATCTACTTCTAGTAAATATGCCACATTTAAATGAAGATGACTTGATACGTACTTTCCTCTTTTAACATGCCCATCTACTGTTAATACTTCTATAGTAGCAGGCGTTTCAGTAAGCACTTTTATTCTTTCTTTCGGAATACCCGTTTCTTCTTCAGCTTCTTTTACTGCAACATGTAGAAAATCCGAATCACCATCTGCATGTCCACCAGTCCAAGACCAAGCATTATATATATTGTGATGTATCATTAAACATTTAGTTCTATCCTTGTTTACTATAAATCCTGAAGATGTAAAATGCCCTACTACATTATCTCTAGTTAATACATCATCGTATGTATCTATATATTTTAATAAAAATTCTATATCTCTTTCTTCTTGTTCACAAGATGGAACAAAATTTAATAACATTTCCCTTATATCCATATTTACCTCCAAACACTTTTAGATTATATCACAAGAATAAGTATATATAAATAGAGAAAAATAATAAAGAGCAAACTTCTGCTTGCCCTTTACTGTTTTATTTATACCCACATTTCTTTTCTTATTCTATCTGCATAGTAATATATCATTTCAGTTGGTGTTGGTACTCCTGTTTCATAATTTATTCTTGCAGTATAATATTTTGTTAAATCTTCTATTGGCGTAACTCTCCAAGCATGTATTATTGCATTTTGCATTGCTCTACTTATTGTACTTGGTGACCTTTTATATACACTTGCTAAATGTTGTGCAATAGATACTCTTCCTTCATCAAAAGTTAGAATATATACTACTGCGTCACGAAGATATTTTCTTCCTTGCAAATGATTACCTATACCTATTTTATCTAATTCTTTCTCTATCTTAAATTTAATATTATCTACTGTACTTCCGTTACTCTCGTTTGGATCTTCTTTCTTTTTCTTGCTTTGGTAACCGCTTAGCATTACAAGTGTATTCACAATCTTCTCCGGAGAATAATTGTTTTGCTTCTTGTAATACACAAAATCCACATTGTTCTTATGACAATAATCATAAACAGCATCTGAATGCACGTTAGTTGTAACTACCATCTTAGGTAATGTAACTAAATTCATATCGTTTATTTGTTCCATAAACTCAAAACCACTACCTTCACCATCTGTTAATTCTAGGTCTATAATTATTCCATCAGGTTTATACTTCTTAAACTCATCTATAGCTATACTTGATGAGTTAGTAACAGCAACTAAAGATACATCTTTTCTATCTTTGAAAACTTCTTTAAATTTAGCAACTTCGCTCACATCATCTTCTATTAACATTATATTTACATGTTTAGTAACCATATTCCCCTCCACCTCAGTAGTTTTAATATATCATAAATTGTCACATTTTACCACATTTATATAGTGTGTATTTTCATTCATAAAATCTACATCAGTCTTAAAATGTGGTTAACAAGAGGTTGAAATTATATGAAAGTTGAAATTGGTAAAAGAATTACCGCTATTCGCGAAGAATTAGGCAAGACTAAAGAAGCCTTTGCAAAAGAACTAAGTATTACCCCACAATATTTAGGGCAAGTAGAAAAAGGTAAATGTATGTTATCTTTAGAAAAGCTAAAATTACTTTGCGAATTCACAAACACTTCCGCAGATTATATTCTGTTTGGCAAAGATACTAATCTAATAAATGATACAAAAATTTGTCTAAACAAGTTTACAGATAAACAAATTAAACACGGTTGTAATATGCTAAAAGAACTAGCGTTATTCTTAAACAAAAATGAATAAAGAATAATGTATGTTTTATTACATTAGCATATTTAAACATAATTTTACACTACAAAAAGCAGACGAAAACGTCTGCTTTTATTCTATTATTGTTTCATAAAATGTATTTCTTTTGTTCCATCATCTATTTCAAATGTGTTTTCGTTTACTCTAATATATGATGTTCCAACTTTTGAATTTAAATATGGAATAATATCTTTATCATAGTTACAGATTGTGTTTAAGGCGAATATATGTACATTGTTTGGATTAGAAGTGTATTCTTCGTCTTCATCTCCCTTAAAGATTCTCCAGCCACTATCCGGATTATTAGGGCTTGGTTCTTCTCTATACATGTATCCTACTTTCCAACCTTCTTTTGTAATTTTGTCTGAAACCATACAGCCTTCGCCATTTGGTTCTTGCCAATCTATAAGATTCTCAACTTCTATTTTGATAAATCCATTTTCATTTAGTTCCATATTACCACCTATATACCCTTTTCTTCTAAAGTTTCTATATCTAACAGTTTTACTTCATATGCATACTTTTCTTTTGATTTTATTAAGAAATCTAACATACTAATTAATTCACTTTGTTCTTTCATTTCTTTTAATATGATAAATTCTTCGTTATCATCTTGTGTAATGATTGTTACTGAATTTAAATTTCCAGCAAATTCTTCTTTAGTTACCTTTTTAATTTCTTGTATTTTTATTATATTTGTTTTTAAAGATATCCCTCCAAATAGTATTTTCTTTTCTGTTATTATTTCTATTGTATCATTATTCCAACTAATACTTTTCATACTTTCCTCCTATTTTATATTATCTTCTACATATTTATTTACTAATAAACGTATAGCTTCCATTCTTTCTTTTGTTTCTTCTTTAGTGTATGTAAATCTATCTATTAACACATCCACATAGTTTAGCTCTTTTATTATTTCAAATGTTTCCTTAAAGTTTAGGTCATAAATAAAAGCTAAAATACAAACCCAACAGTCTAATGCTGTTTGTCTATCGTGTATATTTACACATTGTTTATCCATAACCGTTTCATACACCTTGTCTGATACAATTGAATTTTCTATATGTTCTTTATCTTTTACTCTGCCAGGAAATATTGCTTCTATTTTTTCTTCCTTCTTCACCCTAAAATTATCTAATTTATCTGCATCTCTAATTATCTTTGCGTGAAGCAAAGCTCTTTCTTCTAGCCCATCATCTATAACTAATTTATTATGATTTGCTATTGCAATCTTAATTATTTCATCATAAGTATTATCTTCTATAAATTCTCTAATTAAGCCATCTTCAAAAAGCATCTTTACACCGTGTTCTGCGTGATTAAAATTTATACTATCAAACTGCTTAAGGAATGTTATTTCCTCAAATCTTCCTACATCATGCAAAAGCGCTATTAACTCTGCAAGTTTTATATCTTCTTCACTAAGATTTAGTTTTTCTGCTATTACTCTAGCATTCTCTAACACATGATATGTATGTACTACTTTAAGTTCAAATCCTAATACATCTTCTTCTGTTTTATATCTTTCTAAAAACTTCTTAAATGCTTGCTTGGCTTTAACTATGTCTATCATTAATCTCTACTCCTTCTTATTTTTTCCTTTAAGTCATAAATTAATATCCCACCACAAGGTACAAACGATAAAATACCAATTATTTTAGCTACAATACTTGGGACAAATATCATAAAACAAAATGGTAACATTATTACATACAGAATTGGCAGTAAAAATAAATTCTCAAAATCTCCTATTGGTGTATAGAAATTTAGCCAATAATTTATTCTAGTTTTAATCTCAAAATTATCCATTGACTCGCCTTTTATACTATGTATATGATCTTTTGTTTTAGATACTAAATAGTAATGTCCAACTGTATAATTAGAATCTTCAAAATAAAATATATTGCCTTTCTTATCTAGAAATGTACACATATTATCTTCTTTTTCTTTAAGATACAAAGTACATTCTTTAGGCTTAGCTACTACATTTCTAAAGTATAATACCCAACAATACAAGCCCACTCCTATAAAAAAACCACAAAATATTAATGCCATACCAAATTGCATAAACCACTCTACAAATGCTTCAAAACTAACAACTCCGAAAAGTCCGGTTGCATAAAGTATACCAAAACCTATTAGCATTAAAACAGTCACAATAACCATTGCTTGCCAATCATATGTATTTCCTACATTTTTCATATGTATTTCTCCTTTAACTTTTCCTTCATTATATCACATATGTAAAAAAACAAAAGGTTTAGTTGTTACTAAACCTTTTGCTTAATTATATTTTCTATGCTTTTTTAGTTTTTGTTCTTCTAATAGCATTGTTTATTAGTTTGTAGAATTCCATAACAATTAGTATTAATGCTGCTGTTGCAAACAAGTATGCTAAATGTACAAATGGTATAGATACTGTTTGTAAGAATGTTGAGAAGAATGGAACTTCCATAACTATTATTTGTAATAGAATTGATGCTGCTACACCGCATAGTATAAACCAGTTATTGCTAAGCGGTGTGCTAAATGCTGATCTATGTTCACTTCTGCAGTTAAATACATGTATGTTTTGTATAAACACCATAAGTGCCATAATGTATCCACGAGCCATATCTACTTCCATATTTAATTTATTTAATAAGAAGTACCAAACTGTAAATACAACTGCTCCTATAACTGAACCTGAAACTAGAATTTCTTGTAATAATTCTTTGTTAAATATAGATTCTTTAGGATCACGTGGTTTTTCTCTTAGTATTCCTTTTTCTGCTTTTTCAAAAGATAAAGCAAAGTCTTGAACACCATCTGTTACAACGTTTAACCATAACAGTTGAATTGCAACTAATGGCATTGGTAGATTTAATACTATTGCTAGACAGAAGAATGCAACTTCTGCTAAACCACAAGATATTAAGAATAGTATTATTTTACGTATATTAGCGTATGCTACACGTCCTTCTTTAATACCTGCTACTATTGATGTAAAGTTGTCATCTACTATTATCATATCCGCTGTTTCACGAGCTATATCTGTTCCACTTCCCATTGCAACACCGATATTAGCTGCTTTAAGCGCTGGTGCGTCGTTTACTCCATCACCTGTAACTGCAACAAATTCCCCTTGTCTTTTTAGAGATTCAATTATTTCTAACTTTTGAATTGGGGTTACTCTTGTGAATATTTTTTTTGATTTAACAAAATTATCAAATTCTAGTTTAGTTTTAGATAAATATTTATCGACTTCGTCTCCTGTTGTTACTTCATCAAATGTTTCTGTTAGTTTTAATTCTTTAGCAATTGAGAATGCAGTTAGTGGATGATCCCCTGTAATCATTAGAACTTTTATTCCAGCTTTATTACATTCACTAATCGATTTTATTGATTCTTCTCTAATAGGATCTATAAACGCTACCATTCCCATGAATGTTAAATCCTTTATATTTTCTTCATTGTATTCTTCTATAATAAAATTTTCGCAGTAACCTTTGACGAAAACTTC
>JAZRSA010000013.1:0-10621 GCA_045651205.1 Clostridia bacterium
GTTAATATATATATTACTGATGTTAATACTGTAGATGATGCAAAGAAAGTTATAACAATTCTAGTTGATGAATATGAACTTCAGAAAAAATGTATAAATGTAATAAAGGGAGAATAAACATATGATAGATAAGTTAAAAGAAATTTTAAATAAGGACAAGAAAACAAGTAATTTGATATTAATAGTTGTATTGTTAGCAATAATACTAATAGCGATGAACTATATATTTGATGATTCAAATAAAGTAAGTATAGTTTCAGAAACATCCAGCAATAATGTAAGTATAGAAGTTGCCAATGACTTAGAGTCAAAACTTGCAAATATTATATCTAAAATAAAAGGTGTAAATTCGGCTGACGTTATGATAAGTTATTCTACTACTGAGAAAGTAATTCCTGTATATGATGTTAAAGAAAATATAGATAGTGTGAAAGAAGATACAAAAGAGAGCACGAAAAGTACTACAGAAAAAACAGTTGCATATGAATCAAAAAATGGTGGTAAAGTTGCCATAGTGGAAAGCAAAGAGACAGCTGTAGCGAGTGGGGCTATTGTTGTTGTTAGCGGTAGTATTACAGATGAAACAAGAAGTAATATCAAACAAGCTGTGTCATATGCTACAAGTATTCCTATACATAAGATACAAATATTTGTAAATAAATAGAGGAGGCTGTATGAAAGTTTTTAAAAGGAGCCAGCTGGCAATGCTATCTATTGCTTTTATGATAATGATAGCTGGTTATATCAATTATAAATACGATCCAGAAAGAGAAGAAGGGCTGGGTAATACGGTAAGAGTAGATGGAGAAAAAGTAAATATATATGCCGAGACTAAAGAAACTGTACTAGACAAAGATAGTAGTTTGTATAAAGATAAAGAATACAACGATGATAAAAAAGGTCTTGAGGAGTATAGAAATTCTAGAGACAACATGTTTTCTGAACTTGAAGCTACATATAAGGAACTTGCAAGTATAAATGTAAGTAGCAGTGAAGTAAAAATGTATAATGAAAAGCTAGATGAAGTTGTGAAGAAAAAACATCTAATAGAAATTGTAGAAGGAATAATAAAAGCTAAAGGAATTGAAGAGATAGTAATAGTCCCAACGGATGATGCGTATAATGTAATAGTTAAACTAGATGGAGAGCTTAAAAAAGCGCAAGTGGCTATGATTGAAAAAATTATATCAGAAGAGTTTAATGTTACAGCAGAAAAAATTAGAATTATTTTAAAAAAGTAGTTGACTTATATTTTTTATATATGCTATAATTATTTGCGTACGAAAAATTTAAATTAGTCTTAATAGATAAATTGTATATAGATAAAATCGGTGTAAAAGCCAATATTTTAGGAGAAAACTAACTTAAAGTTAGCGTGTAGGTTTAGACAACAACCTTTGTGAATTCTTATTTGAGATTCTCCCATGATCGAATAAGAGTTTATAAAGTTTATATATATACCCGCTCTATCCCCATCACCTCCCTCAAAGAGACCTTAGAATTAATTTTCTAGGGTCTCGACCCTTTTATAGGATTATTAATCAACAAGTAATAAATTGTATAAATAATATATAAATCTTGTTGAAATAAAATATAAAATGATATAGAATAAACTAAATGAGAGGTGTACAATGGAAGAATTTTTTAAGAAGATAGAAAAAGAATATGGAATAGATAAAGAATCTTTCAAAAAACTAGCGGCTATAGGTGTTGTAGCTGTTATACTTGCTTGTATAGGTATATTTTGGTTGTTAGATTCTATGAAAGTAAAAACATTACCATATAATGAATTGAAGGCTAAAGTCGAAAAATTATGGACTCAAGCTCAATCTAAAGGTGCTACTACAGAAGCGCAATATAGACAATATATATTAGAAAGGCTTACTAAAGTAAATTACAGACAATATAAAATTGATGTATCTGAAACTGGAGTTCAAGTAATAGATAAAGTAGGAAATATGAATAAATATGGCTTCTTTTTTGACTTGCCATATAAACTAACTATAGTAGATGAAGATGGTTTAACAAAAGTTTATGTTTTGATATTTCACGAAGATGGAACAGCCGATTCTTATTCAGCAACCCCAGATAATGGATTTATATTATTATGCGATGAAAAACAAAATGAAAAAAATCTAAAATATGGAACGCGCTCAGTTAATGTGGGGAATTTAGAAGGACAGTTTTCAGCAGATGGATATGAATTAATGTTAGATAATAAATATCAATTTATACTTTCTTTTGATTCAGTTCATGGTATATATAGAGAATATGAATATGTTGGTTTAATAGAAGGTGGAAATGGAGCTGTTATATTAAATGCTAATGGAAAAATGACAGTAACAAGAGCAGATGGAACACTTGAAATGCAAGTAAGAACAGATGCTGATGGCCATAGAATAATATACGAAGGAAGAGTATATGCAACAATGACTATGGATGGATATGGTATAAAAATTGATGGAGATATATTACAAATAAAAGAAACACCATATAGACAAAATATAGAATTAGCTAAATATCCTGGTATGAAAGTAAAACTTGTAGAGGGGTCAACACTTGAAAAATTAAAAGCAGGTAAACCAAAAACTGGCGATATAATAATGTATAATGATTATACATATGTATGTAACAAACATTACGTAAATGAACAATGGGTAGTGTTTAATGAAGATGAAGCCAATCCAGAATGGGGAGTGCACGTAACAGATATTTCTTATGCTTTGTATCCAGATATTGAAAGTGAAATTTTTGGAGTTCCTGTAACAATGCTAACGAGCACATATGAAGAGTGTGTATTTATGCAACAACCACCAAATGTTTCAGAAAACGCAAGAGAAATGATAAATACATATTATAACTGTGGCGGTATATTATATGCTCCGAAAATACCAGCAGGAGTAGTAAATATGACAAACACATTTAATGGTTGTGAACAATTAAGAACAGCATCGTCATTCCCAGAAAATGTTAAGGTTATAGAAGGTGCATATGAAAATTGCGAAGAACTAGTAACAGGAGTAAAAATACCATCTAAAGTAGTAAATATGAAAAAAGTATATGCAGGTTGTGCTGTTTTGGGTGGAACGTTAAAAATAGACAGCAAGGTTCTAGAAGATTATACGGATGCTTTTTATAGAACTGAAGCAGGAATAACACTAACTGGTAAATGCCCTGAAGAAACACTAAGATTAATAGCAGAAACTTCAAGAGCAACAAACATTAAACTTGCATCTGATCCAGAAGTAGATACAGGAGATGGATTTACAGATATAAACGAGTAAAAATATAAATAATCAGAATAGAAATATTCTGGTTATTTTTTTAATACAATTTATACCAAAAGAATACCTTAAAATAGTTGCAAAATAAGGGATTCTAATATATAATATGGTGAGTAAAATTATAACTTATAGTATAATTAAAACAAATAAAAAATAAAATGAAAAGGGAGGAAAATATTATGCTAAAATTATACAATACATTAACAAGAAGCAAAGATGAGTTTATACCACTAGACAAAGAAATGGTTAAGATGTATTCATGTGGACCTACAGTATATAGCGAAGCTCACGTTGGAAACATGAGAGCATATATATTTATGGACACTCTAAGAAAAACTTTAAAATATAACGGATATAAATTAAATCACGTAATGAATATAACAGATGTTGGACATATGACATCTGACGCTGATGAAGGCGAAGATAAAATGGAAAAAGCAGCAAGAGAAACTAAGAGAAATCCATTAGATATCGCTAAAGAATATACAGATAAATTCTTAAGAGACATAGAAAAATTAAATATAGAAAGACCAGAACATATAACACCAGCTACAGAACATATTAGAGAAATGGAAGCGTATGTTAAGAGAATACAAGATAATGGATATGCATATGAAACATCAAAAGGTGTATATTTTGATACTTCTAAACTTCCATCTTACGGTGAACTTTCAAGAGTAAATCTAGAAAAACAAATGGCTGGAGCAAGAATAGAAGTAGATGAAGAAAAAAGAAATCCTTTAGACTTTGCATTATGGATTAAAGCACCAGAAAATCACATTATGAAATGGGATAGTATTTGGGGAATCTGCTATCCAGGATGGCATATTGAATGCTGCGCAATGAGTAATAAATATCTTGGTGAGAAATTTGATATCCATACAGGTGGAGTAGATCATATTCCAATTCACCATGAAAATGAAATTGCACAAGCTAAAGGTGCTACAGGAGTAAATCCGGCTAATTACTGGATACACAATGAGTTCTTACTTATGGATGGTGGAAAGATGTCTAAGAGTCTTGGTAACTGCTACACAGTAACTACTATAGAAGAAAGAGGTTATGAACCACTTTCATATAGATATCTAAACTTTACATCACACTATAGAAATAAATTAAACTATACATGGGAAGGAATAGATGCAGCTCAAACATCACTTAATAGACTTCGTGAAAACTATAAAGAACACGTAAATGGAACTGGTACAGTAGATGAAGCTGAAATAGCTAGACTAGAACAAGAATTCTTAGATGCAATAAATGACGATATGAATATGCCAGCAGCTTTAGCTGTAGTATGGGAAATAGCTAAGAATAGCAATCGTTCAAAAGAGTATGCTAAATTATTAGATAAATTCGATACAGTATTATCTTTAGGAATGGATAGAGCTCCATTTAAGAAAGAAGAAACTGTAGAATTAGATGCAAATATAGAAGCTTTACTTGAAAGAAGAAAAGAAGCAAGAATTAATAAAGATTTCAAAACTTCTGATGAAATAAGAGATGAATTATTAGCATTAGGCTATAAAGTAATAGACACAAAAGAAGGACAAAAGATAGAAAAAATATAAGGAGGACAACATGCCTATATTAGATAGAACTAATAAGGATGAAGTAGAAAAGTACAATAACTTTGTTAGAAATAGGGAACATACAAGCGCACTTCAGGATTTAAATTGGGGTAAGATTAAAGAAGGTGAGTGGGAACAAGAAGCCGTTTATTTAGAACAAAACGGCAACATCACTGCCGCTATGATGATACTAATACGTAAATTTGCAAAAGGTATTAGTATTATGTATGCACCTCGTGGTCCTGTTTGCGATATTGAAGATGTAGCTACAGTTAAGAAATTAGTTGAAGAGGCTAAACCTTTAGCAAAGAAATATAACGCATTTGTACTTAAAATGGATCCTGAAGCATTATACAGTGAAAAATTAGAAGGTATGTATAAGAAATCTGGATTTAAAGTAAGAAACCAAGATAAACATAAACATGAGTTTATCCAACCAATATATAATATGATAATCCGTATGGGTACTAAAACTGAAGAAGAAATATTTAAAGGATATAGTGAAAAGACTAGATACAATATTCGTGTTGCTGAGAAAAAAGGTGTAACAGTAAGATGGTCAAGAGATCCTAAAGATATTGAAATATTCCACGAGTTATCTGAAATTACTGCAACTAGAGATAAAATATCTCTAAGAAGCAAGGAATATTATATGCGTATGCTTGAAGCATATGATGAGGAACACTTAAGAATATACGTAGCAGAACACGAGGGACAACCTTTATCTGCAGCTATAGCATTAAACTATGGTGGTAAGTTATTCTACATCTATGGTGCAAGCTCAAATGAAAAACGTAATCTAATGCCAAACTATCTAATGCAACAAACAATGGTTAGATGGGCTTTAGAAACAGGTTGTACAGAGTATGACTTTGGTGGCGTTTTTGAGATGGACAAGTCTAATGGATTATATAGATTTAAAGAAGGCTTTTGTCATCAAGAAGGTGTTACTAAGTTTGTTGGTGAAATAGATCACGTGTATAAAAAGAGCATATACTTTGCTTTTGTAAATCTATTACCAATATACAAAAAGTGCAGAGGATTACTTAAAAAGAAAAATAAATAAAAAATATAACAAATATATAAAAATAATAAAGAAGGAGGTAAATACATATGGTACATCAAATGAGACTACAAGATTCACCTTTTAACAGCATTAAAGCTGGTACAAAGGATATAGAAATGAGACTTTATGATGAAAAAAGAAGAGCTATAAAGCCAGGAGATATAATAGAGTTTACTAATATAGTAACTGATGAAAAAGTAACAGCAGAAGTTTATGCATTACATATTTTTGAATCATTTAAAGATATGTATTTAGCTTTTAACAAAGTAAGACTTGGATATAAAGAAAGCGAAATAGCTCATCCACAAGATATGGCTAAGTTTTATCCAGAAGAAGAAATTAAAGAATTTAATGTAGTAGGAATTGAAATAAGACTAATTAAGTAATAATAAACAAATGTAAGATAAGAGGAAGATAAATGGTACTAGTAGGAAAGGTTTCACAAATTATATATAAAAATGAAAGCAATGGATATACTGTCTTTTTGATGAAATCAGAAGGAGAGTATGTTACTGCTGTAGGTGAAACTGGAGCTATAGAACCAGGAGATGAATACGAACTAGACGGTGAGTTTACTTATCATAAATCTTATGGAGAACAATTTGCGTTTAAAACAATTACTAAAGTATTACCAAGTGATGCTACCGCTTTAATAGAGTATATTGCTAAAAGTGGTATAAAAGGGATTGGTAAGAAAACTGCAGAAAAAATAATAAAAATATATGGTGATGATGCTTTAGAAGTTATTAGATACAAACCAGACTTATTAATGGACATTAAAGGCTTTAATGATGAAAAAGCATATGCCTTAAGCGAATATATAAACGACGAATGGGAAAGATTTAATCTTACTTCATTCTTAAGTAAACATGGTATTGGTATTAATATGGCTATGAAAATATATGATGCTTTAGGAATTAATGCCGTAAATATAATAAAAGAAAATCCGTACGCTTTAATGGATTTTGTATCTAATCTAGATTTTAAGACTACAGATGCACTTGCAACAAGTCTTAATATAGATGCTACCCATCCAGATAGAGTTAAAGCAGGAATCATATATATTCTTACTTGGTATATACGTGAAGGACATACTAATATAGACAAAGATTTGCTTTTAGATAATGCAGAAAGATTACTTGGTGTAAGCTCTGTGCATATAGAAGCAGCTTTAGAGAATCTAAAACATAAAGATAAAGTTGTTATAGAGCCTAGAGATGAAAAAGAATTTGTATATAGAAAAAGTATGTATATCGCAGAACTTAATATAGCAAGAAAGATTATAGAACTAACAAAGAAACCAACGCTTAATATTAAGCTAGATAAAGATATAGAAAAAGTATCTGAGGCACAAAGTATTGTACTTTCAGATACACAAAAAGAAGCTGTTAAGACAGCAATAAAAAACAATATTTCTGTAATAACTGGAGGTCCTGGTACTGGTAAGACTACAATAATTAAGTGTGTAATAGACATACTAAGAAAACGTGGACAAGACTATGTACTTGCAGCACCAACAGGAAGAGCAGCTAAAAGAATAACTGAAACAACAAGGGAAGAAGCTAAAACATTACATAGACTTCTAGAAATAACAAAGATAGAAGATACGGATATAGATACATTTGTAAATTTTCCTGTATCTGTAATAGATAAAGATGTATTAATTATAGATGAAGCGTCTATGATAGATACAATACTTATGAACAATGTAATGAAAGCTTTATCTGATCATACAAAGTTAATTATAGTTGGAGATAGTGATCAATTACCATCTGTAGGTGCAGGTAATGTACTTAAAGATATAATTAACTCAAATGTTGTAAACACAGTATGCTTAACAGAAATATATAGACAAAGTGCAAAGAGCGATATAATAATGGGAGCACACAGCGTTAAGGCTGGTGAGCACATTAGCTTCAAATCTAAAGATACAGATTTATATTATATCGAAACAAACAGCGTAGAAGAGACTAAAAAGGAATTAGAGAGCCTTTTAACTCATAGGATAAAGAATTTCTTTGGTGAGGATTTAGCCTTAAATACGCAGGTTATAACGCCAATAAAGAAGACTGAAATTGGTACACATGAACTTAATAAATTAATTCAAGGAATAACACTAAATCCTAATGATGAAATGCGTCATAGAAAAATGGGAGACAGAGTATTCTATGAAAACGATAAAGTAATGCAAGTTAAAAATAATTATGATATTAATTGGGACTATGAAGGTGTACAAGGTACAGGTATATACAATGGGGATATTGGATATATTGAAACAATTAATACAAAAGATGAATATTTAATTGTAGACTTTGATGGAAAGAAAACAAGATATGACTTTGACGAACTTGATCAACTTGAGCATGCATATGCAGTCACTGTTCATAAGAGTCAAGGAAGCGAATTTGATGCAGTTATAATTCCAGTATATGTTTGCTTTGAAAAACTGTTTAATCGTAATTTGATATATACTGCTATGACAAGAGCAAAAAGACTTTTAATATTTATTGGAAGACGCTCTGTTATAGATTATATGATAGATAATACTAATGAAAAAGCTAGAACAACTGGCTTAAAATACAAAATAGAGATTTTAATGTAGTAGGGGGTATTTATGAAAGAGTTAGTAGAAAGTATTGAAAATTATATCAGAAAGCCATATACAGATTACGCTGTTATGATAAATGGTGAATGGGGCAGTGGTAAAACACACTTTTGGAACCATAAGTTAAGACAAAGAATAGAAAACATAGCAAACGAAGAAGGAAAGAGATATAAAACTATATATATATCGTTATATGGTATAAATAGTATTGAAGAAATAAGTAAAAAGATATTCTTAGAAACAAATCCTATGATATCTAAATCGCTTAAAAAGTTTGTAGAAGATTCTGATGGGAACGTAATCCCAGAGTATGTTAAAACAGGTATAGACATAGCTAATTTATATGGAGCTATGAATACAAATACTCAAATGGACTTTGCTAAAGCGTTTTCAACAGATGATAAAGTGTTATGCTTCGACGACCTTGAAAGAGCGAATATAGATATTATAGATATACTAGGATATATAAACAATTTCGTTGAACATGATGGAATTAAAACAATTCTTATTTGTAACGAAAAAGAACTTGCGACTAAGTTTAAGAATAATAATATAGAAATGAAAACATTAATAGCAACTATGCTTTTAAAAGAAGAAGGAGCTATTAATAATGAAGATAAATTAGAACCATTTGTAAACAAACTAGATTCTAAAATTAAAAGTATTTTTGATAGAACTAATGCTTATGAAAGAATCAAAGAAAAGCTAATTGGTGAGTGTTTTGAATATATGCCAGAATATACATATATATTAAATGGTATGATAATGAAATATGAATACAATTTATCTTTATCTAAATTCTTAAAAGAAGAGATGTCTACAATAATAGCTACATTTAATAAAACAAATACAAAGAATCTAAGAGTATTAAAACATGCTTTAAATGATTTTGAAAGAATATTCGCTGCTGTAAAGGATGCATATCCAGAAACACCAAGAGATGTTTTAAGAACATTATTAATGTTTACTATAGCAATCTCTTTTGAAATAAAAGTTGGTAGCGAAGTAAAACAAATATTTACAGATGTAGAATCTAACGAAGAATATCTATCTTACATATATACTTCAAGTTTAATTAATGATCAAAAAGGATATTACTTACGTGAATTCGATACAAGATATTTCTTAAATTCAAAAGAAGAATATAGATTCTTCAAATTTGTAGAAGTATATGTAAGAAAAAGAATATTTGATGAAAAAATATTTGGTTCAAATATGAAAGAAATGCTAAATCAAAAAGCAGATAAGCGTTCTGATCCAAACTATATGAAGCTTTTAACAGGTGCATATTGGAAGCTTTCAGACTTTGACTTTAGTATCTTAAGAGAACAAGTATTATATGATATTAAAGAGGGAAATGTTCCTTCTAAAGATTATGTTAAAGTATTTGCAGTATACAAATATCTAAACGATATGCAAATAATAACTGTAGATATGTCAGATGTAAAATCAAAATTTGTAACAGGATACAAACTATCTTTAACAAACGAATCTAGATATAAAATAGATTTAGACTCAGTAAGCGAAGTAACTGATGTTGAAGATGCAATGGTAAAAGAATTTGCAGATGAATGCAAGAAGATGAAAGATATAATTTATGATGAATGCATACGTGAAAAAGTAGGATATCTATTTAAAAATCTTGTAGATAATATAGACGAATTCTATAAGCAAATGATAGGACCATACAGTACAATACCTGTATTTGCTAAATATGAAATGTCTGTACTATATGATAGATTAAGAGATGTAAAAAATAATGATTTATATAACATAGTAAGTATAATGGGTACAAGATATGACGGCAAAGAAGAACTTTTAAAGCAAGATCAAACAAATCTTAAGAAATTTGCTGAAATAATAGATGAAAAGGCAGATACATTTGGCAGTACAATTAAGAGAGCGTTAATTAAAAACTTAAGTGCCGAAATTAAGAAGATATTAAAAAGAACCGAAAAAGTTGAGGAATAATATATACAATATTAAAAATAAAAAAAGAAGTGTAATATGCACTTCTTTTTATTTAACTATTGTACAATATAAAAATATATAATAATATATATGTATAATATAGAGGTATACATATGAGAAATAA
>JAZRSA010000014.1:0-31829 GCA_045651205.1 Clostridia bacterium
TAAAATACATATGTCAAAAAATATTAACATGCCTTAACTATAGGCATAGAACGAAGAAAAGGAGAGTATTAGCATGTACAAAGATTTACATTTGCACACAATCTTTTCAGACGGTGAATATCATCCGCTGGAAATAGTAAAAATGGCAAGAAATCGGAAAGCATCACACATCGCAATCGCAGACCACAATAACATTGAAGGGAGTAAAATAGCAGTAGCGGAAAATCCATACGAGGATATTACTGTAATTCCTAGTGTGGAATTCACAGCACATTCGGTGGCAACCATTAACATTCATATGTTAGGACAAAATGTTGACCTTAAAAACAAGGCATTAAACGAGCTTTGTGATGCATATACTGAAGATAGCAAAAGGAGAGTATTGTCTCTTATTTCACTTCTTTATACGCATTACGGCCTTACTTTTAAAGATGAAGATGTAGAGGAACTGCTGGCTTCTGTAGGAAATATCGGAAGACCTGAGGTTGCAAAGCTTTGTCTTAAGTATGGTTATGTCTCAAGCGTTCCGGAGGCTTTTGATAACTACCTTAATCCAGTAAAGCCGCTTACAATTAAAAAGCAGGTTGACCCTACGGATAAGGAGTTAATCAAATATATTCTTGATGCAGGAGGAGTACCTTGTCTTGCACATCCGCGCAGTCTTAAAAAGACAGTGCCGGAACTTAAGGAGTATATTAAAGACCTTATGGATTCGGGGCTTATGGCTATTGAGGCATATCACAGTGATTGTCCAAAGGAACTTACTTTCGAGCTGTTAAAGCTTGCTCATGATTTGGGACTCTATGTAAGTTGTGGTAGTGATTATCATGGACCGGTGGTTACGCCTAAGGTTCAAATAATCAGCGGAAGAAGTGGAAACCTGAACATTCAGGATGTAAGTATTATGAAATTGTTTACGGAGGTTAAAGGATATGATAACGAAAGTTAAACTCTATGTAAACAGTACCAAGAATAACGCGTGGGTTGTTTCTGAAGAAGTTCGGAAAGAACTTATAGCCGCTGGATACAAAGTTACGGATGAAAATCCAGATCTTGTAATTGGCTTTGGAGGAGATGGAACGTTTATCAAATGGATAAGCGATAACAACTACGATACGGAAACGAAGTATATCGGAATAAATTGTGGAACCTTAGGTTTTATGCAGAGTTTCGATATTGTAAACGCTAAAATGTTCGTAGAAAATATTCCAAACTACATCGAAGAGCATTTAAGATATGTAAAACTCACTGTAAATACTGCGGGTAAAGAAAGAACTTTCTATGCAGTAAACGAGTTTAATGTTCTTAATGCTGAAGATAAAACCTTCAGAGCAAACGTAAACATCGGCTACGAATTCTTAGAAACGTTTGTTGGTACTGGACTCATTTTCGCAACCCCAACGGGTTCAACAGCAAGAAACATTTCTTCTGTAGGAAGTATAATGTTTCCGTCAATTGAAGCAATTCAGATGACTCCTATCGAGGCTATTGTTAACAGCAAAATACACTGTATGCCAAAGAGTATTTGCATTCCGTCTGGAATGGATATAGTTCTTACTCCTGCAAATGATAGCAGTATTAAAATCATTGCAGATGGCATCAATGTTTTTGAAGGTAATTATAACAGTATAACTATCTCGTATTCAGATAGATATATGGTTACCTTATCTGACAGAAAAAACAGCTTCGTAAAGAAGATTCGTGAAAAGCTTATCTAACTTAAACCGGCTACAGTAATTTACTGTGGCCGGCTTTTTTATATACTTATTAATATTTTTTAAATATATAGTTTAGTTATTTTTCAATAGGTTGTACATTATCGTATTTGTATGACGCACATGCGGTATCTTTTTTGGGGTCTTTTGTTTTAACGGCGTTGCAGTTACATACAGATATTTCTTCTAATCTACAAGTAGAATCTTCTATACAATTGTGTGTACAATCTGCAACTGTGCATTTAATTTTTTGATGTCCTTCGTTTTTACTCATTATTTTCACCTCATATATATTGTTTGTAATATATGTTAAATTATACAAAATGGATTTGCGTGACAGGCAAATTTTTTTCTTTATTTAATACAAATGTATATAGAGGTGGATTGTATGTTACAGTTTTTGTCTAATATATTTTCTTATGTGTTTTTTCTTTTTGGATATATATCTGAGGAAAAGTTGTTCCCGGAGGCTTTAAGTAAAAGTGAAGAAGAATATTTATTAAAGAAGCATTTTAACAAAGATAAAGAGGCGAGAAATAAATTAATAGAGCATAATTTAAGGTTGGTTGCACACATTGCTAAAAAGTATTCACAAGCGGATGAGAATGGTGAAGAGTTAATTTCTATTGGTACGATTGGATTAATTAAGGGAGTAGATAGCTTTAAAGAAGATAAGGGTTTTAAGCTGTCTACATATTGTAGTAGATGTATAGAAAATGAAATACTTATGCATTTAAGAGGTTTAAAGAAGACAAGCGGAGACGTTTCAATAAATAGTGTTATTGGTACAGATAAAGATGGAAATGATATGGAATTAATAGATGTGATAGAAGAGGAGAGTATAGATCCGATAGATAATATATATACAAAAGTTATTACTGAGGATATGATAAAATATATTAACACTAAACTTAGTAGTAGAGATAGAAGTATTATAAATATGAGATATGGATTAAATGGGGAAAAAGAAAAGACTCAGCAAGAGATAGCAAATATGTTAAATATATCTAGGTCATATGTATCAAGAATTGAAACAAAAGTGGCTAAAAGACTTAATAAGTTCATATTGGAAGAAAAATAGTAATATTTGGTTGCACTTTAAATTTCTTATGTGATATAATTTCTAAATTAAAAGAAGTTATATAACGAGGTGAGAAAGATGAGCTTAAGAGAAGAAATGGCTAGAAAGGAACAAGAAAAGAAAAAAAGAATTATAAAGGTATTATATGTATTTATAATAATTGGCGCATTAATCTGTCCGTTTAATATAGTACTTGGATTAGCTATTGTAATTCCACTAGGGATGATAGTAATTGCAAGTCAAATGGCGAAGGATATAAAACATGAGTCGCAAGATTTTAATGGGAAAATATTAAATGAAATGGCACCTAAAATATTAAAAGAAATATTGCCAGACGCTGAAAGATTTACAACAGAAGGTATAGCTAAAGAAGAATATATTATTTCTGAGTTTGTTGAATCTTGTGATAAGTATTCGTCTCAAGATAAAATAGTAACACCTTTAGTATTAGACGGGAACAAAGTAAATGAAATAGAGCTTTACGACGTGTCTCATGAAATTACAGATGGAGCTGAAGATGCTTTCTATGGTGTATATGCAAGAGTTTCTTTACCAAAGGATATACGTACAAAAATAAAAGTAAGTTCAGAAGGTAAATATGCGGATGGAAATGTTTTTAAATACGAAATGGAAAACAAAGCATTTGAAGGTGTATTCGATGTTATGGCTATGAACAAAAAGACAGTTGTAGAAGTTTTAACAAACGATATAATGAACTTTATGCTAGAAACATATAATAAGTATGGTTATAGAATAGAGGTTAATATATTACGTAATACTATGCATGCAAGAGTTATAGGTAAACCAGAAATAATACAAGTAAGTTATGGAAGCGAGATAGATAGAATCGCAGTAGATAATCATTATAATATAATGAAAGAATTAAATGAATTAATGCATAGATTGTATGCTAATATAGTAAAATTAGAAATATAATAAAAAACAAAGTAAAACATCTATTTTATGTTTTACTTTGTTTTTATATATGGTATAATCACATAAACGCTTCTATAGCTCAGTAGGTAGAGCGCATCCATGGTAAGGATGAGGTCACCAGTTCAATTCTGGTTAGAAGCTCCATAAGGAGAAAAGAATGAAAGAAAGTTTTAGTGCGCTATATACGAGATTGTATAATGAAAATAAAAGTGAGTTAGAAGAACTTAGATTAAAGAGTAAATCGGAGACAAAGAAAATTTTATTTGGAGTACTTGGTACTTTTATAGCAATGATTGTTCTAATAGCTAGCGGTGTTGGAATAGTAGCAGTTCCAATTGTAATGTTTGTAATGGTGGCAGTTATAATTATATCTTCTTTAAAATCTGCTAAAAAGGATTCGCCAACAAGGCTGTATAGAGAATTATTTAAAAAGAAAATAATTGGACCAATAATAACTAATGTATTTGAAGGTGCGGAATATAATCCTGAAGAAGGATGGACTATTGAACAATATAGAGAAGGCGAGTATAAAGAGTGGATAGATAGATATAATTCAGAGGATTATATAAAATCACCAATAAAGTTAAAAGAAGGATTAAATTCTACTATAGAATTTTGTGAAGTTCATACCGAAAGAGAAAGTAGAGATGATGATGGTAGTACATCTTATTCAACTATATTCCATGGACTTGCTTCAAAAATGAATATAGATAAAAGTCTTGGCGCAAATGTGTATATAAAGAGAAACTGGGCAGGGTATGGTAAAAACAAAATTAAATTAGACTCACCAGAATTTGAAAAAAATTTTGATATTGAATGTGATAATCAAATATTGGCCGTAAGGCTTTTGACAGCAGATGTAATGTCTGAAATGGTAGATATTAAAGAAAAATATGGGTATTCATTTGAAATGCACATAATTCGTGATAAAATATATATGAGAGTGTTTACAGGTCCAGTGTTTGAACCAAATATATTTAAAGAATCTTTGGAATATCAAACGGTAGAAAAATATTATAATATGCTTCAAGCAATGATGAATCTGTCTACACATATATACAAGGTAATTGATGAAATAGAATTATAGGGGGAGACATTATGAATAAATTGAAAAGAGGAGAAGCTAATCCAGTAATAATAATTGTCGCTATTATGATGATAGTAATGGTTATACCACCATTAACGATGTTTGGAAGATTTATAGATTTTAAATTAACAGGAACTCATATATTTGGAATAATAGTAGCAGTAATTTTACTATGGATAATAATTGTATACAACTCTCTTGTTAATGGAAGAGAAAGAGTAAAACAGGCTAGTAGTGGAATAGATGTGTATTTAAAACAACGTTTTGATTTAATACCTAATATTGTTGAAACTGTTAAAGGATATACAAAACATGAAGCTTCTGTTTTAGAGGAAATAACAAGATTAAGATCAGAATACGATAATAGAGAAGAAGGAAATATGAGACAAAATCAAGAACTAAATGAAAGATATACAAATCTTTTAATGTTAGTTGAAGCTTATCCTGAACTTAAGGCAGATGAATCATATTTGAATTTACAAAAATTATTAACTAAAATCGAAAGCCAACTTCAAGCAGCAAGAAGAATATATAATATGGAAGTAACAGAATATAATACAAATAGATTAAAATTCCCAAATAATATACTTGCAAATATATTTGGATTTGGTGAGGCAACATTATTTGAAGCTACAGAAGTAGAAAGACAAGCGGTAGTTACAAAATTTAATTAGAATGAATAATAAAACAAAACAGTAAGGTGTATATCCCTTACTGTTTTGTTTTTAGGAGATTACAATATATTAATTTTAAGCAGGTATATAAAGTGTTATGTTATATAACCTTTATATATTGTAGTATATGTGTATTTAATAAAATTGTGCAAAAACAATATATATTAATAAAATCATAAAAACGAAAATCACTCATATATATGTAGTAATAATAGGAGGTAAAGTATGAGTGTTAAAACTAACAAGGAGATGTTAAAGTTAGATAAAACAATAGCTAGAAATACGCAAGTGTTATGGCTAGAACAAGATGTTTTGGTGCCGGATTCTAAACCGGATGTGATGAAGGTGGTTCAAATTGAATCGGTGCCATATATAGCTAATACGGAAGTAGTGGATGGTGGTATTAGAATAAGCGGAGAAATTACATATTATATTATATATAGAAGTATGGATATGGATAAGACAAAAGGAATCATGGTAACTTATCCGTTTACGCAAAACATTAAAGTTACAGAAGCTAAAAATAATATGAAGGCAAGAGCAAGCGTAGCTGTAAGGAATGTTATATATTCTCTTCCGAATGAAAGAAAAATAAGTATTAAAACAGAGCTGGTATATAAATATGTTTTAAAAGAGAATGAGAATGTAGATATTATAATAGATATGGAGGAAAATGAAGATATTGAATCTAAAAAACTTAAAGATACTTTTTATAATGTAATAGATACTAAGGAAGAGATATTAGATACAAACGAAGATATAATGCTTCCAGAATCTACACCTCAAATAGGAGAAATATTAAGAGTAGGTGCTGGAGTAACTAATACAGAATATAAATTGAGCTATAACAAAGTGTTAGTAAAAGGAGAAATAAATGTAGAAGTAATGTATGTGGAGAAAGATACAGACAATGTATTTACATATACAACTGAAGTCCCTTTTGCTGGTATGATAGAGTTTGCAGGTATTAAAGAGGAGCAAAAATTAGATATAAAATATGCATTAAGAAATTTAGAACTTTTACTAAAAGAAAATAACACAGTAAATGTAAAAGCAGAAGTAGCAGTAGATGCGGTGCTTTATGAAGAAAAAGAGTTAACGTACATTAAGGATTTTTATAGTACAAAAAAAGATTTGAAGTATGATGCTAAGGATGTTGTAGTGGTAAAAAATAAAGAGAGAATAGTAAAAAATTTAAATGTTAAAGACAATGTGGGAACTACAGATTTAAAAAACAAAGTAAGTAATGTAATAGTATCAAAAGAGAATTTAAATACTAAAGTAGTTGGAGAAAATGTATATGTAGATGGTCCGGTTAAATTTAATGTAATATTTGTTAATCAAGATAGCGGAGTGTTAGAAAGTAAGAGTTATGAAGTACTAGTAGATACTACTATACCTATTGGAAAG
This sequence comes from Clostridia bacterium, assembly GCA_045651205.1. Lineage (GTDB taxonomy): Bacteria > Bacillota > Clostridia > TANB77 > CAG-465 > UMGS1649. The sequence goes on from JAZRSA010000014.1 coordinate 6,904, forward strand.
AATGTAAAAGATAGTGATGTAGAAGTAGATATGAGAATATTAAGTAAAGCGGTTACAAATATAAATGGAAATGTTGAGGCAAGTGCTAATTTAGAGATAGTAATAGAATTAGAAAATATAGATAAAGTGGTTTTAATAGAAGAAATAAGTGAGGAAGATGTTAATAGTAACGAATTAAATAATATGTATGTATATATTATAAAAAAAGGAGACACACTTTGGGATATTGCAAAAAAATACAAGACAACTGTAGATAAAATAGCTAATACAAATAATATTACTGAGCCTAACAAACTGGATATAGGTCAGAAAATATTAATAGTTAGATAATATAATATGAGAGTAAAATATTATACAAGATTATTTGGGCAAACGTACATAAGAAAGTCGTTTGCTCTTTTCTTGGTCATAATACCAATATGTGTCTTAATTGCATTTTTAGCAATGAAAAGAATATCTCCAGTAATAAAAATTGCTTGTACTAGTAGTGCGAAAAGTATAGCTTTAAGGGTGACTAATGAAACTGTAAAAGAAATTTTGAGTGAAGTAGATTATGAATCGTTAGTAAAATTAACATATAATAATCAAGGTAAGATAGTAGGCATAAATGCAAATATTATAGAGATGAATAATTTGTCTAGTGGAATAGCATATAAAGTTCAAGAAAAATTAAGCAATTTAGAAGATATGGAAATAAAGATACCTATGGCAAAGTTAATCGGTTTAAATATATTTTCGGGTTATGGTCCGAAGATAAAATTAAAGTTAGTACCGTATGGAAATACTTTTGCAGAGTTTAAAACAGAATTTGTATCTGAAGGTATAAATCAAACTAAACATACAATATATGTAGATATATCTAGTACTGTAAATGTAATAGCACCGTTTAATGTTGGTGCTGTTTCGAGTGTTACACGTGTGACGGTTGCAGAAACAGTAATAGTAGGAGATATTCCAAATACATATTATAATATAGAGGGATTAACTAACGCAGCAGAATTAGGTATATTGGATACAATGTAAGTAATAAGAAAAAACAATTATATAGTAAATAAAAATAACCAGCATAGCTGGCTATTTTTTATTTAGTTTTTTTACTTGTTTTCTTTGTAGCTTTTTTAGCAACTTTAGTTCTTTTTACTTTTATTGCTAGAACAACTATTAAAACAACAACCACAAGAAGTATTGCAGCTAGAACTATAGATTTAATTTCATTTCCCTTTGGTACAGGTTCTGCTTCAACAATTTCTGTTGTTTCTTTTTTTGGTTCAGGAATAGGTCTAAATGAAGTGCCGAAAGCGCTTATTTCAGTTGTGTGTAGTCTGAAACTTTCGATACCAACAGTTCCTTTAGAGTTTGTAAAAGTTTTAACTTCTATTCCGTATTCATCGTAGTTATATCTAGAATAATCTTTGCTCATATCTTCTAAGAAAGATCTTTGTAGTGCGTTTAATTCTCCTACTGCATACAATACAGATTCAAATGCAACAGTATTTAGTTTTATTTGAGTTGCATCAGATTTATCTCCTGTATAAGTATAAGAATAAACATCATCTTTTAATTCGAAAGTAGTTGTATATACTTTTTCAGTTTCTCCACTTTTAACAACGTATTTAAAATCTATACTATCATTATCATATGTGTATGATATTGTTGCATTCTTTGAATTTAAAGACTTGTAATGTCCATGGTCTTCAATTGTTGCAGACATTATATCAAGCGGTAATTTCATTGATGCTGCAAAAACAGAATTGAATGAGAAAAACATTACCATAACAATAGCAATTATATTCATAAAAAATGTTTTTTTCATAATATAGCCTCCTCAATATATGAAAATTATATTATATACTATTTTTTTTTGCAATAACGAATAACAAAAAAGCACGACTTATTCGTGCTTTTTGTAAATTTTATTTTTTGTTCTGTTATAACTTATTACTTAAGAGTAACGCCGAAAGGTCCTGTGTGGTTTGATAAAGCAGATATAATATAATCTCTATCAGACAGGATATCGTTAATTGCATTAACATATGTGTCGTTAGGAGATTCTACTCTTAATAGCAGTGAATCTTTATTTGTATTACATACAATTGTCATATCTCCAAAGATACCTGTAGCTTCTGCAATAACCATACCGACTGTATTATATTTACTAGCAACCCAATCTACCCAAGTCATACCTTCTTCTGCTTGACAACTAGTACCATCGATTGTAAAAGTAATCAAAGTAGCAGTAGAAGCTCCTTTTCTAGTAACAGTAACACCTGTATCTGTTACTGTAATATTCCAATCAGTATCAGTTACTCCGTGTTTTTCAAGTTCAGCTTTAACTACATTTTCCATAGTATCTGTTCTGTCTTCATCAAGATAAGCTTCTGCCCAAGCAAGTGAAGCTAAGTCTTGAACTTGTTTTTCATCTGTTAATTGTACAGCATATCCAGCTTTTTCAATAATGCCAGTATTATTTAATGCAATAACCACTGCAGCTGCTAATATTATCATAACAATAATTGTTATTACTAAAACAATTAAACTTATACCTTTTTTGTTTTTCATTTGTTTTCCTCCTTTGTATAGTAGAATTGTATCACAAACACAATTTTAAATACAAGTTATAAGGTAACAAAAAAGCACGAATAAATCGTGCTTTTTGTATAATCCATAATTTGATATTATCTCTTTGAGAATTGAGGTGCTTTTCTTGCTTTTTTAAGACCGTATTTTCTTCTTTCTTTAACTCTAGAATCTCTAGTGATAAGACCGCTTCTTTTTAAAGCTGTTCTTGTATCTAGATCAATTGTTGCTAAAGCTTTAGAAATACCGTGTGCTACTGCACTAGCTTGAGCTGAGAATCCGCCACCTTTAACTGTAGCTATAACATCATATTTTTCAATCATGTTTGCAACTGCAAATGGTCTGTTAACAACTGCTTTTAAAGTTTCTAGTGAATAAAATTCAGCTATATCTTTTTTGTTGATTGTTATTTTACCTGTACCTGGAGTAAGTCTTACTCTAGCTACTGCAGATTTTCTTTTACCTGTTGCGTAAATGAATTTTTTTTCTGTTTTTGGCATTGTTCTATCCTCCTAATTAAAAATTCCAGATTTCTGGTTTTTGAGCTTGTTGTTCGTGTTCTGCACCTTTGTATACTCTTAATTTAGTAAGCATTGCTCTTCCTAAAGAGTTTTTAGGTAACATACCTTTAACAGCTATTGTAACGGCTCTATCAGAACGATTTGCCATCATATCCTTAGCTTTAACTTCTTTTAGACCACCAATGTAGCCAGAGAAGCTAGTGTAAGTTTTGTTATTTAATTTGTTTCCTGTTAATACAACTTTATCTGTATTAATGATTATTACATGATCTCCGCAATCCATATGTGTAGAGTATGTAGGTTTGTGTTTACCTTTTAAAAGTCTTGCAGCTTCTGTTGCAACTCTACCTAAAGATTTGTCAGCAGCATCAATTATATACCATTTTCTTTCAATTTCACTTGCTTTAACGCTGTGTGTTTTATTGTTCATGGGATAATTCCTCCTAATTAATTTAATATTATTTTCACGTACATATACATTATCTGCAAATTACCGGGAACAGTAATGCATACATAACATTGCTCATATATTTTACAACAGGAATAAAACAAAGTCAAGATAAAAATAAAAAAAGTTTAAAAATAGTAGAAAAAATAATAGTGAGTGCAACATAATATGGCATAAAATTGTTAAAAATTATACTAAATATTTATTGTATAAAAAAATGTTATATGATAGTATATACATAGATAAATTGAAGACAAAGGAGAAATATCATGGAAGAACTAGAGTTTGATGATTTAATAGACAAAGAATATGCGCCGAAAATTGTTTTGCCAAAGTCAGAAGTAGATCAATATATTTCTAAATTAACAATGCATACAAATGATCCAGAAATGTTAACTAAAATATACACTTCGATTCTTATGGATGATAACGTAATGTTTATTCTAACGAGAATTAGTCAAAATCCAATATTTAGACAACATTTTCCTGAGTTTTATGAAAAAAATAAATATGGTGAAAGCGTAATCAATTGCCAACAAAATACAATGTATCATAGGTACGGTGTTTTTAAACATACTTTGTGTACTATCGAAAATGTAGGTAAAGACAGTTTAAAATTCAACGCACAAGAGTTGAAAATATTAAAATGGACAATGTTTTTACACGATATAGGTAAACCAAAAGCTAAAATGATAAATGGTTCTGGTAGTGATTCGTTTGCAGGACATGACGACATTTCTGAAGAAATAGCTGTAGATATTTTAGATAGATTTAGTTTTACAGATGATGAGAAGAATGTAATTTTAACTCTTATAAAATATCATGACAAATTTTTGAACGAAGGCGATCTTACATATGATAATATGACGTTTTTAGCTAAAGAACTTGGGGATAAAAGAGATTTGTTTTATCTTTTAATTGAGGTTAAAGTTTCAGATAATAAAGCTAAAAGCTTAGATGTATATAATAGATTTGTAAATGTACAAAACAAATATTTTGAGTTTGCAGCAGATTATTTTGGTAATGCTGAAGAAAATAAAATGTTTGGTTCAATATTACCAAGCGCAAAATTTGTTGTAGATTTAGATGATGAGGAAGAAGAGGAAGAAAGTGTTACACATCGTGAGGGACCAGCTAGCGTATATGAAGATGGTGGCAGCGATGCGGATATAACGGAAAAAACAATTGTAAATCTATGCCGTGATGTTACATCAGGTAAAAGATTAAAATGTTATTATCAACCGATTATCGACCTTAAGAATAAAGTTGTTGAGGGGTATGAAGTATATTACAAGATAGTAACTGATGAAAACTTCTCATACGATCAAATTATAAAGAAAGCTAAAGAGTTTGAGAGATACGATAAACTTCAACAAATGTTATTTGTAAACTCTCTAGACAGATTTAATGAATTAAATCCGTCATCTAATTTAACTGAGTATATAAATATAGATGCAAGAAGCTATAAAAACTATGTAAATAAATCAAGAATTTTTGATGCCATAGCAGATAAAAAAGTGGTTGTAGATTTTAATAATTTTGAATTAATTAATACAAACGATTTAAGAGATATGGTTGAAGAAATACAAAAAGTTAAAGCTAAAGCGTGTATAGATAATTTTGAATCTAGCAATAAAACAGTAAGAGATATAGATAAAATTGAACCAAAAGTTGTTAAATATAAAATTGTAGATACTGATGAAAATACAATAAAAGAAATAAAAGAATTAGTATCGTACTGTACAGCGAGATTAATAAGACTTGTTGTATTTGGTGTGGATTCTGCGGAAAAACTAAACGCATTAATCAGCATTGGTGTAAGATATGTTGAAGGAAAGTATTTCGGAAGACCAACTGATGGTTTAGATATGACTAAAGCAAGAATAGAAGAATTACTTGCTGAAGCTGGTGAAGACTTAATTTGTTAACATTTAAAATATAAATAAAATTAAATATAAAATAAAATAAAATAAAACTTTCAAAATAACGCATACTATTTGTATGATATATTTTGGAAGTTTTTTTGCGGGAATTATTAATGGATTATTTGCTAGCGGTGCAGGACAAATATTAGTTTTTGTACTAATTTTTATACTAAAACAAGATACATATAAGTCAAGAAAATTAAGTGTTTTTGCAATAGGACTAACTAGTATTTTTACATTAATTAGATATATTAAAAGTATTGAAATAAGCTTAAAACATGTGTTGATAGTGGGAATAACGGGAATGATTTTTGGTAGCATAGGAACTAAAATTATGAAAAAGATAGACAAGAACAAATTAAATATATGTTCAGGGCTTCTAATAGTAATATTATCTATATTGAAACTTACAAGGAGTTAATAATGTTAATAATAACAAGTATGATTTCAAGCATATTAGCAGGAATGGGGATTGGCGGTGGTGCTGTGTTCGTATTGCTTTCTACAACGTTTTTAAAATTTGATCAAAAAGAAGCACAGTTATTAAACTTAATATTGTTTTTAGCGGTTAGTTTATGTGCTACTATAATAAATATAAAAAACAAAGAGATAGATTTAAAAATAGTAAAAAGAGTTTTACCTACTTTGCTATTAGGTAGTTTAATAGGAACTTATTTCTTTAATAAAATAAATGAACAAAGGCTTAATAGATATTTTACATACTTTTTACTACTAATTGGAATTTATGAAATAATTTCAAGTGTAAAAAATATGAAAAAAGCAAAAACTAATACTAAATAAAGAAAGGAGAATAAATATATGGATTGTATAAAGGGTATGATAGCAGGTCTAGTATTAGGAATGGTAGCGGGAGCTTTTGTTGGAGCTTGTAATAGTAGTGTTCTTTGCGATTGTATAAGAGAAGGAAAAAGAGAAATAAAAAGATTTAAAAGAAAATATATGTAATAAATAAAATAATATTTACAAAGTACCTCTTATGTAATAAAATTTACTACATAAGAGGTGTTTTATATGCAAAAGAAAAAAGGTATAAGTTTAATAGTTTTAGTCATAACAATAATAGTTATGATAATATTAGCAGCTGCTGTCGTAATAGCTATGAGCAATAATGGAATAATTGAGAGAGCAAGCCATGCAGTTAAATTGACTGATGAAAAACAAGTACAAGATTTAGCTGCTTTGGTGTGGGCAGAAGCCTATTTAGATGAAGAAAGAACAGATTCTATTGAAAAGGTAGTAAAAGATGAACTTGAAAAACACGGAGTAACAGATGCTGATTGGGATATAAATGTTACCGAAACAGGTGTAATTGTTAAAAGTAAAATAAATAGTGGCAACGCAAGTGTACCAACTATTCCTGAACCTATAGTTATAACTTCTAGAAATTATCCTAATTTGGAACCAATGTCTAATTATACGGGATATACAATTCTTGAATATTGGAATAAAGATTTACATTGTGATGAAGCTGCAAAATATAAAGTAATTATCAGCGAAGATACTATGGTGTATTATGATGAGCCGAATGATATTGGTGATAGCCTTTATGTAGATAATTTTACACAATTAGAAGGACAAATGATATCTTTAGGAGGATATGGTGGGCCTACAAATTATCAAGGAATGGAAGTTATATTAGACAATACAATTAATGGAGTACTAAGTATAGGTTGGTGCTCATATAGAGGAGGAATGTTTAAAATATTTATATATCCGCTTGATGAAAATGGTAATTATTTAACAGATTATGATTACACGATTGATACAACTACGTGGAATTAATTAAAAAAGAAAAGTTAATAAAAAGCTCGAATTTGATCGGGCTTTTTTTATTTAATATTATAAATTCTATTGCCAAAAGTTTAACAAATATAATATAATAAATTTGTAAATTGGAGGATATATATGGCAACAATAAGTTTAATATTAGGAATAATTTCAATAGCACTAAGTTGGATAACAATCTGGGGGCTGGTTGTAGCAATTTTATGCGTTATAGGAGCAGCGCTTTTAAAACGTAGAAAAGAGTATGGAAAAAATAAAATGATTATGAAGAGTATAGCTTTAGTTTTAGCTATAGTTGGACTAGTTATTTCTATATTTGTAACTGGTTTAAATGTTACAAGAGGAGCAATAATAAATAAAACAAATGAAGGTGCACTAAATGATGTGAGAGCTAGCGTTAGCGCGGCTACATTAATGCAGGCACAACAACAAGCAGATTATGCATGGAATGAAGCTAGAATGAAGGGGTATAAAGATGAAAGAATGGAACAGTATATATATAGTTCATTACAAAATGCAGGGCTTGATACAACAAATTTTGTTTTAGAAATAACAAAAACGGGTGTTGAAGTAAAAATAAAATAAAGTAAAAGATGTTCTAAATGCAATAAATTTTGTGTTTGGGATATCTTCTTTTTTTGTAAAAATACTTGCTATTATGACCAATATATAGTAAAATATATGTGTTAAAAGATTACATAAAATAAGAATGGAGGGTTTTTATGGTATACAATAAAGTTTTTAAAACTTGTTTATTAATTTCTATAATAGCATTATTAGCAACTACATTTGTTTTTGCAAATACAGATTTAGAAGTTAAAAATAATGAAATTGTAGGTGGAGCAATGACACTGCTTAAAAACATTCAATTATATTCATGGCCTGTAGCAGTTATAGTATTAGTATATGGTATGTATCAATACTATGTTGTTGGTTCAGAAGCTTTTGAACATAAAGTAAGTGGACAAAAACTAATAGTTGGACTTTCAATATTTATGACAATAATTCAATGTCTACCATTGGTTTATGCAATAATTACAATTAAAGGCTAATGAAAATAGGGTATAAGATATAAACAAAAGAAATTTTGAAAACAAGGGTGGTAACTAAATGAAAGTATTATTTGGATTAAATAATGATGATACGGTAAAATCCATAGTAAAATATTACGAGGAAACATACAAGGAAAAGGTAGAGTATAAAAACGTCTATTACTTTAAACAAGCGATACAAGAATTAAATAATGCATCATATGATAGAGTGGTGCTATTAGAAAATTTAGAAAAATATCCAACAAACAATCAAGCACAAATAGATGACTTTATCTTTCATAATATAGATGCAATGACAGATGAGTTCGATGCAAAGAAAATAGTTTTTATAGCATCGGACAGAAGAGAACTAGGCGACGAGTTCTTAGCAAAACTATTTAACATAGGTGTATATACAGTATTAACTGGTAGAGATAGAACAAAGAGCAAAACAGCTCAAGCTATTAATACACCAAAAATGAAAAAAGATGTAAAACAATATTATGAACATAGCGCTGGAAAGAATGTATATAGCAAAGTTGAAGTTTCAGAAATGGAAATTCAAAGAATTATTAGCTATTATCAAAATCAAAAAGGCGATACATCAAAATATGTTGAAATATTTGATAAAATTGGAGCTCAATATACAAATGAGCAATTAAGAATAATAGTAGGATTTTTACCAGCATCAGTTAAGGATTTCTTAAAAGAAAACAGCGATAGATATAATCAAGTTTTAATTAATGTGGAAGTAAATCCCGCACCAACAACTCCAGTAAACAATACAGTTGAAGGTGTAAAAGAAGTTGTGCATATAGAAAAGCAACCAGAAATTATAGAAAAAATAGTTGTAAAACAACAAAATACACAAGCAGCTGTACTAACAAAAGTTGTTGAAAAAGAAGTTGTTCGTAATGTGTATGAAGTACCTAAAGATTATAAAAAGATAGTATGTATGGTTGGTGCTCCAAAAGTTGGTACAACATTCTGTATAAATGCAATATCAACAACTCTATATAAGAGAGATGTAAAAGTTGGAATTGTAGACTTAACAAAGAAAAGAGATACATATACACTTTATACATACGATAATGAAGGAAAGAGAGCAATAGCTGCAGAAAGTATGAAATATGCATCTAATGGCCTTAACGAACCTTTAATGTATGGTAAATTAAGTATATATACAGGTATGCCAGGAGAAGATAGAAGACAATATGATGCAGCTAAGATGTTAGAAACAGTATCTAACAATAATAGCATTGTACTTCTAGATTGTGATTTCTCTACACCGGTAGATTATTATAGATTAGCGCAAGAAATTTATGTTATTCAAGATATGGATGTTTTAAATGTTAGCCTTTTAACTATATTCTTAAGGGAAATAAAGGCTAGAGGAATTCCAATGAATAAGGTAAGAGTAATAATTAACAAGCACGTTAAATGCGCATTAACAGCTATGGATATATTAAATGGTATAGCAGTATACTCAAGTCCAGATTTAAAAATGTTTGATGATTTATTTGTATCGTCAGAAATGACATATTATACAATACCGTTTGATCAAGAAAACTATGTAAAATATGTTGAAATGATGTATAAATATTCAAACACATTCAAATCTTTCACAGATGAGTTTAAAACAAGTATAGAGCAAATTGCCAATATTATATATCCAATTGGTGTGACACAATCAAGTGGTAGTAGCCTTATAAATAAATACAAGAAGAATAGTGGTTTAAATTTATTTAAAAAACCAAAAATAACAGAAGTAAAAAGTACATCTTCCGGATTCGAGAAGGTTGTAGAATAATAGGAGATTAATATGGTATTTTTAGTAATATTGTTAGCGATAATTATAGTAGCATTAGCAGTACTATTATTTCTATTATATAAAAGAAATAATTACTATAAATTAGCGCTAGGAAATATGGCTGGGTTTGTTATAATGCAAAGAATGTTTGAACTTATGGCATCAGCAATACCAGCATCAAAGAAAATAGAAGAATTAAATAATATAATTCTTGAAGTATTTAATAGTAAGAGTTCGACAATATCAATATTTGATGGAATGGAATATCACATAAAAGCTACAAATGTTGAAGAAGTATTTAGAGAAAGCATTAAGAACTTAGCAGAAGAGCAAAACTTCAAAGCTAACGCTCAAAAAAATATATCTAAATATTTAGTATCAGCAGGCGGAAGACTTTTAGGATATAAATCAGCGGTTGAAAGAAGTATTCGTTCAGCGATGTTTTCACCAATATATTATAATGGTATGTATTTAGGCTTCTGGTTATTAGAAGACGATGCAGAAAACGCATATGATTCTATATCTAAAGAAGAATTAGCAAAACTTAAAGACCACATTGGTGTATTTATAGAAAACGTTCTAAGTCAAGAATCAATTGAAGGTGCATATAATACAGATAAACAAACTGGATTCTATAACAACCTTTACTTGTATTCAAACGTAAGACAAAGAACAACAACTGAAAACAATTCAGTACTTACATTAATGCAACTTGCTAACCTAGGAGATATAAACAATACATATGGAAGAGAAGTTGGTAATAGACTTCTAGAAAGAGCAGCTAATTTAATTAAAGATATATTTAGTAATGAACACATCTTTATTAGATATAGCGGAAGTAAGTTCTGTATAGTAAGTTTAGGAATTGGAGCTGAATCTTTACATTCAACAGTTGAAAGATTCATAAGCAATGTAAAAATGGAAGAAGAAATTGCCAGAGGCGAGAAAGTTTCTTTAAATATAAATGTTGTAATGCATAATATACAACAACAAAGTAATATAGATAGAGAATTAAATAAAATGTCTAATTACTTAGATGGAATGACAGATACAAATACAATAAAAATAATATAATAGATATTGTATAAGAAAGGAGGAATAAATATGGATCAACACACAGCCGTATTTAGTCCACAAAAAGAAGAGTCAAAAAGAGTAAGAGAGATAATGGAACAAGTGGTAGCAGCTCTTAAGGATAAGGGGTATGAACCGGTTAGCCAAATTATCGGATACATATTATCAGGAGATCCAACATATATTACTTCTCACAATAATGCAAGAGCATTAATTTGCAAAGTTGAAAGAGATGAATTGTTAGAGGAAATGATAAATAGCTACTTAAACAACTAAGGTGACTTATGGGAAAAATATTAGCTATAGATTATGGCATGGCAAGAGTAGGTCTTGCAATAACTGATGCTTTAAAGATAACAGCTCAACCTATGGATACTCTAGAGACAAAGGGAGATGCAGATATCTTAATAAACAAAATAAAAGATATAATGGCTTCTTCAAAACTAGATGAAGTAGTAATCGGATATCCAAAACATATGAATGGAGATTTATCTGAAACTGCTAAAAAAATAGATGAAGTAATCGTTAAAATTGAAGCATTGGGTCTAAAAGTAGTAAAGTGGGATGAACGTTTAACAACGGTTATGGCCTACAATACTATGAAAGAAATGGGAATCAAACAAAAAGATAAAAAGGTTCACGCGGATAGACTTGCAGCTATGTACATATTACAAGACTACATGCGTAGTCAAAATTATTAGAATATATTTGCTATTTTAGCAAATAATATTATAAAGAATTTGGAGGAATTAAAAATGGGAGAAAATTGTAAACACGATTGTTGTTCTTGCGCAGGATGCGGACATGATCACGAACACGATGTAGAAGAAATGGAAACAGGAATATTAACATTTGTTGACGATGAAGGAAACGATGTTAGATTCGAAATACTAGATGTAGTAACTTTAGATGAAAAAGAATACTTAGTAGTATTACCAGTTGATGAAACTGAAGGTGGCGTTTTAATTCTTGAAATAAAACAAGAAGACGGCGAAGAAGTTTATGACACAGTTATGGATGATGAAGAAGCTGAAAAAGTATTTGCTAAATTCCAAGAAGAATATGGCAATGACGAAGAAGATGCTGAATAATCTACAATAAAATATAAAATGAAGTAAGGGCGAAGGCCCTTATTTTTATGCCTGATTGACATAATACTATTCCTGTGATAAAATAGTAGCAGTAAAAAAATAAAATCTTAGTTTAATTAAATTGGAGGACAAGATGGAAATTTTAAAGGCGATGTTTAAGAACAAGAAATATGTTGCAAACAAGAAAGGACGGAAAGTAACAGATAAATATGATGTTATAGAATTGCATGAACATAGGAAGGTTATTGTAGCGGTTTGTAGAAACCATTGCGGTATTCCAATAAGAAGAAAAATCTACATATGGGATAAGGCAACGGAAAAAGCGCTAGACTACGGTAATATCCAGTCATATACCAAGATGGATAACGGTATGTTCGTGCTTAAGGTGGACGGAGAGCTCGTTTTATATGATATGAATGGTGAGTATGTTCGTAGAGACATTACATACTATTTGAAATGTAATGGCACGGATTTGTACATCATAAAACTCGAAGATAAGTACTACTTTGCTACCACGGAATTTAACATCTTAGCCGGGCCTTTTCTTAGCGCAAAAGAATTTGACCATTATGGTTATGCTGTCGTTCAGAAGGACAATGAGTACTTCACACTTTTAACGAAGGGATTAAAAGAAGTCTTTGATGTTATACAGTGTGAGGAGTTAAAAGCACTTTCAAAAGACTTTTTCCTTGTAAGGAAAAATGGCAAGTATGGTGTTATAAACAAAGAAAAAAGAGAAATTATTCCTGCGCTTTACGATAGAATTCAGTGTAAGGGTAACAATCATTTTGAATTGTTATATAACAGAAAACTTGGTCTTGCAGATATCAAGGGCAATATTATCTTTGAATGTCTTTATGATGAAATCATGGAAACACCGGATAAGTTTGTTGTAAAAGATTTCGCAAGAATAGAGAGTGGTAAAACGCTCGAAACTGAAAAATAATTTTAAGGAGGATTATATGAGAATTACACACGGCAAAACAGATTCTCCTAAACCTGTACATGGTCAGTTCTCTAATCGGACGTGGCTTGTAAATAGTAGAGGAGAAAGAATAACACCCAAGTTTAAAATCATATGCGATTATCGCAAAGATGGTTTTGTTCTTTATAGAACAAGCGTAGGATATTTTCTTTGCCACAGTATGCAAGAGGATATCATATTTCAGAACAGCTATCCCAACGCAGATGTTAATATTCACAAGGTAGATGAACATATGTATAAGCTTGTGCACAACACATTTGGTTGGAAAGTAACACTGTATACTCAGTACGGGAAGGAGATAACAGACAAGTATACTTGCGTACGTGGGATAAAAAGTGGCCTTTGTGCAACCGAGTATAAAGGTAAATATGGTTTCATCGATGGTGATGCAAACGAGATTATTCCTTTTAAGTACAAGCATGTAGAAGACTTCACAGATGATGGATATGCAATTGTAACCTGCGAAGACGATATGAAAACTGTTATAGATACAAGGGGAAAAGAACTCTTTGATCCGGTTGATGCATATCGTATGGATTTCTTAACGCCCACTCTTCTTAAAGTAAACATGAGAAGAGGCAAGGTTGGAGTTATGGATCTTGAGGGTAATTTTATTGCAGATCCAATCTACGATGATCTTTGGATGCGTTCAGGACACATTCAAACCAAATATGGCTTAAAATTTGGTCTTATTACCGTAACAGGTGAGGTTGAGTTTGAATGTATGTACCCGGAAATCATCGAGACACCGGATAAGTTTGTTGTTCAAGATTTCTATAAAACAGAAATCCAAAAAACAAGAGAAGTAAATAAGCAAAAATAAGGAGGAAAACAACATGAAAGCTAACTATGGTAAAAAGAAGGGTGGAAGCGCTCCGCGGCCGATAGCTTCTACTATCCCGAGCAACGTGAAACAGCAGAATCTTAAGATGAATGCAAATCCCAAGAAAAATCAGATGCGGATTAACAAAAGAGGCCGCACCTAAAACTTAATAGAGAAAGAGCAGAGTTAAAACTCTGCTCTTTTCGTGTTTAAATACTGGATTAGTTAATTAAAATATAGTATAATATATATTATGTAAATTAAGGAGAAAAAGATGGAAGAATTAAAAATTAAAGCATATAAAAACTTTGGCTTATCTGAAAGAGTAATAAGCTTAGCAGAAGAATGCGAAAAAGAAATACAAGATAGATTTGATGAAATAGAAGCTATATCTTTATATAATACAACAAAAGTATTAAACGCATTTAAAGAAGCAAGAATAAGCGATACACATTTCAAAGCAACAACCGGTTACGGCTATGACGATATAGGTCGTGAAGCTATAGAAAAAGTGTATGCAGATATATTTAAAGCAGAAGATGCATTAGTTAGAATAAATTTTGTAAACGGAACACACTCATTAAGTACAGCACTTCAAGGTAATCTTATGCCTGGAGATTTGCTTGTAAGTGTTACAGGTGCACCATATGATACTTTAGCTGAAACAGTAGGTATAGTAGAAAACAGTATGTCTTTAATGGCTATGGGGGTAAAATATAAACAAGTAGAACTTAAAGATGGATATATGGATATACCAGCTATAGAAGAAGTAATTAGAAACAACAAAGTTAAAATGGTGTTTATTGGACGTTCTAGAGGATATGCAACAAGACCTTCTCAACCAATATCTAAAATTAAAGAAGCAATAGAAGCTATTAAAAATATAGATAAAGATGTAATAGTAATGGTAGATAACTGCTATGGAGAATTTGTTGAAACTCTTGAACCAACAGAAGTTGGAGCGGATTTAATAGCAGGGTCTTTAATTAAAAACTTAGGTGGTGGCCTTTGTGAAACAGGTGGATATATAGTAGGAAGAAAAGATTTAGTAGAAAATGCTGCTAAAAGACTTACTGCACCTGGAATTGGTAAAGAATGTGGAGCAACTTTAGGTAAGAACAAAGAAATTCTTCAAGGATTATTTATGGCACCACAAGCAGTAATGAATGCGGTTAAGACTGCTACATTATCTGGAGCTATATTAGAAAAGTTAGGGTATGAGACTAGTCCAACGAAAGAAGAAGCAAGAACAGATATAATAGAGTCTGTAATATTTAACGATAGACAAAAATTAATATCTTTCATTCAAGGAATACAAATGGCAAGTCCAGTAGATGGATTTGTATTACCAGAACCATGGGCAATGCCTGGCTACAGTGATGAAGTAATAATGGCAGCAGGTACATTTGTAAGTGGAGCATCAATAGAATTATCTGCAGATGCACCAGTTAAAGCTCCATATGCAGTATTTATGCAAGGTGGTTTAACATATGAAAGTGCTAAACTTGGAATTCTAACTGCTATAGATAGAATGCTAAGAGGTGAATAATTTGAAAGTAATAATAATAGGAGCAGGACCTGCGGGAATGATGGCGGGTATAAAAGCTGCAGAAAATGGTAATGAAGTATTAATACTAGAAAAAAATACTATACCAGGTAAAAAATTAAATATAACAGGTAAAGGTAGATGCAATATATCTTTTACAGGAGATATGGAATATTTCTTATCTAATGTAGTAACAAATCCTAAATTTATGATGAGTAGTATTAATAATTTGGACAACTATTCACTTGTGGATTATGTGAATTCTTTAGGTGTAAAAACTAAAGAAGAAAGAGGAAACAGGATATTCTTAGCATCAGATGATGCATCTGAACTTACTGAAGCATTAAAGAAGGAACTAAAAAGACTTAATGTTAAGATTCAGTATTCAAGTGTTGTTAAGAAAATAAATACAGACAACAATAAAGTTACAGGTATAACACTTGAAGATGGAAGTAAGGTTAAAGCAGATAAAGTAATACTTGCAGTAGGTGGTAAGAGCTATCCTTTAACAGGTAGTACAGGCGATGGATATACTTTAGCAAGAGAAGTAGGACATACTGTAACAGATATTAGACCTGCACTTGTGCCATTTAGGCTTAAAGAAACAGATATATGTAAGTTATTAAAAGGTGTAAGTTTAAGAAATGTATCACTTAAAGTAAATATAGATGGTAAAGAGGTAGATAACCGTTTCGGTGAAATGGTGTTTACAGATAAAGGTATATCTGGACCGATTGTTTTAAGTAGCAGTAGCAAAATAAATAAAATACAAGATTTAGATATATTAGCTAAAGAAAATAAAGTTAAAGTATATATAGATCTTAAACCAGCATTAGATAAAGAGGAACTATACAAGAGAATTACTAGAGATTTTGAGAAGTATTCTAATAAAGAATTTAAGAATAGCTTAGCAGATTTAACAATATCTAGTTTAGTTCCAGTTATAGTTAAATCTAGTAAAATAGAAGAAACTAAGAAGGTAAACAGTATAACTAAGGAAGAAAAAGAAAGATTAGTAAATACATTTAAGAATCTAGAGTTTACATTTAGTTCGCTTGAAAGTGTTGCAGTAGGAATAGTAACAAGTGGAGGAGTAAATGTAAAAGAAGTAAGTCCAAAAACTATGGAATCTAAAATAGTAGAAGGATTATACTTTGCAGGAGAAGTACTAGATGTAGATGCATATACTGGTGGATTTAACCTTCAAATAGCATTTTCAACTGGATATACAGCTGGAATAAATATATAGTTTAGAAAGGAGAGAGCATGGAGAAGTTTGAACTTGTAGATAGAAGTAATGATAATGTAGTAACAGAAGAACTAATAATAAAAAAATCCAAGTTTATAGCTAAAGTATATTATATTAATTCTCAGGAACAAGCAGAAGAAATAATAGCTAAAAATAGAGAAGAATACAAAGATGCAAGACATGTTGTTTATGCATATACATTAAAATCTTCTGGTAGATTTACAGACGATAAAGAACCACAAGGAACAGCTGGGAAACCTATATATTCTCTTCTAGAAAAAGAAAATGTAATTAATACATTAATAATAGTTGTAAGATATTTTGGAGGAATACTTTTAGGAGCAGGACCTTTAACAAGATCATATAGTACAGTTGCTAAAGAGGCACTTGCTAAATGCGAGAAACAAAAATATATAGAATACGAAAATAAAACTTTAGAGTGTGAATATAAAGAGGAAGAACAAACAACAAGAACATTAAAACAAAAAGGATGTTTAATAGAAAATATAATTCGCACAGATAAAGTAACTATTGAGTATTTAGAACCAAAGGAATGTAAATAAAATAAGAGGTGTATTATGAAAAAGATAGTAATGTTATTAATAATATTTGTACTTGTAGCTATAGTTTTAATAGTTGGAATTAATGTAGTAAAACCAAAAATTGCATCTAAACATTTTCCACATTATGGAGTGAAAACAACATTCTATGCAACTATTAAAGAGATAACAGAATATAATGGAACGACAACGTTATTAGTAGAAGGATTAGAATCTAATGAAGATATAAATAAAAGAGGAAGATTTTCATTTAGTATAAACGATACTAAAATACTTTTAAACGACAACGAAGTAGATAAATCATGCTTAAAGAAAGGTATGTTAATTGTAATTGGAGACTATGCTTATGTACAAGAAACATATCCAGCAAAACTAGTTAAAGTAAAAAATATTACAATTGTAGAAGAATAGTTGAAATAATATAAATAAATGTATATAATTTAGTTGTAGGCAAGAGTTAGTAGGAAAAACACTCATTTATGGGAGTTACAGGTTCGAGTCCTGTTTGCATATAGAAAGAGGAAGCAATTTATAGCTTCCTCTTTTATTTTTACTTAATAATTCCACCGCCAAGTACTTTGTTTTCATTATAGAATACAACAGCTTGTCCTGGTGTAACCGCTCTTGCAGGTTCATCAAATACTACTTTAACATCTCCGTTTTCTAGTGGTATTAATGTTGCTGCTGCTTTAGGTGCAGAGTAACGTATTTTTACACTTGCTTTAACAGGAGAGTCCAGTTTATCTAATGCCATAAAATTAACATCAGAACATATTAGGCTATCTGTAAATAGTTCTTCTTTAGGACAAAGGATTACTTCATGATTTGTGTTATCTACTCTTTTTACGTAAAGAGGGGATTTTAATGAAAGCCCTAAACCTCTTCTTTGACCTACAGTGTAATGTATAATCCCTTTATGCTTGCCATATTTATTTCCTTTAGTATCTACAAATTCACCAGGTATATTTTTGTAATTGTAGTTTGTAGTAATAAAGTTTGCGTAATCATTATCTTCTACAAAACATATCTCTTGGCTATCTTTTTTATCTGCAGTAATAAATCCATTTTCTCTAGCAATTTCACGTATTTCATCTTTAGTGTAATCTCCGAGAGGCATAAGCACATGACTTAATTCATCTTGAGTCATATTGTATAATACGTAAGTTTGATCTTTGCTTGATGTAACAGATTCTGCTACATAGTATCTATTTGTAGTTTCATCCTTAAGAATTTTTGCATAATGGCCAGTAGCAATATAGTCTGCATCGTAAAGCTCCATTGCTTTCTTTAACATTAAATTAAACTTAAGATGTTTGTTACAAGCTATACATGGGTTAGGAGTTTTTCCTTCCATATATTCTTTTGCAAAGTAGTCTATAACTAACTCTTTAAATTCTCTTGTTAAATCTAAAGTATAAAATGGTATTTCTAGTTTATCTGCAACTGCTTTTGCATCTGTTACTGCAATAGACGAGCCACAAGCCTTATCTTCAGATTTTTTATCGTAAAGTATCATCGTTACACCAATTACATCAAAACCGGCTTGTTTTAGAAGTAGAGCGCACACAGAACTGTCTACGCCACCGCTTAAACCAACGACAACTTTTTTCTTCTTAGTTTCATTCATTTCGTTTCACCAATATATATTTTACCATAAAAAGATAATCTTTTCAAAGAAAAAGAAATAATATGTGTATATTTGAAAAAATATATCTCATTCGACAAATAATTACAAAACTATATAAAATTTATGCTTGCAAATTGGTAAAAACTGGAGTATAATAACGGAGTTGGTTGGCAAAAATTGGGAGGACGATAAAATGGAAGAAAAAATTAAAGTAATGATCGTAGACGATAACGTAGAATTTGTAAAGTTATTAACAATGTTTGTTGATTCGCAGAAAGACATGGAAGTTGTAGGAAGTTTAAACGACGGAAGTGCAGTAGTAACAAAAATAAAGGAGTGGAAACCTGATGTTTTATTACTAGATATAATAATGCCAGAAAGAGATGGCTTAGCGGTGCTTGGAGACTTGGAAGAAAGCGCCTTAGAAAAAAGACCTAATATTGTAGTGATGTCTGCAATAGGTCAAGAGAAGATAACAAGTAAAGCAATGGCACTTGGAGCTAGTTACTATGTTATTAAACCATTCGACTTAGATACTTTAGTAGAACGTCTAAGAGAATTAAGTGAAAGTACAATGTCTGTTTATGAAAATAAAGGACCAAAGTATGTAACAACAAAAAGTGTAAAGGTGAATAGTGAACCTATTGAAGTTAAGGTAACAAACCTTATTCATGATTTAGGTGTTCCGGCACATATCAAAGGATATCAATACTTAAGAGAAGCAATAATAATGGCAGTAGGAAACCAAGATATAATAAACTCAGTTACAAAAATGATGTATCCGCTTTTAGCTAAAAGATATCAAACAACACCCTCAAGAGTTGAAAGAGCTATACGTCATGCAATAGAAGTAGCATGGAATAGAGGTGAAATTGCAGTACACGACAAGATATTTGGATATACTGTAAATTCAAATAAAGGAAAACCCACGAATAGTGAATTTATAGCACTAATTGCAGATAAGATTAGGCTTGAACATTTAGAATGTGCAACTGTTAGATAAAATATTAAAGGTATAGATTTTTAAATTAATATGTGATAGTATCAAAATGTAAAAATACAAAGGAGATAAAGAAAATGTCATTTTTAATAATAATATTATTTTTGATACTTATGGTTATATTAATAAAAAGCAAATCTAAAGAGGTAAAAGAAAATTCTAAAACTGGTTTTAAAAAAGTGTTATTGGCTATAGTCTTGTTTATAGTTTTATTTTACGCGTATGCTATGGCAGTTGGAATTATTTCTTTAATACCATTATATTTTATAGGACGTAGCATAAATACTGGCAATACAGATAGTGGAATTTGGGCATATGGGTTAATATTAGCAATAACGATTAGTCCAATATTATCGCTAATTACAACATCTAGAATAATTAATAGCAAAAAAGAAAATAAACATATAGTAGATGTAGAAAATGAAAAATTAGATTGATTTAAAACAGTACACATTTTGTGTACTGTTTTTTCTTGCTTTAATTAAACATTTACTATATAATCTTGGTATATTAAAGAGGTAATATATGAAAACAATAGTTAATTGGTCAGTTATATTTGTAGATGATGATGGAGAAGAAGGTGTAGGGATTCTTTTACCAGGTTGTACATTAAAAGGAGAGCTTACAGATAATAAGGAAGAAATAATAATAGAAGTAGCAGATGTGGACCTTGGAGATATGACGGTAGTGGATATAAAGGGCGAAACATATAAACTATTAGATGCTAGCAGAGATTATTTACAAGATTTAAACAAATGTATTGAAATTGGATTAGAAGAAAGAGAAGAATCAAGATGACAGAGATAAAAGATCATAAGAAAACATATAAGCAATTGTCTAAAAATATACGTAGACAATTGGAAAAATTAGATAATTTAGATATATATACTTCAAGACATGTACATAGTGTACCACAAATAGTAGGTAAAATTTGTGATAAACTAGGATTAACAAAATCAGAGAAGAAATTCTATATCGAATGTGCATATTTACATGATATAGGAAAAATATTTATACCTTCAGAAATATTGCAAAAACCAGGCAAATTAACCGAAGAAGAATATGAAATTATGAAAACACACACTACAAAAGGTGAGGATTTTTGCAATTCAATACAAGCATTAGATAGGTATTCCACTGCAGCAGGATGCCATCATGAAAACAGTGATGGAAGTGGCTATCCAGATGGAATAACAGAAATACCTTTAGAAGCAGAATTAATAAAAATAGCAGATATTTATGATGCTTTGTTAAATAAAAGACAATATAAAGAACAAATAGAGATTATAAAAGCGTTAGATATATTGAAAGAAACATTAATAGATAGAAACCTTGCAAATCCAACAATATTTGAAGCATTATTGGACGTAATATTAGAAGAAAGAGAACTTACTAAAGAAGAATATATACATATAGTTAGAATGAAACAAGCAATAGATGGATAGGAGTGGGATTATGAAGAATAAAAATACAAAGAAAAAAGTAAAAGAATATAATATTGTTAAGAAATGGGTAATAATAACTATAGCAATTATATTATTAAGTAGTGCTTTAGTATTGTTAATATTTAAAGATAAATTATTTAATACACATATAATAGGTGAATACTTTAAATTAACAGAAATAGCAGAATATAAAGAAAATGTAAAAGAAAGAAAAATAGAAAGAATAGGAATAATATCTTCTAACACAAACTATGAAGCAACAGAAAAAAAAGACATCAAAAAAATATTAGAATTTATACATTCAATGGAAGGTTCAGTTATAAAAGATGAAGTTGCAAGTGCGGTTTCAAATACATATGGTATAGTACTATATTATAAAGATAATACAAATACAATAATAACAATAGGACCAAATGAATTTGCGGTAGCTGATTCAGCATATTACAAAAACAAAAGTACATATTATGGATTATTACAAGAATTGTTAAAAGAATTAATGTAAAATAAAAAGACAACACATTGTGTTGTCTTTAATTATGCACTAATACTTGAAAATTAGTCTACATAATGGTAAAATATACTAGCGAGGAGAGATAAAATGTTAGATAAATTAGAAGCTGTAGAAGCTAGATATGAAGAATTAAATAAATTAATATCTGATCCAGAAGTAATATCTGATCAAAATTCTTTCAAAAAATACATGAAAGAACAATCAGGACTTGTGGATGTTGTAGAAAAATATAGAGAATACAAGAAAGTTAAACAAAACATGGATGATGCAGAAGAAATGATGTCTGATCCAGAAATGAAAGAAATGGCAGAAATGGAATACTACGAATCTAAAGAAAAGTTACAAGTTTTAGAAGAAGAATTAAAAATATTACTTCTACCTAAAGATGTAAATGACGATAACAACGTTATCATAGAAATTCGTGGTGGAGCAGGTGGAGATGAAGCTGCACTTTTTGCTCACACATTATACAGAATGTATTCAATGTATGCAGACTTAAATAGATGGCAAGTTGAAGTTTTAGATATAAATGAAACTGAACTTGGTGGTATTAAGGAAATATCATTTGCTATAAAAGGTAAAGGTGCGTATAGCAAACTTAAATTCGAAAGTGGAGTACATAGAGTACAACGTGTGCCTGAAACAGAAGCAAGTGGAAGAATACACACTTCAACAGTTACTGTAGCCGTACTTCCAGAAGTAGACGAAGTAGAAGTTGAAATAGTTCAAAGTGACCTTAAGATAGATACATATAGAGCAAGTGGAGCAGGTGGACAACACGTTAATAAAACAGAATCTGCAGTAAGAATTACACACATACCAACAGGAATAATAGTAGCAAGCCAATCTGAAAGATCACAAATACAAAATAGAGAATCTTGTATGAAGATGCTTAGAGCAAAACTTTATGAAGTAATGCAAGAGAAACAAAACCAAGAGTTGGCTAATACTAGAAAACTACAAGTAGGTAGTGGTGCAAGAAGCGAAAAGATAAGAACATACAACTTCCCACAAGGAAGAGTAACAGACCATAGAATAAACTTTACAATGTATCAATTAGAAACATTTGTAAACGGAAACATGGATTCTATGATAGAAGCACTTCAAGCATTTGATAAAGCTGAAAGACTACAAGCTGGAGAATAAAATGAATAGCGAGCAAATTAAATTGCTCGCTATTTTTATATATTTAACAGTTATTTTATTTCATTAATTTTAGTAATATCACTATATCCTAATTCGATAGATTGAATTAATTCATTAGAAGTCATTCCTATTTCATTTGTATCCATATTTGGAGTGTAAAGAACATTACCTTTAACTGTTCTATTTTCTTCTGTTTTAGAATAATAATGAGCATCCCATTTTATTTCGTAATGAGTTTCTCTTGTAGCAGATACTACAATATCATTTTCTAGATTAAATGTTACAATTGACTTAACAATTCCAGCAGTGCAGTAATTTGTAAGCACTATTTTATCTGGATGTTGTGTAATAGAATATGCTACAGCACCACTTTTATTTTCATTTTTGCCAATAGCAACTACTTCAGGATAAGGGCTTTCGATAATTCTAGTCATATCCCAGAACCATATAGCACCAGCTATACCTACAATTAACACCACACAAACACAAATAATAAGTATTTTTTTAACTGTTTTATTCATATATATTTTTCCTCCTGTATTTTATTTTATTTCAGTTAAATGAGAGTAGCCATCTCTATATGAATTAATTATATCTTCAGTACTTTTTCCAAGTCCGTACTTTATTTCTCCGCTTACAATATTACCTTTTATAGTAATATTATCTAATGTAACATCAGCAATTCTTGCTTCCATTTTTGTTGTATAGTGAATTTCTACATTGTGAGATACAGATACATTATCCTTTATTTTAAAAGTTTCTATATGTTTCACGCTACTAGAAGTAGGAGAGGAATATACTGTTACGGTTATCTTATCAGAAGTTTGTTCTATTGAATACGCGCAAGGTGAGCGATACGTATTAGTTTTTTCAAAGTAATCATTATGTATTTTCAAGATTTCTTCTGAAGTACTTTCAATAACTCTAGTCATATCCCAGAACCATATAGCACCAGCTACACCTACAATTAACACCACACAAATAGAAATAATAAGTACTTTTTTTACTGTTTTATTCATATATATTTTTCCTCCTATACAAGCAATTTGCTTGTTAGCATAATAATACAATAAGTGTGTAAATATGTAAATGTATTTTACAAAATTTTCCTAAAAATGTGTTTTATTTAAATAAATTTATAAAAATTTTCAAATTTATAGTTGACATAAACAAATTCGTGTGTTAATATGAAGTTATGGTGATAAATTAAATCCAGGTAGATTTACTTATCGTCCAAGTGAAAATCATAACAAATATAAATTAAAAATTAGAAAGAAAAGGAGGTATTTGGTATGACAAAAATTAATAAACAATTCATGTATAGAGAACCAGTTATGTCTAATCTGTCAGTGGCAGTTTGGGCTTCAATTGTCGTATCAAAATACCAAGATTGTAATATAGATAATAAGTTAAATACTAGAGGTGGGGCTCTAGCTATTTAGCTATGTGTTTGTAGAACTTTAAGGTGTGTTGATACGAAAAAACTCGTACAACACACCTTTTTTGTATCCATTTTTGGATATTAACTTGAAACCCTAAAATAAAAAAATAAAATATAAAAATTAATTTAAGGAGGCAACATTATGAAAAAGGTAATCGAGGTAAAAGGTCTTAGCAAGGTGTTCACGCTTAAGTCTAAAGTAAAGAAGGAGAGTAAAACTCTTACTGCGGTAGACAACGTAAACTTTGAGATTAGACCGGGAGAAATCATTGGGTTCATTGGACCTAATGGAGCGGGAAAGAGTACTACT
>JAZRSA010000015.1:0-12924 GCA_045651205.1 Clostridia bacterium
AATGATAGCAAATGGAACAAATACATTTAAACATAGAGCTTATCAAACTAGTGGTAATGCTTTAACTGTAGCAGTTTCAGGAACATTATTAACAATAATGAAACTTTTATAAAAAAGAATAATTTAAAGTAGGTGAGTAAAAATGACAGAAGGAATAACAATAGCAGTAATAACAGGTTTATTTTCATTTTTGGCTAGTTTAGTAGCTAATTCAAATAGTAATAAGAAATTAGTAAATGACTTTAAATTAGAAGTAATAAAAAACCAAGCGATAACAGATACAAAGTTAGAAGAACTAACAAGAGAAGTTAGAGCACATAATAATTTCGCTCAACGTATGCCAGTAGTAGAAGAAAGCGTAAAAAATCTAAATGAAAAAGTAAATCATTTTCATAACATTTAACCAAAACACTTTAGGAGTGTTTTTTTATTTTGAAAAAAGGAAGTGAAAAAATGAAAAAGATTAAAGAATTTTTAAGAAAGAACGAACGTTATATTAAGACATTTGTCGAAGCATTTGCCAGTTACATAGCAGTTAATATAATGATGACCGATTTAAGCTCAACAACAGCATTAGAAGCTTTATTAGTTGGGGCTATTGGTTCAGGCCTATCAGTTTTAATTAATAAATTCGACAAAAACAAAGATGATGAAGGAGACTGGTAATAATGGTTACAATTAGACAAAACTTAATTCCAGAAAGTTTATATAGTTGGAAAAGTCCTTATAAGATGACTCCGACTAGAATTGTAGTACATAATACAGCTAATAATGCGTCTGCCGATAGTGAAATAAAGTATATGAAAAAGTCAAAAGCAGAAGGTGGAAGACAAACTTCTTTTCATTTTGCCGTAGATGATAAAGAAGCAGTTCAAGGGTTGCCATTGGATCGTAACGGTTGGCACGCAGGAGACGGAAACGGAAAAGGAAATAGACAGGGAATAGGAATAGAAATTTGTTACTCTAAAAGTGGTGGCAGCCGTTTTACAAAAGCAGAACAAAACGCAGTAGAATTAATCGTATATCTACTTAAAAAATATAACTGGGGAATTGATAAGGTAACAAAACACCAAGACTATTCTGGTAAATATTGTCCTCATAGAACTTTAGATATGGGTTGGCAAAGATTTATTAAAATGGTTGAAAAAGAACTAAAAGGAAAAACAGAAGAAAAGAAAACAACTTCAAGTAGCTTTTTTGGTAAAAAGGGCTACTTTTCTTATGGAGACACACACGTAAACATAGGTAAAATAGCAGAGTTTATGTATAAAACTTTCCCAGCATACACAAGTCAAAAGGCATTAGGAAACTACTACGGAAAGAATATACAAACGTCTATCAAAGAGTTCCAAAAGAGAACAGGACTAGAAAGAGACGGTTCTGTTGGACCGAAGACTTTAGCAATGTTAAAAAAATATGGCTTTAAATATTAAAATAAATGAGTGGGCTTAACGGCTCACTCTTTTTTTTATGCAAAAATATATTTACAAAAAAATCTAAAGAGTGATATATTCTTGCTAAGGTGTGAATTATGGAAGAAGAATTAAATAAATGGTTAAAATATTTACAATTTATTGAACCGCCTCTCTCTGAATATGATAAGTTAACTCCGTATCAAAAAGAAGATATAGAGTTTTCAAAAAAGATGATTAAGGAATTGGAAGGTAAAATAAATGAAGAAAGAAGACAAAAATCTACCTATAGCAACTGAGATTATCAAGGAATATAAGGAAGATAACACAAGTTTAAGAACTATAAATAAAAGACTTTATATTATCATTATGACTTTATTAACTATAATTGTTTTAGAAACTACTTATCTAATATTTGTGTTAGACGGTTTAAATAACTCTGTCGGACTAATACAAGAAGAAGTAAGTCATTGCGAATAAAATATGTTGCGTATCTCATTTGTTGAAGAAGAATTTATAGAACTACAAAAGAAAATACATTTTACTCCATTACAAAAAAGAATAATTCAATATAGATTAGACGAAGTAGAAAGAGTGAAAATGGCTGATTTAGAAAAAGTCAGTTTAGCAACAATAGATAGAGAAATAAAAAAGATAGCTGAAAAGATAAAGAAAGTAATTTGATAGTTTTTTGATAGTTTTATGCTAGTTTTTTGATAGTAATTTGATAAGAAGTTGATAGTTTCGACTTCTTTTTTTATGAAATAATATTATTATGAAATGCGAGTATAGAGGTGTTATTATGGAAAACAAATTAAATTGGTTCAATGACGAATTAGGCTATGGTTATGTAGAGTATAAAGAAAATGGAAGCGTATTCATACATATATGTAATGGCGATAGTTTTAAAGAGTTTGAATTAATAAAAAATGGCGATAATTACAATTTAAAAGACAGAGATTAATCTGTCTTTTTTTAATATTTATACTTGTGATAAATTAATTTTTCTTTATTCCAGTCTTTATATTTACTTTTTAAATAGGCTTCTGCTTGTGGCAACATATCTTTTCTTTCTTTTCCGTCATCAAACTTGCTATGGCACGTTCTACACGCAGTAAAGATATTTTCTTCTATTCCTAAACCGTTATGACTTCTTTTTATAAAATGACTTTCTGGTAAACCTGGGTTATGACAGAAGATACATAAGCCATTATCTCTCTCATAAACTATTTTTTTTACTTTGTCAGAAATAGAAACTTGTTTTGTTCTTTCGGATTGTTTTTTAGCACGTGCTCTTAAACGTGTTTTAGAGGTCATTTTAGCGACTTTTTTCATCTCCTTATAAGAACAACTAAAACAAGATTTAAGCTCGACTACAGCACGTTTACGGACGCAATAGAAGTATTTAACTCCTTTCTTGGTTCTTAACTTTAAATTAATGCAACAATTCATTTATTCAACTCCTTTTATAAGTTTACCTAAACTATACTCTCCAAATGGTAACTAGGTGTTAGGTAAACGTAAAGGTCATAATAAAATGACCTTTATAAACTTACCACCTTTTTTATAGTTTAATGGATCTAATTCTATTTTATCAATTACGTTTCTCCAAAAGATAGATTTATTTTCTCTTGTTAGAGTATTATACATTGTTTGCCAGTCTGTGGCGATTAAATCTTCTAAATGGGAAACGTCTTTATAAACTGGTTCTGACTCCAGTTTTTTTATTTTGTTATTTATTCGTACCCACTCTTTATCATAGTCTACTTCTTCCATACGACCTTTATTAAATGAAATAGTAGTTCTTCTAAGTTCTTCTTTTAAGTCTGCTATTTCTTTTGTATTATCTTTTGTAGTAATTGATTTATATTCTAAATCAAGAGAAATAAAGTAATCTCTAATAAAACTATTAAAATTATCTAATAAATATCTTTCTACCCAACTTTCGTTTACTACCGTATTACTAATACATTGCTTAACTAACTGATTTTTATTACAAGCATAATAATATGTATCTTTGTTACTGTTTTTTTTGACACGTCCTGCCATTTTACAATTACAATTAGAGTCTACAATTAGTTTACTAAATAAATATGTTCTGCCTGTATGTCGTTGTTTTACGTTTTTACCACTTAATCTTATGTTGTTAATTGCTTCCCAACGTTCTTTAGTCATATAAGGAGTGCAATAATTAGGGTTATTCCTATAAGTCCCATAATACATAGTATTTTGTATATGGTTTCTAATGTTGTCATATTTTAGTTCTTTATTATATTTTTCGTTTATTATTAATATAGTTCTTCTTAAATTGTGGCTTTCTTCATATAAATCAAATATTTCTCTTACCATAGGTTCTGTTTTTTTATCTATAACAACAGCTCCGTTTTCTATCTTGTAACCTAAAGGCTGACTACCAGAAATAGGTTTACTTTCGTTTACCATTGTTTCAAATGCGTCAAATACTCTTTCTGATATTCTTTCTCTTTCAAACTGGGCGAATATTCCCAAAAGTCTAATGAACATTAACCCCATAGCAGAATTAGTATCTATCTTTTCACTAGCACTTTCGAAGTCGCAGCTATTCTTTTGTAAATCTTTAATAAGATTTTCTAAATCAATTAAAGAACGAGAGATACGATCCAACTTAGTTACAAGTATTTTATTAAAATGTCCGTCTTTCATATCTTTCATCATTTCTTGGAAAGCAGGTCTATTAGTATCTTTACCAGACTTACCCTCATCTGCATACACTTTATAAAGTATGTAGCCGTTATTTTCACAGAACTTCTGTAATATATCTAATTGTGCGTCTAAAGAATAACCTTCTTCGACTTGTTTCTTAGTTGATACCCTTATATAGATAGCAACTATTATTTTTTTACTCATTTTTATCAATTCCTTTTTGTTTTTCTCTTAAATATTGTTCGTATTTTTCTTTTACTAAAGTCTTGCGTACTTCTTCTTGTACTTTTCTTTTTAAAAAACTTTTAATACAAAAATAAATTATATATATGAATACAAAAGCTAACAAACTAAATAGAAATATACCAAAAATTCCACCTGTGAAATTTAGTATATCTCCAATAAAAGTATTTTCAAAATTCCCTTCGCTCCACAAAAAAATAATAACAGAGTAAAATATAATTCCAGCAAAAGATAAAATCTCTTTAATTTTATCTTTCATAAAACACCACCTTTCTAAAATACACATTATACACACATTAACAACACACTTATAACAAAAATGTTAGATATTATATTTTTAACTGAAGAACACACGTTCTTATTCTTTATCGTCACATATAATATCGAGAGTATTTAATAAATATTGTTTTTGTTGTTCTGATAAATCCACTGTCTTATCTAATAGCGATTTAATCTCCGTCGCAAGTTCTTGACGAGTTACTTCTTTTACATTATCTTTTGCGTTTCCATTTTCGTCAAACCCTTCAAACAAAGCAATAACAGGAATACCTAAAGCATTAGCCAAAGGTTCGATAATGTCATTTTTTAATGTTTTAACTTTATTGTTTTCTAATCTACTTATAAAAGCTTTATTTTTTCTTATTGCATTACCTAATTGCTCCATAGTTAAGTTTTTTTCGAGTCTTTTTTGTCGTATAAATTGTCCTAAATTCACAACACCACTTCCTTTTAAAAATAAACATTAATAGACAATCTTATTATAACACAAAAAAGCAATTTTTAAAGACTGAAAGTATCAAAAGTGTAATTTTTTTTAAAAAAACATATTGACAAGGTTACAAAAGTAATACTATAATGGGTTTGTAAGTTACAGAAGTGTAACGAACAGAAAGGAGTATAAAATGGAAAGAAACGAAGTGCCTAAATTTAACGAACTAAAAGTATTATTATTGAGGAACGATCATACATACGAGGACTTAGCTAAATGTATTGGAAGTTCTAAACCAACGATAGTACGAAAGGTTACAGGCAAAACACCTTGGACGTGGGTTGATATGCAAAGAATAAGAACATACTACAATTTAACCAACGAACAATTTATGAATATTTTTTTTGAACGACAAGTTGCAGAAGTGTAACAAGAAAGGACAAAGGGTATGGCTACAAAAAAATATTATTGGTTAAAACTTAAAAATGATTTCTTTACAAATAAAAAAATCAAAAAATTAAGAAAAATTGCAGGTGGAGATACATACACAATTATTTATTTAAAAATGCAATTACTAAGCATTAAAGATAATGGGAAATTGTTTTTTGAAAATGTAGAAGACTCTTTCGCAGAAGAACTAGCATTAGAACTAGATGAAGACGTAGAAAATGTAAAAGTTACATTGATCTATTTAATAAAAAACGAATTACTTATAGAAGTTAACTCAGAAGAATTTTTATTACCAGAGACAATGGAGTGTATAGGTAGTGAAACTAACAAAGCCGAGTTGATGAGAAAGAAAAGAGCAAAAGAAAAAGTTCTAGTGGGTAACAATGTTACCGAGTTGTTACCGCCTGTTACTAAAAGTTACACAGAGATAGAGAAAGATAAAGAGAAAGAGAAAAATAAGATTATAGATATAGAAATAGAAACAGAGAAAGAAAAGAAAAACCTATATTTCGATAACGATAATCTTGAAGTTATCTTTAAAGAATTTCTTGATTTAAGAAAACAATTAAAAGCAAAAAATACTGATAGAGCTATTAAAACTCTATTAAACAAGCTAAATAAGTACAATGACGATATTAAATATCAAATGATAGAAAACAGTATCGTTAATAGTTGGAAAGACGTTTACGAACTTAAACAACAAAATAATAACTATCGTAAACAACCAATAAGAGAAGAAATAGTTCCAGAGTGGTTTAACAAAAATAACGAGTCTAAACCAATGACGGAAGAACAACAAAAAGAAATCGACAACTTGTTTGCAGAATTTGAAGAGTCTAAACCTTTTGAAGAAAGAAAAGAAAAACTTCAAGCAAGACTAAAAGAGAAGTACGGAAAGAAGGAAAACAATGACTAACGAACAAGTTAAAAAAGCAGTAGATATATTAATTAAATTATATGCCGAACAAAACAACGTAGAAATAACAACTAAAGAAAAAGAAAAGGCAACCTAAAAAGGTTGTCTATCTTAAAAAAATTATATGTGAATATTGTAACAAAGATTTTAAAGAAAGGAAACAAGAAATGGAAGAAAAAGATATTAAAGCATTAAATATATATGAAAAATTATCACTAATTACAGATGAAATAGGAGTTATTGAAAAGAACTTAAATGTAGCAGTAAATAAAACTTCTAGTTATAAAGCAGTAAGCGAAAGGGACGTATTAGACAACGTAAAACCTATAGAAAAGAAATATAGAGTATATAGTTACCCAGTTAAAAGAGAAGTAATCGACAGAGATATTTTAGTAAAAGAAACTGAATTTACTGATAGTAGAACAGATAACACAACCATAACAAGAACTAACTCTTTATTTATGAGAATAGAAACAACATATAGATTTGTAAATATTGATAACCCTAGCGAATACGTAGAAACAATAGTTTACGGAGACGGAGTAGATACAGGAGATAAAGCCCCAGGAAAAGCTATGACTTATGCCGATAAATACGCATTAATGAAAGCATACAAGTTAAGTACAGGAGACGATCCAGACAAAGATGCAAGTCCAGAAAAGGGTTATAGAAAAGCAAAAGAAGTAAGTCAAGTTAGCACACCAGAAGTAACAGCAACGGCAACACCTAAACAAGTAGCAATTCTGTTACAAGCATACAAAGGCAAGAACTTAGAAAAACTATTAGCAAAATACAACATTAACAAAATTGAAGAAATGCCATTAGAAAAAGCAAGTGAATTAATCACAATTATTTTAGATAAAAATAAGGGTGCTGAATAATGCAAGTTGAAACTTGGGAAATTAAAGGACATACACTCGAATACATAGACGCAACACACCAATACATTTGTGATGGAGTTTTACTTCCTTCAATAACTCAAATAATGAAAGTTAGATTTGGCGGTAAGTATGACGGAATACCACAAGCAGTTTTAAACAACGCAGCCAAAAAAGGAACGGAAGTACACGAAGCAATAGAGAACTATTGTAAAACAGGAGAGGTAAAAGACCTGTTAGAAGTAAAAAACTTTATATTCCTACAAAAACAATACAAGTTTGAAGTATTAGAAAATGAAGTACCAATAATTCTATTTAAGAACGATAAACCTATTGCTGGTGGACGACTAGACCTAGTTTTAAGACAAAACGGAGTTATTGGTGGTGGAGATATTAAACGCACTTCTAAACTAGATAAGAAGTATTTAGAAGCACAATTAAACCTTTACAGAATAGGTTATAGACAATGTTATGGCATAGAGTGGCAATTCTTAAAAGGACTACACCTAAGAGAGAACGTAAGAAGATTTGTAGACCTACCAATAAATGAAAATATGGCTTGGTCGTTAATAGATGAGTATATGAGAGAGGAAAAAGAGAAATGTATTACAAGTTAAATCGTGATGAATATAAGCTATGTAAAGACGTAGAAAAGATAACTAATTCAGATTATGACGTAGACAATGGTTTTATAAGTTCTGATAACTTAATTGGAGCATTAGAAGAACTATTAAGAGAATACGAAAACTTAGAAGAAAGATACAGAGATTTAGAAACAGACTTAGAAGAAAACTATAAACCTATTCCAATAGATTTAGGTTTATCAGATAGAGATTTTTATTAGGAGAGAATATGATAAAAGAATTTATAGAAAAATGGGAAAAAAATAAAGAAGAATTAGAAAACTATTTTAGAAATACAAAACAAGAAGAATATAACGAATACGAAAAAATAATAAAAAAAATAATAGAAATTATTTTAAATGGAAACAGTAAGCGAGTTTGGTCGGAAGAAGTATCAGTAATTGATGACGGAGACTATCAAGGAACACAAATATTTATTATTCATAAAGAAACTTATCAACCGAATGTAAATGAATATATATATACAAGCAATTATTATGGTTCTTGTAGTGGTTGCGACACCTTGCTTAGGATTTCTGGCTATGAGTATGGTTTGCCAAACGAAGAACAAGTAAAAGAATATATGTTATTAGCATTGCATTTAATACAAAAAATTAGACGTATGGGAGATAGCGAATAGGTGGAGTATGGAAAAAGATTTACTAAAGATTATAAAACATTACGGAGCTTTACCACAATTAAAGTATTTCCAAAGCGAAGTATTTGAACTAACGGAAGCAATTATAGATTATTCGTATGTAGAAGTTTATAAAGACAGTCCAGCAGAAAAACACCTTAGAAAACACATAGCAGAAGAAATCGCAGACGTGCAAGTAATGTTAGACCAGTTCCAACACTATTACGGAATTACTGACGAGGAAATATGGGAAACAATGAAATTTAAAATAAAAAGACAATTAGAAAGAATAGAAAAGGAGAATAACAATGAATTATAAAGACGTAACATTAAAAGATTTAGAAAATTTAGAAAACTATATCTGTGACGGAGATAGTAAAACAATTAGAAAGGAAGATGAGTAATGCAAGAAAGAATAAGCATTTCAAAAGAAGAATACGCATATTTGCTAGAAAATTCTTTTAAATATGGAGTATTACTAGACACTATATATCAAAGCGAAGAAATGACTTGGAGTAAAGAATATATTGATATAAGCATACCACAAGTAAATAGAATTTTAAAAATAATAGACGAACAAAGATACGAAAAAAATTTAAACAAAATAAAGGAGAAAGAAAATGATTAATAATATTGTGCTAATAGGACGCATTACAAAAGATTTAGAAATTAAATATACAGAAAGTCAAAAGGCAGTATGCAACTTTTCACTAGCAGTAAATAGATTAGGCCAAGAACAAGCAGACTTTATCAATATCGCAGTATGGGGACAACAAGCAGAGAACCTACATAAATATCAAGGTAAAGGAAGTTTAATAGCAGTTAGTGGAGCTTTAAGAGTAGATAACTACGAAGTAGAAGGACAAAAAAGATATAACACTTATGTATTAGCTAATAACATAGAATATCTATCAAGCAAAAACGCAAATAATGAAGCACCAGGAGAAAGACTACCAAACATAAACGAAATTGAAAAAGACCCTTTTGAAGAAATGAATTTCAATGTAAAAAATATGCCTATTGATGACGCAGACTTACCATTTTAAGAGGTGGAGTTATGAAGATTAAAGGCAAAATAAAAGATATTCAATTAGATTATATAACGCATAAACCTTTAGTAATCATACAACTAGATAATCAAGAAGACTTGTTATGTGAAGAATTTAACAAGTTACAAGAAGAACAACAACTTGAAATAGAGATAAAGAAACATAACGAAAGACGTAGTTTAAATGCGAATAGTTATTGTTGGGTTCTAATAGGTAAGATAGCCGAGAAGTTAGGAAATACCAAAGATGAAGTATATCGAGAGTTTATAAAAGATAAAGGCATATACAGAGTAATAACAATAGATAATCAAGCCGTAAATACCTTTGCGAAGTTATGGGAAGAAAAAGGTACTGGGTGGTTATGTGAAACACTAAACAAAGGAAATACAACAACTGATTTAATCGCCTACTACGGATCTTCTTCTTATAACAAAAAACAAATGGCAAATTTTATAGATTATGTAGTCCAAGAAGCTAAAGAGTTAGGAATACAAACGGCAACTCCAGAAGAAATACTAAGACTAAAAACAATGTGGGGCGAACAATGAGATACAACAAGTTTGGAAATAAGAAAGTCATAGTAGACGGAATAAAGTTCGACTCTAAAAAAGAAAGTCAAAGATATACAGAATTAAAACTATTAGAAGAAGCCAACAAAATAAAAGATTTAGAACTACAAAAAGAATACGAGTTACAACCTAGTTTTAAGAAGAACGGAAAGACATATCGTAAAATCACGTATAAAGCCGATTTTAGCTATTTTGACAACGAGAAAGGTAAATATATTGTCGAAGACGTTAAGGGGTTTAAAACAGAGGTATACAAGCTTAAAAACAAGTTATTTGAATATAAGTTTAAAGATTTGGAATTAAAGGAGATTTAATAAATGAGAGAAAGAGTATTAAAGTATATGAAAGAATTTGGATCTATTACTACATTTAATGCTTTTACAGATTTAGGTTGTACGAGATTAAGTGAGTATATAAGACAGATTAGACGAGATTATGACGTAAAGGACGAGTGGGTAACTTCATTAAATAGATATGGAGAAAAAGTCCAATACAAAAAATATTGGTTAGAGGAGAATTGATATGACTATAAGCCAATTAAATAAACTATTTTACATAAAAAGAGATTTAAGAGCATTAGAGGACGAGTTAGCAGAGCTTAATAACTTAGGTTCTGCACCTCTAAGCGATATGCCTAAAGTAATAAAAGTAAGTGATCCAACTCAAAACTACGCAATAAAAAAAGAACGTATCATATCTAAAATAAATAAAACACGAGAAAAGTATCTAACAGAGTACGAAAAAATAAATGACTACATAGAAGAAATAGACGAACCAGATATAAAACTAATTGCTAGATTAAGATTTATAAAACATTTGGACTGGTACACAATAGCAGAAGAAATAAGCCCTGTAAATAAAATCACTCATTGGACTACACCTAGAAAAAAGATAAATAGATACTTAGAAAAAAAGGAAAAAGGAGAATAAAGAAATGTTAAGATTTTTAAATTTAAAAGTAGTATTTGCAGATGAATACGAACAATTAAAAGAAGACTGGGAGAAGCAAAACGCAGAGATAGATAGATTAATTTCAGAAAGAAATAGAAAACAAAAGACTTTAGAAATGTTAAGGGGAATTTTAGAAGATAACGCAAAAAAGGAAATGGAGTTATTAGATATTATCGCAAAACTAGAAGCAGATTTAGAAGAAAAAGAGAAACAAAGAAAAACGGCTGCTAGTAAATTAGGTGGGTATCAAAAAGAAATAAACAAACTAAAAGACCAAGTGGAATTTCTAAAGACTAATAGGAGAGCTCCAAACTTAGAAGAATTAAAGAACTATACTCAAAGAAGAAAAAAGGTGCAAAAATGAAATTAGAAGTAGGAATGTATGTAAGAACTGATGAAGGAATAGCAAAAGTCATTAAAAAAAGAAAAAACCCATATGGTGAAGAAACTATATTTCAAATAGATAAACCGTTTATATATCATTTTATGGACTTTTTTCACACTTCAGAAGATATGGTAGATATTAATTTTGAAGAAGATACTAGCCAAATAAAAAAAGCAAGTCATAACATAATAGACCTAATAGAAGTAGGAGATTATGTTAATGGTTGTGAAGTATTAGATATATATAATTATGAAAATAATGATAGTCATTTAATAGTAAATGGAAATGGTTTTAATGTAATTATGGTAGAAAATATTAAATCAATAGTAACAAAAGAACAATTTGAAAGTATGAGTTATAAGGTGGTGCAATAATGACTGACGAATTTACTAAAGAAATGATAGTAGCAGTAATAGAAGACTCAGAACTAAAAAACTATCTTAAAAGGCAATGTAAGATATATCTAAATAAAAATGATACTTCACAAGAAGAAAAGAAAAAAGAAGAAACTATAATGAAACTTCAAGACCAAGTGAGACTATCTGCATTTGAAGTAACAAAAACACACGAAGATTTAAGAGCAATAAGAGAAAGATATAAAAGAGCACGCAACACAATAGCAAGAGCAAGAAAAGAATTAGAAGCTATGAAAAGGAAAGAAGATTTTACAGATATAGAAAAAACTATAAAAAGTTTATTAGATTTAGGGGAATATAATGACATTAACTGATACGGCATTAATATTAATATTTATTCTTTTCGTAGCATTAATAATAAAGAATTGGAGAGATTAAAATGAAAGTAATAGATTTATTAAATAAGATAGCAAACAATGAAGAAGTACCAAAAGAAGTAAAATTTAGAGGGGAATTGTGTTCGTTTGATAATGAAGATAAAGATTATTATTGTCAAGAATATGGCTATATAGTTTGGCATTTAATAGATACTGGCAATAATATGAACGAAGTATTAGATACAAAACTAGAAATCATAGAAGAAAAACCTAAAAAGATAGTACCAATGTTTGTACGAACTGAGGGGAACGAATTTGTTATAGATAAAATGAACGAATTAATAGAAGCAGTAAATTACTTATTAGAGAAAGAGAGTGATAAGTAATGAAGAAAATAATAGATGAGTTAGCTTTCTTTATTGGAATACTTATACCATTTGCAATAATATTTTTATTCTTTATGGTTTTAATAAAATCAAGCGAAGATAGAAATAATGAGTGTATAGAAAATGGTGGCAAAGTCATTGATGATTATAGCGTTTTTGATAGTTGTATTTATGGAGGGTAATAATGAGTGAAGAAAGAATAAAAATATCACTTAATGAAGAAGAAGTACAAAATATTTTAAATGCTTATGAAAAAGATATAGAATACATAAAACATTTAGAAAGTGTATTAAAGGAAATA
>JAZRSA010000016.1:0-22311 GCA_045651205.1 Clostridia bacterium
GAAAATATGCAAAAGAAAAAAGGTATATCATTAATAGTACTAGTTATTACAATAATAGTAATGATAATATTAGCTTCAGCTGTAATATTAGCATTAGATAATGATGATATTGTAGACAAAGCTAATAGAACAGTAAAAAACTCTAATGAACATCAAATAAAACAGTTAGCAGCATTAATTTGGGCAGATGCAAGTATGGAAGGCTATATAGGATTGGAATTAGAGAATCAAGTTATTACAAGACTTGAAGCAGAAGGAATAGATACAGATGAGTGGGAGATAGAAGTAACAGAAGAAGGTGTAAAAGTATCTGCTGGAACTCCAAAAGATAAAACAGCTTTAAATCCAACAGGCGTAATACCGCAAGGTGCTACATATACTCAATATATAAATGGTAGAAGAGTGTATGAAGATCATGAACATTTATGGCTATATGATAGTGTAACTACATATACTGCAGGACAAAATTTCCCTGCAACTGTAAATAAAGGTGACAGATATAGATATGGCGACTATGAATATTGTTATGGTTGGGGATATGAAGTTAATTGTGGATGGGGGATTTATGCATATTCAACAACTTATGAAACTCCAGGTTGGGGAGTTAGATATATGGGAAATGCTGAAGTTCCAACAGCGATGTTGCAAACAATAAATGGTCAACCCATAACTTCTATAAATGCAGTTTTTTATGATAATCCAAATATAAGAGATGCTAGCAATATTGGGATTCCGAAAACTGTAATAGATATGATGGATGCGTTTGCTTTTTGTGATAATTTGACAAAAGTGCCAAAGATACCTAACGGAGTAACAAATATGTTTTGTACATATCAAGGATGTACATCATTAACTACGGCGCCTAGAATACCTGAAAGTGTAACTGATATAATGCACGTATTTGATGGATGCGAATCATTACAGGGCAATATATCAATCCCATGTTCGTTAAAAGGAACATTTGAAAATTTTTATGATTTTTCTGGAACAATAGTGTATTATCATGTAACAGGATGCACAAGAAATTGTGGAGCATAGTTTAATAAAATTAAAATAGAATAATAAAAAGGAGTGTACATTGTACACTCCTTTTCACTTTATATAGTTCTATTCATAAAATACATTAGGTGATATATTTTATGTTTAAAAGAATTAAAGAATTATACTTAGATGCCAAAAATATTCTTTCAAAAGATCCTGCAGCAAGAAATCTATTGGAAGTGATATTACTCTATCCAGGATTTCATACGTTAGTTTTTCACAGATTAGCACACTGGTTATATCTAAAAGGATTAAGATTTATACCTAGATGTATTTCTCAACTTTCTAGATTTTTAACAGGAATAGAAATACATCCAGGAGCTGTTATTGGCAAGAGATTGTTTATTGATCATGGTATGGGAATAGTTATTGGCGAAACAGCGGAAGTTGGAGATGATTGTGTTATTTATCACGGAGTAACTTTAGGAGGTACAGGTAAAGATAAATTTAAACGTCATCCAACTATTGGCAATAACGTTATGATAGGTGCCGGTGCAAAAGTTTTAGGACCAGTTTACATAGCAGATAATATTAAGATAGGAGCAGGTACTGTTGTAGTAGATAGCTTTAATGAATGTGGAACAACAATAATTGGGGTAAAAGGAAGAATTAAAAAGTAACGAAAAATGTAGAAATAATGGGAATTATAACATAATTAGCACTCTTTATGTGAAAGTGCTAATTTTTTTGATTTTTTATTCAAAAACTGTTGACAATATATATTAACCGATGTATTATATAGGAGAAATTAGCACTCGAGGTGTTAAAGTGCTAATAGGGTGAATAGAATGGAATTAGATGAAAGAAAAAAGAAGATTCTAGCCACAGTAGTAGAAAGTTATATTGAGTCAGCAGAACCGGTTGGTTCAAAGCAGATAGCAGAAGAATATGGTATTAGTTCTGCAACGATAAGAAATGAACTTAAGCTATTAGAAGATTATGGGTTATTAGAACAACCACATGTCTCAGCAGGTAGAGTTCCATCTACAGAAGGGTATAGATATTACGTAGATAATCTAATGAAAAACGATACACTAGCAATGGTGGATATAGATTATATAAACAATAATATCGTAAGTTATGGTAGTGTGGAAAAAACATTAGAACATGCCGCTGAAGTTGTAGCTAAAGTATTAAACTTACCAACAGTGCTTAATGTAAAATCTAGTGACGTGGTTGAACAAGTAAAAATATTGAAGATATCTGAAAAGGTGCTCTTAATTATACTTATGTCTAAATCTGGAACAGTTAAAGATGTTATTGTTCAAATAAATGATACTTTACCTGAAGAAAGAATAGATGAATTAACAACGTTACTAAATAAGAACTTAAAGGGAACACCGCTTGAGAATTTATCTATGGTATTAAACGATATGATACATAAAGAATTGAAGAAATTCTCAGGAGTACTAAATGAAATAAACAAAAATATGCTAGATAGAATGACAAAGAGAAAAACAGAAGTTAAAGGCGACATATCTAATATGTTAGCTTTACCAGAATTCTCAGATGCTGAAGAAATAAAGAAATATCTAAATGTTGTTGGGACAAATGACATTATAAACGAAGTATTAGAAAAAGTTGAAGCAAATGATGTTTCTGTAATTATTGGAAGCGAACACAAAGAATTGCTTCTTAAAGATTATACTCTAGTATCACTTGATGTGACAGATAGTACAACTAACGCAAGTCTTGGAATAATATCTCCTAAGAGAGTAGATTATTCTAAAACTATAAATACATTAAAATTAGTTAATGAAAAGCTAAGAAAGATATTTAACAAGGATTAAGGAGGTGTTAATTGTGGCAAAAAGTAAGGCAGAAGAAACACTAGAAACTAAAGAAACAGTGGAAAACAAAGACGCAGAAGCTTACATTAAAAAACTAAATGATGATTTAGAAACACAAAAGAAATTAGCTGAAGAATATTGTGATGGATTAAAAAGAAATATGGCTGAGTTCGATAACTATAAAAAGAGAATGAACAAAGAAAAAGAAACTTTATATTCATCAACATTATCTAGTGTAATATCTGAAATGTTACCTATTATAGATAACTTTGAAAAAGCAAAAGATGCTGAATGTTCAGATGAAACATATAAAACAGGTATCTCAATGATATATACACAACTAATAGATATGCTTAAAAAACAAGGTGTTGAGAAAATACCAGATTTAGGCGAAACATTCGATCCAGACATACACGAAGCTGTAATGAGCATAGAGGATGAGACTAAAGGTGAAAAAGAAATAGTTGAAGTCTTTAGAACTGGATACAGAATGAAAGATAAAGTAGTGCGTCACTCACTAGTTAAAGTGGCAAATTAATTAAATGGTTACAACTTAAATATATTAATAAAACATATAATGTAAATAAATATATTTAAGCTATACATAATTTTTGTAGTATTAGGAGGAATTAAATTATGTCAAAAGTAATAGGAATCGATTTAGGAACAACTAACTCATGTGTAGCTGTTATTGAAAATGGTGAACCAACAGTTATCACAAGTAGTGAAGGTGCAAGAACTACTCCATCAATAGTAGGATTTGCAAAAAACGGAGAAAGATTAGTAGGTCAAGTAGCTAAACGTCAAGCAGTTACTAACCACGACAGAACAGTAGTATCTATTAAAAGAGATATGGGTTCAAGCAAAAAAGTTAAAATAGATAATAAAGAGTATTCAGCTCCAGAAATATCAGCAATGGTACTTCAAAAAATGAAAGCTGATGCAGAAGCATTTACTGGTGAAACTATAACTCAAGCAGTTATCACAGTTCCAGCATACTTCTCAGACTCTCAAAGACAAGCAACTAAAGACGCTGGTAAAATAGCAGGTCTTGAAGTTCTAAGAATTATAAACGAACCTACAGCAGCAGCTTTAGCTTATTGTCTAGATAAAGATAAAGACCAAAAGATAATGGTTTATGACTTAGGTGGAGGAACATTCGACGTATCTATACTAGATATTGGTGATGGTGTATTTGAAGTTCTTGCTACAGCTGGTAACAACAAACTTGGTGGAGATGACTTCGACCAAAGAATTATGGATTACTTAGTATCTGAATTTAAGAAAGATCAAGGAATAGATTTAAGCTCAGATTCTATGGCAATGCAAAGATTAAAAGAAGCTGCAGAAAAAGCTAAAATTGAATTATCTTCAACAGCTACTGCAAGCATCAATCTACCATTCATTACAGCTGATGCAACTGGACCAAAACACTTAGATATAACTTTATCTAGAGCTAAATTCGAAGAATTAGTATCAGATTTAGTAGAAGCTACAGTAGGACCAGTTAACCAAGCTATGAAAGATTCTGGTATGTCATTTGATAAACTAGATAAAATATTATTAGTTGGTGGTTCAACAAGAATACCTTTAGTTCAAGAAACAGTTAAGAGATTAACAGGTAAAGAACCATACAAGGGAATCAACCCAGACGAATGTGTTGCTATAGGTGCAGCAATTCAAGCAGGTGTATTAACAGGTGATGTTAAAGGTCTAGTTCTTCTAGATGTAACACCTCTATCTCTAGGAATTGAAACATTTGGTGGAGTATTTACAAAACTTATTGAAAGAAACACAACAATACCAACTAAAAAATCTCAAATATTCAGTACAGCAGCTGACGGTCAAACTTCTGTTGAAGTTCACGTATTACAAGGTGAAAGAGAAATCGCTGCATACAACAAAACACTTGGTAGATTTAGCTTAACAGGAATACCACCTGCACCAAGAGGAGTACCTCAAATCGAAGTATCTTTCGATATTGATGCTAACGGTATTGTTCACGTAACAGCTAAAGATATGACTACAAACAACGAACAAAAAATAGCTATAACAGCATCTTCAAACTTA
Organism: Clostridia bacterium; assembly: GCA_045651205.1. Lineage (GTDB taxonomy): Bacteria > Bacillota > Clostridia > TANB77 > CAG-465 > UMGS1649. The sequence goes on from JAZRSA010000016.1 coordinate 4,902, forward strand.
TCTGAAGAAGAAATCGAAAAAGCAGTTAAAGAAGCTGAAGCACACGCAGCAGAAGATAAGAAGAAGAAAGAAGAAGTTGAAGTTAGAAATAATGCAGATTCTATGGTATACAACACAGAAAAAGCATTAAAAGAACTTGAAGGAAAAGTTTCTGATGATGAAAAAGCTAAAGTTGAAGCTGAAATTGCTAACGTTAAGAAAGCTCTTGAAGGAACAGATACAGAAGCTATAAAAGCAGCAAACGAAAAATTAACTCAAGTATTCTACGAAATTTCTCAAAAATTATATGCTGAAGCAGCTAAAAATGCAGAAGCAAATAATGCTGGAGCAGAAGACGTAGTTCATGATGCAGATTACAAAGTAGAAGATGAATCTGAAAACAAATAAGTAATTTAAGTTGGAAACGGGATTTAACTAATTCCGTTTCTTACTAGAAAGGGACCATAATGGCTAGTAAGGATTATTATGATATTCTTGGGATTTCTAAATCAGCAACCCAAGATGAAATAAAAAAAGCATATAGACAAAAAGCGAAACAATATCATCCAGACTCGAATCAAGGTAATGAAAAAGAAGCTGAAGCTAAATTTAAAGAAGTTTCAGAAGCATATAGTGTATTATCTGATGAGGGTAAAAGAGCGCAATATGATAGATTTGGTGCCGATGCTGTAAACGGTAATGGCTATGCCGGATATGGTGCTGGTGGATACGGAACAGGCGGTTTTGACTTCTCTGGATTTAATGGTGGTTTTGATATTGATCTTGAAGATATTATAGGAAGTATGTTTGGTGGCGGCTTTGGTGGCTACAAGCAAGCAGCAAAAAATGGACCGATTAAAGGTTCAGATATTAGATATAATATGAAGCTTACTTTTGAAGAAGCAGTTTTTGGTGTTAAGAAAGAAATTTCAATAACACGTAATGAATCATGTACAACATGTAAAGGTACTGGTTCAAAGACTGGTGAAAAAGTTACTTGTGATAAGTGTGGTGGCCGTGGTAAAGTGCAAACAGTACAAAATACTATAATGGGGCAATTTAGCACTGTTAAGGTTTGTGATAAATGTAACGGTGAGGGTAAGGTTGTAAAAGAACCTTGCGAAACTTGCGCAGGAACAGGTACAGTTAGAAAAGCTAAAAAAGTAGAGATAAACATACCAGCTGGAATAGATGATGGGCAAGCGATAGCATTAGCTGGTCAAGGTGATGTTGGTAAACGTGGTGGCCAAAATGGAGATTTATTCATAGTTGTATCAGTACTTCCACATAAAACATTCAAGAGAAAAGGAAGAGATATATACTTTGAAACCAAAATACCATTTGTAAAAGCTGTACTAGGTGGACCGATTAAAATACCTACATTAGAAGGCGATATGGATTTCGATATTCCTGAAGGTACTCAACCGGATACAATCTTTACAGTAAGAAATAAAGGAGTTCCATATAGAAATAGTAGAGGAAATCTAGAATTTAAGGTTCAAATAGAAATACCTAAAAAGTTATCAGACAAACAAAGAGAATTGTTAGAGCAATATGCAATATCTTGTAGTGAAGAGGTAACAACAAAGAAGAAAGGATTCTTTGGAAAGTAGAATTGTAGAAAAGAAATATAGAAATAGAAGCGGGGCGGAAGCTCCGCTTTTGTATTTTCTTAATAAATATATTGCAAAACACACTATTATGTTATACCATAATTGTATTAGAAACAAAGGAGAAAAAATATGAAAAAGGGAATAAGTTTAATAGTTTTAGTAATAACAATAATTGTTATGATAATACTTGCGGCTGCGGTTATAATAGCTATGAATAATAATGGCGTTATAGATAGAGCAAATCAAGCGGTTAATTTGACAAATGAAAAGCAAGTACAAGATTTAGCATCGCTTCTATGGGCGGAAGCTTATTTGGATCCAGATAAAAAAGCAGATATAGAAAATGTTGTTAAAACAGAACTTGCAAAACAAGGAGTGACAGAAACAGATTGGAATATACAAGTATCTATTACAGGAGTAACAGTAACAAGTAAAAATAGTTCGGGAGTAGTAACGCCAGAAACTAAAAATGAAGTAACAGTTACGATTAAAGAAGCTACTGGTAGTAGTATATATGATTTAGAAGAATTCATAATTACGATAAATGGTGTTAGATATACTGAATTGGGAGTTTTTCAAGTTCCAGCTAATTCTGAAGTAGAATGTACATATACTACTCCGGTTTTAGGATATGAACATGTTATTACATATAATGGTGAAACTGTTGTAACGGGTAAAAACACTCCGTACACATTTGAAGTAAATCAAAATGTTGAAATTTCGTTAGGCTATAATATGGGTGATTCAAGTATAGATATTGTTCAAAATTAAAATTAAAAAGCGAGGGTAAATCCCCTCGCTTTTTATATGCGCATATAAAAATACTTATCTTGAAAAAACACTCTAAAAAATATATAATACTTACAGGTGATTAATGTGGAAAAAGTAACAAGTAATGTAGAATATACAGAAGAATTGTTAAAAGAATTTAATAGAATACACAATAGATACAGCACAAGGGCACTAGATAAGTTTGTAAGTGTTATAGTATGGGCAACAACAAAGAAGAAAGGCTTCTTTGGAAAGTAGAATTGTAGAAAAGAAATATATTAAAGCAGAGCGAAGGCTCTGCTTTTTTACATAAAAAGTATAAATATATTATTAAAGTATAGACAACATAATAAATATATAATAAAATAAAATACATAAGAGGGGTAAACAAATGATAAAAAACGCTGAAAGCCTTGCGGCTGTACACACACACACACACACGGTACATTTACTAATGAAAAAACATTAGTAGCGTTTTTGAACCCAAAAATAAAAGATAAATAAGCAAAGTAACACATACATAAAATGTATGTGCTGCTTTGCTTTTTGCATGTAAAAAGGAGGAATGAAAAAATGCAAAAAAAAGGAATATCTTTAATAGTACTTGTTATAACAATAATAGTTATGATAATACTTGCAGCATCTGTAATAATAGCTATGAGCAACAATGGAATTATAGATAGAGCAAATCAAGCAGTAAAACTTACAGATGAAAAACAAGTACAAGATTTAGCAGCTTTAATATGGGCAGAAACATATCTAGATCCTGAAAAGAAAGCGGATATAGAAAATGTTGTTAAAACAGAACTTGAAAAACAAGGAATAACTGAAACAGACTGGAATATACAAGTCTCTGATACGGGAGTTGTAATAAAGAGTAAAAATAATTCTAGTGGAAATGACACAGTTGTAGATGATGGCAAAGTGTCGGTGAAAATATTTAATAGTATATATAATACTGATGGAAGACAAACACATACAGTAGTTATTGATGGAGTTGAATATACTACAACTACAGAAGTAAGAGTAGAACCGGGCACTAAAATTGCTTGTACTACTTCTGGTTTGGGCGGAGATTCATATATGGATCATAACCAAATAAATGTATTAGAAGGCAAAGGAACATATGAATTTAATGCTAATACGGATGTAAATATATTGTTTACTCATGCTACGGGCGGCGCATCTATGGAAATCGTAGATATAGCAGGTAATGCTATAACAGCGTTAGCGGAAACTGGAACAGGCGAATCTCTTATTTTAGCTGTGGAAAATATGACATGGGCTGAATATTGCAACTCAGCGAATAATGGAATGTTTAGTGTTGAAGGAAATACTATTGTAATGTATTCGGATACTCCATTTAAATATAATGGTGTAAATATAAAACCGACAGACAAAATAATAAATGGAGCATATTATACATATTATGAATATTAATAAAAAAATAAAACACGAGAGATGTTCTCGTGTTTTATTTTTTTAGATAATTTGCTTCTCTTGAAAAACAACCTTAAAAACTATATAATACTTACAGGTGATTAATGTGGAAAAAGTAACAAGTAATGTAGAATATACAGAAGAATTGTTAAAAGAATTTAATAGAATACACAATAGATATAGTACAAGGATACTAGATAAGTTTGTAAGTGTTATGGTTTGGATAACAATTGTGTGCGATATATTAATTTTATGGGCAGTAGGATTCGAAGCATTTAATCTTAATTTAATATTAGCTAATATAATATTCGTGATTCTTATACTAGGAACGAAGACAAATGTTGTATCAGATTTTGCGACTAAACTGTTTCTAAAATCAGATAAAATAAATTTAAATGCTAAATCTGAACAAACTTTTACTAAAGATAGTGTAAGCATGGTCGATGAATTTAGTAAGAGTACAATACCATATAGTAAGCTATATAAAGTAATGGAAACAGAAAAATATATATTCTATTACTTAAATAAAATGCAAGCAGGTATTGTGGTTAAAGCAAATAATACCGATGAAGAAATAGAGTTTATATCTAGTGTATTAAAAGAAAATGTAAATAAATATATTGTATATAATAAATAGGAGTAAGTATGTCAAAGAGATTTATTGTAGATTCAAAGAATATAAAAAAGGTAGATAACAACATTAGTATATTTGGTGATGAAGCTCATCATATTAATGTACTTAGATATAGAGTAAAAGACAAGGTATATATAAACGAATACGAAGTAGAAATAACAGATATGGACAAAGATTTTGTATCTGGAGTAATTGTAGGTAGCTTAGAAGAAAAAGGAGTGCCTAATACAAATGTTACATTGGTGCAAGCATATCTTAAATCAGATAAGATGGAATATGTTACTCAAAAAGCAGTAGAACTTGGAGCTAAAGAAATACTTCCAGTAATGTCTAAAAATTGTGTTGTTAAATTAGATGAAAAAGATAAAGTAAAGAAAGTAGAAAGATTAAATAAAATTGCTAAAGAGGCAGTAGAACAATGCGGCAGAACAGATGAAGTAGAAGTGTTAGATGTAGAGAACTTGCTTAAGGTAGATTATTCTAGATTTGATGCAGTATTAATTTGTCATGAGGCAGTAACAAATAGTCTTAAAGAGGCAATAAAAGAAATCAAAGAATTTAATAATATAGCAGTAATAGTTGGACCAGAAGGTGGATTAGATGAGAAGGAAGTAGAAGAACTTCTAAAGAATAAAAATGCTTATGTAGTAAGTCTTGGGGATAGAGTTTTAAGAGCTGAAACAGCAAGCTTTAGTATACTTAGTATACTTTGGTATGAATTAGGATAACTTGACAGATTACATAATATGTAGTATAATGTACAAGCTGAAAAAATAAAACTAAATTCATAATTGGAGGACGGTATGAAGCTTATTATCTACATAGCTTTAACAGCGTTAGCAACTTGCGTATTATCGCAAACATTAAAACTTCTTTTTAATACGATGGTAAACAAAACAAAATTCAGCCTAAGGAAGATTACATCTGATGGAAATTATCCTTCAAGTCATACGGGATTCGTAACAAGCGTAACAGCAATTTCATGGATACACACGGTACGGGAAATCTTAAACTCAGAAAATGCTACTATTAGCGTTTGGTGCTCTATGGCATTTACTGCACTTGCAGTAGTCATTATTAGAGATGCGCTGGGTGTAAGATATACTGTACAGAAACTCTGTGAAACTGTAACGAAGCTTGCTGAGGGTTCTGTAAATGCAGAAGAGATAAGAAAAGAGATGGATATTAAATCTGGTCATAAACCTTATGAGGTTGTGGGTGGAGCAATCTTAGGACTTATCGTAGCAGCATTTACATCATGTATTTACTACAAAGTGTACAAGCTTTTGCCAATTGCAATTGCAGCTTTTGTATTCTATATTGTGGTATCTATTATGGTGCTAAAGAAAAAAAGAAAAGAAAATGCAGCCTAATTAAAAATTAGGCTGTATTTTTTGCACTTTTTGTGATAGAATACACACATAATATATAACGGAGAAATAAATGGAAAAAAGATATATTAGTGAGGGTAGATATAAAAAGAGCAGTTCGAGAAAACGTCGAGATATTAAAAAGATTAGAAAAAAAGTTGTAAGTGACGTAGCGAACAAGAAAAAACTTGAAACTAAAAAACAGACTGCTAGTAAAAAGTTAGTAAAGAAGAAAAAGAAAAAAATAAGTCCTAAGGTTAGACGCGAAATGCGTATTAGAAGACGCAATACATTTGCGTGTATTATTTTAATAATATTAATAGTAATAATATCTAGAGCAATATTTAAAGAGGATGGAGAACCTTTTATTCCAAACTTCTGGGCAGAAGAGGAGAATGAATCTGTATTAACAATAGGTATAATTACAACGGATGACTTAAGAGATGAAAATACAAACAATGTTGTTTTAAAAGAGTTAAGACATTATACATCATACATGTTATTAAAAATAAATGAAGATTACACAGTTACATATGACGTATTAGAAAGTATAGAAAAAACAAGCGAGAAAGAATACAAGTTAACAGTAAAGAAATCTAAAGAATATACTGCAGAAAGCATAAAGAATATAATCCTATCATATATGGTGGATGAAAAAAGTATATATTATTCAAATGTAAGCAATATTGAACAAGTAATTGCAAATGAAAATATAATTACAATAACGCTTAAAGAACAAGATCCATATTTTATATACAATCTTGAATTGCCAGTAGGTAACACGTTAAACAAAGAATATGTTGTATCTAAAGAAGCTAGTGCAACAGCTAAAATATATGAAAGAACAAAGAAGGCAGACACAGGGTTACCAAAAAGAATAATAGTTAAAAGATATAAAGATATGTATGCTGGAGTAGAAGCGTACAAGAAAGATGAAATAAATATATTAATAACAAATCAAAAGAACGTACAAAATATGTTAGGTAAATATGAGTACAATGTAAAGACTGTTAAAACTGGCGAAAGTATCTTTTTATTATTTAATCCTAATTCGGACAGAATAGCAGCGAAAGAAATAAGACAAGTTGTAGCTTATGGAATAAATAGAGATAGTATAATTAAAGGTACAATGCAATCATTAGCTCAAACAATAGATTTACCATACATCTATGATAAAACAAAATACAAATATGATATCTATGCGGCAGAAAATCTTCTTTTATCTAATGGATATACAAAAACTAATAAAGTGTATACAAAAGATAAAAAGAAAGTAGAATTAACACTTGTTGTAAATAAAGGTGATGAAGAGAAGGTAAGTATTGCAAATACCATAAAGAAAAATTTAGAATCTATAGGAGTAAGTATAGTTGTAGAAAAATTATCTAAAGAGGATGTAGATAAAAGAGTATCTAAAGGAAATTATGACTTAATACTTGCAAATGTTAATTTAAATAACAATCCGGATATAAACTTCATAACTTCTAAATTATACCTATCTGAAGAAACGAAAACGGTATTAGAATCTATTAATTCATCTTCGGTGTTAAATTTATCTAATGAAATTAAAAATGCCTCAAATGCCTTATCAGAAGATATAAGTGCTATAGGTATAGTGGCTAAATCAACATATGTAATTATAGATAAATCATTAACAGGGATAGATAATCCTACATATTTAAATATATTAAAAGATTTAATATAAACATCATAATAGCATCATACATAAGTATGGTGCTATTTATTTGAAATTTATGTTAACTTGTGGTATAATACTTTTGTCAAAAAAATATAGTCCTAACTTAAAAGAAAGGATGAAAAAAGAAGGAGTATAGTATGAACGTTTACAAAGACATTTTCCTACGGAAGGTACCAGAATTTCAAAAGCTAACACCTGTACAGCAACGTGCTAGTATAAAAATGCACAAGCATAAGTATATTGCTTTGTATTTTGCAGCACTTCTTGCAACAACTTTTTATCCGGGATTAGTAGCAATTATAAACTGCGTAGCAATTATGGTTATTTTAAACTTCGTAAACAGTACAGTTGGTATGATTTTGTTTTGGGTTACTTTGCCATACAATCTTGCAATAACTGTATATGAAGGTTGGAGCACATATAGAAGAGTCGTAAAAAAAGACGATAATCAATATATCTACGATAGACTTTTCGATCTATTTACCAAACCTTGCTTATACAATTATAAAGTGGTAACAAGAGCAGATTGGAAAAAACTTAAAGCTACAAATCCTAAAAGATACAAAGCGTACAGAAGCGAAGAATCTAATCATCATTGCTATAGTGTGACATATGAACTTGCACGGATTATTAAAAATCCGGATGTTAAAATTGTTTGGATTTTCATGGAGTCTTGGTGCTCTAAATGTGGTCATGCAATTTTAATAAAAGGCGACTATGTCTACGACAGTAATATGAGAAGAACTTACAAGAAAGATGAGTACTTTAGATATTTTAAAGTGCAAGTCTTTAATGAGTTTGATTATACTGAGTGGAAAACGTATGATGAACTTAAACAAAGCGAAGCGTGGCAAGCATTTGCAATTTATTGCAGACAGCTTGGTGGTAAACGTGACACAGATGATGAGCAGGGATAATATCCCTGCTCATTTAATTTATAATATTTCACTATTTTAATGGTTTTATACTTGACACTTATTATTAAGTGTGTTATTATATATGAGTACCAAATGTGGTCTCGTAGCTCAGTTGGATAGAGCAACGGCCTTCTAAGCCGTGGGTCGGACGTTCGAATCGTCTCGAGATCACCAAAGTTGAGAGCATAAGCTCTCTCTTTTTTTAACTTATTTATGATATGTTTAAGTAAAAAAGATAAAACAAAACCTACTTTTTTTAAAGTAGGTTTTGTTTTTGCTATATTTAAATTTACGGTTGTTTTTATTTATCACTATGTAATAATTCTCTAGCAGTACCAAGTGCACTAAATGCTGAACTTGTATCGAATGGAATAAATACTTTGTTTGCAGGTCCTTCTGCGATTTTTTCCATTGATTCTAAAGATTTAATAGCAACAAGTTCTTTAGTTGGTTTAGCATTGTTTATTGCTGAATAAACTAATTCTATTTCTTGTGCTTTAGCTTCAGCTATTTTCTTTATTGCTGCTGAAGTACCTTCAGCTTCTAACATTCTAGCTTCTCTTAAACCTTGAGCACGTCTAATACTAGATTCTTTTTCAGCTTCAGCTTCTAATATTTGTGCTTCTTTTTGTCCTTCGGCATGAGTTATAGCTGCTTGACGACTACCTTCAGCTTCAAGGATTAAAGCTCTTTTATTTCTTTCAGCGTTCATTTGTTTTTCCATGGCATCACGAACATCCTTTGGAGGAGTGATGTCTTTAATTTCAACTCTGTCTACTTTACAACCCCATCTATCTGTTGCTTCATCTAACACTTGACGAAGTTGAGCATTTATTAAGTCTCTTGAACTGAAAGTACTATCTAAATCCATTTTACCAACAATATCTCTTATAGTTGTAATTGCTAAGTATTGAATACCTTTTCCAAGGTTTTCAATTTCATAAACAGATTTTACTGGATCCATTATTTGAAAGAATACAACTGTATCTATTGTTATTGTAACGTTATCTTTTGTGATAACTTGTTGTGGTGGAACATCCATTGTTTGTTGCTTCATGTTAACGATAGCTCTAACTCTATCTACAAATGGGAATATAATGTTTAAACCTGCTGATGCAACTTTATGGAATTTACCAACTCTTTCTATAACATATACTTCCGCTTGTCTTACTACTTTAATTGAGAATCCTACTATTATAACAAATAGTACGAAAGCGCCTAAAACATACCACATAAAAATACCCTCCTATTATTCTATATATTTTTTTACTACAAGTTTTACGCCGTCAATTGAATCTACTGTAACAGTATCATCTACTTTTAATGTAACTTTTTCTTTACATATTGCAGACCAAATTTCACCTTGCACTTTAATTTGACCCATATTATCTGGACCAACAATTTCTTTTAAAACTATACCAGTTTTACCAATTAAACTATCTGAGTTAGTAGGTAAGTCTTTAGTTTTAAACAGTTTTGCAAATAAAGGTCTTAAAAAGATTATAGATAATGTTGTTGTAACTATAAACACTCCAATTTGTATAGCAAGCGAATCTATTAGTAAGCTTGTTAGGAATGCTAGAAAAGCTCCAACTCCAGGGAAAAATAACAAAAATCCCACTGTTAGTATCTCAATTATAAGACATAAAGCACATAATAATAACCAAATGGCAGTAGGTGACATATAAATCCCTCCTTTATTATGTATTACCCTATATGCACATATTATATATTATAAAAATAAAAAAATAAATACTTTTTTAAAGATATTGTATATTTACCAAATTAAATGTATAATTTGGTTATGAAAAATAGGGTAATAGAAAAAATAAATAATAATAGTTATATATATGTAGTAATACTTGTAGTATACATCGCACTCGTAATTTGTATTTCATTACTTTTATCTAGAGTGTCTAGTAAGGATATTGATATATTATTAAATGGTACTAAATTAGAGCTAGATAATGGAATTATAAAAATAAAAGGGACAAGATATATTACTCGAAGTGATATTGAGAAGAATTTTAGTAATCATATTTTTTATGATAAAATTTCAAGAACTTTAATAATAACAGCTTGGGATGAAAAAGTTAAAATAAAAAAAGATGATGTGGGGACGATAGAATATGAAGCCGAAACTGTATATAGTGTAAAGATGCTAGCAGAAAAAATGAAGCTTGGATATGTTGAAGACTCAAAGACAAACGATATATTTATTTATAACAACATAGAACAAGAGGTTGGTCTAAAGAAAAATAGAACAGAAGCATATGATGTAAATTCTAGTTCGGTTGTTGGTGTTGTGAATAAAGATGCTAAAATAACATTATTAGAAACAAATAGTGTGTATTCAGATTCGCAAGATAAGCTGGTGTTAGTAAAAATAACAGAAGCTAGTGGAAAAACATACATTGCAAGAATGAGAAAAGAGCATATAAACTATACTTCTAAAAACAGAGATGTAGGATTAGATAAGCAAGAAGAAATAATAATGGTATGTGTAGAGGATAAACTGGGAAAAGAAACAGACTTAACAAAGGTTAATACTTTAGCAGTGAATATGTTAAAATTAACAAGTGCTAATAAGGTTGAAAAACTAAAATACACATTACCTGATACAAAAGGATTAAATGTGTATGCTGTAATAGATAATAATTATAAATCTACTGGTTTTGATACTAATATAATTACAGATTTAGTTCATAGTGATGTAAATAAAGAAATAGTAGCAATGTATCTAATAGATTTTGTCTTAGAAAATGAACTTGAAGGTATAATATTAGATTTTAAAAAGTTTAAGGCTGCAGATAAAGATTTATTAGAACAATATATAAAAGAACTTGCAGTGCTTATGCACGCAAATGATAAAAAGTTTATTATAAAAATGACTTCAACAGAAACATATGATATAAATGATATAAAAGATTATGTGGATTACGTTGTTATAGAAACATATGGTACAAGAACAACTGCTTCTAAACAAGCAGGACCACATGCAAGTCTTACTCACGCAACACATACTATGATTGAATTTTCTAAGACTGCTTTGGATATGACTAAACAAATATTTGAAGTATCAACTAATTCAATATTATGGACTGAAAGAGGCGGCACGGTAATTAATGCAGAAATGTATTCAATGAAAGCTGCTAAGGAATATATAAAAGAAAATAATATTGAAGTTGTATTTAATGAATCTGCTAGACAAAATTATGCAAGTCACACAAAAGGTGTCGTAACATATAAAATGTGGGTGGAAGATTTAGAAAGTTTTGAAGGAAAATATGCAAGAGTACATGTAAATGGAAGAGCGGGAATAAGCATATATAAAAGCGGAGAAGAATTAAAAGAAATATATAATGTTATAGATAAAGTAAGAGAAGAATATAAATAAGAGGTGAAATGTATGAACAAAAGAGGTGTAACAGTACTTACATTAAGTATAATGGTTGCAGTTATGGCGGTGCTTTCAATGGCTGCTATACCAATTGGTAACAATATACATAGAGGTGCACAAAAATCTAAATTCCAAGCAGAAATTGACCAAATAGAAATTTTGACAGCAAATTACATAAGAAGAAATTCTGGTAATGATTTAGAACCATATGCATGGGATATATCGATGCTTTCTGGGTATGGTGCAAATCAATTTGAAGGTGAAATATTAACAGGTAATATATTAAATACTTATATAGTAGATTTAAAAAAGATTGATGCAGAAAAAGTACATAACGGCCTTTTAGAAGATGGACCAACAGATAGATATTTGTATTCAGAACAAACAGGACATGTGTATTATGAAAAAGGTAAAGACTTTGGAGATAAAATATATTTCAGAGTACCAGAATTAGAAGAATAGAGGTGTGCTATGAAAAAAGGAATAACAGTTGCAATGTTAGTAGTAATGGTTGCAGTACTAGGCATATTAGCAACAGTAACGATAAAATCAATTTCTAATAGTTATACTAATTCTAAATTATCTATTTGGGTAACAGAAATAGGGCTTATCCAAGATCTTATGAAAGAAAATAAAAATAATTTAACATATGCTTTAATGGATACGGTTTCTTTTGATGTTTCATCAATACCACAAGAAATAAAAACGGAACAATTTAGCGGTGAAACAATTACAAGTAATAAAATAACATTAAAAGAAATAAATTTAGCAGCCATAGGAGCAGATAATGTGCTATATGGACTTCATAAAGATAGTTTGGATAAATATGCGTATTCTGAAACGACAGGTAAGGTATATTATTTAAAAGGATTAGATGCAAGAGTAAATGTGTATTATACTTTAACGGAAGATTTGAAAAATAGGTACGGAGATAATTTAACAATAACTAATTTATCTTTAATTTCCTTCGAACAAAGTGAAGTTAATCCAACAGATAATGCAGTAAAGGTAACAGTAAAAGTTCCTAAAACATATACAAATATAAGTGTAACAACTTCTAATGCTAGTATATCTGTAGGAGCGAAAGTAACAGAGGAAACAAAGTATACGTATTTAGTAAATTCAAATGGTATTAAAGCGAATTATAAAATAACTGTAACATATACAGAGAATGGAACGAATAAGACAGCAACGCATGAAGTAAAGAACTTTAAAACAACATTAGGAGCGCTAATAACTAGTGCAAAAGATTATGGTAAAACAATAAATTATGTATCAGATAACGGCGTAACTAAATGGAGAGTTTTTTATGAAGATACAACTAATGGGTATGTATATTTAATAACTACAGAAAAATTAGCGGCAAGTAAAATGCCAACACTAACAGGAACTACAGTAACAACATCAGCGGTTACATTAAGTGATGGGACTTCTAAAAATGTTGCACAAATAAAATGGGCGAGTGTTCCATCTGGGGTAACTGTTGCTAGTGATGCAAAAACAAAATGGAAAGCAGAGTGGTCGTCATATACATCTGGTAATAATACAAAATGTATATCATATTTTTTAAATGAATCATATTGGACTGCTTTGAAAAATACTAAAGCAAGTTACGCATCGTATGTATTAGGAGCAACAGGAACGCCAACAGCAGAGTTGTTTGTACTAAGTTGGAACGCTAAAAAGGCAGCAACTGGAAATACAACAATATATAATAAAAAAATAACATTAACAACAAGAAGCGCAACAACAGGATACTATGTAAAAGATGCAGCTGTATCTTCTAATACATATTTGCAAGAATTAACAACATTAGATGATCTGTATATTTGGAGTACATCTGAATATTCTAGTACATGGTTAGCATCTCCTGGTGGAGTAACAGCAAATTATATACTTATGGCAGGAAGTGCAGGTAATATAAGTTATGATACATATTCATCAGCGAATCGTGGTATAAGACCAGTAGTTTGTTTAAACGCTAATGTACCTGCTGTAATGGGCACTACAACAGATTTTATGCTTGTAGAGTAATAGGTACTTGACAAGTATGTTATAATAGTATTGTACCTTAATCTAGGATATAACTTCCTCAGATTATTTCTTGGACTAAGGCGAATTTAAATAAGGAGGAAAAAGTCATGACTAAGGAAAGAAAGCAAGAAATACTTTCTACTTACGCAAAACATGAAGGTGACACTGGTTCTACAGAAGTTCAAGTAGCTCTTTTAACAGAAAGAATTAACGAACTTACAGAACACTTAAGAACTCACAAAAAAGACGAACACTCTAGACGTGGTCTTTTAATCATGGTTGGTAAGAGAAAAAGATTATTAGCATATCTTGAAAGCAATGATATTGAAGCTTGCAGAGAATTAAAAGCTAAATTATCTATAAGATAAGTTATTAAAACATCGGTAGAAATACCGATGTTTTTTTAGTCTTTTTTCTTTTTATTTAATTTAGGTATTTAAATTTTAATATCTTTGTGATAGCATTGTTAATTGTAAATAGGAGGAGACTAATGAAAGAAGCATATAAATATTCGGTTGATGAAGTTTTTAATAAATTGGGTACAAGTTCAGATGGGTTAAGCTTTGAACAAGCAGAAAAAAGACTTGCAGCAAACGGATTAAATAAATTAAATGAAGCTAAAAAGAAAACACTACTTACAAGATTTATAGAGCAAATGAAAAACATTATGATAATTGTTCTTCTAATAGCAGCAATAATATCTTTAGTAGTTGCAAAAATAGAAAATGAAAGTTATACAGATTCAATAATAATATTTGCTGTTGTAATAATGAATGCAGTACTTGGAGTAGTGCAAGAAGCAAAAGCAGATAAGGCAATAGATTCATTAAAGAAGATGTCGCTTCCATATATTAAGGTAAGAAGACATGGTAAGATAATGAATATTAAAACAGAAGAGCTAGTAGTTGGTGATGTTGTTTTAATAGAAGCGGGAGATTTTGTTCCAGCAGATATGAGAATAATTGTTTGTAATGGAATAAGAGTAGAAGAAGCATCCCTTACAGGTGAATCTTTACCTGTAAGTAAATTTACAGATAAGATAGATGAAGATACAGCTCTAGCAGATAGAAGAAATATGCTTTATTCTGGAAGTAGCGTAGTATATGGCCGTGGAGAAGGTGTTGTAACAGCTACTGGAATGAAAACAGAGCTTGGTAAAATAGCAACAATCCTTGCTGAAACTAAAGAGGAACTTACACCGCTTCAAAAGAAGATGAATGAAATAAGCAAGGTGCTAAGTGTAATAGTTGTTGTAATAGGCTTAGCTATGGTAATACTTGGACTTGTTCAAGGAAATAAACCACTTGAGATATTTATGCTTGCAGTATCTTTAGCAGTTGCGGCGATTCCAGAAGGACTACCTGCGTCAATAACAATAATACTTTCAATTGGTGTTCAAAAGATGGCAAAAGAACATAGTATTATACGTAAGCTTTCTTCGGTAGAAACTTTAGGAGCAACACAAGTAATATGTTCAGATAAAACAGGAACACTTACACAAAATAAAATGACAGTTACTGAAATTAATTTTGGTGGCGAAAAAATAAAAGTAGATCATTTAGTAGTAAATGATGATGAAAATTTAAAGAGATTTTTAGATAACATTACATTATCTAATGATGTAAAAACTAATGGCTCTACAGGTGGATACTTAGGTGATCCAACTGAAATAGCATTAGTAGAAATGACAAATAAGTTTGGCAGAAATAAAGATATATACGATACAAGATATGAAAGAGTAGCAGAAGTTCCATTTGATTCTGAAAGAAAGATGATGACTACTGTAAACAAAATAGATGGTGAGCTTTATGTACATACAAAAGGTGCATTGGAATCATTAATACATAGATGTTCTAAAGCTATGATTAATGGCAAATTAGTAGATATGACAGATAAGTTAAAAGAAGAAATTCTAGATACAAACTCTGAAATGGCTAGTAGAGCACTAAGAGTATTAAGCTTTGCATACAAGAAGGTAGATAAACTACCAAAAGAAATATCTTCAGATACATTAGAAAAAGATTTAATTTACCAAGGGATGGTTGGTATGATAGATCCACCAAGACCAGAAGTAAAACAAGCTGTTAAAGATTGTTTCTCTGCGGGAATGATTCCAATCATGATAACAGGAGATAGCGTAATAACAGCTAGAGCAATAGCAGAAGAAATAGGAATATTAATTCCAGGTTCAGAAGCAATAACTGGTCAAGAGTTAGATGCTATGAGCGATGAAGAATTTGAAAAGAAAATTAAAAACATACGTGTTTATGCAAGAGTAAGTCCAGAAAACAAAGTTAGAATAGTTAAGACATGGAAGAAGCTTGGTAAGACTGTTGCTATGACAGGCGATGGAGTAAACGATGCACCGGCACTTAAGAATGCAGATATAGGCGTTGGAATGGGAATAACAGGTACAGAAGTATCTAAGAGTGTTGCAAGTATGGTGCTTACAGACGACAACTTTGCATCAATAGTTGTAGCAGTAAAAGAAGGAAGAAGAGTATATAGAAATATACAAAATGTAATAGCTTACCTATTAGCATCTAACATAGCAGAAGTGTTTATAGTGTTTATTGCTAAAATATTTAATATGACAGTATTTAATCCACTTCATTTGTTATGGATAAACTTAATAACAGATGCGATACCAGCGATGACTTTAGGATTTGAACCATCAGATAAAAACTCTATGAAAGAAAAACCTAGAAAAGCACAAGAAAAATTCTTTACACCATTTCTACTTACAAGAATACTTGTGCCGGCTGTTATAAAGAGTATAATGGTACTAGTATTATACTTTATGGTAGAAGCAAATCCAATGTATAATCACTCTCATGCCATGACAGTTGCTTTTATTGCACTTTCGCTAGCAGAATTATTATTTGCATTTGTTGTTCGTTCGGATAGAAAGTCTATTTTAAGTATAGGAATATTTTCTAATCCACAACTTTTAATAGGAGTATTATCTATACTTATAATACAAATTTGTGTTATATTTATTGAACCAATAAGTAATATATTTAATATAGTTCGTTTAGATAATGGTTTGTATTTGCTTTCTATAGGAGCGGCAGTAGGCTACATGATTTTAGCTGAATTTGCAAAAGTAATAATAGCAAAAATATTTAAAAAACAGTAATGTTTATGTATAAAAGAAAAAATAAAGTTGGATTTTAATAGCCAGCTTTATTTTTCTTTTAGTATCTGTACGTTTATATGTTTGAGATTTTTACACAGTTTTAAATCGTGCTTGCATACTGCATACATACTAACTATAAATAAAAGGACATTACCTCCGAACATAATCCATCCTTGGTAATATAAATAATATACAGCAAAAAGTATAGCTGCTAAAACTGATGAAAGTCTTATATACAACATGTTAGATTGCCACATGCAATATGTTCTAATAACAGAAGCTATAGTGGGAACAATGGATATAGAACCATTCCATGTATATATACAATTAAATATAATAACGGCTTCAAATAAAAGCAGCATGCAAAAGTAAAGCAAGTTACTAAATTTTTCTTTTAATGCAAATAAATACGTG
>JAZRSA010000017.1:0-4279 GCA_045651205.1 Clostridia bacterium
ATTAAAAGTTCCTGAAAGACATGAAGGATATGGATTAAATATGAGTTGGTGTAAAAAAATAATAGCTGAAAATCAAGGTGAAGATGTATTAGTTATTACAGTAGATAATGGTATAGCACAAGATAGCGAAGTGGCTTATCTATTAGAAAACAATATAGATGTATTAATAACTGATCATCATACACCTAATGGACATACTCCTGCTAACGTATGGATAATAGATGCACACTATAATGATGATAATGAAAACAATAAAGGTTTATGTGGTGCCGCTGTTGCTTTTAAATTAGCTATGACTCTATTAGATAGATACCCAGAAATAGACTCTGAAGATTTATATTATAGATACTTAGTAAATGTAGCCATAGCTACTATAACAGATAGTATGCCAATGACAATAGAAAATATCAAATACGTTTATAATGGAATACAATTACTTAAAGACGGATACGCATCAGACGCTATAAACTATTATAAAGAATATAATAGCAATACAGATATAACTCCTAAAGACTTAGCTTTTGGATTAGGACCACAAATAAATGCTTGCGGTAGAATGAATAACACTGTTTTAGCTTTAAATTATTTATTCTCTGATGATACAGATGTAGAAGATTTATATAATGAGGTTGTAGTTACAAACGACGAAAGAAAATCTAAAACTAAAACATCAATAGAAAAAGCTGAAAAGATGTTAAACATAAATGACCCAAGCATAATATTAGAATTAGGAAATGTAGAAGGTATAGCTGGTATAATAGCTTCTAATCTATCTAGCAAATATAATAAATGCACTATAATATTCTCTAAAGACACTACAGGCAAACACTTAATTGGTTCTGCTAGAAGTGACGGAGAAATAGATTTATTAGCCTTATTAAGAAACTTAGATACAAATGCAATAATAAAAGTTGGTGGACATAGTGGTGCTTGTGGAATAACAATAAAAGCTAGTCATTTAAATAGTTTTATCAAAGAAGTAAACGAGGCTATACTTGCTTTACCAAGAGTTGAAAAAGTAGTAGATGATAATATACAAATCGTAGTTGACGATTTCATAACTATAGCAGATATAAATAAAGATAACTGCGACGCTCTTAAAGATTTATACTTCTTCACTGAAACTAACCCAGTATTTGCTTTTGAAGCATATGTGTTAGGAACTAAACATAGTGGTAAAAACTATAACAATATAATGTTTAAAGTACAAGATAAGCAAGGCGATATGTTAGACTTCTGGAGTTGGGGAATAGGTAATGAATATGTTTCTTTAGGAGAGCCTAAGAAAGTTACTTTTGTTGGAGAGATAGAATATAAATTCGGTAAACCTAGTTTTAATGTATTAAATATAATACCTATGGAATGGAGATAATATTATGAATAATATAGTACACACACACGTTCATACAGACGCATCATTACTTGATGGATTAAGCAAAGTTAAGGACTTAGTTGCTAAAGCTAAGTCCCTTAATATGAAAGCCGTAGCTATTACTGACCATGGTAGCTTAGGTAACACTCTATCATTCTGGGAAGAATGTAATAAACAAGGCATCAAACCTTTACTTGGAAATGAATTATACTATACACACAATACAGATATACTTGCATTACCTCTTAAAGAGAGAGATGCATTAGCAATAGAACAAGCAGAAAAAGCAGGTGTAGAGATTCCTAAAAAAGCAAAGAAGAAAGATATTGCTGAGTTATTAGAACCGTACACATATGATACTAAAGGCTACCATATCTTATTTATAGCTATGAATCAAACAGGTTGGGTTAACCTTATGAAACTTAGTGGAGAGGCTTCTGATAAATGCACATACAATGGTAGACCTCATTGTGATATGAATATGATAAGAAAATATAGCGAAGGCTTAATATGTACTACTGCTTGTCTTGGTTCTTACTTAGACCAATGCATAGTTAATAATAATATGGAAGAGGCTCGTGCTTATTTAGCTGAACTTAAAGATATATTTGGAGATAGACTATTCTTAGAAGTTCAACCACTTAATGAAGAAGAACAAATAAAAGTTAATCTAGAATTAATTAAGTTATCAGAAGAATACGATATCAAACTTATAACTGGTACAGATAGTCACTATATAAATAAAGAAGACCATTATATACATGACATTTTATTATGTATAGGGACAGGTGCTAAGTTATCAGATGAAGTTAGATTTAGTTTCAAAAATGAATTCTGGTTTATGTCTTATGATGAAGTTATAGAGCAATATGAAAAACAAATACGATTAGGTGGAATACCAAATGAATATGAATATGAGTGTGCTATACAAGAATCAATAAACAATACTAGCTTATTAGCCGATATGGTTGAAGATATAAAACTTAAATCAGATAAACCTATAATGCCTATAGTAGAAGTTCCTGAAGGCTTTGATGACAACTCTTATTTAAGACATCAATGCTGGACTAACTTATATAAATATCTTACTAAAAATAACTTATGGAGTAAAAGACGTATATACGAAGAAAGACTTAACCACGAATTAAATGTTATATGTACTAAAGGTTATGCGTCTTACTTCTTAATAGTTCAAGACTTTATAGAGTGGGGAAACAATAATGGTTGTCCATTTGGACCAGGACGTGGTTCTGCTGCTGGCTCTCTAGTAGCTTTCTTACTTGGTATAGTTAAAGGTACAGATCCAATAGAATATGACTTACTATTCTTTAGATTCTTAACTATGGATAGAAAAGCATTACCTGATATAGACTCTGACGTATCAAGACTAGATAGACAAAAAGTCATAGACTATATGGAACATAAATACCGTATGGAAAACACTTGTCAAGTTGGTACTTGGACTATAGTAGGAGTTAAGAATGGACTTAAAGACGTGGCTCGTGTTCTTGATTTACCATTTGCAGAAGCTAATGAGTTAACTAAAAACTTTGATGACGGTATTACTTGGAAAGACATAGATGCTATGGAAGGTGAAGAAAAGAAAGCTATTGAGTTATTAGAAGAAAAGTATGCAGAAATATTTAGAGTGGCAAGAGCATTAGACGGTGTTAAAAGAAACTGTGGAGTACATGCTGGTGGATTTATAGCTACTCCTATGGAAGTTAATAACTTTGTGCCTACTAGAACTTCTAAAGGTAGAAAAGTATCTATGTGGGATAAAAATGAAGTTGAAGAAGCAGGGCTATGTAAGATAGACTTATTAGGATTAGCTACTACTTCTATGATAAACTTATGTACTCAATTCATAGAACAAACAACAGGTATTAAAATAACATTAGATGATTTATATAACAACAAAGAACTTAGAGATGACCCTGCTGTATTAGAAATGATATCAAGAGAACAAACTGAATCAGTATTCCAATTTGAATCTAACTTATTTAAATCTATAATAAAAGATATGCAATCTTCTTCATTTGAGGACTGTATAGCATTAACAAGTATAGCTAGACCAGGTCCATTAGATGCAGGTTTAGATAAAGCATTCTGTGATGGTAAACATGGAATTAAATTACTTGAATGTCCTCTAGGCGATTTTAGTTATTTAAATAAAACTTATAACTGTGTCATATATCAAGAACAACCAATGATGTTAGTTAAAGAAGTTGCAGGTTTTTCTGATAACCACGCAGACTCTTATCTAAGAAAAGGTATGGCAAAAGGTAAAGCTGACCTAGTAGCTCTTTGTAGAGAATGGTTTATTAATGGTAAACCCGAAGATAAACACGGTGCTGCTATCAAGGGTGGAGTTGCTAATGGATACGATGCACAAGTATTAGCTGACTACTTCGATAATCTTATGGGTTCTGCTAAATACTTATTTAATAAATCACATGCTACTTCTTACAGCTTAAACAGTATGATAACAGCTTGGCTTAAACATTATTATCCTGTAGAATTTTATGCATCTGTATTATCTATACAAGACAATAAAGAAAGATGTATAAACTATATGAATGTAATAGAAGAACAATTCGGTATAACTACAGTACACCCTGATATAAATAAGTCTGGTATATTCTTTACACCTAACCCAGAAAATAATACTATATTATTTGGGCTTAACTCTATAAAAGGTGTAGGTGACGCAGCACTAGAAGAATTAGTAGCTAAACAACCATATAAAGATATGGCTGACTTATTAGAAAGAACAGAGAAGAAAACAGTTAATAAAAAAGTTATGACTGCATTAATAAAAGCTGGATGCTTTGACTGTTGGAATGAAAACAGATATGAAGTTATGAATCAGTTCTATGAATTAAGAAAAGTAAAAGACGCTGAATA
>JAZRSA010000018.1:0-12393 GCA_045651205.1 Clostridia bacterium
TATTATATCGAAAACGCTACCGTCAATATTGTTTATTTCTATGACAGTCGCAAAAATTCTTCTAGCAATTTTGAAAATATATAAAATAAAACCCGCTATATATTAATATATAACGAGCTCATTTATTATATTTAATTATTATTTATTTTCCTCTAGATATTCATCGTAAGTACATTTTCTATCTTTATATGCACCCGGTGTTAAATCTATAATTCTATTAGCAACTGTTTGTACTAATTGATGGTCATAAGATCTAAATAGAAGTACACCTTTAAAGTTTTGCATACCTTCGTTTAATGCAGTTATACTTTCCATATCTAAGTGGTTTGTTGGTTCGTCTAGAAGTAATGCGTTTGCTCCAGATAACATCATCTTAGTTAGCATACATCTTACTCTTTCTCCTCCAGATATTACTTTTGTTTTCTTTAAGCTTTCTTCACCACTAAATAGCATTCTACCTAAATATCCTCTAACAAAAGCATCTTCTTTTTCTCTAGAGTATTGTCTTAACCAATCTGTTAAGTCTAACTCACCTTGGAAGAACTGAATGTTTTCTCTTGGGAAGTATGATGATGTAACTGTTTGTCCCCATTTGAATTCTCCACTATCTGCTTCCATTTCTCCAGAAAGAATTGCAAATAACGCCGAGATACCATTACTGTTTTCACCAACAAAAGCTATTTTATCTTCTTTTGTCATTGTGAATGTAACATTATCTAACACTTTAACTCCATCTATTGTTTTAGATAAATTCTTAACAACTAAAACATCATTTCCAATATCTCTATCTGGTTTGAAATCTATAAATGGATATCTTCTGCTTGATGGTCTAATATCATCTAGCACTATCTTTTCTAACATTTTCTTTCTAGATGTTGCTTGTTTAGATTTTGATGCGTTAGCACTAAATCTTGCTATGAAGTCTTGTAATTCTTTTATTCTATCTTCTTTCTTTTTGTTAGCTTCTTTCATTTGTCTTTGAATAAGTCTACTAGATTCATACCAGAAATCATAGTTACCAACGAATAATTGAATCTTTCCAAAGTCTATGTCTGCTATATGAGTACATACTTTATTTAAGAAATATCTATCGTGAGATACAACTATAACTGTATTTTCAAAGTTAATTAAGAATTCTTCTAACCATTCTACTGCTGGTAAATCCAAACCATTTGTAGGTTCGTCAAGAAGTAGTACATCTGGATTTCCAAATAATGCTTGAGCAAGAAGTACTTTAACCTTATCTTCTTCCTTTAAGTCTTTAACTAGTTTTTCATGAAGTTCAGTTGCTACACCTAACCCATTTAAAAGAATAGCGGCATCTGTTTCAGCATTCCATCCATCCATTTCTGCAAATTTGGCTTCAAGCTTTCCAGCTAAAATTCCATCTTCATCAGTAAAGTCTTCTTTCATATATATTGCTTCTCTATCTTTCATAAGTTTGAAAAGCACTTGATTTCCCATAATAACTGTTTGTAATACTTGCTCATTATCATAAAGGGTATGATCTTGTTTAAGTACAGAAAGTCTCTCAGCGTTAGGCATTACTACTTCACCATTAGTTGGTTCTATTTCTCCAGATAAAATCTTTAAGAATGTAGATTTACCAGCACCATTAGCACCAATAAGACCATAACAGTTACCTGCTACAAATTTAATATTAACATCTTCAAAAAGTACTCTTTTACCAAATCTAAGAGTAACTCCGTTTGCCATTATCATAATGTGGCCTCCTTTTAACCCTAATATTTTACTATACTTTGGTTAAAAAGTAAAGAAAAAAGTAGGTATTATACAATACCTACTTTAAAAACTTTTGCTAAGAAGCGTTTGAACTTGCTTTTGTAATTATCTATAAGCAAGCATTTGCATCCAAGTTTCTTCGCCGGGCGAATATCGTCAAAGATGTTGTCTCCAACAACAAGGATTTCTTCAGGATCAAGGTCGTTCATCATAAGAAATGTTTTATATGCATAGATCTTTTTCTTTGACTGAACGCAGTAAATGTCTTCACGCTTAATCCCCAGTTTTTCGATGTTTAGGTTCTGCCCATTAACTGTTACAAAACACAACTTTTTCTTATTCCCCACTTCTTCAATGAACTCTTTAACACCTCTAAATACAATAACCTTATCATTGTAGAAAGTGTTATAAAGTTCACGAAACTCACTGATGCTTTTTCCAAGTATAATTGCATAGAGACCAAGCAAAAATTCTTGTCTATCTCGGTTTGTAGAAAGCATTCCGCTTTTTACAAAACTCATCGCAATTCTATCTAAGAAAAACACAAATTTTCTTCTTAAGTTTTTCCCGCGATTAAAACCATTAACGGTTATCCGCAATGCCGTTTGATGCTCCTTTACAAGATCTTTGATGGTGCCATCTATATCTAGTAAAATTACTTTTTCGTTTGTAGCCATAATAGCTTCTTTTAATTTTTCTATCATACACGTTCTCCTTTAATAATTATTTTAGGCCACATAGTATTTGCTAAGGGTTATATTGTACCATAAAACAAGTAATTTTTCAAGTTGACTATATATGCAAAAAAGAAGTGGTTTCCCACTTCTTTTAATTTATTGTATTTATGCTGGGTTAGTTCCCATTGGAATATATATATCCATCATCGCTATAATAATAAGCTGAATAATCTCCAAAAAGCATACTTCCTTCTATCCTCATACCCGAAATAGAACCAGCCGGTGCCATCATTCCAGTACCACACCAAGTCGCTTTTACATATCCACCTACTATAGTAAGTAACCATTCTTGTCCCGTTGTATCGTATATTGTTAACCCACTACCTATAATTTCACTCCATGTAGAATTTGCATCAGCTGTCATTAAACAACTTCCGTCGGTTAACCAAATTTTGCGTTCTACATTATTTGCAGACTGCTTTGTAGCATTACTTGTAAACCAATTATAGAATTCTTCTGATACTGTTTGAGCCGTAGAACCAAAATCTATTCTTTGATAAGTTGTATCACTCCACGGAGCAGAAGTAGTCATTGAATTGTCATAAACAATTAATATTCCATTTGCTAGTGAGCCATCACTTGTTGTCCTTGTTCCATATACTATTGTTACTTCTTCTCTAAATGTACCTGAAGGCAATGTGTATGAATAATATGTTGTTCCTATTCCATAATATGTAGTTCCATCCATTGTAAAATTAATCTTTTGATAATCTAAGTTTTCTGTTGTATTAATTTTTGTATTAAATACCCACACTCCGCTTAATATATAACCTATTGGCTCAGGTTCCGGTTCATTTTCTGTTACAACTACTGTACAGCTTGCACTTGTACTTCCATTCTTAGCAGTAATAATTGCTGTTCCGCCAGCTTTCATTGTTATTGTCGCCGTATTACCGCTTGCTGATACTGTTGCTACACTTGTATTTGATGATGTCCATGTAAGCGAACCAGTAATATTTTGTGTTGTTGCTGTTATTGTTTCTGTTGCTGTACTTCCACTATTTATTGTTTTAGATATTGTTGTTTTATTTAATGTTATTGTTGGTGTAACTACTGTTCCTGTTACGTTTACACTACATGTTGCTTTTGCATTTCCATATGTTGCTGTTATTGTTGCTGTTCCTATTCCTTTAAGTGTTACAGTTGCACTTGTATTTGTTCCAACTACTGTTGCTACATTTGCATTTGATGTTGTCCAAGTTATATCTCCAGTTACATTCGTTGCATTTACTGTTATTGTTTTTGTTACAGGTCCACTTGTTATATCTCCAGATAAACTTGTTGGATTTAATGCTATTGTTGCATTTGATGTTCCTAAAGATATTATTACATTAGATTCTCCATCTTGCATAACATTTACTACAAATCCTGTTTTAGTTGTTACAGATTTACTTCCATCTACGTTTGTTGTTACTCCGGATTCTATTAACCCTTTATTTTGTAATTCTGTAATATACTCATCTACAGTTATTTCTCCATAATTATCTGTAATTATTCCATTCTTTATTACCTGTAATCTTTCATATTCTTGTATATAATTTTGTTTGCTTACAGTGTTCTTCGAACGTCCAATTATACCGCTATCTTCTAATGCAATTATTGCTGTTGCAGCTAGTATTGCCATTACAAGTATTGTTATACTTAGGACTATCATAGATATTCCTTTTTTTAATTTCATTTGTTCACCCTCTTATATATATCAAGTTTATTATATATCTTTATTTTATTCAATACTCTATTTGTTTTTATTCTTATTCTTTATATAAAAATAAATAATAGCGAACTAAATTCAGTTTACTATTATTTATTTTATCTCATATATTATGTTGGATCCGTCATTAACGGCCTATATATTTGTCCATTAACATCATTATAATAATACTCACTAGCCTCTCCAAATGAACTTGATATATATACTGGGAATCCATTAGGTTCAACACTAGGTCCTAAATTACCCATACCTTCTGCTAATATACATTCATCAACTATTGATAAATTCCATGTTATTCCGTAAGTATCTTTAATTGTCAATCCATCACCTATTATGTCTTCCCAAGGAGTAGTATATTTTTCTGTAATATAATACGAACTCTCTACAAAATACAATTTTCTTCTAACCGTTGTTTGCATTGTAGTACCTTGTGTTGCATTGCTAGTAAACCACTTATAGAACTCTTCAGATACAGCTTGTGGCGTAGAACCAAAATCCACTGTTCCATTTTCATACCATTCTTCATCCCCACAACCCAAGTTATCATTACACATTGAAAAATCTTCATAATATGCTGATGTTGTTTCTGTATCAGACATATACACCAATGTTATATAATAATAGCTTGTATAATTCATATGCATTTTCGTATAGTTTATACCATTAGCTTTAAAATTAACCTCTTCTTCATATGCATCATGAGCATTCAGATCATGATTATAGCATACTGTAAGTAAACTATTAAAAGTCCATACTCCGCTTAAGGAATATGGTGAAGTATTACCCGAATTATTATCACCATTACCAGTATTATTTCCAGAATTCCCATCACCGTTTCCAGTATTATTTCCGCCCACATTACTACTTGGAGGTGTATATCCATCTATAACTATACTTAAATCACTAGTTCCATTTTGTGAAACTATAACTGTAAATCCAGTTTTAGTTGTTACCGTTTTACTTCCATTCGCATTTGTAGTTATTCCCGATTCAATTAATCCTTTATTTTGCAATTCAGTTACAAATTCATCTACTGTTATTGTTCCTAAATTATCTGTAAGTATACCATTTTTAATTACAACTAATCTTGTATACTCATCTGAATAATTATTGTTCTTAACTGTATTCTTTGAGCGTCCAATTATTCCACTATCTTCTAACGCAATTATTACTGTCGCTGCTAAAATTGCCATTACAAGTATTGTTATACTTAGAACAATTAAACTTATACCTTTTTTGTTCTTTATTTTCATTTGTTCACCCTCTTATATACATTAAGTTTATTACATAACATCATTTTATTCAATATAACATTTAGATTTATTCTTAATTAATACGATTATTTTTATTCTTATTTTTTATATCTTTTGTTGACTTATCTAAAAAATAATGTTAATATATATACATGCGATTTTGAAAAAGATATGCATAAAATAATTTATCCATTAATACAATATATTAATGGCGCTATAGCCAAGTGGTAAGGCACGAGTCTGCAAAACTCTGATCCCCGGTTCAAATCCGGGTGGCGCCTCCAAATTAAGAGCAAGATATTCACATCTTGCTCTTTTTATCTGTTTTTTATATTACTTTATCCACACTATATACAGCTATTTTAGCTTCACTACTGTTGCAAAACAGCCATAATCTTTCTCTTTATGCATTGTTTTATATCTGAAAGAATAAAAATCTTCATTATTACAACAAGTACATACATCTGCAAAATGTATATTTGTCTCTTTTACTCCCTCTTTAACAAAATCTTTTGCTATTACATACTTAAGATCAATATGAAATCTCTTAGGATTTTCTTTTTCGTAATATATGTAATTTTCTTCGTCTGACCATATGTTAGTAAAGTTTTGTTTAAAACTTTCTTCTTCACTTGAGAAACAACATTGTCCCACAGCTGGTCCTACACACACTATTACATCTTCTGCTTTTGTTCCAAACTCTTCTTTTAGTTTATTTAGTGCTACTAAATATATTCTTTTAACTGTACCCTTCCACCCACTATGTACATTTGCTACTACGTTATGTACTGGATCATAAATTACTATTGGATTACAATCTGCAGTGGTTACAAGAGTCGCTAATTCATTAGAGTCTGTTATATATCCATCTACTTCATAAGCGTTTAATTTTGGATAAGCAAACTCATCCATATTATTATCGTTTATATATATAACATTATCTGTATGAGCTTGTGAACCTTTACATATATGTTCTAAATCTGTATCTATTATCTTTCCTATTCTAGATACATTCTCTAACACATTCTCTAATTTATCTGTTCCTGCTGCTCTTACATTTAATGAATTAAATACACCTTCACTTACGCCGCCATGCCTTAATGTAACTATTACATCTATTTTATCTTTGTATTTTTCTAAAGCCTTAAATCTTAAATACTCTATTTTAGTTTCTTCATCCTTTATATGTTCTACTTCGTTATTTGTATAATTCTTAGACATATTCCACCTCATATTCTTTAATTATATTTAATATTACTAAAAAAATGTTATATTTGCAATTATTGTACAAATAATATTCTTGGTGATTTTATATGAATTATACAAAAATGGGGATGAATGAAAAAGAATATACAAAGTATGTAGAAAACAAAGCTGAAAAAAGCTCGCTACTAAAAAACTGCATTGTGGCCTTTATTATTGGTGGGATAATTTGCATAGTTGGTCAGGTTATTACAGATATATCTATGTATTATGGTCTAGAGAAAAAAGTAGCTT
This sequence comes from Clostridia bacterium, assembly GCA_045651205.1. GTDB lineage: Bacteria > Bacillota > Clostridia > TANB77 > CAG-465 > UMGS1649. The sequence continues at coordinate 6,942 of JAZRSA010000018.1, forward strand.
CAACTGTGTCTACTATCTCTTTAATATTTATTGGCGCTCTACTTACAACACTTAAACTATACCAACCTTTAGGTAAATTTGCAGGAGCTGGTTCTATTGTTCCAATAACAGGATTCTCTAACTCTATTGTGTCTCCTGCAATAGAATACAAATCTGAAGGATTAGTTCTAGGTATTGGTGCTAATATGTTCAAAGTAGCAGGTCCAGTACTTGTTTATGGTGTATGTGCATCTGTTGTGTATGGATTAATATATTACATGACACAAATATTCTTTTAGGAGGTAGATAATTATATGAAAATTGGAAAACATACAATTGTTTTTGAAAACACTCCAATAATTATATCTTGTGGTTCTGCTGTTGGACCTAAGGAAAAAGAAGGTCCACTTTCTCCTTACTTTGATACATCTGTAGATGATGTATACTTTGGAGAAAAAACTTTTGAAAAAGCAGAATCTAAATTTATGGCTGAAGCTATAGATATTGCTATAAAAAAAGCTAAGTTAAATAAAAATAAAATAGACTATATGTTTGCAGGAGATTTGTTAAACCAATGTATTTCTTCTGGATATACCGCAAGAAACTTAAGCGTTCCATTCTTTGGGTTATATGGAGCATGCTCTACATTTGCAGAAGCAAATATACTAGCTGCTTCTTTTGTAAATGCAGAATATGCATATAACAGTGTTGCATCTGCCTCATCACACTTTTGTGCATCAGAAAGACAATTTAGATTGCCACTTGAGCAAGGCACTCAAATGACTCCAAATAGCCAATGGACCGTCACAGGTAGTGGCGCTACTTTAATAGCTAAAGCAGATGAAAATAATATTAAAGAATATCCACATATTTCTATGGCTACTCCAGGTAAAGTAATAGATTTAGGAATTAAAGATATAGCAAACATGGGCGCTGCTATGATGCCTGCTGCTTTTGATACAATCGTTACTCACTTTGAAGATACAAAACGTACTCCGGGTTACTATGATTTAATAGTTACTGGAGATTTAGGAAAACTTGGTTCAGAGCTTTTAATAGAACAACTTAAAGAATATGGTTATGACATATCTAAACAACATATGGATTGTGGCGTTAAAATTTTTGATACAGAAACCCAGGATGTTGGAGTCGGTGGAAGTGGCTGTGGCTGCTCCGCTTCTGTATTTACTGCATACATTTATCCACTACTTAAGAAAAAGCAAATTAACAAAGTATTGTTTCTTGCAACAGGTGCACTTATGAGCCCCGTATCTTTAGGGCAAGGTGAATCTATTCCTGGTATCGCACACGCTTTAGTTATTGAAAACTTGGAGGTGTAATATGGAAATATTTTTAACATACCTTAATGTATTTATTACTGGCGGCATAATATGTACTATTGGTCAAATACTTATAGACAAAACAAAACTTACGCCTGCAAGAATTCTAGTTTTATTTGTTGTTCTTGGTGTTGTCCTAACAGGTCTTGGAATATACAAACCAATAGTAGACTTTGGTGGTTCTGGCGCAACTGTCCCTATTAGTGGATTTGGTTATGCCTTAGCTAACGGTGTTAAAGAAGAAATAGACAAAAATGGTCTTTTAGGTATATTTACTGGTGGTATAACCGCCACTTCTGCTGGCATAACTGCCGCTATAATTTTTGGATATTTAGGTGCATTAATTTCTAAGTCAAATATTAAGAAATAGCATTGCTTTATTTTCTCCTTTTAATATATAATACAGTTAAATTTATAATTAATTTCCTGTTTTAATAAACAGAAAGGAGGATTTATATGGAACCCCGACTGATTGACCTACATGTGCATAGCAAACATTCCGATGGTAATTCTTCGCTTCAACAAATAGCCCAAATGTCTAAAGAAAATAACGTGGGAGTTATTTCTCTTACAGAACATTACACTTTAGCATCTCTTACAAAATTCCGTAGAATCGTTGGCAAAAGTATGGAAGTTATTCCAGGTGTTGAGCTTAGTTCTTCGCTGCTGCAACATGGACTTAGCAAAAAGCACGTATGTCATATAATATCGTATTTCTCTACTACTAAAATTTATAGCGTCTTTGATGAATATGAATTAAGTAGAAAGAAATGTGTAAAAAAGACATTGGAACTTCTAAAAAAAGAAGGTATTAACCTTTCTTATACCAAAGTTTTGGAGTGTGCAAGAAATCCCGAAAGTGTTGGACGTTTTGATATAGCAATTGCTCTTCATCGTCATGGCTATGCAAAGAACCCTTCTGGGGCATATACTGAATTCTTTGATACTTCTTCTCATATCTATGTAGATAGAGAAAAGATGGAAATAGATAAACTCATTAAATCTTTAATACAATGTGGTGGTGTACCAGTTCTTGCACACCCAAAAACTTTAAGACTTAATGAGTCAGACTTTAGAGAATTCATCATACTGCTTAAGAGCTATGGGCTTCAAGGAATGGAAGTATACAACCCACACAACTCAGATGAAAGACGTAATTTCTACCTTGAACTTTGCAATGAGTTTGACCTTGTCCCTACCGTTGGTTCAGACTTTCATGGTAGAGCTGCAGATAATGTAGAAATTGGTCTTGGTATGGAAAACAATCTTTGTATTTCAGACTATGATATTGTTCGTAATTTGAAAGAACGCAAACACAAACTATTTGACTAGAGTTAACAGCTCTAGTCTTTTTTATACTTTTTTAATATAATTAAATCATACAAAACTTATGCCATGTTTACATAAGTTGAATTTTTGGTCAATCTGTGGTATAATAGTTCGGTCAGATAAAAATTTGACCAAAAATAATTATTGGAGGTATAACGTATGGAAAATTGTACGAATATTACTGTTCGTGATCTTTTCGACACTGAACAGTATCTTGCAAGAGACTTGCTTGAAAACAAAACATACCCTTGGGAAGTTCTTCCTAAGATTGAAGAGTTTATCTTAAGACTCGGTCCTACTCTTAACAAAGAAGAGTATAATCTCATTTCCGGAGAGGATGGCAAAACCAATGTATGGATTGCTAAAGATGCAAAATTTGCAGCAGATGCTCACCTTTATGGTCCGCTTATTGTAGACCATGGCACAGAAATTCGTCACGGAGCTTTTATCCGTGGCAAAGTAATTATCGGAAAGAACTGTGTTATCGGTAATTCTACCGAAATCAAAAACGCAGTTATTATGGATAATGCACAGCTTCCCCACTACAACTATATTGGGGATTCTATCGTAGGCAACTACGCTCACCTCGGTGCTGGTGCTATTATTTCAAATCTTAAGAGCACTAAAACACCTGTTGTAATCGGCGGCGAATTTGCAACTGGACTTCGTAAAGTTGGTGCTTTCCTTGGTGACCATGCAGAAGTTGGATGTAATTCTGTCTTGAATCCCGGTACTGTTATCGGAAAAGGCTCTATTGTATATCCTGTTTCCTGCATCCGCGGTATCATTCCGCCCAACTGTATCGTAAGCACAAAAATTACTATCATTGAGAGGGAGAAAAAATAATGAGAAGACTCTTTGGCACCGATGGTATCAGAGGCATCGCAAATAAAACTCTGACCGCCGACCTTGCATATAAGGTTGGCCTTGCAACAGCAAAACTCATCACCAGTAACCATTTCCGTGATGTAAAGAATTCTCCTTTTGGAGATGACAAACCCGTTGTTCTTATCGGCACAGATACCAGACCTTCTAAGGATATGATTGTTTCTTCAATCACTTCTGGTCTTACTGCCGGCGGAGTTAACATTGTGCCGGTTGGCATACTCCCCACTCCTGCAATTGCATATCTTACCAAGCATTATGCATTTGTAGCTTTGGGCATTATGATAACCGCATCACACAATCCCAAGGAATACAACGGCATCAAAATCATCGGACCTGATGGTTACAAGCTTCCCGACCAGCTCGAGGAACAAATTGAAGATTTGATTTCCAAAATCGAGCCTGATACAGTAGCAGAATACTATGCAGAAACCTGCGGTAAAATCATAACAGATTATGCCGTATTGGCTTCGAACGACTACTTTTCATCTCTTATGCAATTTAACTTCAAGCCCTTAAGAGTGGCAATAGACTGCTCCAACGGTGCTGCTTGTACCTGCTATCCCATCTTTAAATCAATGGGACTTTCTGTCCGCGAGTACAACATCGAACGTTCCGGCGAATACATTAACGAAAAGTGCGGTTCTATGCATCTTGAATGTCTTCAGAATATTGTAAAAAATTCTGGTTTGACCTTCGATTGCGGTATCGCATTTGATGGTGACGCAGATAGATGCTTGCTTGTTGATGAAACCGGTGAAATCGTAGATGGCGACCACATTCTTGCAATCGTTGGCGGATTCCTCAAAGACATCGGCCTTCTTAAGAACAATCTCATTGTTGGTACAGTAATGTCCAACTTGGGACTTGTAAAGTTCTGCGAGGAAAAGGGCATCAAGTTCCTTTCCACTAAAGTTGGCGACAAGTACGTTCTTGAAGAGATGATTACCAACAACGGTTCGCTTGGTGGTGAACAATCTGGTCATATTATCTTCAAAGAGTATGCAACTACCGGTGACGGTATCCTTACCGCACTCATGGTGCTTAACATCATGGATAAAACCGGCAAGAAACTCTCTGAACTTAAGAATCAGATGTTCAAGTACCCTCAGGTATCCACACAAATCACAGCTACGCCCGAACAAAAGAATGCATTTATTGCAAACAACTCTTTGAGACAGCGTATCAACGATTTGGTATACGCAACCTTGGGTAACGATGGTCGTTCTGTTGTTCGTCCTTCCGGTACTGAGAACTATATTCGTATCATGGTTGAAGGCAAAGACTACGACACCATCGAAAAACTTCGCGATGATATCCAGGCTTTGATTACCCAAAGTCTTAACTAAGACAATAAAACAGGAGTGAATGTTAAACATTCACTCCTTGTTTTTATAATATTTGCCAAAAACTATAGCAGCTATATATTCTATTCCATATTACCTACAATTTACTAATACAAATTGTAATTTGTTGTTCTTTTTTTATTTTATTCCTTAATTTTTTAATAAAAATATTTAATTGTAAATATTGTACCTTTATTCTTTTCAGACTCAACACTTATTCTTCCATTATCTTTTTCTATAATTGCTTTTGCCAAAGATAATCCAATTCCAACACTATCCTTTGTTGATTCTTTCCCTTTATAAAATCTTTTAAATATATTCAAAGTATCTTCTTTATCCATACCTTTACCATAATCAGTTATTTTAATTTGTGAATATATGTTATTATCTTCGCATTCTAATAACACTTTATTTCCATTATTAGAATATTCTACCGCATTCTTTAAAATATTAGTTACAGCCTCTATTTGCCATTTACAATCACAATAAATTTTATTTTTACTTTTATTTGCAACTTTTATTTCTATATCTTTTAAATCACATAAATTAGATACATTTTTTAATGTTTCATCA
>JAZRSA010000019.1:0-2787 GCA_045651205.1 Clostridia bacterium
CTATTATGTTACATTCCATTATAATAACACGTCCTCTCTATCTATCAATTCTAGTTTTGTACTTAATACGAATTGTTCTAAGTATTCGTATGTTGTTTGGAACCAATTCTTTAAATCTAATGGGTTAGTTGTTTTATATTCGTTAGATGCTACATAATCTATTACAAACAATATAAAGTCAACTGAGTTAATCATAGGTGATTTAAAACTATTTATTAAATGATTCATGGCTCCAATGTCTCTTTTAGTATCTCTGAATAGAGGAGGGACTATTAGTTTATTATAATAATAATTTAATAAGTTATCCATTGTATATCTACATTTCATTTCTAAGTAGTATGGGCTTTTTATGATAGTACAGGTAGCAGGGTCAAATCCACCTGGTTTAGAATGTATTTGTAACTCATGATGTCTATAAACAGGATCGATTTCTGGATCTATAATACTATCTGCATGTTCGTAATTATCTATATTTAATTTAGTATCTATTAATATCTTATTAGCTTCTTTATTAGAATAACCATTATCTAATAATCTTTGGTATTTGATTTCTAATAAAGCCAAGTCTCTTTCTTCAGGTTCTATTCCATAACATAATTCATATAGTTTTCTCATATAATCATCTCCCTTTCACAACTATTAGTATATATTTCCATAAAAAGAAAAGAACCAAATTAATGGTTCTTTATTATTTCTTCGCATAAGTTATTTAGTTTTTTACCATAATCCGAATTAGTTGCCCACTTCATAGATAAATCATTTACGGTTTTAGCTGTGCCTCTTAAACTATCGAAATGACGAGGGTCTACTATTTTCTTACCTTGTAGTTTAGGAGCGTTAGCATATAAAGCTAAATGTTGTACATGAGCTTCTATACCTTGTGCCCAAGAATCAAATTTATGAAACTCTTTACCATCTTTAGTCTTAAGTCCACAAGTATTACAATGTGAAGGAGATACTTTACCACCGAATCTACAATAGCCTGTTTCTAATGCTATCTGTGCTATTGTTAATACAGGGTCTATACCATACTGTAAACTTAACTTATAAGCTATAGGTATTGCTTGTCTAAACAATACTGGTTTACCTTTAGACCATAGATTAATTTGGTCTAGTGTAGCTGAAGGCTTATTGATTATTAGAAAGTTTCTAGACATATTTAACAAACTCCATATAGTTAGCACTTACCCAATAGCCTGACTTAGATTTAAGCCATTTAGTAGTACCATTCATTTTTTGTTCTACTATTGTTATAGCTGTACCTTTATCTATTTGTCTTTCTACTGCATAATTCATTCCAGCACCTTTTCTACAGTTCAAACCATTAGTTGTACATCTAGCTAAATAAGGTTTAAATGTAGTAGATGGAGCAGGAGTAGGCACAGATTTAAATACTGCATTACCTGAACATTGATCTACAAACCATTTCCAATTGTATCCGAATTTGTTTGAACGAAGCCATTGAGGGCAATCTTTTTTAGTCCAGTTATAATGTTGTTTAACTTGACCTATATTAAATCCATGGAACTTCATTAATATCTTAACAAGCTCTATAGCGTTTAAGTATGCTTTCTTTTGTCTCTCTGCATCATTGAACATACATATTTCTATACCTATAGAAGTTGCATTTCCTGTTGCGTTACCAGCATGATAACATTTAGTATTTGTAGGAGCAGCTTGATATATTTCTTTATCATCTACAGTGAAGTGCCATGATGCTATTCTTGAACCATTGTTGTTACAGTTTTTCATATAGTTATGATTGTTCTTAGCTGGAGCACCTATGTTCCCTGTTTGATGTATTGTTATAGAAGTTGGAGTCATTTTAGTGCCAGGAATTACTTTACCTCTTGGTAGTATGTCCACTACCACTTTAGCTGTCCCTATTTGTAATTCGTCTAATCTGTTATTAACCAAACTATCATCTCCTTTTATTATAATTATTTTTTCTCAATATAGTCTTTAACTTGATTATTGTTAGACACCATTTCTTTCATAGTAATTAATGCTAAATCAACTAAACCACTGAACTGAGCAAATGATATAATCATAGAAGCGAACTTGAATTTATCTAGAAACAAATCATACACATATCTTAATTTTACTTGACCTGTTCCACTACCTAACTCTTTCTCTGCTTTTATAACTGCCAATAACAGCCATTCACTTATTATCTTTATTTGTTTAGCCTTACCTAATTTAAAGAACTTGTATCCTAACACACCTATTAGTATAGCAGCTACTGATATAATTATTATATTATTTATCATTATCCGACACCATTTCCTTCATCATCATTTTTATTGTATAACAGTTTTGATATTTCTTTCATAGCATCTTCGTATCCTTGTTGATAAATTTCTGAATATATCTCTGCCTCATTTTGAGGTGTGGTAGGGTCGTCTACGAAGTTGTTATTTATTTTAGTCTTTTTAATACTAGCAAGCATCCAAAGCTCACCTGTGCAGAATGCGAAGAAACAAGTTATTAAAGCAGCAGATAATTCTATACCTGATATTATTTGTACCCACATAGCTAATCCTGTAAAAGCAAATATAGATACAATAACAAACGGTACTATCCATTTAGTCAAATGGACTGTTTTCTTTTGTTTTGTAGGCTTTACTGGTTTTTGTAACATATATAAAGTCTCCTTTCTTAATTATTGTATTATCTCAAGAAGCCTATTATTAGGCTTAATACAGCTGAGAATATAGCCATACCTACAGATATAAACACAGATGTTTGTTGCTTTTTCGCATCACTCATATTGTCTCTTGTGAATTT
>JAZRSA010000020.1:0-76460 GCA_045651205.1 Clostridia bacterium
ATATTATGAAAAATTTATTAAAAAAATTATCATGTTTAATGGTAGTTGCATTTGTTGCAGTATCATTATTTAGCTGTGCTTTAACTCCTCAAACACAATTAAAGTTTACAGCGTTCCCAGAAACTGAATACAATGTAGGTGAAACTACTGAAGCTCAATTCTTAGAAAATGTTAAAGTAGAACTTGATGGAAAAGAAAAGATAGAATTAAAAAGCGAAGAAATAACAGAGGATCATATTAAATATATTAGAACATCTACTAAAGATGTAATTGTTGATGCAACAAATAATACAAAGATTTCTAAGGAGTTGTTATCTGCTATTTCTGCATCAAACAAAAATACGCTTTTTGTAAATGTTGGTGAAAATCAATTTGTATTTTATGGTTCAAAAATAGAAACTATTTCGGATGCAGATGTATATATGAATATAGAAAAAGCATCAAATGATGAAGGTGTTTCTAAGTTGTTAAAAGATAAAAAAGGAATTGTTATTTCATTTGCAAATGGAAACAAATTCCCTGAAGGGACAATAGTACGTGTAAAAGCAAACTCTATTGTTAAAGAACAAATAACTACAGACGCAAAAGTGTATTCATATGATTTAAAAAACGGTACGTATAAGCTTGTTCAAACAAATATCGGTTTAGAAGAAGACTATTATAATTTAAGAATCGATGGAGATACTAAATATGTGCTTGTAGAGAAATCAGTTGAATTAGCAGAAGTGGCTGGCTCTGAGAATGAAAATAAAGAAGTTGTAGAATTTATAGATTCCAATATGACATATCTTTTAGTTATAGCAGGAAGTATAGTTGTAATATTTGTGGTTGTAGCAATGCTAATTGCTAACAGAGGAAAACAAGAAATAAAGGTTGAAGTTCCGGTAGAAAATGTGCCTGAAAATGAACCAATAGAACCTCAAACAGCAGCTGAAGAACTTAAAAATATTATAGATGAAAATAAATAATACAAGTAAATAATATGAACAAAAGACAGTATACCTTAAGATAATAGGGTATACTGTTAACTTTAAGAGGTAATATGAAGGGAATAACATCAAATAAACTGAAAATTATAGCAATAATTCTTATGATATTAGATCATATAGGATACTATTTTGTAAGTTACATATCTAAAGAAGCTTTTGATGTATTAAGATTTTTTGGAAGAATGGCGATGCCTGTGTTTGCATTTTTAATTGTACAAGGTTTCTTCCATACAAAAGACATTAAAATGTATATGTTTAAATTGTTTGTAACTGCAACAATATTTCAAGGATTATTGTTTGGCCTTGGAATAATAAATCAAGCATACGTTTCGAATTATTATATAGTAATAAACACTTATTTAAATATATTATATTCTTTTGTTTTATCTTTAATAATGTTATGGTTAATAGATAAAAAGGATATATTAAAAAACAAGGGATTAAATTATATACTTAAATTACTTGGTATAGCATTAATTGTTTGGTTATACCATGTAGTAGATTTAGAATTAGGATTAAGAGTACCTGTAACAATAATAGGATTCTATATAGCGGAGAAAATAAAGAGAAGTGGAAAGAGTGCTGAAATGTCTCAAGTAATAATGCTAATTACACTTGTATTAGCACTTTTTGCAGATTATAAAAATCTACAATTCAACTTGCCATCAATTTTATCTTTGTTTATAATCTCGCTATATAACGGTGAAAGAGGGAAAAAGAATAAGTGGATTAGTACAGCTTTCTATGTATTTTATCCATTACACCATGTAGTACTATACGTTACAGCATTAACATTAACGCACATTGTGAGGTAGACTATGAGAAGAAAATTGTTTTGTGAATTAGGTCCATGGGCATACAAGATATCCGTTTTTAAAGAAGGAATAAGAAAAGATGTTAAGGACATAATTAAGCATAATAAATTAGCAAAAAGGAAGGCTAAAGAAGATTATAAGCATATATTAAAGGGAGATATGAAGCTACTTCTTAGAAAACTAGAAGGAGTGGATATGAGACTGCAAGTAAATAAGATTACTAATCTAAAACTAGCAGCAGAAAGAATAAACGGTCTTGTAATAATGCCAGGAGAAACATTCTCCTTTTGGAAACTAGTTGGTAAACCAACTAAAAAGAAAGGCTATCTTAAGGGCTTGGTTATTAAGAATAGTACATCGTTTGGAGAAGATTATGGTGGTGGGTTATGCCAATTAGCTAATCTAATACATTATTTAGTGTTACATACACCGCTTGAGGTAACAGAACTTCATCATCATTCTGATGCATTGTTCCCAGATTACAAACGCAGAGTTCCATTTGGAACCGGAACATCAATATCATATAAAAGCGTAGATTACAGATTTAAAAACACATTAGACTATCCAATTGAACTAAAAATATGGTTGGATGAAACAATGCTTTATGGCGAAATTAGAGCGGATAAAGAATTGGATGTTAAATATAAATTGGTCGAAGAAGATCATCATTATGCTTTAGAAGATGGTAAGTATTTTAGGAAAAGTGAAATATATAGAATATGTATAGATAAGAAAACAAAAGAAGAAATAAGTAAAGAATTAATATTAAAAAATCATTCGAGGGTTATGTATGATTATTCGCTTATCCCAGAAGATGAAATAAGGAAGTAGAATGTTATTAGAAAAAATAAGAGATAATTTAGCTTTAAAGGACAAGTTAGTATATTTATCTAAAGGTAATAGTTATACATATAGTGAACTTAACCAGAAAGTAAAAAAGATATACAGCTATTTAATAAAAGAAAATATAACTGGTAGAGTTATATGTGTAGGACACAAAGAAATAGAAATGCTAGCAAGCTTTTTAGCTTGTTCCTTTGCGGGAATTACATATGTACCAGTAGATATATCTTTGCCAAAGGAAAGGCTAGAGTACATAGTAAAAGATATAAAACCAGGATTGGTATTAGATAAAAATAAAGTAGATGAGATATTAACTATAGAACCAGAGGAAAATATTGAATTGGATATAAAAATGAAGAGTGAAGATGTGTATTATATAATTTATACATCTGGAAGTACAGGTAATCCTAAAGGTGTTGAGGTTACATATGCCAATTTAGAGTCATTCGTAAAATGGTTTGTAAATTTAATAGCTGAGGGAAATATAAAAGTGTTAAATACAGCGCTATTTTCATTTGATTTATCTGTTGCAGATATATACTTTTCGCTATATACTGCATCTGTTTTAAGCGTAACAGAAGCAAATTTTGTTACAAATGCGAAGGGATTATATGAAGAATTAAATAGTTTGGATGTAAACTTAACTGTTATGACTCCGTCTTATGCAGATATGTTATTAACAGATAAAACTTTTAATAGTATGTTACTACCTAATTTAAGAACGATGTATTTTTGTGGTGAGACTTTAACAAAAAACACAGTAGATAGATTAAAAGAAAGATTTAATGGTGTAAAAATAATTAATTCATATGGACCAACAGAATGTACAGTTGCAATTTCTAGTATAGATGTAACAGATTGCGTGGAAAATAAACTACCGGTTGGATATGTGAAAGAAGATACAAGTGTATATATATTAGATGAGAATTTAGAAGAAACAAAAGAAAAAGGTGAAATTATAATATCCGGAGATAGTGTTGCGAAAGGTTATTTTAATTTAGATACAGACAAATTCTTTATATACAAAAATAAATGGGCATATAAAACAGGAGATATGGGATATATAAAAGATAACATTCTTTATTTTGATTCTAGGAAAGATAGTCAAATAAAGTTTATGGGACATAGAATAGAACTTGAAGATATAACAGCAAACATATTAAATGTGGATGATGTGGAAAATACAGTCACATTTACAAAGAAAAATGAGGAAAACATAGTCACGAGAATAATATCGTGTGTTAAATTGAAAGAAACAAGTAATTTGGATGCAAAAGCGTTAGATGGAATACTGAGAGAAAAACTACCAACGTACATGATACCTAAAATTAAGATTGTAGATAAAATAGAGTTAAATGTAAATGGTAAGGTGGATAAAAAACAAATGGAGGAAACATATAGTGGAAGATAAAATAAAAGATATTTTATATGAAGTATGCGATGATGAAAGAGTGTACGAAGAAGGTATAGATTTATTGGAGGAAGTAATAGATTCTATGGCATTGATAGAACTTTTCTCAAGATTAGAAGAGGAATTTGATATAGAAGTACAACCTACTGAAATACCATTAGACAGTTTAAGGACAATAGAAGGAATAAAAGAATTAATAGAAGGGAAGATAAGCGAAAATGAATAAAGAAGAAACTTTGAAATTAGGAAATAAAATACTAAACATAGCTTCGGAAATATTTGTTGCTTTTATGATTATATTATTTCCTTTATTAGTAGATAAAACTGGATTTTTTAGAATACTTGAAGCTAAATGGTATTCACATTTAACAATAGTTTCTACATATATATTTGTTGTGTTATCTGTGTTAATATATTTCTTCTTAGTAAAAGGAATAAATCTTTTAAAAGGTAAAAAGTTTACAAAGGGAAAGGTGTTTGTATGTGCATTTTTGCTAATTAATGTAATATCTACATTAATTTCGCCATACTTTAAAACACACGATTTGTTAATAGGTTCAGGTAGAGGAGAAGGTTTAATAAATATATTATTGTATACATTAAGTTTTATATTTGTTAGTACATTTTTAAAGTACGAAAAAAGACAAATAAATTATTTTGCAATATCTGCATTAATATTTAGTAGTATATGTGTAGTTCAATATTTTGGATTTAATCCATTTAATATGTATCAAGATGGTATAGGGACACATAACGTTAGCTTTATGGGAACGATAGGTAATGTTGATTTTATATCTGCATACTATACTATAGTTCTTACAATTTCTCTTGTAACATATTTATTTGTGTCTGAAAAGAAATGGCAAAGCTTTATTAATTTAACTGCAGTAACAATGGGAATGTTTATATTCCAAATAATAGATGTACAAAGTGGAGTAGTTGCATTTATGGCAGTAGCTGCATTGCTTGCGCCATATATATTACTTTCAGGGGAAACTTTTGGTAGAACTTTAGTTGTAATAGCGGGAATAGTAGTTGGTTTTTTAGTAGATCAAGTAATAAATCTTAAGTATATTTATGAAACAAAGAAGCTTGTTTTTGATTGGCAGATAAATGAACTAGGAATAGCGATGGTAATATGTGTAGTAGTATTGTTGATATTAGCATTTATATTAAAGAAGAAAGATTATTATTTGTTACATCAAAGAAGACGTATTTTAATAATATATGGTTTGATGTTACTTGCTATAGTTGGAACTCTTGTAGTGCTATATGTTAAAGATTTTAATGTAGGAATACTTCATGAAATACATGATATATTGCATGGTAATTTTAAAGATGAATATGGAACTTATAGAGTGTTCTTGTGGAAGCGAACATTAAAACTTGTAGAAGAGGCGCCGATAATCGGAACGGGTAGTGATACTTTTGCGATAAGGTTTATGAGTAAATATACATCTGATGTGGCGGCGTTAGGAAAGCTTACTATAAATGATACGGCTGCAAATGTATATTTAACAATTCTTGTAAATACAGGGGTGCTAGGATTAACATCGTTTGTAATTTTAGTATTATCTCAAGTGTTTAAATTGTTAAAGACTGCATTAGGTGGTAAGTTGCATGATGATATAGTTCACGGTAACACATATTATTATATACTTTCTATGGGAGTATTGGCTTATGCGGTACAAGATTTCTTTAACCTATGGGTAGTTATTGTAACACCGATATATTTTGTTACAATGGGAATGTTAGATAATGTGAAAGAAAATAAACAATAAAATAAAACAAATAATAATAATTAATATAAAGGAAAAACAGCACACTTGTTAGTGTGCTGTTTTTGTGTGTGCCATTTTAGGCGATTAGGCAATTAATTACATCGGTACCATTCCGGGGAGAAGAGCATAGAACTCGTCAGAGAATCCAGAGCGAATGAAGTCTTCCTTTCTGGGAATTTCCATAAAGTATTTGGCCGGTGCTCCGTAAAATTTCTTACCAGTGGCCGTTTTTACAGTGAGGTTGCAATACCTCCAAATGCTATGGGTGACGCGATTGTCTGCGTCAAGGGAATTGCTTCTGATGAAGTATACGGGAATGTCGTGCTCGATACACTTGAGAGCATAGTTGTAACTTTGCTTGTCAAGAAATCTTCCGCTACCCTTAAGAAGGATAGCATCGCCTTCTTTCAGGCTGGAAATCCGCGGGGGATTGCCGCTTGTCCTTTCTACGATTTCAACAGTAGAATCCGACATGAATTCTCTGTAGTTTCTTACCCGGTTGAAGCTGGTTCTGACGAACTCGCGATCCGAGTGGCTGAGATTGCACAAGCCTTTCTCCTGAGAGATAACGATTACCCGTTTTGCTGCTGCTCCGTGGAAATTGAGAGTTACGTTGTTGGTTGCCATGAAAAAACCTCCTAAAATTTAGTAGCATGCGGATTGGCACAATAATGCCTTAAATAACACATGCAATTGCTATTGTGTTACTCTTTATTTAACACTCTTATATTATAACACATTGTTATAGTTATGTCAACAAAAGCGAGAAGGTATTACTTCTCGCTTGGTATTGTTTTTAAAATAAAATCTTTTTCTTGCCCGATAAAGTCAATAAACTTATCTGAAAGCGCCTCATCTAATTGAGTTCCGGCAGAGCGCTTGATTTCTGCTAGAGCATCATCTAATGTATATCCATCACGATAAACTCTTCTTGAAGTTAATGCGTCGAATGTATCACATATAGAAATTAATTTAACAAGATAAGGTATTTCATTGCCTTTTAATTTGTCTGGATATCCTTTTCCGTCAATTCTTTCGTGATGATGTCTTACTAGTGGTAATGCATCTTTAAACGTTTCAGAAGATGCAAGAATTGTTTCTCCGATAACTGGATGAAGCTTAATTGTTTCATACTCTTCATCTGTAAGCTTACCGTTTTTTAATAGAATAGCATCTGCAATTCCTATTTTTCCAATATCATGGAAGTTTGCTGCTAGAGATAAAGTTTTCTTATCTTCGTCTGAAAGTTTTAAATACTCTGCAAATTTATTTGCATATACTGCAACTCTGTCACTATGTTCTTTCGTATAGTTGTCTTTAGCGTCAACTGCATTTTTTAATACGGTAGCTATTTCGACACCAAAGTTACTAATAGTTAAAGACATTTGCTTTATTTCATTCATTTGTTCAACATATTTGTAACCGCTTTCGATTAATAAAATTAGGTCATCAAATCTTGCGCCTTTTTCAAAGAAAGCTTGAATGTCTAATGAACGCATAATATCTATTGAAGGTGCTAAGTCTTTATGTGCAGACATCAGTATTATATATATTTCTTTATCGAATTCACGAACTAATTTAACTATTTCATCACCGCGAATCATCGGCATTAGGTAGTTTACAACTAGTACGTCATGTTTGTTTGTTTTTAATTCTTGTAATGCTGTTATTGGTTCAGTATATTTAGAAAGTCCAATTCCATAGCTATCTAGAACTATTTCCATAGCTTGCATAAGACCAATATCATCATCGATTATTAGAACGTTGTTCTTTTTAGTGCTCATTTATCTCACCTCGGTATTTAGAGTATATCAAAAAGAAAGATTCATTACAAGGGACTATGAAATTATTTTAAATGTTCCAAGCGTAACTGTAAAATCATTTGGGAATACAGTAATAGATTCTATAGCAAGTTTGCCAGTTAAAAGTAGAAGTATTACTAGCAATTTGTTTATATCGCAATTTCCAGTATTAGAGAATAAATTGCTAACAGAACTGCTATTTAAATTAGATAGAAATTCATCCATTTTACCACCTACTAAAATATATTAGAATGCTTGAGTTTTTATACATCTCATAGTATAATAAGGGTGTCGGAGGGCTATATGGAAAAACGAACAGTATTTTATATATTATTAACAATAATTTTGTCAATATTAGCGTTTGCATTAACATTAAAATTAGTGTTTAGAACAGAGAAAATAAATGAAGGTAGATTTAGAGTTGTAGACTTTATAGTAACAAGCGAAGCGGTACTTACAGATAAGACTGCGGAAAATGATGTGTGGAGTCTAAACATATCTAATAGAAATGTTTTAAGTATGTTAATAAATAAAACTGAAGATGCTAAGATAAGTAAAATATATTTAAGTGATATAAAAGTAAAAGCAAATAATCCGATAGCGTTCTATATGTTAGATAATGAAGCAAAATTAACATTAGATAATACACCACAAAAGCTCGATGTGGAATATGAAATAGAAGAAAATGGCCAAATCAAATTAGAGATGGTAGCTTTAAATGAAAATGTGTTAAGAAACTGGAAAGTGCCAGAAGGTACTAATGAAATAATCTGCGATGGCAGAATATTTAATATGGCGGGACTTGGGTTAAAAGATATAGTGTTTGATCTTAAGTTTAAATTAAATATAGTAGAAGAGATGGGTAAGATAAATACAGTAGATGTAAGTCTTACATTGCCAAAAGAAGAACTATTAACAAATGGTGCAGATGTTCGTAGATTAGATAGAACAGAGTTTAAATTTAAAGTAAATTAAAAGTTTAGCTTGAAAACTAAAAGCGATTAGTGTATAATAACAAAAGTCGCTTAGGCAATAAGAAGTTTGTGAACCTTGTCAGGTCCGGAAGGAAGCAGCAATAAATAAATTTTCTTATGTGCCATAGGCGATTTTTTGTATATGTAGATATATATAATATAAGGGGTTGAAAAAATGGCATACGTTGCATTATACAGAAGATATAGACCATTAACTTTTGCGGATATGGTAGGACAAGAACATGTGACAAAGATACTTAAAAATCAGTTGCAAACAGGCAAAGTGTCTCATGCATATATATTTAGTGGAACAAGAGGAACAGGAAAGACAACAGCGGCTAAAGTTTTTGCAAGAGCAATTAACTGTTTAAATCCTAAAGATGGAGAACCTTGTAATGAATGTGAAGCTTGTAGAAGCATATTAGAAGGTAACTCTACAGATGTAATAGAAATGGATGCTGCATCTAACAATGGTGTAGATAATATTCGTACAATAAGACAAGAGGTTGCATATTCTACAACGGGTCTAAAATATAAAGTGTATATAATAGACGAGGTGCATATGTTATCTGCGGGTGCTTTTAATGCTTTACTTAAAACATTAGAAGAACCACCAGCAAATGTTGTGTTTATATTAGCAACAACAGAAGAACATAAGATTCTACCAACTATACTTTCTAGATGTATACGTTTTGAGTTTAAAAAGATTGGTAAACCAGAAATAGTTGAAAGATTAAAATATGTACTAGGAACATTAAATGTTGGTTACGAAGAAGAAGCATTAGAAAGAATAGCATTCCTTGCAGATGGTGGAATGAGAGATGCTTTAAGTATTCTTGAAAGATGTGTAAATGCATCAAGTGGTGATGTTACAGCTGCTAAAGTTGAAGAGATAGTTGGAACAGTTCCATCAGAATTAATAGAATCTTTAGTAATAGATCTTTTAGATTATGATGTGAATTCTGCAAATAAAAATGTAAATAAAATATTAGAAAAAGGTAAAGATTTAAGAAATATAAATGATGCAATCATTGAAGAGTTTTTAGATATATTAATAGGTATTTCTAGTGAATGGCCAGAAACTGTTTCAGATAGAATAAAAGAAGCAGCGAATGATGTAAGCACCGCTAGAATAAACTTAATAATAAAACATCTATCTAAGTTAGATGAAGATTTACGACAAAGTACAAATGGTAGTGTGCTATTTAAAGCGAAAATGCTAGAACTAGCAACTAAGGTACCGGTTTTAGATCAAGATATGCTTCTAGCTAGAATTACAGAATTAGAAATGAAACTAGAAGAAGTGTTAAGAAATCCACCAACATCTACAAGAACTTCTAAAAAGCAAGAAGAAAAAGTAGAAAGCAAAAAGGAAGCTGAAGGTAAACAAGAAACACCTGTGGACAATGTGGAAAAAGAAACACAAAAAGAAGAGAAAAGTGTAAAACTTGCAGAAGTTAAATTAGGCAAGAAACCACTTAAAGAATTATCTAAAATAATGCAAAGAGCATCAGACGAAGACAACTTAAAAGTATTCTCAGCGTTAGCTGGAACAGATGCCTTTGTAGAAGATAATACAGTTACATTCTCAACTAAAAATGGATTTGCTTATGGTGTATTAAATAAAGATGCGTCAAAAGATTATTTAAAACAATTAGTTGAAGATGAAATAGAAAGAGAAGTAAATATTCGCATAGAATATATTACAGATACAGCCAAAGACGAAAAGTCTTTTGAGCAAATGATGCAAGGTACAGATGTACCATTTCAAGTTATAGATTAGGAGGAAATATATTATGGCAAGATTTGGAGGATTCCCAGGCGGAGGAATGGGAAACATGCAACAATTAATGAAACAAGCACAAAAAATGCAAGCAGATTTACAAAAGAAACAAGAGGAAGCAGCAAACACTGAGTTTGAAGTATCTGCTGGTGGTGGAGCAGTTGTAGTTAAAGCAACTGGTGGAAAAGAAATAAAAGAAATACTAATTAAAAAAGAAGTAGTAGATCCAGATGATGTTGAAATGCTACAAGATTTAGTATTAACAGCAATAAATGAGGCTTTAAGAAAAGCAGACGATATGATGCAAGAAGGACTAGAGGGATTTAATATACCTGGTTTAATGTAGGAGTAAAAATGTATTCAGAATCAGTAAAAAAATTAATAGGAGAATTTGAAAAGCTACCGGGAATAGGTCATAAATCTGCAGTGCGTTTAGCATTCTATATATTAGAATCAGATGAGTCTGCAGCAAAGAATATGGCGGACGCTCTTTTAGAAGCAAAACAAAAAGTAAAATTTTGTACTAAATGTTTTAATTTAGCAGAGTCAGAACTTTGTGAAATATGTGCCAATGCTAAAAGAGATGAAAGCACAATCTGCGTAGTAGAAAACGTAAAAGACGTTGCTGCTATGGAAAAGACACATGAGTTTAAGGGATTATACCATGTGTTACACGGAGCAATATCTCCTATGAACAATATATCTGCAAACGATATAAAAATAAAAGAATTAGTATCTAGACTATCAGATGATAGAATAAAAGAAGTAATACTTGCTACTAATCCAACAATAGAAGGAGAAGCAACGGCAATGTATATTTCTAGAATCATAAAAACAATACCTGGAGTTAAAGTTTCAAGAATAGCCCACGGTATACCAGTTGGAGGAGATCTAGAATATACAGATGAGATTACTTTAATAAAGGCAATGGAAAATAGAAGGGAAATGTAATATGGATAAATTTAATGAGCTTAGAAATAAGTATCCAACATTTGAATATTTGTCTTATGACATAGAAGAATTAGAAGACACAATTAAAGTTACATATAATTTTAATGTGCCTGGTTTAACTATGTTTAATCCTACATGGAAATTTCCAAAAGCAAACTTTGTTAATCTATCTAATAGTGATAGAAAAATACTAGAAGCAGCAATATTTAACTTAGGTATGGTAGAAGTTGTGTCATACTTAAAAGCAACTTGTTCACCAACTCTAATTGTTAAAGCTGGTGTTTTAAATGACGAGCAAATAGCGTGGTATAAAAAGTTATACATAAATGGTTTAGGAGAGTTTTTCTATAGAAATGGTTTAGTAGAAGCTATGAACATAGATACATTCTTAGACATTAAAGTAGAGAACGACAGCACAGAAACTGTTTTAATGGACAGTAAACTAAATGGCAACTTAGTGCCAGTGGGTGGTGGAAAAGACTCTAATTTAACGTTAGAAGTGCTTAAAGGAGAAAATAATACTTGCTATATAGTTAATCCTAGAGGAGCGTCTTATGAATCAGCAAAAATTGCTGGGTATACAGATGAAAATATCTATACTCCAAAGAGAACTTTGGATGCAAGATTGTTAGAGTTAAATAAACAAGGTTTCTTGAATGGTCATACACCATTCTCTGCAATACTTGCTTTCTCATCATATATTTCAGCCATACTTTTAGGTAAGAAATATATTGTATTATCTAATGAAGCAAGTGCTAATGAAGCTAATGTTGAAGGAACAAATATTAACCACCAATATTCTAAGAGCATAGAATTTGAAAACGATTTTAGAGAATATATATCTAGATTTGTATGTTCAAATGGACCAGAATACTTTAGTTTATTAAGACCACTTAGTGAATGGCAAATAGTTAAGGGCTTTATAAAAGAACCAAAATACTTCAAAGTATTTAAGAGCTGTAACGTTGGTTCTAAACAAGATATTTGGTGTGAGAACTGTCCTAAGTGTTTATATGTATATATAATGCTAGCAGCATTTTTAGATAAAAAAGATATGGATAAAATCTTTAATTCTAATATGTTAAACAATAAAGAATTAAAAGACATATTTAATGGTCTAGTTTATCCAGACTATGATAAACCATTTGAATGCGTAGGAACTAAGGAAGAAATAAACCTAAGTCTTTCAATGATACTAGCAAGATATAATGAACAAGGAAAAGCGGTTCCGTATCTTCTAAAGAACCATGATGCATCAAATGAGAACTTAGCAGAAAATATTAAGAATGCAATATATAGCTGGAATGAGGAAAACAATCTTCCAGAAGAATTTGTAAAGAAATTAAAAGAATATGTGATGTAAAGGAGAATGGTCTTGAAAAACGGAATAATAAATGAACTATCAGGTAAAAAGGTATTAATACTTGGATTTGGTAGAGAAGGAAAAAGCACATATAATTTCCTTAGAATGAACAATGTAGACTGTGTAGTAGGAATAGCAGATAAGAACGATATAACAGATGAGAACATATTAAAATCTGGTGTATTGTTCCATACTGGAGAAGCATACTTAAATGCAATGAAAGACTATGATGTAATTATAAAGACACCAGGTATTTCATTTAAGGATGTGGATTTAACAGGAATTAAAGATAAAATAACATCTCAAACAGAGTTGTTCTTAAAATATGCAGGTCATAAAACAATCGGTATAACAGGAACAAAAGGAAAGAGTACAACATCTTCTTTAATATACAATATGCTTGTACAAAGCCATAAAGTACTACTAGTAGGTAATATTGGTTTACCAGCATTTGAGATGATAGATTCATATGATGATACAGAATGGTATATTTATGAACTTTCTTCTCATCAATTAGAATTTGTTAAATCTAGTCCTAGAATTTGTACACTACTTAATATGTTTGAAGAACATTTAGATCACTATGTATCTTATGAAGCATATAAAGAAGCAAAGAGAAATATATATAAATTCCAAAAAGAAGAAGACTACTATGTATATAACAAAGCTATGGCAGAATTAATTAATGGAGATAGAGAATTAAAACAAAATCTTGTAGCTGTTAACTCAGAAGACTTTACAAATAATAGCACATATTACTCAGCAAATGAAATAAAAATTAATGTAGATGGAAATACAAGCATCCTAGAAGTGCCTAAGAATATGGAACTAAAAGGAATACACAATGTATATAACGCGTCAGTTGCAGCTACTATAGCAAAAATAGCTGGAGCATCAGATGAAGACATATTAACAGGGATAGCTACATTCAAAACACTACCACATAGACTACAAGAAATTGGAGTATATGGTGGAGTAACATACATAGATGACTCAATATCTACAATACCGGCAGCAACAATATCTGCAGTAGCAAGTGTGGATAATGTGGATACAATAATTGTTGGTGGAATGGACAGAGGGATAAACTATGAAGAATTAATAGAGTTTATTCACGATGGAAAAGTTCCAAATGTAATTCTTATGTATGATAGTGGAAAACAAATCTTTGAAAAAGTAAAAACAGATACGACTGCAAATGTAATATATGCAGATGATCTAGAAAAGGCAGTTATACTTGCAGCCCAAGTAACAGCTAAAGGTAAAACATGTATAATGTCTCCTGCAGCAGCAAGTTACGGAGTATTCAAAAACTTCGAAGAAAGAGGAGATAAATTCAAAGAGTATGTAATTAAATATACAAGTGCAAATAATTAAAACAACAAAACAGCGACTATTTTTAGTCGCTGTTTAATAATGTGTGCAGGAAATTGCTAAACTCATTAGCTATTTCCTGATGCTTGCTTCCGCTTAAACAGAAACAAATGGGACAAGTATTAGTAGATTTTGAAAGATGGTCATCTTCGCCTTGGAAAAATCTAATTTTGAAGTAGTTTTCTCCTTTTGTAATTTTGAGTTTGTTTCCGGATCTATCAACACCGGCTTCGCTGCTCCAAATGAGAGTGCAGTTTTTGAAGTGGTAATCTTTGAAGAGTTTGGTGAAGAATTCATAAAAGTATGGTGTTTTTTCTGTGATTAGAAAATATGCAGGGGTGTAGTCTTGCATAATCCAGTATAAATCACCTGCAAACCATCCCATAATGAACTTCTTACCTCTAGACTCTACAACTATTTGCTTCCGGTTATCTACGCTTTCTTTATGGATAGTCATATTAATCTCCTTTACATGGCAAATTTGCGTGTATTTACTTGTATTTTGCATACATTATACACCCGCAAAAGCTAGTAGTAAAGCGATTTATGTTAAATAGCTGTTTTTAAATAACACAATTGTAATATAAATGATAAAAAAATGTCAAAATATTAGTAAAAATGCTTGTAAAATTATAACTTTATGATAAAATTATTGCATAAAGAGGTGTCGATATGGAAAAGAAGATATTGATAGTAGACGACGAACCACCTATAGTAGAGGTTCTTAAATTTAATCTTGAAAAAGATGGCTACAAAACCATAGAAGCATACGATGGTGAGCAAGCTGTTGAGATGGCTCTTACCGCAAAACCGGATTTAATACTTTTAGATGTTATGCTGCCTAAAATGGATGGCCTTACAGTATGTACAAAGATTAGACAAAAATTAGATTGTCCAATAATTATGCTTACTGCAAAGGACGACGTGGTAGATAAAATACTTGGGCTAGAACTTGGTGCAGACGATTATATGACTAAACCATTCAGCGTAAGAGAACTTGCTGCCCGTATTAAAGCTAATCTAAGAAAACGTACAGTTCCTGAAGAAGCGAAAGAAGATAAAGGAACTAACGAACTTAAGCTACAAGATTTAGTGTTAGATGACGAAAAATATGTAGTTAACAAAAAAGACAAAATAATAGACTTAACAATGAAAGAATATGAAGTGTTAAAACTATTAGTTACTAATGCAGGTCAAGTCCTAACAAGAGAACAAATAATTAAAAATGTATGGGGCTATGATTATTTTGGAGATGTAAGAAGTGTTGATGTTACAATCAGAAGAATAAGAGAAAAGATTGAAGACAATACAGCAGATCCTAAATACTTAAAAACAAAAAGAGGAAAAGGATATTACGTATAATATAAATATCTTTAATATAAATGAAACGAAGCACCGATTGTTGTACAATTGGTGCTGTGTTATATAAAAGGAAAGAGGATAAACTATGTTTAAAAGCATAAGAACTAGTGCTAAAGTAATGGTGTTAGTTTTAGTTATAACAACATTTGTAGTAGTAAATATACTTGTAAATTATTCGCTTACAGGTAAGTTTGGCTTTTCTATAAATCTTCCAATAGTTGTAACATTTTTCATGGTATTGCTTTTAACTATGCTGCTTATGACAGCATTCTATAAAAGCTTAATTACACCAATGAAAAAGTTAGAACGTTCTATGAAGAATTTAAGAGATGGAAAGAATGTGGATAGCAGACACCTTGCAAATGTTACTAAATTAGAAGAAATGCAACAACTAATTAATTCGTATAGCGAAATACTAAATAGTTTGCTTAAGAATAGATTTGAATTAGATAGTCAAGAAAGTAAGACATCAGTTATATTAAATAGAATGGATGATGGCGTTATTGCTTTCTCTATGCAAAAACAAATAATACATATAAATGGAGCTGCTAAAGCTTTTGCAGATATATCTGATGCAGATGATACTTATGAAAAGGTAATGAAAAAGCTAAAACTAAAAGTGGATTTTGATAAAGTACTATACTTATCTAACTATAAAAACCTTGAGGAAAAAGTTGAAGTAAACGACAATGTATTAAGCGTAGTATTAGTACCATACCATAATGAAAAGCTACTTCCAATGGGAGTTATTGCAATCCTTAAGAATATTACTGAGAATGAAAAGTTAAACAATATGAGAAAAGAGTTTGTTGCAAACGTTTCTCACGAGTTAAAAACACCACTTTGTTCTATTAAAGGATATTCTGAAACAATGATGGATAGAGAGCTAGATCCAGAAGAAATAAAGAGATTTGCTAAAGTTATAAATGATGAAGCAAATAGAATGGATAGAATAGTTGCAGATCTATTACAACTTTCTAGATTTGACTATAAAAAGAATGTTTGGGATAGAAACAAACTAAATATAGATGACCTTGCAAAACAAGTTGTAGAAAACCTACAATATGTTGCAAAAGAAAAGAAACACAACTTAAAATGTGTTGTTAATATGATACCAGGACCGGTTCTAGCAAGTAAAGATGCTATACAACAAGTTATGACTAACATCATATCTAACAGTATAAAATATACACCAGATGGTGGAGAGATTACTGTATATGTTGGTGCTGCCGGTGGTAAAGCATATCTTAAGTTTGTAGATAACGGAATTGGTATTCCGGAAAAAGACTTAAAGAGAATATTTGAACGTTTCTATAGAGTAGATAAAGCTCGTTCTAGACAAATGGGAGGAACAGGACTTGGACTTTCTATTGTTAAAGAAATTGTAGAAGCTCATGAAGGAACTATAGAGATGAAGAGTGAAGAAGGAGTAGGAACAGAGGTAATAGTAACTCTGCCAATAATGAGATAATGAGAATAATAGACGTACATGCACATTATGAAGATGAAGCATATAATGAAGATAAAGAGCAAGTATTTACAAAGCTTAAAGAAGCGGGCGTAGAATTTGTAATTAATGCAGGTGCTGGAATTGAATCATCAATGGGAGCTATAGAAAATGCTAAAAAATATACCAATGTTTATGCTACCATAGGAATTCACCCCGAGTATGTGAATAATGGGGATAACATAGAGGACTTAAGAAAACTTTATGAGGATAACAAAGATAGTGGAAAGATTGTAGCAATTGGAGAAATAGGATTAGATTATCACTATACGAAAGACTTCAAAGAAGCGCAAAAGAAATTATTCAAAGAGCAATTAGAATTTGCATACGAAGTAGGGCTTCCTGTGCAAATACATTCTAGAGATGCTAGTATAGACACAGTGGAAATCTTAGAAGCTACAGAGAAGAAACCATCTAAAATAATGTTTCACTGTTTTGATCTTAATGAACAAACAGCAAGATTTATTATTAAAAATGGATACAAGATATCTGTTGGTGGAAATATAACATATAAACGCACAGAAACGGCAATAAACGTATTAAAACAAATGCCTCTAGAAAGTATAATGACAGAAACAGATGCGCCTTATTTAGCTCCACAAAGCAAAAGAGGCACAAGAAATGATTCCTCAAACATATCTGAGGTAATAGAAAAACTGGCAGAAATAAAAGGAATGGATAAAGAAGAATTAGCAGAAGTAGTATATAATAATGCTAAAGAATTTTATGGAATATAGATACCAAGCGCTGTATAGCGCTTGGTATTCTTTGTAAGTAGACATAAATTTGACTAAAGTTTTCGAAAATGGTATAATACTAACAGTGACTAAAAATAAATAACCGTTAATTAACGGTAATGAAGGAGGGTTAAACAAATGGATAACAAGATTAGAGAAGTAGTGAGCAACTTCAGAATTGATGGTGAACTTGTGACGGCTGAAGAGAATGCACAGGGTAACATTAACTCTACATACTTGCTTACCTACGCTACAGTAGAAGGAAGTGCAAAGTACTTGCTTCAAAAAATTAACAGTAACGTTTTTAAGGAGCCGTATCTTGTAATGCGGAATATAGGTTTGGTTAGCAAACATATAAAAAAGAAACTTGAAACTATGCCAGAGTGTGGTTACAAGACTTTGAGCTATGTGCCAACTGTAAACGATGAACCTATGTATACGCATATTAATGAAGCGGGCGAGAAGGAGTACTATCGTGTATACGAGTATATCGATGATTGTATTTCTTACAACAACTTTAAGGATGTAGAAAATCCTGAAGAAGTTGCATATAATGCGGGTAAATGTTTTGGAGCATTCCATATGCTTCTTAGCGATTTCCCTGTAAGTATGCTTGCAGACACTATTCCAGATTTTCATAATACACCTAAGCGTTTTGATGCTTTGCTTGTTGCAATTGAAAATGGAATTACAAACAGAGCTTTTGAATGCCCTGAAGAAATTGTTTATCTTATTTCTAAGATAAAAGAATATTCTGCCATTTATAACAAACTTGGTAGAACCATCCCTGTTAGAGTAACCCACAACGATACTAAGTTGAATAACATCTTGATGAGCACCACTACAAATAGAGGTGTGGCTGTTATTGACCTTGATACCGTTATGCCGGGTTCTGTACTCTATGATATTGGAGATGGAATTCGTTCTGCGTGTGCCAACGCTTTTGAGGATGAAACGAATCCTGCAAAGATTTTCATTAATTTAGACCTTGCAAAAGCATATATTAAGGGATATCTTGAAGAGATGGCATGTTCGCTTACTTATGATGAGGTGCGTTGTATAGGGCTTTCTATCCGCGTAATTACCTATGAACTTGCGCTTAGATTCCTTACAGACTATATCAACGGTGATACGTACTTTAAAATTAAGTATAAGACTCACAACAAAGCAAGATTTTTGAATCAGTTTATGCTTCTTAAGGATATTGAGAAGAAAGCAAATGAAATTGATGCTTATGTTGAACAACTTTACAGAGATGTAAAGTAATGGTGACGAGAGTAAACAAATAAAAATGAGAGAACAAATTGTTCTCTCATTTTTGCATTCAATGGAATTTGTATTTATATTAGTTTATATCCATAGATATTTGATTGTCGTTAGTATCTGTGTTTTCTTCAACTTCTTCAGATACAAGTTTTGCTAAGTTTACAACTCTACCGCCTTCTGAAGTTCTCATTAGTGTTATACCTTGAGTATTTCTTCCAAGTACAGATATGTCGTTTACTTTAATTCTTATTATTACGCCAGAAGCAGTTATTAACATTACATCGTCATTGTCTGTTACAACTTTAACACCTATAATGTGTCCTGTTTTTTCTGTTGTTTTATATGTAAGAATTCCTTTACCAGCTCTAGATTGTGGTCTGTATTCTTCAACTTCTGTTCTCTTACCAAATCCGTTTTCTGTGATTGCTAAGATATAATTGTCTTTTTCAGATGTTATTGGTTCCATACCTATAACATAATCATCTTTGCCAAGAGTTATACCTTTAACACCCATTGAAGTTCTTCCTACTGGACGAGCTTCTTCTTCGTTGAATCTAATAGATAAACCAGTTCTTGTTACAAGGATTACATCGCTTGTTCCGTCTGTTATTCTTACGTCTATGATTTCATCTTCATCTTTTAATGTGATACCGATGATACCAGTCTTACGTATGTTAGAATATTCAGATAATGGAGTTTTCTTAACAAGACCATTCTTAGTAGCCATTAATACGTTTAATTTCTCATCGAAGTTCTTAACTGGGATAACTGCAGCAATCTTTTCACCTTGATCAAGTTGTAATAGGTTAACTATTGCAGTTCCTTTAGCTACTCTAGAAGCTTCTGGTAAATCGTAAGCTTTAAGTTTGAATACTTTACCTAGTGTAGTGAAGAATAAGATGTAGTCATGAGTAGAAGATACGAATAGATGCTCAACAAAGTCATCTTCTCTTGTGCCCATAGCAGTAACACCTTTACCACCACGACGTTGACTCTTGTATGCGTCAACTGAAATTCTCTTTACATATCCAAAGTGAGTTATTGTAACAACATTGTCTTCTTGTTTGATTAGGCTTTCTATTTCTATTTCGCCTTCGCCATGAACAATCATTGTTTTTCTTTCATCACCATATGTATTTTTCATTTCTATAAGGTCTTCTTTTATTATTTGAAGTACTAATGCTTCACTTGCAAGAATATCTTTTAAGTGTTTAATAGTTTCAAGTAATGCTTGGTATTCTGCTTCGATTTTATCTCTAGATAATCCAGTTAAAGCTTTTAATCTCATATCTAGTATAGCTTGAGCTTGGATTTCAGATAAACCGAATCTTTCCATTAATGTAGTTCTAGCTTCGTTATCATCTTTAGCAGCTTTGATTATTTGGATTATCTCGTCGATGTGATCCATAGCAATTCTTAAGCCTTCTAAGATGTGAAGTCTAGCTTCAGCTTTAGCTAAATCGAATTTAGTTCTTCTGATTATTATTTCTTTTCTGTGTTCGATGTAATGATAAAGAATTTCTTTTAATGTTAATACTTTAGGTTCGTTATTAACAAGAGCAAGCATTATCATACTTTGAGTTGTTTGAAGTTCTGTGTGTTTGAATAACATATTAAGAACAACATTTGGATTTGCATCCTTTTTAAGGTCTATAACAACTTTAACACCTTCACGGTCTGAGAAGTCGTGTATATCTGAAATACCTTCTAATACTTTATCATTAACAAGTTTAGCTATGTTAGAACATAGAGCTGCTTTGTTAACTTTATAAGGTACTTCTGTAATAACGATGTGGAATCTACCTTTAGCATCTTCTTCAATTTCTGCTTTTGCTCTTAAGCAAACTTTTCCACGACCTGTTTTGTATGCATTTTTCATACCATCATGACCAACTATAATACCACCTGTTGGGAAGTCTGGTCCTTTGATGTGCTCCATAAGTTCTTCGTCAGTTATGTCTGGATTGTCTATCATAGCACAAGTTCCGTTTACAACTTCTGTTAAGTTGTGTGGTGGAATGTTAGATGCCATACCAACTGCGATACCATATGAACCATTAACAAGTAAATTTGGTATTTTTGCTGGTAAAACTGTTGGTTCCATAAGTCTGTCATCGTAGTTTGGTGCGTAGTCTACAGTTTCCTTATCAATATCATTTAGCATTTCTACAGCAATCTTGTGTAGTTTTGCTTCTGTATATCTCATTGCGGCTGGTGGATCGTTATCTATAGATCCAAAGTTACCATGTCCATTAACTAGTGGATAACGCAAAGAGAAATCTTGTGCAAGTCTAACAAGCGCGTCATAAACGGCAGCATCACCATGTGGGTGGTAGTTACCTAAAACGTCACCAACTATACCAGCACATTTTCTATATGGTTTTTCTGGCCATAAAGCAAGTTCACTCATTACATATAAGATTCTTCTATGAACTGGTTTTAAACCATCACGAACATCTGGAAGTGCACGAGCAACGATAACGCTCATTGCGTAATCTATGTAAGAACGTTTCATTTCGTCTTCTATTTTTACAGGAACAATATGTCCTCCGTTTAGCAAATTATTTTCTTCCATAATACCCTCCTATTGCTACTCGTTATTATATATGAAAAATGTCTAAATTGCAACTAAAAAGGGTTGAAAAAAGGACAAATTATGATATAATAAGCTTGCAATAAACGTAGCAATAAATATAGAAAAGAGGTAGCTATGAAACCAAAGGATTATTATGCTTTGCTTGGCGTGCATAAACGTTCTAGCAAAGAAGAAATCAAGCAAAATTACAGAAAATTAGCTAAGAAATATCATCCTGATGCAAATGTAGGAAAACCTGAAATGGAAGAAATATTTAAGGACCTAACAGTTGGTTATGATATTCTTATGGATAAAGATAAAAAGAAAAAATACGACAGACAAGTCGTTAGATATAATTATGGTGCGCCACCTAAAGTAGAAAAAGATAAAACGAAGAAGTATGGCGTGAAAAACGAAAATGCAGCAAATGAGTTTGTTTCTACAATACTAGGATTCGGTAAGGATGCAACACAAACAATAAAAACCAAAGCAAGCGAATTTAAAGTAAATATTGCTTCTAAGAAGATTGCTAAGAAAGGTGATAACATAGAAGCTATATTAGAAATCGCTCTAGAAGATGGTCTGTTTGGTGCAGAAAAGAAAGTATCATTAAAAGCTGCTGGTGGCAAGGTGAACACATATACAGTACAAGTTCCTAAAGGAATAAAAGATGGTGAGAAAATAAGACTTGCAGCCTTAGGAAAACCAGGAAAAAATGGCGGTAAGAATGGTGACTTGATTATAACTGTAAAACTAAAAGAACAACTAGATATTAAGTTAGATAAATTAGATATTATATCTAAAGTAAATCTTTCATATGCACAAGCAATAGTTGGAGATAAGATAAGAATTAAAATGTTTGGTGAAAGTATTGAGGTGACAATACCTGCTAATACAAAAGAAAGAGATAAGATTATAGTTGAAGGTAAGGGCTATACAACAAGCGATGGAACAAGAGGAAAACTTATTCTTGAAGCAAGTGTTACAGCACCAACAACGATAACAGATAAAGAAAGAAAAATATATGAGCAACTTTTAAAGGTTGAAAAACAGCAAACAAGAACAAAGTAATTTTGTGAAACTAACAAGCATTAAACGCTTGTTAGTTTCTTTTTTATAAGAATCAAATAGTCTTTTATTCCTTGTAATATGTTTTTAAATTTTGTAGTTTGTTTTGTTTCTAAAGCAGGCAGATTTGAACTGTTAATAACGTTTTCTTCAATATTGTATTTATTCATAAAAGAAGTTAATAAATCTTCTTGAATATTTAAATTAAAGCTCATCAAATTTTCTTTTTCTAGATTTTCTTTTAAACAAAAAGAAAATGTTATTTTTGAATGATGAGCCAAATTTAAAAGTGTACAATAATTTTCGCCTATACATTTCGTACATTTGGCAAGATTTGTTTTAATTATATTGTTTTGGTCATCGTCGAAAAAATATTTGATGTATAAGTTGTTTTCGTATTGTTCATAACATATATTGTCTATAAGTTCACCATGATAACGTAAAATTATATTATTGTTTTGGGATATGTTCCCGAATATTGTAAAAATATTATTTTCAATAGTTTTTTTGAAAATACCGTTGCTATATCCAGTGTCGCAAATACAAGAATTATTCGCATTTTCGTCCATAAAAACACCTCTACTTACATTGTTTGACATCATTTTACAGTAGCATTAGAGGTGATGCAACAAAATGTATAAAACTAGACAAAACGGGATAAAAGTAGTGATGATTTGACACAATACAACAAAAAAGACAAAAATATATAATATACGAGTTCTAAATAATATAAAAATATTGCACAAAAAAATACTTTGTGATAATATAAATGAGTAAATATGTCAAAATTAGGAGGAAAAGATTTTGGGGAAGAAGAATAAGGGTATAGATTCGCCAGAACAAGTTAACGACGAAGTAAAAAACGAAGTAGTAGAAGAAGCAAAAATAAGCGAAGAAATAAAGGAAGAAAACAATATAGTAATAAATGCTGAAACAAAGAAAGACAAGAAGGTTAGAAGCGCAAAGATTGTTGATGAAAACAAATCTAAATTTGCGGGACTTAATAAAGGCCTTGCCATAGCTGGTATAATAGCAGCTGTTATAGCAATTTGTTTGGTGGCGTTTGCATTAACTAACAAGTTAAATGATAAAGTATATTCAAATATTTATTTAAACGGTGTAGATATGTCAGGAAAGACAAGAGAAGAAGTTTCTAAATATATAGATGAATATATGAATAAAGTTGCAACAAAACAAGTTGCGATTAAGAATGGCGAAACGGATTTAATAATAGTAACAGCGGATTCTATAGATTTAATGATAGATAAGAATACAATGCTTGTTAAAGTAATGGCATATGGTAGAGATAAAAACAAAAATATCGTAGCTAACAATTTAGATATTGTTAAAGCATTATTTGAAAAGCAAAATGTAGAATTAGAATATTATTATACTGAGAGTAAACTTACAAATGTAGCAACAGAAGCAATTTTAGAAGTTGATGAAAGAGTAAAAGACGATACATATACTGTAGATAAGGAAAGCAATACTCTAATTATAACAAAAGGTGCTAAAGGAAAAACAATATTAGCAACAGAATTTAAATCTGATCTTTTAGAAACTATGTTAGATGAAACAGACACTATTTATGAGTTAAAATTAGAAGATGCTGAGCGTAAAGAAATAGATGTAGATGTGCTTTATGCGGAAGTGCATAAAGATGCTAAGGACGCATATGCAGATGAAACAGTGAAACCAGCAATATATTACAAACATGAATTTGGAACAACTTTTGATAAAGAAGATTTAAGAAATGTTTTAGCTAAAGAAGAAAATAAAGCTGAGGGGAAAGTTATAAAATATAAATTAACTACAACTCAACCAAAAGTAACGATTCAAGAATTAACTAAAACATTATATAAAGATACACTTGGAACTTTTACATCAGACTTCTCAAGTTCAGATGCAAATAGAGCAAGTAATGTTAGACTTGGTGCTAAAATGCTAAATGGTACAATAGTTATGCCAGGAGAAACATTCTCATTTAATAAAACAATGGGAGATTGCGGATTAGCGTCAAGAGGATTTAAATCAGCAGCTGTATTCAAGAATGGTAAAGTTGTTAAAGAAATTGGTGGTGGTATTTGCCAAATATCTTCATCACTTTATGTAGCAGCGTTATATGCTAATTTAGATATAGTAGCTAGAAGCCAACACGCATTGCCAGTAGGATATGTTCCTGTAAGTTTAGATGCTACAGTATATTATCCAGGATTGGATTTCAAATTTAAAAATACTAGAAATTATCCAATTAAAATTTCAGCAACAACTACAACAAATAAGAGATTGGTTATAAAAATACTTGGAACTAAAGAAGAGGTAGAATATGATGTGAAATTGACATCATGGGTAACAGAATATATATCTCCTAAAGTTCAAAAACAAAACGACAGCAGTTTATTAGTAGGAAAGACTAAGACAATACAAAAAGGCGCAAATGGATATAAATCAGTAGCATATAAAACAGTAAGTTTAAATGGAAAGGTTATATCTAAAACACAATTATCTTCAGATAGTTATGGAGCAACACCAACAATAATAGCAGTAGGAACAAAAAAACAAGTAGATATATATAATGAGAAAGAGTAAAAGAGGTACTTATGAAAAAATCTTTTGTGAATATATGGTTTTTAATAATAGTAGTGGTTGCATGTGGATTCCTTGTGAAGAACATAATAGATAGATTTCATGTGGATGAAGATTTATTGAAATCCGAAGAATATACTTCGTTATATTATTACAACCAGTTAACAGATGAGCAAAAATTTCAATACGTAAAAATAGATCAAGAAATACAAAAACTAACTAGAGACATACATTTTGGGTTTGTTAAAAATTCTGCAATTAAGTCTGATGTTACAGTTGTATTAGCGGCGATATATAATGATAGACCTGAATATTATTATCTACCACAAGATTATAATGTAAAAAGTATAAAATTAGGGCCTATTGAATATACAATTTTAAAATTGAATTATACAGTAGATACTAAAAAAGAAAGAGAAAAGATGAATCTTGAACTTAATCAAATGGTAGAGCAAATAACATATGAAGTTCTTCATGATAAAATGACAGATTATGAAAAAGAGCTTGCTTTACACGATGCTTTAGTTAAGAGAGTAAATTATTATACATTTAAGGATATTAAAGAAATACCTATATCAAAACATACTGCTTATGAAGCGTTAATAAAAGGTTCGGCGGTTTGCGATGGTATAGCAAAAGCTTATCAATTACTATTAGAAAAAGCAGGAATTGAATCTATAATGGTTACAGGTAAAATAGGCGAAGTTGCACATGCTTGGAATATAGTTAAAATTGATGACGAATATTATCATGTAGATCCAACATCGGATACTATAGAGATAGAGAATAAAAAACAAGTAATGCATAGATATTTTAACTTGTCAGATAAAGAATTAAAAAAGACACATGCGTTAGATAAAGAATTTAAAATTGTAGCGTGTGAAGGAACAAAGTATAATTATTATACATATAACAATTATGAAGTAAAATATACTGAGAGCTTAAGAAGTAAATTAGTAAAGATAATAAATAAACAACTGGGCGCTGGTATTGTTGAATTTAGATTAGATAAATTATATTCAACACAAACGTTATTAGAAGAATTATACTATATTAATTTCAATAAGTGGGAAGATACTAATCAAACAAGTGTAGGATATCATAAAATAGATGATATATACGTGTTTGAAAATAAGAATACTAAAAGAGTTAGTTAAAATGAATAATTAAATATATAATGCATAAAATTTAATATGAAACAGAACTTAAAAGGGTGGTCTGATGACCGCCCTTATTATATGATTTATCAAGATAAATATGCTTTAAAAAATATATATGCACAACTTAATATAGATCCCCCGGATGTTGGACTAGTATCGTATATTGGTACGAATACTAAAAGACAGACGAGGGATTATTCTGTTCATACAGAGCTGGGGAAAAGTAATGAACTAGGAAAAGGAAAAGAAAATAAGGATGGATATAAGGAAAAAAGAAAGGATAGAAGAGGCAAGATTGGAACTAGTTACATAGATGTTGGAGAATCTAGTATAATTAGAGAATATGCAAATATTCAAGATATAAAAGAAATGAATAATATGTTGTTTTATAGAAAAATATTGCGTGGAATAATAAAGTATTGTAATGAACAAGATAAACACCCCATTTGTTATATACATTCTACTATTGAACTTTATGAAGATTTTGTAGTGGATAATAAGAGTGAAGATGTGTTTGTAAAAATGAAAGGCGATTGTGTTTGGTTAAAAAGAAGTAATATGGAAACCAGTGAATTAAATATGGCTAAAATTATGGGTGAGGTTTGTTTAGTTGGATATGTTATCGAAGAAGCAAATGAAAATAGACCAAGGATAATAAAAGCTTTAGTCATATATACATAAATATTTACATTAATAAGCTAGAATGGTATAATACGACTAACGGAGGTTACTATGACAGTAAAGGAGTTAATAAAATTATTAGAAAATAACGGTGGCGTTACAAAAACAGTGGTATATGAAAATACAAATAATGTAGAAGTTAAGGATATAACATACAATTCTAAAGCTGCTACTAAAGATTCTGTGTTTTTTGTAAAAGGAGCCAACTTTAAAGTGGAATATATAGAAGATGCTATAAACAGGGGCGCGATTTTAGTTATAGCAGAGAAAGAATATGACATACAAAACGCAGGACTTGTTGTTGTACCTGATATTAGACATGCAATGGTGGTTTGTGCTGAAGAATTCTTTAATAAAGCATATAACAAAATAAATATGGTTGGATTAACTGGAACAAAGGGTAAAACAACTACTGCAACATACATACATAATATATTAAATTTAGAAAAAGGAGAAAGAACAGCACTTTTATCTACTATAGAAACATATACAGGTAAAAGATGTGAAGAATCTCACTTGTCTACACCAGAGGCTATAGAACTACAAAGGTATATAGCAGAAGCTGTAGAATCAGATTTAAGATATCTTGTAATGGAAGTATCATCTCAAGCAACTAAAACAGAAAGAATATTAAATACTAGTTATGATATAGGAATGTTTTTAAATATATCTGAAGATCATATAAGTCCAGCAGAGCATCCTAATTTTAATGATTATTTAAATTCTAAATTAGAGTTTTTGAAAAAGTGTAAAACAGTAATAGTTAACTACGAAACAGATTATCTAGAAGCTGTTTTGGATGCTGCTAAGGATGTTGAAAAATTAGTGACTTTTGGACCTGAAGAATTAAAAGATAAAGTGGATGTATATTATACAAATATACATAGAGAAAACGAACAGCTTGTATTTGAACTTGTGGATAATGGGGATAAAACAACATTCAAAACTAGAATGATGGGAGATTTCAATGTTCAAAATGCAACTGCTGCAATTCTTACAGCAAGAGAATTAGAAGTTAAAGAAGAAAATATACTAAAAGGAATTGAAATGACCACTGTATCTGGAAGAATGAATGTGTTTAAAGGAAATAATAAAACAGTTATAGTAGACTATGCGCATAACAAATTGAGCTTTGAGAAATTTTTCGAAGCAGTAAAAAAAGATTATCCAAATTCAGAAATAGTTGCCTTGTTTGGTGCACCTGGGGGTAAAGCTTATGGTAGAAGACAAGCTATGTCTGAGGTTGCAAGTAAATATGCAAACAAGATATATTTAACAGCAGATGATCCGCAATTTGAAGTAGTTAAAGATATATGTAATGAACTTGCTACATATATAACTGTACCATACGAGATAATAGAAGATAGAAAACAAGCAATAGAGTATGCGTTTAATAATATGAAAGAAAACGGGGTATTATGCTTGCTTGCTAAAGGTGAAGATAGATACCAACAAGTAAGAGGAAAACTAGAAGACTATGAATCGGATGTGGATATTGCAAAAAATATAACAAAAGAAGGATAGTGATAAAATGAATAAAGATATTAAAACAAAAATTGGGTTATCACTTATAATGCTAGCTCAAATGGCATTTCTTATAACGATATTATGTACTATTAAATCAGCTTTGGGCGATGTTAGAACGGATAATTTGGGATTTTCAATATTTATCATGGTTATAATGTTTGCCGCATTGTTAGGGGATAAAATTAAATATACCAAGAAATATTTACTTGTAGGAAATGTGTTTTTGTTTTTGCTGATTCCAACCATGTTTTTTAGAATAACAACAATACTAAATATATTGTTGCTAATATTTATAAAACAAGAGAAGAGAGAGAAAATCAATTTTAAAGAAGCGGCTAAACAACTATCAATAGAGAACTATAATGTAAGAAAAAAAGACTGGGTATTAATTATAATACTTTTGGTAACGTATTTTGGACAAAATTTTATAAAAGAAGAGTGGCTAGAAATTTTATCTCCAATAATGTTAATAGTATTTACAATAGGATTGCATTTGCTGCTTATCATATTAGCAATAGCAGCGTTTTATAAAGAAATTAAAGAAGGAATAAAAATAATAGTAAAGAATTTCAGATTAACAGTTAGATATATGTTAAAACTATTTATAATAATGCTTATAGCAATGTCTGTAGCAACGTTGATATCTACGTCGATAACAAATAAAATGACATCTGTAAATCAACAAGCTATTGAAAGTCTACCGCTATATATAGCGGCTCCGCTTGCGGTGTTGTGGGCACCTTTTGTAGAAGAAGCAACATTTAGGGGTGCGTTTAAAAAAATAATAAAACATAAGTCGTTGTTTATAATAATATCAGGCTGTATATTTGGATATATGCATGCTATAAATGAGGCATCGTTATTAATAGCGTTGGCTACATCGTTGCCTTATGCGATTATAGGTATGGTGTTTGCTTATTCATATGCAAAGACGAACAATTTGGCGATAAATATATTATTCCATTTGTTATATAACTCGCTTGCAGTACTAGTATCAACATTGAAATAATTTAAAAATAAAATAAAAAGAATAAAAGTAGAGTAAAATCTAGTTTTATTCTTTTGTATATATAGCAAAATAACTAACGCTACTTGACATAATCTTAAACTTGCGTTAAAATATTTAATTAGAGTTTTAATGAAAGAAGGAAATTTATGAAAAATATAAGAAACGTTGCTATTATAGCTCACGTTGATCATGGTAAAACAACGTTAGTAGATAGCTTATTACATCAAAGTGGAATATTTAGAGATAACGAAGTAGTATCTGAAAGAGTAATGGACTCTGGAGATATAGAAAAAGAAAGAGGAATAACAATCTTATCTAAAAACACATCAGTTATGCATGATGGAGTAAAAATTAACATAGTAGATACTCCAGGACACGCAGATTTCGGTGGAGAAGTTGAACGTGTACTTAAAATGGTTGATGGTGTACTTTTAGTTGTTGATGCATTCGATGGACCAATGCCACAAACAAGATTTGTTTTAAGTAAAGCATTATCTTTAAACATTATGCCTATCGTTGTAATAAACAAAATAGATAGACCTGGTGCAAGACCAACAGAAGTTTTAGATGAAGTATTAGAACTATTTATGGATCTTAATGCAAACGACGATCAATTAAACTTCCCAGTAGTTTATGCTTCTGGTAAGAGTGGATTTGCAAGATATAATGTTGAAGACACAAACGACAATATGGTACCAATATTTGAAACAATAATAAAATATGTTCCAGAACCAACTGGAAGCAAAGATGAACCATTACAATTATTAGTATCTAATATAGACTATGATGACTATACAGGAAGAATTGGTGTAGGCAGAATTGAACGTGGTGTAATTCATGCTGGTGAACAAGTTGCGTTATGTAAAAAAGATG
Source organism: Clostridia bacterium (assembly GCA_045651205.1). Taxonomy (GTDB): domain Bacteria; phylum Bacillota; class Clostridia; order TANB77; family CAG-465; genus UMGS1649. The sequence goes on from JAZRSA010000020.1 coordinate 30,438, forward strand.
GAAGCATCCAAAATGTTAAAATAGGTAAAGTATATACATATATGGGACTTAAGAGAACAGAAGTTGAATCTGCAGAATGTGGAGAAATAGTTTCAGTAACAGGTGTTACAGGAATAAACATTGGTGAAACAATAGCTGATGTAAATAACCCAGAAGCAGTTCCTTTTGTAGATATAGATGAACCTACAGTTTGTATGACATTTAGCGTAAACAATGGACCTTTTGCAGGTAAAGAAGGTAAATATATTACTTCTAGACACATTAGAGATAGATTATTCAAAGAAGTTGAAACAAATGTATCTTTAAGAGTAGAAGAAACAGATACTCCGGATTCATTCAAAGTATATGGTCGTGGAGAATTACACCTTTCAATACTTATTGAAAATATGAGAAGAGAAGGATTTGAATTATTAGTTTCTAAACCAACAGCTATTAGCAAAATAATAGATGGTGTAAAATGTGAACCTATGGAACAAGCAACAATAGACGTACCAGATGAATACGTTGGTGTTGTAATGGAAAAAATGGGTAACAGAAAAGGTGAAATGACTAATATGGGACCTTGCCCAACTCAAGTTGGATATACAAGATTAGAGTTCAAGATACCATCAAGAGGACTTATTGGTTACAGAAGTGAAATACTAACAGATACAAAAGGTCTTGGAGTATTAAATAGTATATTTGCTGGATTTGAACCAGATCGTGGAGAAGTTATAACAAGAACTCACGGAACAATTATAGCTTATGAACAAGGTAAATCTACAACTTATGGATTATACAATGCACAAGAAAGAGCAACTTTATTTATTGGAGCTGGTACTGAAGTGTATATTGGTATGATAGTTGGAGAAAACTCAAGAAGTGAAGATATGATTGTTAACGTATGTAAAGAAAAACACTTAACAAATACAAGAGCTTCTGGTAGTGATGATGCATTAAAATTAACACCACACAAAGTACTTTCTCTAGAACAATCATTAGAATTTATTGAAGATGATGAGCTTGTAGAAATTACACCAGAAAATATTCGTCTAAGAAAGAAAATACTTGATCCAACAAAGAGATTAAGAGGAATCACAACTTAGTAAAATGAGAAACAGCGGCTAAATTAGCCGCTGTTTTTGTGTAACTTAGAAGTTTGCTTTTATACAAAAATCCAAGTGCGAAGTTTCGACGTATCGTTTGCAGGTGCAATGGATATGCGAAGTGGTTCGGGGGTGCTGCATGAAACTCGAATCATCTCGGCAACTAAAGAACCTTTTAAAATTCCGCGGAACGGATGGGGTTTGGTTGTGTACTCGATGATGAGTTTGTATTTTGCGTTGGAATTTACTATTCCGCCGCCGATAGAATCTCGGATCATTTCGACCCAAGCACCTTTTTGGTATTCGGGGTTACCCGAACACTTGGTTGGATCAAATACGGTTACCCGTACATTGAAGTCTCCTTCGCGAAGAAGTTTGGTGATTGCACAATTTCTAGTTAGCATGTGCGTTACCTCCTATAAATTATTAATAGATTAGGCTCGATGTGAACCTAATGTTAATTATAACACGTTTGGCATAAAAAGTCAATCTAAGGGCAAAATAGTAAACATAACTATTGAAAAATATAAATCTTGTGATATAATCTATTTATCCAAAAATAAAGGAGATGTATGTATGATTATACGGACAAGGCGGCTTGTATTAAGGCCGTTTGAAACAGCAGATGTAACATGGTACTACGATGTAATTAAGAATACGGATATGATAACAAGACTTAAAAGTCTTGAGGCGAAGGATGAAAGTGAAGCAAAAGAGCATATTGCTATTTTTGCTAATGGGGACTTCAAGAATGATTTTTACTGTGTCATAACAGATAAGAAGAAAAACGTTATGGGTCTCATTATTGCAGTAAGACTTACGCGGATGACGATGGATGTTTCTTATTTCTTGAAGGAGGAATATCGTCATAACGGATATATGCAAGAGGCGCTCGCTGCAGTAGTCGAAGCAATCCGTGATGAGAATCCTTTGGCGAGAATAAGACTTGAAATTGAAAAAGATAATATTCCGTCTCTTAATATCGCTAAAAGAATGTCTGCAATAATGCAGGATAATGGCGATAAATTCATGTGTTACATCTAAAAAAATAGGGCTTCTGATATAAATATCAGGAGTCCTTTTGTTTATGTAAACATCAATGCTTAAAAAGTATTATAGTTTTGTAACAAAAATGTAATAAAAATGTTGACTAAAAAGCCACTAAATGATATAATGATTAAGCGTATTTGTGGATTTTGTAATTCACGTATGAGATATTAACAAGGAGGTGAAGTCAAGTGCCAACATTTGCGCAATTAGTAAGAAAAGGAAGACATGATAAAACTACTAAATCTAAATCACCAGCTCTTCAAAGAGGATTAAACTCTAGAAAGAAGAAAGTAACTCAAGTTTCTTCTCCACAAAAGAGAGGTGTTTGTACAGTAGTTAAAACACAAACTCCTAAAAAGCCTAACTCAGCGTTAAGAAAAGTAGCCAGAGTTAAACTTACAAATGGTATGGAAGTTTCTGCATACATTCCAGGAATCGGACATAACCTACAAGAACACAGCGTTGTTCTAATTAGAGGAGGAAGAGTAAAAGATCTTCCAGGTGTTAGATATCACATAGTTAGAGGTGTACTAGATACAGCTGGTGTAGCTGGTAGAGTACAAGCTAAATCTAAATATGGAGCAAAGAGAGCAAAAAAATAATCTAACATAATTGGTGCTTGATTTTAAAAATATAAGCACTGACAAAATTAACAATTTTGAGTACCGTAAAAAGAAGGAGGGAAGGAAAGTGCCAAGAAAAGGACATTTAGTTAAAAGAGAAGTTATGCCAGACCCAATATATGGTTCTAAAGTAGTTGCAAAACTAATAAACAAAGTTATGTGGGATGGTAAGAAAACTGTTGCTGAAAAAATCGTATACGGAGCGTTTGATATAGTTGCTGAAAAAACTGGAAAAAATGCATTAGAAGTATTCGAAGAAGCAATGGAAGCAGTTATGCCAGTTCTTGAAGTTAAAGCAAGACGTGTTGGTGGTGCTACATACCAAGTGCCTATCGAAATTAGAGCAGATAGAAGACAAAGTCTAGGAATTAGATGGTTAGTAGAATACGCTAGAAAGAGAAATGAATACGGAATGGATGAAAAACTAGCAGCAGAAATGTTAGATGCATTAAACTCACAAGGTGGAGCATTTAAGAAAAAAGAAGATACTCATCGTATGGCAGAAGCAAACAAAGCATTTGCTCACTACAGATGGTAAACCAAGGATAGGAGGAAGTTTATGGCAGGTAGAGAATATCCTCTTGAGAGGACAAGAAATATCGGTATCATGGCTCACATCGATGCTGGTAAAACAACTACTACTGAAAGAATACTATTCTATACAGGAAAAACTCACAAATTAGGAGAAACTCACGATGGTGGAGCTACAATGGACTGGATGGCTCAAGAACAAGAAAGAGGTATCACAATTACTTCTGCAGCAACAACTTGTTTCTGGAACGATAACAGAATAAACATTATCGATACTCCAGGACACGTTGACTTTACAATCGAAGTTGAAAGATCTCTAAGAGTACTTGACGGTTCAGTTACAGTACTATGTGCTAAAGGTGGAGTACAACCACAATCTGAAACTGTATGGAGACAAGCAAACAAATATAAAGTACCAAGAATGATATACGTTAACAAAATGGATATCATGGGTGCAGATTTCTATAGATGTGTAGAACAACTTAGAAACAGATTAAAAGCTAACGCAGTACCAATCCAATTACCAATAGGTAAAGAAGATTCATTTAGAGGTATTGTAGACTTAGTAGAAATGAAAGCTTATGTATATTATGATGAATTAGGTAAAGATATCAGATGTGAAGAAATTCCAGCAGATATGTTAGCTGATGCAGAAAAATATAGAAGCGAATTATTAGATCATATAGCTGAGTTCGATGAAGAAATCATGATGAAATATCTTGAAGGTGAAGAACTTACTATAGATGAAATCAAAAAATGTATAAGACAATCAACAATAGAAAACAAGATGGTTGCAGTAACTTGTGGTACATCTTACAAAAACAAAGGTGTTCAAAAGCTACTTGATGCTATAGTTGACTATATGCCATCACCACTTGATGTTGAACAAATTAAAGGTGTTAACGAAAACGGTGAAGAAGAAGAAAGACCATCTTCTGATACAGAACCATTCGCAGCACTTGCATTCAAGATTGCAACAGATCCATTCGTTGGAAAACTTACATTCTTTAGAGTATACTCTGGAACACTAGAAGCTGGTTCATATGTATACAATGCAAACAAAGGCAAGAAAGAAAGAATCGGAAGAATTCTTCAAATGCACTCAAATGAAAGAAAAGATATAGATAAAGTTTACGCTGGAGATATCGCTGCAGCAGTTGGACTTAAAGATGTATTTACTGGAGATTCATTATGTGATGAAAAACACCCAGTTGTACTTGAATCTATTGAATTCCCAGACCCAGTTATTTCTATAGCTATTGAACCTAAATCAAAAGCTGACCAAGAAAAAATGGGTATAGCATTATCTAAACTTGCTGAAGAAGATCCATCATTCAAAACATATACTGATGGTGAAACTGGTCAAACAATAATTGCTGGTATGGGTGAACTTCACCTAGACATAATAGTAGATAGATTAAAACGTGAATTCCACGTTGAAGCTAACGTAGGTAAACCACAAGTTGCTTACAAAGAAACTATTAAGAGAGCAGTTAAAGTTGAAGGTAAATTTATTAGACAATCTGGTGGTAAAGGACAATACGGTCACGTATGGTTAGAAGTTGAACCACAAGAAGCTGGTAAAGGTTACTCATTCGAATCTAAAATCGTTGGTGGTGTTGTTCCTAAGGAATACGTTAAACCAACTGATGAAGGTATTAGAGATGCAATGAAGAGCGGTATACTTGCTGGTTACCCAGTTGTTGACGTTAAAGTTGCACTTGTTGATGGTTCATACCACGATGTTGACTCATCAGAAGCAGCCTTCAAAGTAGCAGGTTCTATGGCGTTCAAAGAAGCTTGCCGTCAAGGTGGAGCAGTATTACTTGAACCAATCATGAAAGTTGATGTAATAGTTCCTGAAGAATATATGGGTGATGTTATAGGTGACATCAACTCAAGACGTGGAAGACTAGAAGGTATGGAAGCAGATTCTGGAACACAAACAATCCATTCATTTGTACCATTATCTGAAATGTTCGGATACGCTACAGACTTAAGAAGTAAAACTCAAGGTAGAGGTGTTTACTCAATGGAACCAAGTCACTATGAAGAAGTTCCAAAATCAGTACATGAAGCTATTGTTGGCGCTAGAGCTAAGAAAGAAGACTAATTGTACTTAAAAAATTAGAAAAAACGGTTAATGACTTGCAAAAAATATTTTTGTGTAGTACAATGACCTTAAATAATGTGCAAACATTAACCGTTAATTATATTTATAAAAATAAGGAGGAAAATAAAATGGCAAAAGCTAAGTTCGAAAGAACAAAACCACATTGTAATGTTGGAACAATCGGTCACGTTGACCACGGTAAAACAACATTAACAGCAGCTATAACTAAAGTAGCAGCTTTAAACAATGGAGCAGAATTCAAAGCATATGATCAAATAGATAACGCTCCAGAAGAAAGAGCAAGAGGAATCACAATTTCTACTTCTCACGTTGAATATGAAACAGACAGAAGACACTACGCACACGTTGACTGCCCAGGACACGCTGACTATGTTAAAAACATGATCACTGGTGCTGCGCAAATGGATGGTGCAATACTAGTTGTTTCTGCAGCTGATGGTCCAATGCCACAAACTAAAGAACACATACTACTTGCTAGACAAGTTGGTGTTCCTTACATCGTAGTATTTATGAACAAATGTGACCAAGTTGACGATCCAGAATTATTAGAATTAGTTGAAATGGATATCAGAGAATTATTAACTAAGTATGATTTCCCAGGAGATGATACTCCAATAGTTAAAGGTTCAGCTCTTAAAGTTCTTGAATCTTCATCAACAGATCCAAATGCACCTGAATATGCTCCAATCAAGGAATTATTAGATGCAGTTGATAGCTTTATTCCAGATCCAGAAAGAGATACAGATAAACCTTTCTTAATGCCTATCGAAGACGTATTCACAATCACTGGTCGTGGTACAGTTGTTACAGGTAGAGTTGAAAGAGGAACATTAAAAGTTGGTGACGAAGTTGAAATCGTTGGTCTTGCTGACGAATCTAAGAAAACAGTTGTTACTGGTATCGAAATGTTCAGAAAATCTCTAGATAGCGCTGAATGCGGAGACAACGCTGGTGTTCTATTAAGAGGAATTCAAAGAAACGAAGTTGAAAGAGGTCAAGTTCTTGCTAAACCAGGTTCTATAACACCTCATACTGAATTTGAAGCTGAAGTTTATATCCTAACTAAAGAAGAAGGTGGAAGACATACTCCATTCTTTAACGGATACAGACCACAATTCTATTTCAGAACAACTGACGTTACAGGTATAATCGACCTTCCAAAGGATAAAGAAATGGTTATGCCAGGTGAAAACGTAACTATGAAAATTAAGTTAATAACTCCAATAGCTATTGAAAAAGGACTTAAATTCGCTATCCGTGAAGGTGGTAGAACAGTTGGTTCTGGTTCAGTATCTAACATCATTGCTTAATTTGTATAGATATATGAATTTTACAGAAAAACACATCGAAAGATGTGTTTTTTTGTTGTAATATGGTGTATAATAACAAAGTATTAAACACAGACTCTAAAAATAATTTATAGGAGGATATACATGAGCAAGTTTTTTACGGAAAAAGAAATGGATACCTTGCAACTATTTAGAAAGCAAGGCGGAATATTTCTTAGAATTTATGTAAATGAAAACCGGGTGGAAATCCTTGTAAGTGATGGTAATTTGGGATACAAACATTATCAGGAACTGGATAGTTATATGGCTAGAAAGGTAAAAGAAGCATATGCGGCTCAAAATGAGTATCATGCGCCACTTATTAGAGGAACATATGATGTTTCGCTGGCTTGGTTTATAGTTCACTTTGGTGGTTAACAAGCACATAGGATATTACGCTGAGAAAATAACACGGAAAATTTCCGTGTTATTTTTTGCTTATTCCATAAATGATGAATGGTTGTGCGAGAGGCATAAATATACTTAATACAAGAAGCGAAATGGCGTATTTAGGTGTTTTCATCTCGTATATTCTATAAAGTAATCCTAGCTTGCAAACTATGAATAAAATGGTTGCAAATGGTCCAACATAAGGTAAGAATGAAGAAAGTAACAGTGCTGGTAATAAATATTCTGGGTGGTCAACATCTACACCGAATATTCTAGTTCTTTTAAGGATGATACCGTATATAAAGAAGCAGCCAAAAGGAATGAATGCTAGCCATGCAAAACTTCTATTGTTATTTCTAGCTAAGTTATATAATCCTATAGAGCGGATAAAATATAACACAAGAATAGCTAGTGTAGTAAATATAAGTATTAAAGAAATAGTACTAATAATTGAAGTTAAACTAGACCAGTTAATATTCATAACCTGTTCATTCGTAGGAACATTTAACACATCATTTAACCAGTTCATAAATCTATTAAACATTTGATTTAATTTAATTGGAATAATAGCAGTCTCATTAAAAATATTCATAAAATCTAATCCTTTCGTAAATATTATGTGGACAATGTGGAAAAATATAATAAAAGATTTACAAAAATATGAATTTGATATACAATAAAAACATATAAAGGGGTAAACAAATGATAAAAAACGCTGAAAGCCTTGCGGCTGTACACACACACACACACACGTACATTTACTAATGAAAAAACATTAGTAGCGTTTTTGCACCCAAAATATAAGAAAGATTAGCAAAGTAACACATACTTATAGGTATGTGCTGCTTTGCTTTTTTGCATACAAAAAGGAGGTATGAGAAAATGCAAAAGAAAAAGGGTATATCTTTAATAGTATTAGTAATAACAATAATAGTAATGATAATTTTGGCAGCAGCTGTAGTAATTTCATTAACTAATACAGAGATAATAAATAGAGCAAGTGATGCTGTGTCGTTAATCGAACAAAAAGAGTTTGAAAATTCGTGTACGTTAGAATTACAAATATTAGGTTGGAAACCAGGAGAGGGTATCGATAAGTATAAAGAACAGTTAGAAAAAGAATTAGGCGTAACAGTTACAAGCTCAGGAGATAAACATGTAATAAAAAAAGAACATTTAACTATGACAATTTTTAATTCTGGACAAGTATCTGAAGGAGAAGTGAAATCGTGGGATGGAATTACTTGTGATACATCTTGGTACGATGATTCTAAAAGCGAATTTGTATTGACTTCGCCAGAACAGTTGGCAGGATTATCACAGTTAATTGTAGATGGTTGGTCATTCTATGGAAAAACTGTTAAATTAGGAGCGGATATTGATTTAAATAATCAACAATGGAGACCGATAGGAAGCCAAGTCTATTATTATGGGGATTTTGATGGCCAAAATCATACTATATATAATTTGAAAAGTGATAATCAAAGTTATGTTGGATTGTTTGGATTGTTAGCAAGTTCAAAAATAACGAACGTAAACATACATAATGTTAGCATAACTAATTCTTATTATGCGGGTGCTATAGCAGGATATGCTACAGGAACAGTAATAGTAGAAAATGTAAAGCTTACAGGAAAAGTAGATATAAATGGCTACTATTATATAGGAGGTATAATAGGCTATATTCAAGAAACACCAACAATAAAAAACATTCTATTAGACGGGAATATTAATATAAGTACAACTTATGCAGGTGGAGGCATATTAGGATATGCTCAAGGAAAAACATTGATAGATGGGATAGAAGTTAAAGGAATATTAAAAGCAGTAGGACCACAATATATGGGCGGTGTATCTGGATACATTGTTGGTCAACCAACGATAAAAAATGTTAAAATTTTAGTTGAAGAAGAAAGCTTTATTAATGGGACTACAATAGATGGGATAAACAATTCTGGTGGTATTGTAGGAAATTGCACAGGAACCTTTATAGAACCAAATATTAATTTTGCAATTATAGAAAACTGCGATGTAAACATAAATGTAATTATAGCAAGAGCGGGAGCAGGTGGAATTGCTGGATTTGTGGATGCGGCAAAGATTATTAATTGTGAGTATACCGGAACAGTAATATTAGATTCTATATACGATTTTCAAGAATATTTGTCTATTGGAGGTATAGCCGGTTATGCATGTAACTCAAATGATGTAAATAATGTAACTATAGAAAAATGTAAATTCAATGGCGAATTAAAATATATTTTTGAAGGCCAAGAAAAAGAAGATGTAGATTATCTAAATAGTGGAATCGCTGGAGGAGATAGAAGTTATAGTTCTCAAAATTTAACAATAATAGATTCGTATGTTAATGATGTTAAAGTAACAAAATAATAAATAAACACGCAAAAAGCACCAAATTAATGGTGCTTTTTGTTGTTAGTTTGAGAATTTTGTATTACTTCGCGTGAAGGTCTGTAAGTGTAAGGGCGGTGCAGACATCGGTGTTCTTTTCTCTAGGAATAACAATAGAGAAATCTTTGCAACCGGTAATGTCTACGGAAAACTCCTTTTCCTTGAGATAACGGTAACCTACAAACTTCTTCTTTCCATCTGCTTTAGTAAATTCAAAGTAGCAGTCAATTTCAAGATTCGAGATGAATCTGAAGGTGAGAGTTTCATAGTCGTTATCGTTTACGAAGGTGAAAATGTATTCCTTGTTCCGGATACATCTTGAGAAGTTAATAAGCAGCGTGTCACTTACGCCAAAATCCAGTTCTACGGGTTTATCTCCGTTAAACATAAGTTGTAGTTTTTGATCCATTCTTTATTACCTCCAATTGTTTGTAATCTTAGTTTTTTACTACAATACTTAGTATATCATAGATGTGTATTTATGTCAACTTAAATAAAGTGCTTGCAAAATGAATAAGATAGTAGTAAAATAATTGTTATGAGGTGATAATTTTGTCTAGAACTGCTACAGCAAGAAATATTCGTGGTGAAAAGATAATGGAATATTTAGAAAAGAATCCATTAGCTACTGATGAAATACTTGCTAAGACATTTAAAGTTAGCATAAATACAATAAGATTAGATAGAGCAAGACTTGGTATAAAAGAGTTTAAAGAAAGACTTAAAAACAAAGCAGAAGAAACTATGAAGCATGTAACTTCAATTTCTCCGGCAGAGTTTATTGGAGATATGATTAACTTCACGCCAAGTGTAGGAGCTGTTTCAAGATTAGAAACTACAAAGGATATGACATTTGAAGGTATGAATGTTGTAAAAGGACAATATATATATTCTTTTGCAGAGTCTATGGCTATTTCTCTAATACCAACCAAAGCAGCGTTAGTTGGAGTAGCAAATATTAAATATGTAGAAAAGATTGAGGCAGATACAGTAATATATGCTCATGCTGAAATGAGAAAGAAAACAGCGAGTGGATATATAGTTTGGGTTAGAATCCTAGATGAAAACGATTCACTTAAATTTAAAGGAAAATTCATATTGAAAGGAATAGTATAATGGAAATATTAGTAGATATAAACGGAAGCGATAATGGAATAGATGAAGCAATAAGAGGCGTTGTAAACTCTGTTGGTAAAACAAAAGCAAAACTAACTATGGTTGGTGATGAAGCTAAAATTAAAGATTTTATTAAAGGTGAATATTTATCTAAGGCAGATAATATATTAAAGAATATATCAATACTTGATGCTAAAGATGCTATAACTAACTTTGATGATCCTGCATTTGCAATTAAGCATAAAAAGGAATCTAGTATAGTTAAAGCATATGACTATATGAAAGAAAAAGAAAATACATTATTCTTATCTGCGGGTAGTACAGGAGCAGTTATGGCCGGTGGACTTCTTAAATTAAAAAGAATAGAAGGAATACACAGACCAGCGCTTGCAACAGTTCTTCCAACGGTAGATGGAACAGGTGTTGTGCTTTTAGACTGTGGTGCAAACGTAACAGCAGCAGGAGTATCTTTAGTGCAATTTGCTAAAATGGGTATGGTATACTGCAAAGAAGTATTAAAGAAAGATAAAATAAGAGTTGCGATGTTAAACATTGGAACTGAAGATAAAAAGGGTTCTCCAGACTTAAAAGAAGCTTACCAATCTTTAATGGATGAATGCCCAGAATTTGTTGGTAATATTGAAGCTAGAGAAATACTATCTGGCGATGCAGATGTAGTTGTAGCAAATGGTCTTATGGGAAATGTTGCCCTAAAATCTATTGAAGGAACAGCTAAGATTATGAAAAACGCACTTATGTCTGAGTTTAAAAAGAATGTATTTAATAAACTTAAAGCAGCAAGCTCAGTTGGATTAATTAAAAAAGCGTTATATAAATATGACTATACTAAGTATGGCGGAGCAGTACTTTTAGGAATTAGAAAGCCAGTAATTAAAATACATGGTAATGCAAAAGCACAAAATTATGAAGCAGCTATACTTCAAGCAGATACTGTTTTAGAGCAAAAATTAGTTAGAAAATTGTCAGAAAAAATTACTAAGTAATAATAAAACTATTGACAACAGTATAAAAATAATAGATAATACACATATAAGCTTTAACATGGAGGTGAATAAAGTGGATAATGTTTTTGAAAAAGTAAGAGAAGTAATAATGGAACAATTAGGAATAGAAGATGAAAGTAGTATAACAACAGCTACCACATTTATTGATGATTTAGGAGCAGATTCTTTAGATGTTGTTGAATTAATAATGGCATTAGAAGAAGAATTCGGTATTGAAGTACCAGAAGTTGAAGCTGAGAAAATCGTATCAGTTGGTGACGTGGTTGAATATATTAAATCAGTAGTCTAATATAAATAGAAAATGTAAATAACAGTACATAGTACTGTTATTTTTTTCTTTTTTATGGTAAAATATTAATTGGAGTGATTATATGCTAAGTTTAATAGATATAGAAAAGAAAATAGGATATGTATTTAAGAATAAAGAGCTTCTTAAGACTGCTCTTACACATAAGTCTTATGCTTATGAAAGAACGGGAGAAGATATAACTAAATACAATGAAAGATTAGAATTTTTAGGAGATGCAATACTAGAACATATTGTGTCAATCTATTTATATAATGTTGAGCCTAAATTAAAAGAAGGTGTAATGAGCAAGAAACGTGCAGAAATTGTATGTGAAGCATCACTTAGCAGAATAATACGTGAAAGAAATTTAGCAAGGGATATTCGTCTAGGTAAGTGTGAAATAAACACAGGTGGAAACAAGAAAGATGCAATACTTGCAGATATGTTTGAAGCGATACTTGGAGCTGTATATTTAGATGCAGGTTATGATGAAGCAAACAGAGTATGCCTGGATATGATAAAAAGTACAATAGACTATGTTGTATCTAAAGAAGACACTTTAGACTACAAGACAAGGCTTCAAGAAATACTTCAAAGAAACGGTAATGTAAAAATAGAATATGTACTGGAAAAAGAACAAGGAAAAGACCATGCAAAAATGTTCTTTAGTGCAGTATATTTTAATGATAAGAAAATAGGAGAAGGTAGTGGAAAAACAAAGAAACTGTCAGAACAAAATGCAGCAAAACAAGCCATTGAAAAAATTAAAGATTAAGCTTAATCTAAAAAAAGAATTAGGACTGCATATTAAAAAAGATAATATGTACATAATCCCAATCTTTATACCACATAGAGGTTGCAAAAATGAATGCGTTTTCTGTAATCAAAGAAAGATTAGCGGAGAAACAAGAGATGTTACAGAGCAAGATGTAAGAAATGAAATAGAAAAATATCTTGAAATGTATAAAGATAAATCTAAAACTAAACAAATAGCATTCTTTGGAGGAAGCTTTACAGGTCTTGAAATGGAAGATCAAGTAAGATTCTTAAAAGTTGCAAATGAATATATAGAAAAAGGATTGGTTAAAGATATTAGAATTTCAACAAGACCAGATTATATTAGCGAGTTAATTCTAAAAATACTTAAAGGATACAATGTATCTGTAATTGAACTTGGGGTTCAATCTATGGATGATGAAGTGTTGCTTAAGGCTAAACGTGGACATACAGCAGAAGACGTCGTTAAAGCGTCAAATTTAATTAACAAATATGGTTTTGAGTTAGGACATCAAGTAATGGTTGGACTTCCAGAAAGTACATTAGAAAAAGAACTTGAAACGGTAAGAAAAAGTATAGAGTTAAAACCTAAAATGGTTAGAATATATCCTGTGTATGTACTTAAAGAAAGTAAACTTTGGGATATGTATAAAGCTGGAGAATATAAACCATTAGAAGTAGAAGATGCGGTTAAAAGAGCAAGTGCTATGTATGAAGAATATATTAAGCATAATATTAAAGTTATTAGAATAGGCCTTCAAACAACTGAAGAAATTAACTCTAAAAACGAGGATATAAAAGGACCAGTAACAGACAATTATAAAGAACAAGTATTGTCTAATATAGCTAAAAACTATACATTAGAAAAAATAAATAAGGCAAAAGATAATAGAGAAATAATAATAAAAGTGCCTGAGTCACAAATAAATTATGTCGTTGGTGCTAAGAAATCTAATATATCACAGTACGAAAGTGGATATAGTGGAAAAGTTAGAGTAAAAATTAAATAAATTAAGAAAAGTATTATAGAATATAGCACTTTTCTTTTTAGTTTTAATGCTCTAAGTTATACTCTTTTAGGTGCTGTATAAATTGTGCATTTTCCATTGATTTTTGAAAAAAGTTAATATATAATGGGGGTATATATAGTAAAAGGGGAAACTTATGGACAAACCACTTGCGTTTAGAATGAAACCAACAACGCTAGAAGAGTTCTATGGACAAGAACATATCGTGGGTAAAGATAAGTTGTTATATAGATTAATTAAAGCAGATAGGTTAACATCTGTAATATTTTGGGGACCACCTGGATGTGGTAAAACATCGCTTGCTAGGGTAATAGCGAATACTACAAAATATAACTTTGTTGAACTAAATGCAACTTCTGCGGGAGTATCAGATATTAAGAAAATAGCAGAAGACAATAGCAACATGTTCTTTAATCCAAGCGGGAAAACAATAGTGTTTATTGATGAAATACACAGATTTAATAAGTTGCAACAAGACGCTCTTCTACCAATGGTAGAAAAAGGAACAATTATATTAATTGGCGCAACAACTGAAAATCCATATTTTGAAGTAAATAAAGCTTTGGTTTCAAGATCAACAATATTTAAATTAGAACCGTTAACTACTGAGGCAGTAGAAGATATAATCAGGTCTACTTTAAGTAATAAAGAGAATGGACTTGGAAGTTATAAAATAAATATAGACGATGATGCTATAGGATTTTTAGCAAGAACTACAGAAGGTGATGTGAGAACTGCCTTGAACGCATTAGAACTTGCGGTTATAAGTTCAGAACTAGAAGCCGATGGTAGCGTTAAAGTAACAGCAGAAATACTAGAAGAATGTCTTCAAAGTAGAAAACTGTACTATGATAAAAATTCAGAAGTACATTATGATACAATTTCAGCGTTTATTAAATCAATGCGCGGAAGTGATGCGAATGCTGCAATACACTATTTAGCAAGAATGCTTGAAGCAGGAGAAGATCCTATGTTTATTGCTAGAAGAATAGTAATATGTGCGGCTGAAGATGTAGGCTTAGCAAATCCAAATGCGTTAGTGGTAGCAAATGCTGCAATGCAAGCAGTACATCAAGTAGGAATGCCAGAAGCAAGAATTATTCTTGCAGAAGCAGTATGCGTAGTTGCTAATTCAAGAAAATCTAATAGTGCATATTTAGCTATAAATAATGCAATAGAAGATGTGCATAATATGGATGTTGGTGAAGTGCCAATGCATATTAGAAATGCACCAGTAAAAGAAATGGAAAAGGATGGATATCACGTTGGATATAAGTATCCACATGATTATCCAGGAGGAATAGTAGAGCAACAATATTTACCTGATGAAATTAAGGACAAAAAATACTATATTCCTAAAGAATGGGAGGTTAGATAGTGTCAAGAAAAGATAAAAGAGAAGAAAATAAGAAGCACGAATCTATGCCTAAAAAGAAAATAACAATAAAACTACCAGAATTTAAAGGATTTTCTAAAAAGCAAATTATATGTGCAATAGTAGTTGCAACAGTACTTCTTTTAATACTTTGCATTATGAATTATTCTGATATAGGATTAGTTTTTAATAAAAATATAACAGATGAAGATGTTACAGTAGTGGATTTGATTGGTTCAAACAATAAAATCTATTCGTATTATAATGAAGTTTTAATCGCAGATTCAACTGGAATGGCTACATATAATAAATACGGCAGAAAAACATGGGAACTAGATATGCAAGGGGCGATAGATACAAAAATTGCAACTGCCGGAAAATATCTTCAAGTTATTAATTCTGATAAATCTACTGTATATATATTTAATGATAAGTACGAAACTGCTCAGATAAGAGTTGAAGGTAAGATATTATATGGGACAATCAACACTAAGGGCGACAGTGTGATTGAATATGAAGCTTCGGGAAATAAAACAGTTCTTTCTATTTATGATAAAAATGGGAAGATTAAATATAATGTGAAGTTAAGTAATAATACTATAGCCCAATATGTTTTATCAAATGATTCAACAAAATTAGCATACGTAGATGTAAATATAAATGGAATAAGTGCAACATCTTCTGTGCAACTAGTGAATTTAAAAGAAAAGACTGAGGAGTTAAAAGTTGAACAAATTGCTTTAGAAGAAAATACATTAATATATGAATTAGATTTTTCAGGTAACAATTTAGTTTATAGGACAGATAAAAATGTTGTCTCAATAAATATGAAATCGAAAAAACAAAAAATAAGTAGTATAGAGCAAGAAGGAATTGTTTCACAAGATTTAAATAAAAACAAATATTCATATGTCGAATTTGAAAACGGTAAGTATTTTCTTGGAATAAAAACAATAGGTGGTAAAGACAAAAAAGAAGTAGAAATAGAAGAATTACCTAAACATTTTATTTATATAGAAGATAAAGTGTATGTATGCTTCCAAAAAGAAATGTATATATACAATAATTTTAAAAGACAAATAAAAAAATATGAAAGTGATATGGTTATAACAAAACCAGTTATTTTAGGTGAAGGAAATAACATAGCGTTTCTTGTTTCAAATAAATTAATAATTTATACAATATAAGGGGGAATATATAAAATGATAATTGATATAGTTATAGTAGCATTATTTTTAGGCGCAGCTGCTATAGGATACAATAAAGGTGGACTTAAACTTATAGCAAGTTTTGGAACATTTATAATAGCGTTTGTTGCAGCTTACTTATTAGCTGATACAACAGGTGCGGCATTAAAGAAAACAGAAATAGGTGCGATGGCGGCTAAGACTGTAAGAACTTCGCTAGTTGAAGTATTTGATTTAACAAAAGGTGAAGGTCCGGTTGCAGATGCTTTAGGAGACATAGCATCTAATATGCCAATAGGTGGAGATATAGTAGGAAAGCTAGTAAAAAAAATAAATAAAGAATTACAAGCTAGCAGTGCTGCTTTAGCAAACAAGGTTGTAAAATATTTATTTGTTGGTATAGGCTTTATGGTTGTGTTTATAACAGCTAAATTAGTACTAAGTGTAGCATTCTTTATATTAGAATTAATATTTGAATTGCCGTTGTTGAAAGAAATGAATAAACTGGCTGGACTTGCAATTGAAAGTGGGTTTATGCTTATAAAAATATGGATGGTATTTGGTCTATTAAGTTTCATGTCACCAATAGATTTTATGGCAAAAACAATTAGATTATTAAATGATACAGTGCTAGCCAAAATGATATATGATAACAACTGGTTATTATCATTTATAATAAGCATATTATAGTAATAAGGAATGATGAATTTGAAAAAGAAGAAACGTACATTATGTGCAAAAATAACAAGATTTTGTACATGTATAACAATAATATCAGTAATTGCATGGGTAGCGCTTTTCAACATAAATAATATGTTGGGCGCTACAAGCGCATCAGCTGGAAAGCCAGAAGATGAACTGTTTAAGTATTCTAATGAACCTAAAAAAGATAATGTATCATTACTTTTTGCTGGTGTAGATAAAGATGGGCTTAGAACAGATAGTATAATCTATGCAAAATATGATACAGTCAATAATAAGTTATATATGATGTCTATTCCAAGAGATACATATACAGATCATAAGTATGCTACCAACAAGATAAATACTATTTATCGTGGAGGAAAGTATACAGATGAGTTTGTGGGCGAAATAGAAGAACTTTTAGATGTAAATATAGATTATTACGCTGTAATAAACTTAAAGGTTGTATCAGACGTTGTGGATGCTATAGGCGGTATAAATATTACACTAGAAGAAGATGTCTGGAAATTAGATAAAAAAACAGGGAAGTGGAATTTGGAATTTCCAAAAGGCGAACAAACATTAAATGCAAAACAAGTTGAAACTTTGATTAGAAATAGAGATTACAAAGACGGAGATTTATCTAGAGGTAAAATGCAAAGAAATGTTATAACAGCATTAATTAAGAATTTAGTTTCTACAAAGACTCTTATGAAAATGATGGATATTAAAGATATTGTATTAAACAATACAAATACAAATCTGACTGTAAGAGAAGGTATGAAATATTTAAGTGAAATTAAAGAGGTAGATCTTAAGAATGTTG
This sequence comes from Clostridia bacterium, assembly GCA_045651205.1. Classification (GTDB taxonomy): domain Bacteria; phylum Bacillota; class Clostridia; order TANB77; family CAG-465; genus UMGS1649. The sequence continues at coordinate 48,298 of JAZRSA010000020.1, forward strand.
TTTCTACAAATATGCCGCTTTTAGATATAAACTATGTTGTTGACGGAACAGCTTGCGTACTTGTGAATAAAGAAAAAGCAAGAAAAATAATTAAAGAAGAATGGGTGTATACACCTGAAGAAACAAATAGTGAAACTTCAAATAATGAGCAAAATTAAATTGCTCATTATTTTTATATTAATATATAGAGAATTGTATTAAAAACTGTTGAAAAAAACAAAAAGTTATGTTATACTAATTGGGTCACGTATGTGATAATACACACACAAACAAAGTCTATAGCCCTTCCTCGAAAGAGGTCATATAGATGCCAAAGTTTGTGGAGGAAATTTAAAAAGGAGGAAAAGTAAAATGGCAATTATACCTATGAGATCATTACTAGAAGCTGGTGTGCACTTTGGACACCAAACAAAAAGATGGGACCCAAGAATGGCTCCTTACATCTTTACAGCAAGAAATGGAATATACATTCTTGACTTACAAAAAACTTTAAAGAAAGCAGTAGAAGCTTACGAACTAGTTAATAAAGTAGCTAGTGAAGGTGGTTCAATACTATTTGTTGGAACTAAAAAACAAATAGCAGAATGCATCAAAGAAGAAGCTGAAAGATGTGGAATGTACTACATCAACAGCAGATGGTTAGGTGGAACATTAACTAACTTCAAAACAATAAGAACTAGAATAGCTAGACTTGTTGAATTAGAAACTATGGAAGCTGATGGAACATTCGATTTACTTCCAAAGAAAGAAGTTAGCAAATTAAAACTTGAAATGGAAAAATTAAACCTTAACCTTGGTGGTATTAAAGATATGGAAAAACTTCCATCATTAATATTCTTAGTAGACTCTAAGAAGGAATTAATCTGTACTAAGGAAGCTAGAAAACTTGGTATACCAACAATCGGTTTAATAGATTCTAACTGTAACCCTAACGATGTTGACTACGTAATCCCAGGTAACGACGATGCAGTAAGAGCAGTTAAATTAATAACAGCTAAAATGGCAGACGCAGCTATCGCTGGAAAAAACGGTGAACCAGTTGAAGATTTAGGTCTTGATGATGTAGAAACTATGGAAGATCTAGTTAAAGAAATGGGCGAAGATAAAATAGAAAGAAAACAAAACAGACCAGCTAGAAGACCAAGACAAGAAAAAGCTACAGAAGAAGTAGTAGAAGAAACTACAACTAAGGAGGAATAATAATATGGTAACAGCAGAACAAGTTAAAGAATTAAGAGAAATGACAGGTGCAGGCGTTATGGACTGCAAAAAAGTTTTAGTTGAAACTGATGGAAACATGGACAAAGCAGTTGAACTATTACGTGAAAGAGGAATAGCTAAAGCAGCTAAAAAAGCTAGCAGAATAGCAGCTGAAGGATTAGTAGAAGCATACATCCACAGCGGAAGATATGGTGCATTAGTTGAAGTAAACTCTGAAACTGACTTCGTTTCTAAGAATGAAGAATTTAGAACATTTGTTAGAGATGTTGCAATGCATATAGTTGCTTCAAATCCTAAATATGTTTCAAGAGATGAAGTTCCTGCTGATGTTGTAGAAGCTGAAAAAGAAATATTAAAAGCACAAGCTTTAAATGAAGGAAAACCTGCAGCAATCGTAGATAAAATGGTAGAAGGAAGAATAAACAAATTTTTCGAGGAAGTATGTTTATTAGATCAACCATTCGTTAAAGATCAAGACAAAACAGTTCAAGAAGTTCTTAACGAAAAAATCGCTGTAATTGGTGAAAACATAGTAATCAGAAGATTTGTTAGATTCGAAAGAGGCGAAGGAATCGAAAAGAAAAAAGAAAACTTTGCTGAAGAAGTAATGAAACAAGTTAATGGTTAATAAAAACAAATAAAGTAAATAAAAATGAGTACCTAAGGTACTCATTTTTTTATAAATATTATTTTTATTAATTTTTTCTTTCTTTATTTAACGTCCTTGTTCTATTTGCTTTTCTTTTAAGAGTAGTTTTTACTTCTTTTTCTACCTTGTTATTGCTTATTGAACGTTTTACTTTTTTTATTTTGTTTTTCTTAAATTTAGCTATAATAGATATTATAAGTATAGCTAAAACTAAACAAATAATTAATGCTGTTGTAAATTCGGGTTCTTTAACAATGTTTAATGTTTTTAGCTCAGTGATTGTTAAGTCATAAGTTGCATCGTATGAACCTTTATCTGTGCTTATTGTAAATGTTATATCTCCATAATCTTCATTGCTTTTGAATGATTCTTTTGTAACCGTTGATAAGTTTGTTTCATCTAATTTTAATTCATAGGTTATTGACGTTATGTTTTCATCGTTTTGCATAAGCAAATCTAAATTATCTTTAATATTTAATTTATATTTTAGGTTTGTTTCGTAGTTTATATAATCAAATGAATAATTTTCTTTGTTATCAAAAGTACGTCTATTAAAGTTATCAAACGAATAATTAAATAGATTTATGGCGTCTGTATATCTTGCGTCTTGACCATTAACTTGACCGGCTTTAAAAACAGCTATAATAATTGTTTTATCGTCTTTCTTACCTAGTGTAACTAGTGTTCTTCCGGCTTCATCTGTATAACCAGTTTTACCACCTATAGCATATTCATAATATCTTCCGTGTTTGTTTTCAGATTTAGTAAGTAATAATCTATTGGTATTATATAAATATCTTTTAGATTTTGTTTTATTCGTTTCTGGAACTATGTACAGTTTTGTTGAAATTATTTTAACGAAATGTTCGTTTTGTATGCAGTAATTAAAAATTTTAGCTACATCTAATGCTGTTGTATAATGATTATCATCAGAATAACCATGCGCATTAACAAAATTTGTTCCAGTGCATCCAAGATCTTTTGCTTTGCTATTCATAAGCTTTACAAAATCCGGTATATTTCCTGAAACAGCTTCTGCTAAAACGTTTGCTGCATCATTACCAGAATATATTAAAAGACAGTGAAGAAGTTCATCAACTGTAAGGATTTCACCTTCTTTAATATATGCGCTTGAGCTATCCCAAGGGATTTTTAATGCTGTTTTTGATGCTACAATATTTTGGTCTAACTTTAGATTTTCTAAAGCTATAATTGCAGTTAGAATTTTCGTTATACTAGCTGGATATACTTTGGTATTAATGTTTTTATCATAAAGTATTGTGCCTGAACATGCTTCCATAGCAATTGCAGCCTTAGAACTGGTAGCAGGTGGTTCGGTGGCAAATACAGTAAAACAGTTGAAAAATACAAAAACGAATATCCATATTTTATATGAAAGTTTTAATTTCATGTTTCACCTCGTAAGTAGCATTATTATACTATACCAATTCTAAATAGTGAAGAGATTTTATTAAAATATTGATTTAATATAGTATATGATATAAAATATGAGTGAAATGAAGGGAGTATGAAAATGCAAGCAAAACGTGGCGTTACAGTAGTAGCTTTAAGTATAGCAGTTGCAGTTATGGCCATATTAACTGCGGCGGCAATAGTTAATATAGATAATATTATACCTACTGCAAGAAAATCTAAAATAGCGGAAGAATTTTCGGTAATAGAAGAAAAAGTTAAAGAATATTATTTAACACATGGGAATTATCCTGTTTTAAATGATACAACATATACCAGAGCGGAAGTTGTGGCTTTAAATACTGTAGGAAAATCAGATGGATTATCTGCTGAAATAACAAAAAACGGGGATGATAGTAGTATATTTTTCTTGGTTGATTTAGAGAAGCTAAGAATAACTACATTTAAATATGGTAATAATGTTACGATAGATGATGTGTATATAGTAGCAGATTTGTCTGGAACTGTATATTATCCTAAGGGAGTAACGGTTAACAATCAATCAAAATTCTCTTCGAAATCGTTTGAAGATACAGCTAAGATTGAAGAATAAAATAAGTTTATAGAATGTGTGAGATAGTGGAAAACTATTGATTTTTTGAACAAATATAGTATAATAAACACATAGATTTTTGGAGGTAAGAAAGATTATGGATTTAAGTATCTATGAAAATAAAATGAAAGAAAGAATCGACTATTTAAAAGAAGAATTAGGAAATATAAGAGCAGGTAGAGCAAACCCACAAATATTAAACAAAATATGTGTGGAATACTATGGGTCTTTAACACCACTTAACCAAGTGGCATCAATATCTGTTCCAGAACCAAGACAAATATTAATAGCACCATGGGATAAGAGCCTATTAAATGAAATAGCTAAAGCTATAACTAAAGCAGATATAGGAATCAATCCTCAAAACGATGGAACTGGTGTAAGATTAATATTCCCAGAATTAAATGAAGCAAGAAGAAAAGAAATAGCTAAAGATATAAGTAAAATGGGAGAAGAAACAAAAGTTGCAATCAGAAATATAAGAAGAGATGCAATTGATGATATTAAGAAAACAGGAAAAGAAGAAAGCATCAGTGAAGATGAAATTCGTTCTTTAGAAGAATCTGTACAAAAAATAACAGATAAACAAATAGAAATAGTATCTGGTGTTGTAGCGGAAAAAGAAAAAGAAATAATGGAAGTATAGTAGGGGTTTTTATGAAAAAAAGAATAGTTTCGGGCATAGTGTTTGTAGCATTATGGGTAGCGATTTTGTTAATAAACAACCCTATATTTGATACAACAATAGTTGCGTTGCTTGCGTTAATCGCAACACGTGAATACTATAAAGCGTTTAGAAACATTGGATATAAACCTATATCTTGGATTGGATATGTTGGGTGTTTTGCAATATTTTTAATGGGCGGAATAATTCCCGAAGAATATAAAATGCTATTAATAAAAATAATAGTACCGGTTGGCCTAATAAGCGCGTTTGCTTATATGGTTGTAGGAAATGTAAAAAGAACAATATTAGATGTAGCTATAACAATATTTGGCCTTCTATATATTCCATGTTTATTTGCATTCCTAAAATTGATATTGGGGCTTAGAGAATACAGCAGATTTTATTTATTATATGTTCTATTTGGAGCATTTGTAAGTGATACATTTGCATTCTTAGTAGGTTCTAAATTTGGAAAAACAAAATTAGCTCCAGACATTAGTCCAAATAAAACTGTAGAAGGATCTATGGGAGGAATAATAGGTGTTGTAATTTCATTTATAATTATGACAGTAGTAGGTAATTTAAATGGAATACCAGGGGATATATTCTACTGGACAATGGTAGGTGTTGCGGCTGCAATAGCTGGTCAATTTGGAGATTTAACAGCATCTGCAATAAAAAGATTTTGTAAAATTAAAGATTTTGGAAATATAATGCCAGGACATGGCGGAATATTAGACAGATTTGATAGTTTAATGTTTGTTGCGCCAATCGTATATATTTTTATAACTTTATACGTATAATAGAAAAGAGGTATATGAATAATGGCTTTAGTTTTAACTATAATTAAACTAATAATAGTTTTAAGCGTAGTTGCTACTATCCATGAATTTGGGCACTTCCTTTTTGCTAAACTGTTCAAAATGACAGTAAATGAATTTAGCATAGGGTTTGGCCCAAAAATATTCTCTAAAGAATATAAAGGAACAAAATATTCTTTAAGATGGATATTGTTTGGTGGATATGTTGCAATAGAAGGCGAAGAAGGCGAATCTGAAGATAAAAACGCTTTTGCGAATAAACCATGTTGGCAAAGAATTATAGTTCTTGTTGCAGGAGTGTTATTTAATGTAATACTTGCGACAGTACTATTCTTAGGAACAAATATGGTATCACCAACATTTGGAACTAAAATATCTGGCATCTATGAAAATGGTGCCGCATATGTTGCAGGACTACGTGAAGGCGATGTAATAACAAAGATAGAAGATAAGGTAACACATATTTATCAAGATATAGCTTTATATAACAAAACAGATAAAACAGATGTAACAGTTGAATATTTAAGAGAAGGTAAATCATATACAGCTCTTGTAAAAAATGCAGTTAAAAAAATTGGTTATATGGGCGTATACTTTGAATCTGCTAAATTAGATGAACAAGGAAATGTACTTACATATGTGCAAGTAGTAGAACCAGGTATGCCTGCAGCGGGCAAGTTAAAAGCTGGCGATAAAATATTAAAAGTAAATGATAAAGAAACAATAATATCAACAGATGTAATATCTGAGATATCTGCCAATGCTGGTAAAGAAGTTAAGATAGTTGTGTTAAGAGATGGTAAAGAAGTAGAAGAAAAAGTAACTCCTGCTACAAAACTTTCTTTTGATTTAGGCTTATCAAATTTTGCAGAAGAAAAAACAACAATAAAAACAGCTTTCTATAAATCTTTATCAACAATAACTCAAATAGTAGGTTCATATGTTGATTTGTTTATGGGAAAAGTTAAAGTAAATCAATTATCTGGAATAGTAGGAATAGGAGAAATGGTTTCTAGAACTGAAGGAATTGTAGAGTTCTTAAGTATGATGGCTATGATTTCATTAGCAGTAGGAATCGCTAATATATTACCATTCCCACCACTTGATGGCGGAAAAATAGTTTTAGTGTTAATAGAGTGGATAACTAAGAAGAAAGTTCCAGAAAAAGTGGAATTAATACTAAGTTATATTGGCCTTGGATTATTACTAGCACTTACGGTGTTTGTAACGATTAACGATATAATAAGAGTAATATAAAATTATACTAAAGAAGAATTTAATAATTATAAAAACTCAAAATGTTAATATGATCACATTTTGGGTTTTTATATATGTATATGGGGGAATATATGAAAAAGGTAAGCGAATTGTTTGCTCCTGCTATTATAGAAGGCAGTAGTATCAATGATTTGATGGTACAAGAAGTTAAATTTTCTAAAAAAGCAAATGCTGCTATAATACATTTAGAAATAGATAGAAAGATAGAATTAAAAGACGTGCTTCTATTTGAAAACAGCGCAACTAAAGCGTTTTCTTTAAAAAGTTTTAAGGTTATTCCAATGCTTAAAGAAAAATTAGAAGTAGAAGATGAAGATATATCTAAAGTTCTAGAGTATCTAAAGGTGGCAAGACCTTATGTTACAAATGTATTAGAAATAGCGAATTTGGAATATGTAAAAGAAACAAATAAAGTAACAATAGAATTAAAGGTTCCAAACTCTAATTTCTTGAAGTTACAAAAAACGGAAGAATTTTTAAATGAGATTGTAGCTCAGTATTATGGTAAAAATATTGAGTTCGAATTTTGCGACTCAAATACAGCAAAAGCGGATTTTGCAGCAACACATAAAGAAGAAAGAATGATTGCACCACCGCCTATAGAAAAGCCTAAAGAATCTAAACCGCCAGCACAATCTGGACAACCATTTAAAGCTGCAAGTGCGCCACAACAATCACAAGGAAATGGTGCGCCACCTTCATTCTTTAAGCCTAAGGAAGAGAAGCAAGAAGGACCAAAGCCTGAAAACGTAATAATGGGTAAAGATATCTCAAATGCTAAGGTAGATAAGATTGAAGATATAAATCAAGACATGGAAAATGCTTGTATAGAAGGAAAAATTGAGGCGTTTGAAGCTAAGACAACTAAGACAGGTAAAGAAATGTTTTCACTAGAAGTAAGTGATGAAACTAGTACAATAGCTGTAAAAATATTTGCTGATCCTAAAAGAATAGATGTTGGTGAATTAACAGGTAGACTTAAGGTTGGTAAATATATAAAAGCTGATGGAAAACCACAATATGATATGTTTGCTAAAGATATATCAATAATTCTTAGAAATATAGTAGATGGTAAGAAGCCACCTGAAAGAAAAGATGAAGCAGAGGTTAAGAGAGTAGAATTACATCTACATACTCAAATGAGTTCTATGGATGGTGTAAGTTCAGCAACGGACCTTGTAAAACAAGCAATTAAATGGGGGCATAAAGCAATAGCAATAACAGACCATGGTGTTGCACAAAGTTTCCCAGAAGCAAATCTTGCAGCATTTAACTATGCCGAAAAGAAGTTTGATATAAAAGTACTATATGGTACAGAAGGATATCTAGTACCAGATGTGGCGCCAGTGTTTGAAGCGCCAACTACATATACTGTTTTTGATATAGAAACAACAGGTTTTACACCTGGAAGTGATGCGATAACAGAAATAGCAGCAGTTAAAGTAAAAGATGGCCAAGCTATAGATGAGTTCTCTACATTTGTAAATCCAGAAAGAAGTATACCTAAAGAAGTACAAGAATTAACTCATATAACACCAGATATGGTAAAAGATGCACCAAAGATAGAAGAAGCACTAAAAGGATTCTTAGATTTTGCGGAAGGTACAGTAATAGTAGCACATAACGCAAAATTTGACACATCGTTTATAAACTACTATGCAGATAAATGCGGATATAAAAAGCCGGAATTTGCAATAGATACTTTAGCAATAGCTAGAGAAATGTTTGAAGGATATGAAAATCATAAACTTGGAACAATAGCAGCAAACTTAAATATTGAATTAGAAAATGCACATAGAGCAATAAACGATGCTAGAGCAACAGCAAAAGTGTTTATAAAAATGTGTGAAGTTCTAGAAGAACGTGGTATGAAATTAAACGAATATGTTCAAACTGAATATATAGAAGATAAGAGAAACTTTACGCCATATCATATAATAATATTTGCTAAAAACTATGTGGGCCTTAAGAATCTATACAAATTAATTTCATTTGCACATATTAGATATTTCCACAAGAAACCAAGATTATCTAGATCATTAATTAACAGATATAGAGAAGGATTAATAATCGGTTCTGCTTGTGAAAGAGGAGAGTTATATCAAGCTGTTCTAGAAAATAGAATGGAAGAAGCGCGTGAAATTGCTAAGTATTATGATTATCTAGAAGTACAACCGATAGGTAACAATGAATTCTATATACGTAACGGTACAGTTAAAGATGAAAAAGAATTACAAGAAATAAATAAAAAGATAATAGCATTAGGCCATGAGTTAAACATACCTGTTGTTGCAACAGGAGATGTTCACTTTATGAATCAACAAGACGAGCTATATAGAAGAATAATAATGGCTGGCCAAGGCTATGATGACGCTGATGAACAAGCACCACTTTATTTAAGAACAACAAATGAAATGCTTAAAGAATTTGATTATTTAGATGAAGCGACTGCAAGAGAAATAGTAATAGAAAATACTAATAAAATTGCAGACATGTTTGAAGAAATAAAGCCAGTTGTTGATGGAACATACAACCCAGTAATTGATGGTTCGGACGAAGAAATAGAAAGACTTACTTATGAAAAAGCAAGGTCGATTTATGGTGATCCATTACCAGAAATAGTTGAAGCTAGAATTAAAAAAGAGCTTAACTCAATAATAACTAATGGATTCTCCGTAATGTATATAATTGCACAAAAGCTAGTTAAAAAATCCAATGATGATGGATATCTAGTTGGTTCCAGAGGTTCAGTTGGATCGTCTTTTGTAGCAACAATGTCTGGTATAACAGAGGTAAATCCATTACCACCACACTATGTGTGTCCACATTGTAAATATAGTGAATTCCCACCAGTTACAGTTACAACTGGAGTAGATATGGAAGATAAAGATTGCCCTAAATGTGGTAATAGAATGAAGAAAGATGGAATGGATATTCCATTCGAAACATTCCTTGGTTTTAAAGGGGACAAGGTTCCGGATATTGACCTTAACTTCTCTGGAGATTACCAAGCTAAAGCACACGCGTATACTGAAGTGTTATTTGGTAAGTATAAAACATTTAGAGCAGGAACAATATCTACCCTTGCAGAAAAGACAGCATATGGATTTGTTAAGAAATATTATGAAGGTAAAAATCAATATGTAAGAGTACCTGAAATAAATAGAGTGTCTAGAATGTGTACAGGTATTAAAAGAACTACAGGTCAACACCCTGGAGGTATTATAGTTGTACCAAGAGATAAAGAAATTTATGATTTCTGTCCTGTACAAAGACCAGCGGATGATCCGACATCAAGTACAATAACAACACATTTCGACTTCCACTCAATCCATGATAACCTTCTAAAGTTAGATATACTAGGACACGATGATCCTACGGTTATTAGAATGTTAGAGGATTTGACGGGAATTGATGCAAAAACAATACCGTTAGATGAGCCAAAAGTAATGTCGCTATTTAGCTCAACTGAAGCACTTGGAATAACAGAGGAACAAGAGCGTTCTAAAGTTGCAACTTATGCAATACCTGAGTTTGGTACTAAGTTTGTTAGACAAATGCTACTGGATACAAAACCAACAACGTTTGGAGAACTAGTTAGAATTTCAGGACTTTCACACGGTACGGACGTTTGGCTAAACAATGCACAAAGCTTAATAGAGCAAGGAATAACGACACTTAAAGAGGCAATATGTACTCGTGATGACATCATGATTTATTTAATACAAAAAGGTCTTGATCCATCTCTTGCGTTCAAGATAATGGAGATAACAAGAAAAGGTAAAGCTAAAAAAGATCTTACAGAAGAAATGAAAGAGAAGATGAGAGAGTGCGATGTGCCAGAATGGTATATTGATTCGTGTTTAAAGATTAAGTACATGTTCCCTAAAGCCCATGCTTGTGCCTATGTTATGATGGCATATAGAATAGCATACTTTAAGGTATATTATCCAAAAGCGTTCTATGCAACTTATTTAACAGTTAGAGCGGATGCTTTTAACGCAGACGTAATGTGTACAAATAAACAAAAAGTTAAAGAGGCGATGAAAACAATTGAGTCTAATCCAGAAGCAAGTAATGTTGAAAAGGATATGGTTACAGTACTTGAAGTTGTAAACGAAATGATGGAAAGAGGAATAGACTTCTTACCAATAGATTTATATAAATCTGATGCAACTAAATTCTTGGTAGAAGAAGATGGAATTAGACCGCCGCTTTCAGCAATACCTACTTTTGGCACAGTCAACGCTAAGAATATTGCTGAAGCAAGAAATGACGGTAAATTCTCATCTAAGGAAAATCTTGTGTCACGTGCGAAAATTGGTAAGTCTGCGCTAGAACTTTTAGATAAATATGGCTGTACAAAAGGAATGCCTAATTCATCTCAAGTTTCATTATTTGATGAATTTTAAAAATATATTGAAAAGAGAAAATGGATAGTATATAATAATTACGAGGAGTTGATTATATATGAAATTAGATTTAAATGGAATGGGCATTGAAGTAACAGATGGTATCAGAGAATATGCTGAAAAAAGAGTAAGTAAATTAGACAAATTCTTTGATAACGACACAATTGCACACGTTACATTCGCAGCAAAAAAGGAGAAACAATACGTGAGTCTTCGTGTAGAAGCTAAAGGCAAAACTTATATGGCAGAAGAACCAACTCATGACGTTTATGCTGGTATTGACCTTGTAATGGATAAAATTTTAGGTCAAATAAGAAAACAAAAAACTAAAATATTAAATAAAAGAACTGAAAAGAATGTAAATATGGGTGTTACTGAAGAAGACCTAGATGCAGAATAAAATTAAATATGAAAAAGAGAGGATTATTCCTCTCTTTTTGTTTATATATTTATTTGATGTTTTAACGTCTATATAGTACATATACAATGTAACATGTATATATAGCTAAAAGTGTAAATCCTTCCATTGCAGAAACTTCTGGTTTCTTTTTCGTAAATAGCCTCATTACAAGGCAGACTATAAAGAAAATTCCAGCATCAATTGCAAGAGATGGTGTAGATACTCTAATAGGATTAATTAATGCAGAAGTACCTATTACAAATAATGTATTGAACATATTGCTACCAACTAAATTACCGATTGCTATATTTAATCTGTTTTTCTTAATAGCTGCAAATGATGTGCTTATTTCCGGTAACGAAGTACCGACTGCAATTATTGAAATTGAAATTAGGGTTTCGCTTACATTAAAATGTCTTGCTATAACAACTGCGTTATTTACTACAAGTTCGGCTCCAATATATACAATGATTATACAAATCAGTATTAATACTAGTTCTTTCATTAGTTTTTTTATGTCTTTCATAGAGAAAACCTTATCGTTTTCAGCATTATGATTTTGAGTTGGAGTGTAAGCAGATTTTTGTAGAACTACTTTTTTTGCTTTAGCATCCCTATATTTTTTTTCGCGTTGATCTCTTAAATATTCGCCAAATTCATATAAAGTGTAATACATAAATATAGTAAAGAATAATAAAAGTATAATACCATCTGTTCTAGTAATTGCATTGTGAGTTGCTTCTGGATCGGCTATGTCGATTAGTAATACGAAAAGGACGGCACTAGAGATTAAGCTCATATTCATATCTTTTCTTATAGTTTGTCTTAAAAGTTTTAATGGATTGGTTACAAAAATTAGTCCGAGTATACAGCACATATTAAATAGATTGGTTCCTATGATATTACCTAATAGAAAATCCGAACTGTTTTTTGCTGAAGCTGTAATAGATAGTAGTAATTCTGGCAAACTTGTACCGATACATACAATGGTAAGACCGATTACAACTTCACTCATTTTAAACATTTTACCTATTTTTGTTCCTACGTCCACAAAAGCATCAGAACCTTTAATTAGTAGGAATAAGCCAACAATCATTAAAACAATGGCTAGAAATATATCCATTTGTTTTTCTCCTTTGTTTAATATAGTGAGTATATCATAAAAAACAAGAAAATAACAAGACTAAAATTTAGTTAAATAATGCAAAAAGTGCAGAAAAAATCTGCACTTTTTTGAAAATAATAAGAATTTAATAAAATTACATATTAGATTCAGCCTTTTCTATAAGTTTTTTAACCATTCTTCCACCTATAGAACCAGCTTGTTTAGAAGTTAAATCACCGTTATAACCTTGTTTTAAGTTAACACCGATTTCACTAGCAACTTCGTATTTCATTTTTTCTAAACCTGCTTTTGCGTTTGGGTTTACATATGAATTACTTGCCATAAAGTTTCACCTCCTATTTTCTTTTTGCAAAACTATAATTTGTTTTACACTAATAATTTGTGAAATAAACAGCAAAAAATACAGGAAATTTGTGGTAAAACAGCAATAAAAAATCATAAAAAAATTAATTAAAAAAGTGCTTGAATACTGCTAGTTTGATTGACTTTTTATGTAAAGTGTGTTAAAATACTTGATATATAATGCAATATTGGAGGTAAAGGATGAATATAATATTAAAAAAAGCTGTAGCAATAGTATTATTAGTGGCCATGTTAATAACACATACGCCTATTTATGTTATTGCGGCAGCAGATACAACTCCACCTTCTGTTGTGCTTTCAGGACTAACATCTAGTACTGTTGCATACAAAGGTGAATCTATGAGCTTTAAAGTGTATTTCTCAGATGAAACAGCAATGGGAACAATAAACTTTAATGCTAACTACGTAATGTTAGTTGGATTTAAAGGAGATATTTCCGTGTCTGGAACAGGTAATACTAGAACAGTAACAATATCTAACTTAGATGATAATTCAACAACAGCAAATAAAGTAATGATTAGAGCGTCAGCTGCTAAGGATGCGGCTGGTAATACTTCAAAAGTATTTACATCTTCTGCATTTACTATAACTGAAAGACCAGATACAACAAAACCATCAGTGGTAGTATCTAAACCTTCAGTTTCAACAATAACAGAAGGAGGCTCTTTAACATATACAGTATCATTCTCAGACAATAAAGGAATAACAACTAATAACTTTAGTGCAAGTTATGTTTCTTTAACTGGATTTGATGCGACAGTATCAGTAAGTGGAAGTGGAAATACAAGAACAGTAACACTTTCAAATATAACAGGAGCAGCAGATTCAGATAATAAAATATCTATAAGAGCAAATGCTGTAAAAGACGCGGCTGGAAATGGAAACTCAGCAGTTTCTTCAACAACATTTACAATAGCTGCTGCAGATACAACAAGACCATCAGTGGTAATATCTAAATCATCAGTTTCAACAGTAACAGAAGGTGGATCTTTAACATATACAGTATCATTCTCAGACAATAAAGGAATAACAACTAATAACTTTAGTGCAAGTTATGTTTCTTTAACTGGATTTACTGCGACAGTATCAGTAAGTGGAAGTGGAAATACAAGAACAGTAACACTTTCAAATATAACAGGAGCAGCAGATTCAGATAATAAAATATCTATAAGAGCAAATGCTGTAAAAGATGCGGCTGGAAATGGAAACTCAGCAGTTTCTTCGACAACATTTACAATAAAAGAATTAGTAAAAGATACAACAGTACCATCAGTGGTAATATCTAAACCTTCTCCTACAACAGTAGAACAAGGTGGAACAGTTAAGTATACAATTGTTTTCTCAGATGAAACAGCTCTAGGAACAATAAACTTTAACGAAAATTATGTTGCATTAGTTGGATTTACAGGAAATGTATCAGTAAGTGGAACAGGAAGCACAAGATATGTAACAATATCTAACGTAACTGGAACAGCAGATTCAGATAATAAAATATCTATAAGAGCAAATGCTGTAAAAGATGCAGCTGGAAATGGAAATTCAGCAACAACATCAACTGCATTTACAATAACAGAGCCTGTAAAAGATACAACAAGACCATCAGTAGTAATATCTAAACCTTCTCCAATATCTGTAACAGAGGGCGGAACGGTTAAATATACAGTATCTTTTGCTGATGAGACAGCAATAGGCACAATAAACTTTAATGAAAATTATGTGGCTTTAATAGGATTTGAAGCAACAATATCAGTAAGCGGAAGCGGAAACACAAGAACAGTAACACTTTCAAATGTAAAAGGTGCTGCAGATTCGGATAATAAAATAACAATAAGAGCAAATGCTGTAAAAGATGCGGCTGGAAATGGAAACTCAGCAGTAACATCAACTGCTTTTACAATTGTTGAATCTGTAAAAGATACAACAAGACCATCAGTAGTAATATCTAAACCTTCTCCAGCATCAGTAGAAGTTGGTGGAACAGTTAAGTATACAGTTGTATTTTCTGATGAAACTAAAATGGGAACAATAAACTTTAATGAAAACTATGTAGCTTTAATAGGCTTTAATGCAACAGTTAAAGTAACAGGTGAAGGAAATACAAGAACAGTAACACTTTCAAATATAACAGGAGCAGTAGATTCAGATAATAAAATATCTGTAAGAGCAGGAGCAGCAAAAGATGCCGCTGGAAATTCAACAGTAGCAGTAACATCAACTGCCTTTGCTATAATCGAAACTGTAAAAGATACAACAGTACCATCAGTAGTAATTTCTAAACCTTCTCCAACATCAGTAGAAGTTGGTGGAACAGTTAGTTATACTGTAATGTTCTCAGATGAAACTAAGATGGGAAAAATAAACTTCAATGAAAACTATGTTTCTTTAATAGGATTTGATGCGAAAGTATCTGTAACTGGAACAGGAAACACAAGAGTTGTAACACTTTCAAATATAAAAGGTGATGCGGACTCAAATAATAGAATAGCAGTAAGAGCGGGAGCAGCAGAAGATGCAGCAGGAAATAAGACTAAAGTTGTTGAATCAACAAACTTTACAGTAACAATCCCTACAGTAAAAGACACAACAGCTCCATCTGTTTTAATTTCAAATCCAAATCCGGACACAATTGAAGTGGGTGGAACAGTTAAGTATACAGTTGTATTTTCTGATGAAACTAAAATGGGAGCAATTCACTTTAATGAAAATTATGTTTCTTTAATAGGCTTCACAGCAACAGTTAAAGTAACAGGTGAAGGAAATACAAGAACAGTAACATTAACAAATGTTAGCAGTGCTTTAGACTCAGATAATAAAATAGCAGTAAGAGCAGGAGCAGCAGAAGATGCAGCTGGAAATAAAACAAAAGTTGTTGAATCAACTAAGTTTAAAGTTGTAGCAGCTCCAGTAAAAGATACAACAGCTCCATCTGTTACAATTTCGGCTCCAAAACCTGGAACAATAGAACTTGGTGAAACAGTTAAATATACAGTTGTATTCTCTGATGAGACTGCAATGGGAAAAATAAACTTCAACAAGAGCTATGTTAAATTAATAGGTTTTACAGCGAATGTAATAGTAACAGGTGAAGGAAATACAAGAACAGTAACATTAACAAACGTTCAAGGAAATATAGATTCAGATAATAGAATTCAAGTATTAGCGGGAGCAGCAGAAGACGCAGCTGGAAACAAGACTAAAGCGGTGGAATCTAAAAACTTTACAATAGTTAAGACAGAAGAAAAAGATTCTATACCACCAGTAGTTAAAGTAACTTCTGTAAGTCCTAAAACAATATATTCAAATGGAACAGTTAAATATACTGTAACATTTGCAGATAATATAAAAGTTACACAAGTTAACTTATACGCAAGTAAAATAAAAACAATGGGATTTGAAGCAGATATATCTGTTAAAGTAAATGGAGTAAGTTCAGCTGTAATAACACTTAAAAATGTTAAAGGAACAGTTGGAAATAATAAATATATCGTGATTGCATCAGGAGTAGCATTAGATGCTGAAGGAAATAGATCTAAAGAAGTTGCTTCTCCAACATTTAGCATAAACGAAAAAACAGAACCAACTCCAAATAATCCTACAAAACCAGGAACAACACCTACAAAACCAGTTGTTATCGAAAAAGTAAATTGTATTGACGATTTAGGTTTAATAGGTGATGTAAATAAGGAAATAGATTATTTTGCATCTTGGTTAAAAGCAGAAAAAATAACTGAAGAAGATGAAAAACTTCTATTTGTACAAGAAAATAATACAGTTGTTAAGAATGATAAAATGACATATATAGTAGAATACTTTAATGGAAGTACAGCAACAGCAGAAGATGTTGTGTTTGAATTAACATTACCATATGCAGTTGAAGTATTAGAAATAAACGGTGGCGGTAAAGTGACTAAAGCAACAGACAAAGCTACAGTAGTAACTTGGTACATGGGAGACATAAGAGCTTATGCAGCAACATCAGGAACAGGTTATTGCAGATTGTATGTAAAAGTTAAATTCTTAGAAAATGTTGAATTAGAAGCAAGTAAAAATATTTCTGAAATATTCTATGCAACATTAAAAACAACAGCTGATGAAAATGTATCATATTCATATATGAGACAAGCGTTTGTAGATTTAACAGAAGGTAAAGTTGGTGCTTACGATAAATCATTACTTTCAATAGATGCATTAAACGAAGTAAGACCAAACGAAGAAATAACAAGAGCGGAATTTGCTAAATTATTAGTAGATGCAGGAGTTATAGCTGTAGACTACAAGAGCAAAGCATACAAAAACTTTAAAGACTATGAAATAATACCATCATATGCAAGAGCAGCTGTATCAGCACTTGCTAAAGCAGATGTAATAAAACCATATGCAGATGGAACATTTAAACCAAATAATCCAATCTTAGTGGAAGACGCAATGCAAATATTAGCAGAAGCTGCAGCACACATGACAAATCAAAAATTAGCAGTTTCTAAACCAGTATTCTTATATACTGAAGCTCTAACTGGAAAAGATGGAGAAGTATCACCTAAGAAAGATTATATAATGGAATTAATGAGACAAAATGTAGTACCTAGCGATGAATCAAATCCAGATTCATACATTCTAAGAAAAGAAGCAGTAGAAATGGTTAATAGCTTAATGCTAAGAGGACCAGTAGTAAAAACTCTTAAAGAAAACGAATTAAAATTTGCTAAGGTAAGAGAAAATAATGTTGTATTCTATAATGTAGTAGAAGCTATGGAAAAAACAAACTTTGTATATGATTATAAATTATGGCAACAAATGGTGGATGTAAAATAAGATAGTAGACATAAAAAGTCAACAGAAATGTTGACTTTTTATTGCTTTTATGGTAAAATATTAATGTATTGAGTCGGTAGTACCAAGAGATAATTCGCTTGGTTGGGCAGGCGAATCATCCCTTGTTAATATATATATAAAATATTTTAAAAGGAGGATCTCTAATGAGGATTCGAAAAGACTTGGCCCTTGCATTGGCAACTGTTGAAGGACTTATGCTCGCTCTTCTGGTTGCAATGCCCGTATGGTTACTGGCAGTAATCATCACCCTTACCGTTGTCGCGGCAGCGCTTACGGTTACCACTATTTTGAACGCATGGAAGGCTTCTTATGATGCAGAAGCAAGCACTCACACTTACAGGTTCCCTATCGTGAGCTTTGTAGTTGGTGTGGTTTTCCTTGCGGCAATCACTGTAGCAATTCTTCTTGTTACTAAGAAATTGTTCGGTTTTGCCTTGATTCCGCTTGCGGCAATTTTGGCAGCGTTGCTTGTAATAGCAATTATTAAAAAGCTTAAGATTATGCAATATATCACTGCGGTGTTGCTTGCAATTCTTGTGCTCTTCCTTGTAAGCTATGGTACGGCTTATATGGTTAAAGCTGGAGTAAATCTTAACCCCGGCTTGCAGACTTCTGCACCTGCTGGCGATGAGACTCAGAAACCCAACGATGAGACTCAGAACCCTGATGACCAAAAGCCCGGCGACGACAATCAGGTACCTGGTGACGGAAACCAGGATGGTGATGACAATCAGAATAATACTGGTGATAATACCACAAACGGCACTCCTGTTACGGTAAAAATCGATGCCCCTGATACTTTATCTTATGGCAAACCGATTACTGTAAAACTGGAAGGCTGCACGGTGGATGACCTTGTATTCGGTAATGAGGATTTCGTTGCGATTTCCAAGGTATCCGATACGGAGGTAAGTATTATTTTGGTTGGTATTGTAAACGAAACAACCGGACAGGTAGAAATTGTTCCGGCTTCGGGATATATTACCATAACTGATAGCGTATCTGGAACGAATGTGACAATTAATATTGTTGAATAACATTCGAGAGGATCCCACGAACTTTAGGTTCGTGGGATTTTTCTGTAAACCGCTAATTTGATTTTTAGCGGAATTTGTGGTATAATTATAATATCTTAATTTTGTTATCGAGCTAATTATGCTCGTTTATATATATATTAAATAATTATTTTTTAAAAGGAGGATTTTAAATGAAAATCCAAAAGGACGTAGCCCTCGCATTAGCAACCGTTGCAGCAATCTTTGTAGCATTGTTTGCAGCATTCGTAACCATCCCTGTATGGTTCGAAGCAGTAATTATTACTCTGGCCGTGATTGGCGCATGTTTGACCGTTAGCGAAATCGTAAAAGCTTACAAAGCATCCTACGATGAGACAGAAGGTACTTACACTTATAAATTCCCTGTACGGGCGTTTGTTATTGGTGTAGTAATACTTCTTATGATCGCAGCAATTATCCTTCTTTGCCTTAAGGCTTTGTTTGGATTTGCTTTGATCCCTGTAGCACTTCTTCTGATCACACTTTTTGTGATTGCGTATCTTAAGAATAACAAGGTTATGCAGTGGATTCTTGGCTTGCTTGTAGCAATTCTTGTAGTTGTTTTAGTAAGCTATGCAGCAGGTACTATCGTTAATAACGATGTGGACTTGAACCCTGGTATTTCTACCGAAACCACAGCTCCTGAAACTACTCCTCAGAATCCTGAGATTCAGAATCCTGAAATTAATGAGGAGGAAGACGGTAAGCCTGTTATTCCTGAGACAAAGCCTGAAGAAGAAACTCAGCCCACTGTCCCTGAGACAAAGCCTGAGGAAGATCCTAAGCCCACCGTCCCTGAGACGAAGCCTGAGGAAGATCCTAAGCCCACTGTCCCTGAAACAAAGCCTGAGGAAGATCCTAAGCCCACTGTTCCTGAAACAAAGCCTGAAGAGGATACCAAACCTGTAGAAGTAAAGATTAATGTTCCTAATGTTATGTACTATGCAGAGCCTATTACTGTAACCCTTGAAGGTTGCAAGGCAAATGATCTTTGCTTTACGGATGAGGAATATTACTCAATCGTTATTGTTTCTGAAACTGAGGTTACAATTACTCTTGTAGGTGCTGTTCTTGAAGATGGTACTGTAGAGCGTATTCCTTTCTCTAAGTCCCTTACTATTTCTGATAATGTAAGCGGTGTAAATGTTACAATCGACATTGTTGATGAAAACGATACTACCGAACCTGAAATTCAGGAACCTGAGATTAAGGATGAGGAAGAGGAAAAGCCCGAAGACATCGTAGAAGACATTGAGAAACCTGAAGAGGAAACCGAACCTACTGTTCCCGAGACGAAGCCTGAGGAAGAAGTAATTCCCGCACCTATTGCTCCTAAGATTAATGCACCTGAAACTATTGTTTATGCAGAGCCTATTATTATTACTCTTGAAGGTATTAAAGCTGAAAACCTCAAGTTCAGTAATGAAGACTTTTTATCTATCGTTATCATTTCTGATAGCGAAGTAGAAGTAACACTTATTGGTATCGTTAATGATGCTGGTGAAGTTGAATTTATTCCGGGATCGGGTTACATTACTGTAACTGATTCTGTTAGCGGTGTCAATGCTTATATTGAAATCGCTGAAGCAGATGAAATTATTTTCAACGAACCTGAAATCAAAGATGAAGAAGATGAGCCTGTTATTGATACTCCTGTAGTAGAAGTTGAAAAGCCTGAAATCGAGGAAGAAGTTACGCCTGTAGAAGTAAGAATTTACGCACCTGAAACAATGGTTTATGCAGAACCGGTTATCATCAATCTTGATGGAATTAAGGCAGAGGATCTCAAGTTTAGCGATGAAGAATTTTTCTCCATTGTTATTATCTCCGATACTGAAGTTGAAATTACTTTGGTAGGCATCGTAAATGATGCTGGTGAAGTTGAATTTGCTCCTGAAGCCGGGTATGTTACTATTACAGATTCTGTAAGTGGTATTCATACAACTATTTGGATTGTTGGTTAACAATTACGTCAAACCCCTCTAGTATCTACTAGAGGGGTTTTCTTGTACAGCCGTCAATTTGACTTTTATGTATACTTATGGTATAATAATTAGTATATTAATCCCTTTTTCTCAAGCTAGAATTAGCTTGTTTATATATACAAAAAATAATTTTTTTTAAAGGAGGATTTCACAATGATGAAATTCAAAAAGGACGTAGCCCTCGCATTAGCAACTGTAGCAGGAGCACTTGTTGCTCTCTTTGCTCTCTTCGTATCCATCCCTGTATGGTTCGAAGCCGTAATCATCACCCTCACTGTAGTTGGTGGTATCATGACTGTATCTGAAATCGTAAAAGCTCGTAGAGCTTCTTATGATGAGGAAACTGAGACGTATACCTACAAATTCCCTGTTCGGGTCTTTGTTTTTGGTGTAATCATCCTCATTGCAGTCGCAGCAATTATCCTTCTTTGCCTTAAGGCTTTGTTTGGATTTGCTTTGATTCCTCTCGCAGCACTTCTTGCAACCCTTTTTGTTGTTGCATATCTCAAGAAATTGAGAGTTATGAAGTGGATCGTTGGTGTACTTTTTGCACTTCTTGTAGTTGCTTTGATTAGCTACTTCGCTGCAGTACTTGTTAACTCTAATGTTAACCTCAACCCTGGTATGTCTACAACGACTACTGAAACTACTACTCCCGAAACTGAAACCGAAGGTTCTGAGACCGTGGTTCCTGAAAAAGAGACTGATGTTCCTGAGACTGATGACTCTGAAACCGAAACTCCCGAGACTGAAGGTTCTGAAACTGATGGTTCCAAAACCGAAACTCCTGAGACTGAAGGTTCTGAACCCACTGTTCCCGATACCGAAGTTAAGAATCCTGTAGTAGAAGATGAGAAAGAAGATAACACAACCAAAAACCCTGTTGAGGAAGTTGAAAAGCCTGAGGAAACTCAGCCCACCACTCCCGAAACCGAGTTTACTCCTGTAGTAATTAAGATTGACGCACCTAAGACAATGTCTTATGCAGAGCCCATTACCATCAAGCTTGAAGGTATTAAAGCTCAGGATCTTAAGTTTGGAAATGAAGATTTCCTTTCTATCGTTATCATTTCTGATAGCGAGGTTGAAGTTACCTTGGTAGGCATCGTAAATGATGCTGGTGAGGTAGAGTTTACTCCTGGTTCTGGTTACATCACTGTAACTGATTCCGTAAGCGGAGTTCACACCACAATCGAGATTGTAGGCTAATTATCCTAGACACCTCCAACATTTGTTGGAGGTGTTTTTCTATGCTTTTTCAACAATATTTTCATAAACTAATTATTCTTTTCGACAAACATCGACAGGTAAAATTGTTATACTTATTGCGAGGTGTGAATAATGAAATATACATATGATGAAATTAGAAACAAATTGAAGATAATATTAGATGAAGAAATAGATGTTAACTCGTGTAAAACATTAAGAACAATAATTGATGGATATATAATGAGATATAGTCCAAAGGTATGTGAATTGGATTTAGAGAAAGTGTCTTTCATGGATAGCTCAGGTATTGGTTTTATAACGGGAAGACAAAATCTTGCAAAGTTGTTAGATTGTAAATTTGTATTAAGCAATGCGAATTCAAATATAAAAAGAATGATGCAAATATACGAAAAGGCGAAAGGAAGTGTATGATGTGCTGAATGAGTTGTATATTAAGATAAAAGCTAAAATGGAAAATATATCTTTGATTAGAGTTGCAGCAGCATCATTTTTAAGTAATACAAATATAACATTAGATGAATTACAAGATATAAAAACTGCGGTGTCTGAAGCTGTTACAAATTCTGTAGAACATGGTTATGAAAATGATGAAACGAAAGACATTGAGGTTGCGATGAAACTCGCTGAAATTGATCAGATGATATATTATTGGGTTAATGTTATAGATAAAGGTGTAGGTATAGAAGATATAGAACTTGCAACTACTCCAACGTATACTAATAAACCAGAATTAGAACATGCAGGTATGGGATTTACCATAATGGAAACTTTTATGGACGAGGTGCAAATAGATTCTGATGTAGGCGAAGGAACGAGTATAACAATGACTAAGAAACTAAAAACAATAAAATCGTAGGAGGAGTAAAATGGAATGTGTGTATGAAAGATATATAAAAGACTTTAGATGCAAATACTATATATTAAAAGCAACTAAGGGTTATGTTGGAATTAAGATAGAGAAGGTAAATATGAACGGTATTGTGTTAGACGAATGTACTGTGGAAAATGTGGACAAAGATGAAGGAAAAGTAAGAGATTTATTAAATAGAATAAGTAAAGGCAAAGTAACTCCTATTACTCTAAAAGATGTAATAGCAGACTGTCGTGTATAATATTGCAAAAGAACTCGTAAAATGGTAAAATATATACTATGTACGAGTTCTTTTTTAGGAGGTAACTTTGCAATACGAAATATTAGAAGATGAATTTGTTGGAATTAGGATAGACAAATATTTAAACGAGATAAATGAAGATTATACAAGATCTTTTGTTCAGAAAATGATAGAAGAAGGTAATATAACTGTTAATGGTAAAGAGGTTAAAGCATCATATAAATTAAAAAAGAATGATGTTATAGATGTAGAAGAAATAGAAAATACAGAATTAGCAGTAGAGGCAGAAGATATTCCTTTAGATATTGTTTATGAAGATGAGGATTTAATAATAGTAAATAAAGCTAAGGGGATGGTAGTGCATCCTGGTAATGGAAATTACACAGGAACTTTAGTAAATGCACTATTATTTACACATAAAGATAGACTGTCTGCTATAAATGGTGTTGTAAGGCCCGGAATTGTCCATAGAATCGATAAAGATACTAGCGGTATAATTGTAGTAGCTAAAAACGACAAAGCCCACAAAACGCTTTCTAGCGCGTTTAAAGTGCATAATATAACAAGGAAATATATAGCCGTTGTAAAAGGTATAGTAGAGAAAGATAATATTAAGATAGATCTCCCTATTGGTAGAAGTACTTCAGATAGAATAAAGATGGCAGTAACTGAGAAAAATTCAAGGGAAGCCATTACACATATTAAAGTATTAAAAAGATTTTATGAATCAGGATATACTTTAGTGGAAGCTAAACTTGAAACAGGAAGGACGCATCAAATTAGAGTGCATATGTCATATATAGGCCATCCGCTTTTAGGAGATGATACTTATGGGCCAGCTAAAAATGAATTTGGTGTAGCTGGACAAGTATTGCATGCTAAAACACTTGGTTTTAATCATCCAACAACAGGGAAGTATATTGAGTTTGAACAAGAAGAACCGGAAGAATTTAAGGAAGTATTAAATAGATTAAAATAACAAAATGAGCAAACTAAATGTTTGCTCAATATATATAAACATAAGACTTATGGAATAATATATTATATGAAAGAAATATATGGAGGTGAATTAATTGGAAGAAATGCGTATAAATAAATACATAGCTAGTTCTGGTGTGTGTTCTAGAAGAAAAGCAGAAGAATATATATTAGAAGGCAAGGTTTTAGTAAACGGAGTAGTAAATACAGAACTTGGATACAAGGTTAAAGAGAAAGATGTGGTTGCAGTAGCTGGAAAAACAATATCTCTAGAGGAGAATAAAGTGTATATTATGCTAAACAAACCAAAGGGCTATGTAACGACATCAAAGGAACAATTTGGTAGACCTTCTGTACTGGATATAGTTAAAGTAAAAGAAAGAATATATCCTGTAGGAAGACTAGATATGGATTCAGAAGGATTATTAATTCTAACAAACGATGGAGAGTTTTCTAACAATGTAATTCATCCAACAAAACATATATGTAAAAAATATGAAGTTGTATTAAAAGAAAATATAACTGAAGTTGCTATAACGAAATTGGAAACAGGTGTAGACATTGGTGGATATGTAACAAGACCTGCTAAAGTAGAAAAGATAACAGATAAAAAGATTTTAATTACTATTGGTGAAGGAAAGAATAGACAAGTAAGAAGAATGATAGAAACGGTAGACAATAAAGTGTTAAATTTAAAGAGAATTGCTATAGGAGGACTTAAGTTAGATAAATTAAAATCTGGAGAATATATTAAGTTAGATGAAAAAATGGTAAGCAAGATTTTTGAATAAATGTTACAAAATTCAAAGTTAAATAGACGCAAAAAAGAAAGCCTTAGGCTTTCTTTTTATTATTTTTAGTGTTTTCTTTTTCTAGCAGCTTCAGATTTCTTTTTTCTCTTTACGCTTGGCTTTTCATAGTGCTCCCTTTTCTTTATTTCAGCAAGAACACCAGACTTAGCACATTGTCTTTTAAAACGTTGAAGAGCGTTATCTAAAGTCTCGTTTTCTTTTACTTTTATTCCTGGCATGTTTATATTCCCTCCCCTCAGTGGGAAATACATAAATTCGTATTTCTAAATTACTTGTAAAATTATACTATAACAGCGCTTACAAGTCAAGGGGGTAGTAGAAATCTTTTTGGTTAGGAAATTAGAAAAAACGAAAATAATGTAAAAAATAGTCGTTTTAATTGACTACAAGCGGTTCGTGTAGTAATATTAACATATTAAAATGGAGGTATAATGTGGATTACAAAAAGATTTGGTCAGAAGTAATAACAGCATCGTTAATAGTAGTAATATCTGCTGTAGCTATAATTTCATTTATGGTTATATCGGATCAAGACGTGGATATATATAATCCAAGTGATAAAATTGCGGTTTCAAAAGGTACAGATAAGATATCTGAAGTACTTAACCTTATAGAAGGTAAATATATGGGCGAAGTAGATATTGATAAGCTTGTAGATGGAGCAATAGAAGGAATATTTGAAAATATAGATGATCCATATACTAGATATTTAACAGAAGAGCAATTTGATGAAGAAATTAATTCTGGTGATGAAGAATATTCTGGAATAGGAATTCATTTAGGATTAAATGTATCAACAGGCAAAGTAAGAGTTCTTGGAGTAATGCCAGAAACTCCAGCGTATAAAGCGGGGCTTAAAGCAGGAGATGTAATATTAGAAGTTGAAGGTACTAAACTAAATAAAGATAACTATAATAAAGCTTCTGAAAAAATTAAAGGCGAAGAAGGGACATATGTAAAACTACTTGTTGAAAGAGACGGAAAAGAAATTGAATTTAATGTCGTAAGAAAAACAATAAATGCAAGTAATATATCTTCGGAAGTTATTAAAGGAACTAAGATTGGATATATTAAAATCTTTGCATTTGAGAGAAATATATATAATCAATTTAAGAAGGAATATGATAGATTAATAAAAGAAGAAAAGGTAGAAAAACTAATTATAGATGTAAGAGATAATCCAGGTGGATTTGTATCAGATACAATAAAGATAGCAGATCTTTTATGTGGAGAAGGCTTAATAATAAAAGAAGAATATGGCGATGGAACGGTTAAAACGTTTAAGTCAGATAAAGATTCATCAAAAGTACCGTTTGCATTACTTGTAAATGAAAATAGTGCTAGTGCATCAGAAATATTAGCTGGTTCTGTAAAAGACTTAAAAGCAGGTAAGGTAATTGGAACACAAACATTTGGTAAAGGTATAATGCAAAGTTACATTGAACTTGAAAATGGTGGTGGTGTTGCTATAACAATAGCAAAATACTATACAGCATCTGGAAACGAAATACATGGTGTTGGTATAGAACCAAATATTAAAGTAGAATTGCCAAAAGGAACAAGTATAGATTACAAAGTTAATCCAAATACAGATCCACAACTAAAAGAAGCAATAAATACTTTAAAATAGCTGAAAAATACGAATTAATATAAATGTTAGAAATAAGCAAACAAAAAATGTTGTTTGCTTATTTTTCTTGTGCTCAAAACAAAATGATTACATAATATTGAAATATAACGTTTTTTATGGGATTTCAAGCTTTTGACTCTATCTGTAGGGTATGCTATAATCGGGGCATTAAGAGGTGGTTGTCATGATTTTGAAGGAACATGCTTTTGCAAAGATTAAGGCGGATGCAGAGAACTACAAAGGACAAGAATTACATTTTAAATATAATGTTGGAAGAAACAAAGTTGAGAATCTAACAGGTGTTATTGAGGGCGTTTACAGCGATAAGTTCAGAATTAGACGCACTGACATTGCTGCCCCTGCGACATTTAGTTATGCAGATATACTAACGAATTCATTAGAAGTTACAAGCCTAGATGGTGGAGAACAGTTATTAAGCTATGAATTTGATACTAGCAAAAAAATAGTGCAATTATAAGTTATTAAGAACGTGTTCTTTTTGAGCACGTTTTTTTGTCGCTTTTTGCAAATGAATAATATGCTAGAGTACGTAAGATAAAGAGCTAAGCAACTTGAAAAAATAAGTAAAGTTGTTTACATTAAATAACCATAAGATATAATAAAAATATAAATTTTAAAATTTATTAAAAAAAGTGTTGACAAACAATTGTTCTTTATATATAATGATGTCATGCTAAAACAAATGTTCGTTATTTAGGAGGTAATATTAATGATAACTGATGAAAGAAAGAAAGCTTTAGATATAGCTTTATCACAAATCGAAAAGAACTTTGGTAAAGGTTCTGTTATGAAACTTGGAGAAGTAGGAAGTGTAAATGTTGACGCAATACCAACAGGAGCACTTAGCTTAGATATAGCATTAGGAATAGGTGGAGTTCCACGTGGAAGAATAATAGAAGTGTTTGGACCAGAATCTTCTGGTAAAACTACAGTTGCTCTACATATGATTGCTGAAGCACAAAAAATGGGTGGAATTGCAGCATTCATAGATGCAGAACATGCATTAGATCCAGTATATGCTAAACACTTAGGAGTAGATGTAGATAACCTTATAGTATCTCAACCAGATACAGGAGAACAAGCATTAGAAATTACTGAACAATTAGTAAGAAGTGGTGCTATAGATATTATAGTAGTAGACTCTGTTGCAGCGTTAGTTCCTAAGGCTGAAATTGATGGTGAAATGGGAGACTCACATATGGGACTTCAAGCAAGACTTATGTCACAAGCATTAAGAAAACTAGCAGGAGCTATTAATAAATCAAAAACAGTTTTAATATTTATAAATCAATTAAGAGAAAAAGTTGGAATAATGTTTGGAAATCCAGAAACAACTACCGGAGGTAGAGCATTAAAATATTATTCATCTGTAAGATTAGATATTAGAAAAGTAGAAAACATCAAACAAGATGGCGAAGTAGTAGGAAATAGAGCAAGAGTAAAAGTTGTAAAAAATAAAGTTGCTCCACCATTTAGAGAGGCTGAATTTGATATTGTATATGGTAAAGGAATATTAAAAGAAGGAAATATTTTAGATATAGGTG
>JAZRSA010000021.1:0-24724 GCA_045651205.1 Clostridia bacterium
CACTTGATTATCTAAAGTAAATAATTCATCATTTAAATTATTGAAATCGGTTTTTGTAGCGAAATTACTTTTTATCTTTTCCCATAGTTTAGCTACACCTGTTTCGTTTAAATATTTCATTAAACCACCTCATTAAGCACATAGTGTATCTATTTCATCATTTGTTATAGCTACTAAATCTGTTGTATTTACTTTTTTAGCTAGTTCTGTTGTCATTGTACTAGCAAAATTCTTATCGTTTCCTAATGCGTCTGCTAATTCTTTTAATGTATTTAATGCGTCTGGTGCTGAACCTACAACGGCTTCTATTGCTGAACTTACTTGACTAGCTGTTTGATACCCACTAGGGTTTGTTGCGTTGTATGGTGTGAAACCTAAAGCTGTTGTAACGTCACTTTTACTAATACCTGTAATATACCCAGCTCCGTTAGTTAATTCATTGTTGTTTGTTGGGATCGTTAAACTTACAGTCTTGTTAGTTACTGTTTGTGCTGTTCCATTTACTTTAATAGTGTCGATTTTACCTGCTTGTGCTATTTGATTTTTAATTGCTGTATCATCATAGTTGCTTAAACCTGCTAATTTAGTTTTTTCAGTAGTTGTATAGTTATTATCTGTATGGACGTAACTTGCGTCTTTAACTACGTTATCATCATTTGTTAATTGGCTTGTCTTAGTTGGTACTACTACGTTTACGGCTTTGTTACTATCTGGTGTTAATGCACTTCCGTTTACTTTAACAATTTCAATTACGTTTGGTGCTCCACCTGTTTCGGTTAAGTCATCTACTTTAGCAACTGCTGTATCGTATTTAGCTTTTAAATCATCTGTTAAATCGTTTGTTGATAAACCTTTCCCAGTTTCTTTGTCTACCTTTCCTGTTAGCCACGTTTTAATTTTTTGAATTAAATATAATAGTCCGTTTGAGTCTAAATACTTCATTTCCTACTCTCCTTTATAAAATATTTGTATTTATTAATGCTTCTATTTCTAGATTTGTTAAGGCTTCAACTCCTTCTCCGTCATTTCCTTTTTCGCCTTTCAAATCTACATATTCATATTCTTCTTGTCCCTCTTGTCTTATACCTAGTTTTGTATCTTCCCAGTCATACTCTAGAGATTTTCCCACGAACTCTCCGTTTTCTACTCTCTCTTGTAGTTCTTCAAAATATGCTTGTCTTTCAAGTTCGTTTTCTTGTCTTTCTTTTTCGTATTCTCTATATGCTGGAATATAGTTTAAGTCTTCTACACTTGTTGTTACACTCTTTACTTGTGCTAGACTTGTATTTATTGCTTTTTCATTTGATAATTTTACGTCGATAGTTTCTGTATTATTTTGTGTGTTTGTATTTATGGCTTGGTCTTGTGATAGTGTTACATTTATTTTTTCTTCGGTATTTAAAGTTAGCTCTACCATAAGCAACACCTAACATTCGTTACAAGATTTTGTATATGTACTTAATAAATTAATTTTACCTTCGATTAACTGGTGTTTATCGTTGCCTGAATACAACACTATATCGTAACCATATTCGAAATTAGCTTTTAAATGGTCTGTATCTTTCGGTTCGATAGTCAAGTTATATGTTGTGAAAGTTGTTCCGTCTTCGTTTGTTCCTTTATCGACTACTTCTATTCCATTGCCTAAAGTTTTTCTTAAACAATAATGTTTATTAGCTGTATCTTCACAAGCTGTAAATTTTATATCGTCTACTTGATCCGTAAAATCGTTAATTGTAAAATCTCTCGAATATGTACGACCTCTATAAAATTCTAGGTTTTCTTGTATTGCTTTTGCCATACGTTACCCCCCTATCTTCATAATTGTAATTTTATAATAACCAACTCTTGCTGTTTCTGAACTTGTATTTTCAAGCCATATTCTTATTGTGTCATCTGTTAAAGCTAATTGTTTAATAGTTGGGAAACCACTTGCTGTTGACTCTATATCTGCCATATCGTAATAGTTATTATTTGAAGAAACCATTTTACCTATAATTAATGTGTTATCTTTTGTGAAACCGTCTGGGTATTCAACGTCTGTTATACTTGTTGCTCCTGCTCCAATATTTGATACTTGACCTGTTAGAACTTTAATATTAGAAGTATCTAATTTCGCACTTAATAAGCTATTTACTTTATTACTTGAATAAACTTTGTTTGTACTAGCTGTTGTATCGTCTATGATTTGACTTGGTACTTTTGCTACTTCTCCTGTTACGAAATCGTATACTGCTTTTGTCCCTGGTGCTGTATCATTTGTTGAAGTAGTTGAAATAGTACTCATAATAGGTAAATCGTTTGTTGTTATTGTTAATACAACCATTTCTACCTCTGTTCCTATTTCTACAATAGGGTTTGATAAAGTAATTGTTCTAGCTGTTTCGTTTATTGTGTAGTCTTGTGCCAATATTCTCATACCATTGATATATAAATTCAATGTACTAAAATCTTTGTTTAAATATGTTTCTGGTAATTGTAAAATATTTTCATTACGGTTATTTGTGTAATAAACAGTCTTACTTTCTGTGAAATGACTAGAAGTACCTAATGTACTAAGCCACTCTTGTTCTGTACCTACGAAACCATTTTGTGTTGCTATTTCGTATGCTGATAAACCTTTTGGACCTCTCCAACCTAAAATACCTTTTCCTGTTACTGCCATTGTTACATTCCTCCTTCTCCACTTTCTGGGAATACTTTTATCGTTCTAGCTCCTTCTGAGTCCATACCTAAAATAGTTACTTCATCATTTAGAACTAAATCGAACCAATATGTTTTGCCCTTATTTAATAAAGGGAATTTTTTTGTATCTTCACTTGTTAATGGCAATTCTACAATGGTAGTATTTTGCGTATAACCTAAGTCCGATACTAGATAACTCTTTCTTAGAATTTCTTCTTTTGTGTAACCTTTTTTATCAAAACAAACAAAAGTTATCTTATCTGTTGGTTTAAATTCGTAATCTTCTTCTTGTTGTGTTTCAACATTATAGATAGGGAATTTAAAAGCTAAAATGTTATAGTCTTTTTGTGTTGCGTCCCCTCTTGTTATTTCGATATTTTGATTATCTTCTGTTATAGCTATCATCTATATCACTCTCCTTTTAATCTAATACCTCTACTGTCAGATAAGTACAATTACCACCTGCAATAGTTAAGTCTCCTGTTGCTCCTGCTCCATACGTTAAATATATTGTGTCTCCTTCTGAAACTTCTAAAATAATTGGTGTTAAAGCAACTATTCCAAAATGTGCTGTTCCTGTAGCTCTGTAATAACCTGCCGATACGTTACTACCATTATGAGTTATGTTTATTATTATGTGAGTAGCTATACCGTTAAGCATTGAGTTAGAACTTACTTTTACGTGTTTTACGCCTTTGCCTATCTTTACAGCTCCATTTTCCAACGTTAATTTATTTCCTAAATTTGTTTGAACTTTATTACACATTAATTTTGAATAAGACCAAGCTGTTGAAATTTTATTAGTTACATTTTCACTCAAACTTATTGTCATTATGTTTAAACAACTGCAATTATTCCACTCGTTTATTAATTCTGCTTCTTTATCTGGATCGTGAGTTAAATTGCCGTTTATTATTTTATATGCTTGTATTACTGCGTTTTCGTTCCACTCTGCTAATGAACTATAACCTTCTGGAATTGTGCCAGTATATTCGGTACAAGTTTTGTTATTACACTCTACTGCGTGTAAAAAACTTATTGTTTCTATGTACCCTTCGTCATTTAATGTATATCTCATTTAACCACCTCTATACGCTTTTATAACCTGTTGCCGACCAGTCAACTGTTACAGCTTTTGTTGTGCTTGAATTAACATAGATATTCATACCTTGTTTTGATAATGCTGTTGTTGTCCCACCACCACTTGTTACCTTTGCTACGCTTGGTGTTGCTGATGAAACTTCTGTTTTTCTATCTGGAATATTATCGTATGAATATGTATAAGTTATTCGAGCTGTTGTATCTGTGTTAATTGCTGTTGGTGTTATTGAAGTTCTTCCCCATTGGACTAAGAAGCCGTCATTAAACCAAACGTACCCTGCGTAGTCTGTATGATATTCTTGATATATTGCACTTCCACCACCACTTGAACTGTGGCTGTCTATATATTCTTTTACGATTTTATTTTGTACTGGGTTAGTTGAATAATCACTCATATAATCGTCAACATATAAATTAACTGCTTTATTTGTTATTGTTTGTTCTTCTCCTGCAATATAGATTTTCTCTAGTAAATTCACTTCTGCTCCTGCTTCTATATTGTCTAGTTTGTTTTTATATGCGTTTGTAAAGTCGTTTGTACTTTGTGTTGAGTTATCTATTTTTTGTTTATATTCGTCTGTGAAATCGTTTGTAGATAGGTCTTTACCTGCTACCTTCGTAACTTTATTATTTAGAGCTTTTGTTACTGCACTATTTGAAATAGCATTAGAAGAAGAAGCCGACAACGTTGTGTCGACTTCAAAATCTTTTATTATATCTCTTAATTCTTCTACGTCATTAGGTACTGGGTTATATCTTCTATCTACGTCTAATGCTGTTCTTGGTAAACAACGATCTTGTTTTATACTCATTTAATCACTCCTTACCAACTGATAGTACCGTCTTCTGATACTTTCATATCTAAACTTTCAAGTATGCTTACTTTATCTTCGTAATCAATATCTAAGTTGTCTACATAATCTACAATGTCATAGTTGTAATCATCAAAAGTAGAATATTCACGTCTTATTAACATTGCTTTTTGTGGAATTGTTAAATCTAATTCGTTTACATAAGAAATTACTTTTGTTTTTCTTGAACCACTTATTGATTTTCCTTCGCTATCTTTATCTGCTTTTAAATCATATATATAATCTGTGTATTCCATATAATCTTTGAAGTCTCCTGCTATAGCTTTACCAGCTTTATAAACTTCTGGGTTATTGTATGCGTAGTCATAAACGTCTTTTGTATCTTCGTCATAAGTGTATTCATCATACGAAATATCATTTTCTTTTAACCACTCATATTTTTTAGGGTTTTTATAAGAGAAATCAAATTCTTCATAAGTTGCGAATTTATCATATTCGCCCATATCTACATTTGTTTCTTCTGCTTTTACTAAGTCATCTAATAAAGAGTTTCTTACTTCTTTATATTTAGAGTCATATAAAATATCATTTTTTTCATCATACCAATATGTTTTTTCAACTTCTTTTCCTTTTTTATTAACTTCTGTACCAATGTATTTTTGGTAACCGTATTCATCTACAAGATTTTCACTTAGCATATTATTAACTAGAGTATTTTTTTGGTCTGTAGTTAAATCTAAGCTATCAATGTATTCTATCTTTTGTTCTTTTGAAGTTGCTTTTGTTAAATCTAGTATTGATACGTCAGACTCTTTATTATTGCTATCGTATACTGTTTGAGTTTTCTTATCATACCAATATGAATTTCCGTCTTCGTCTGTATATTTTATATAACCTTTATCGTTTTTAGTTTCTCCGACTTTATTAATGTCTTCTTTTAATTTTTTGTATTCGCTAGAAGTCATACCTAAATCAATTAATTCGTCTATGTTTTCTTTATCTATTGATTTAAACTCACTATCTACGTATGCTTGTGCTTCTTTATTAGCCCAACGACCAAATACACCAGCTTGTACTTTGTCCCAAGTACTATCTCCTGCTGTAAATCTTAAATTTCCACTATCAGTATAAGATCCTGCTATTGGTAAATCTTCGTCATACATACCTAAACCTTGTGTTGTCTTTTTAATTTGACTATAACCAGTAGGTAAAACGTAATAAGGTAATGCTTCTTTTAAAGTTTCTACTCTAGATTTATCGTTTCCAAATTCATCTTTACCAGTAAATAATTCTTCTAGAGGTAATGCTTCCGAAATTGGAATACGTCCACCACCAGTAATTATATTTACATAAGGTAAAGCGTCTACTAATTTTTCAAAAGCTTGACCTAAGTTTTCTGCTGTTGTATCTTCGTCTTCTTCTTCATCATCTAAACCAAACGCTGTCATTAACATACCGATAATATCAAAAGTAGGGTTATAACCTGCCATTGCTTCAAAACCTGCTCCAAACAAGTGTGTTAATACTGCTAGTTGACCTAATGTATAAGTCATACCTGCACCTGTTTTAATAGCGTTGTTTTTCGCTTTTTCTTTTGACTCGTGGTATGTATCATAGAACATACTATATAATTGGTTGTTTACTTCTAATTGGAATTGAGTAACTAAACCTAACATTTGAGAATTATAAATGTTTGCTGTTGCTCCCTGTGACCTATCTCCCATTATTCTAGAAGCAAATTTACCAGCTTCTTCGTGTGCTTGTGCGTCACTTAAACCTTTTGCTTTTAATTCGTTGTATTTACTTCTTACAACTAATTGAGAGATAAAGTTATCTGTTCCTTGCATAAAAATAAAACCTGCGTCTCCTATACGTTGCCACAAGTTTTTAGATAACATATCACTTCCAAATCTTGAAGTTAAGAAGTTGTTTTTCTCTACAAATCCGTCTTTTATGAATATGTTTTTAACTGTATCTGATAAACCTTTTACAGTTGCTAGTTTATTTGTTTTAGCCAACGCTTGTACTTCTGCTACTACGTTAGTTAAAGCACTACTAACATTGAAACCTATCATATTTTTACCGACTTGTGATTTTGTAGTATTCAAGAAAGAATATATTCTTCTTCCTGCCAAACTTTCAACCGATCTATCTATTAATGCTTTCTTTCCTGCTAATGTATTTGTATATTCGTGTAACCAAGAAGCATAGTTAGATAAATGATTATCTTGTATCTTTTCTATTCTTTTTACTTTTTCTTCATCTGTTAGCATTTCTAAATTGTCGAAACCGTGATTTTCTCCGTATGTATCACGAATATATTGTTCGTAAGCTCTTAGACGTTGTATATCTTCTGTATGATAAATTAAGTTCCCTATTCCTTCTAAGTAACCGTCTATACCTGTAATTGCGTCATAAGTTGTTTTAGTTCCTTTTCTTTGTAATGCACTTGCGAAAAAGTTTTTAGAAGGACTAAAGTCTGCTGTTAGTCCGTTTATATCAGTAGGTAAGTCGTTAGCTGTCATTTCGTTGTAGTTGTATGGAATACCTACTCTTGTGAATATATCGTTAAGTTCTTGGAAGTGACGCATATAATCTTTTCTTTTTGGTATTGCGTCATAACCTAAACTTGTTAATACTTTATTTGTTTGGTCTAAATAACTATCATATTTTTGTCTAATTATTTCAGAAGCACGTTTAATTTTGTTTTGAGTTTCTACATTAGGAAATTCAGAAGCGAGTTCTTTATCTCCGTATGCTAATACTTCTCCTGCTTCATTAGTCCATTGTTTTTCTCCGTATTTTTGTACGGCTGCACTCTCTTTACTTCTTGCCTTAATTCCTAAAGCTTTTATTTCTGTTCTTTCTTTATTTTGAAATCTTATTTTTTCAGAAGTATTATCTTTAACTTTATGGAAAAACATTTTGTTTATATCGTTTCCTAAACCTCTACCGAATATCATTTCTTGTAGTCTTATAGGATCTGTGTTTTCCATTAGTATTTTAGGTAACTTGTTAGCATTATCTAAACTTTCGTTCATAATGCCTGTTTTTTGTAAAAGTTCTTGTTTAATTTCTTTTTTAGTTTTCTTTTCTGTACTGTCTTCTAATTCCATTGTTTCAGAGTTGAATTGTTGTTGATTTCCTTTTGAAGTGTCTTCTAATGCTTCCCAGTCAACATTTCTACTTGGTGTTTTTGCCTTTACTTTAGGACTAACTGTTAAAACTGGTGCAATATCTGTATCGTTTGTTTCTTCAATAGGAATATTTATATTTTCCCAACCGTCTTTATACATTTGGTTAGAGTCTTTTACATATTCAGAATATTTATAGTCTTGTACGCTTTCATATACGAAATCAGTTATATCTTGAATTGTTTCTTCTGGTAAGATTATTTTTTCTGTTGAAACTTTACTCATATTAGCAACTTCAATTATTCTTTCAAATTGGTCTGCTGGGTTTGTTATTGTTTCTGGGAAGAAACCATTATACCTTTCAGATAATTCTTGATATACTTTGTCTATTTCCATACCTGCGTTAGACATTGTTATTCTTCCAAAATTCTTTTGTTTAGTTTGGAAGTAATCAGTCATTTGTCTTAAATCGTCTGTAGGTTTGATTTTAGTATTTTTAATAGCTCTTTGAACTTCTACTACGTCTTCTAGTTGTGTTTCTATACTTTGTTTTCCAAATTTATGTTCGATAATATCGTGTAAATCTTCTTTAGAAGCGTTTTCTTGCATACTATACTCTTGAATTGCATTTTCTAACTCTGCTCTTTGTTTATTGTTTAGATCCAATGCGTCTTTAATGTTTTTAGATAATGCTTTTAATGATTTCTTATCTAAAGTCATTGTATCGTTCATATAGTATCTATTGTTTTCTGTCATTTCCAATTCATTTTTTCTTGCTTGTTCTTCTGCTGTTAAATCGAACGGAATATTGTCTAGTGTATCTAACTCTTGTGTTTCTGCTTCTGTTAGATTATTTCTTATAGGTGCTACGTCTTGATTAGGTACTTCTTTTTGTATTTGCTCGATATGTGGTAAATCTGCTTCTGTTAAAGTTTTACCTTCTTCTACAATTTCACTAACACTTTCCTTAACCTCGTTAAGTTCCTTTTTTAGTTTGTTTACTTCTTTAGTAGTATCTTTTATTGTCTTAACAAGTTCCTTCGTTGTTTCGGCTAATTCTTGCCTTATAGGAGCTATGTCTTCTTGTGTTTTAGTTTCTGTATTCTTTTTATTTTTTACTTCGTTATTAAATGCTTGTAAGTTGTAATCTATAACTTCTAATGTAGTATCTGATAGGTTTAAGTCATAACCTTTATTTATACCTGTTTGTTGTTCGGCAAAAATATCAACTATAATATCTTTTGCTATTAATTTATCGGGAGCATTTTTTAAGTTTTCTTGGTCGGCAACAAATACCTCTCTAGTTTTTTTGAAACCTTCATCATTTATTATTTCATCAATAGCAACGTCAATATATTTACTTTTTAAATTTTTATTATGTAATATTTCTGACTCTAATACTTCGTGATATGCTACAAAGTTTTCTGTTCTATCTGTAACATTTTCATTACTAAGAATATAAATTGTATCTTTTTGATTTACAGAAGCTCCACCTAAATATTTAGAATTTTTATCATCAAAAAAAACAACTTCTTTATTAAAGTTGTTTTTAATATCTGTACTTAATTGTTGTTCGTATTCTGATAAGTTTGTTTTTCTTGTTGTGGCTGCTCGTTTTTCAAATTCTTTCCACTCTTTTGTTGTATATTCTCTTTCGGGTACAATTTCATTAATCTCTGGTACATTGCTTCCCTCAACAGCATTTCCCACTTCATTAATTCCTCTTGTTGTGTCTCCTCTTTCATCTAACACCACTTCCTTGTTAGATTTATTATAAACGGAATTTCCAGTTTCTACAATCGAACTATTGTTTGTTTCTATATTTTGGGTGTTGCTATCGAACTCTGTAGGCAAATTAGTTTCTACTTGTTGGGTAGTTGGTTGTTGAGTTTGAACTGGTGCTATACCTTGTTGTTCTAGTTGATTAGCTCTTTCTTCTAATTCTTTTATTTCTGTAGATAATCTTTCATATTCTACTGGATCTTCTGTATTAGTTAGTTGTTCTTCTAATGCTACTATTTGATTATCTATATCTTGTACTGTTTCTTGTGTGTTACTTTGTTGTACTTTTGCTTGTGTTAAGTCTTCTTTATTTGTTGGTTGAGTATTAAATTTCTTTAATACTTCTTGTTTTACTTCTTCTTCGATTTTAGCTTTATCTTTTGCTGTTAGCTTTTTACCTGCTTGTTCTTGTGCGTCTATTCTTCTATTAGTTTCAGCTTCTACAACTACTGTTTCATCTGTTGTTAGTCCTGTGTCATAGTCTCTACCTGTTTTACTTGAGGTAGCTAGTTTGCCTAAATTAGCTCCACCACCTAGAACTGCTCCACCTATAAATGCTTCTCCGTAGTTAGCTCTTGCTTCTTCTCCGAATAAAGCATTTCCAACTTGACCGATATAAGAGTCCATAGCTTCTTCATTATTTAAAAGTTCTTGCCAAGTTTCTTCTCTTTCATAACTTAGTTGTTGACCTAAAGTAGAAATAAATTCTGTTGCTACTTCTTCGAAACCTTCTCCAGTTGCGTCTAGTCCGAATTTTATTAAGTTACTTACTGCTTTATTACTTATTTTTTCTGATATAACTTCTTTTAAACCTTTGTCTAGTGTTTTACCACCAAAACTAATACCACCAGAGATTTTTTCTGTTAGTATTTCTGCTCCTGCACTAACTAAACCAGAGAAACCAGCTTCTCCGTATGTTGCGTCTTTTTTAAATGCTTGTTCTACTTCTCCACCAAAACTTGTAGTTCCTGTTGTTAGCCACCACGGAACGCCTACATATTGTAGTCCTGCTGTTCCTGCTAATTGACCTGCTGACTGTACTAAATCTTGTGATTTTTCCCCTAGAACTGTATATTCGTCCGATTTATCTCCAACAACTAATTGATTTATAAGAGCTGTAGGGTTAGACCAACTTGCATATTTAGCTATTTTTTCTTCATCTATTAAATCTTTTTCGATAAACTTTTGCATATCTTGTTTTAGTTTATCGTCCCCTAATAAACCAATACCATAAGCTCCTGTGTCTATTGTTTTTTCTGCTATTCCTAAAGCTCCTTCGTATAGATTTTGAGTTATATTTTTGCTAGTCCCTAAAATAGTTTTAGTTATATCTCCAAAATCATAACCGTCATCAAATGCCCCTAAGTTAAACCAAGTTCTTTTTTCCTCTTTTTTCTTAGTTGTAGGCATTGTAACTGTTGTTTTTAATGGCACTACACTTGGTAATGGTAATTGTGTATTGTTATTTGTATAACTAGGTATAGATATATTGTCTTTTTTACTGCTACCTGCAATATTTATTTGTTTTATTTCAGACGGTGTTTTTGCATTGTCTATTTGCTTCTTTCTTTTTTTAAGTTGTTCGTATGTTTCTTGCCAACTTGCCATTATTACACCCCCTTATTTTTTTTTATAGTAACCAATTCCGTTTACTTCTTTACGTTCATATTCTTTATCACTTATTACATTAGCTAAATTTACTGCGGCTGGAAGTCCCATACTATTAGCTAGTTGTTGGGCACTCATCCAACCGTCAGAACTTAACTTTGAGCTCTTAGAACCTTCTGTAATCTTTGTAGATTTATTTGAATTACTTGATGAACTAGATTTTTTAGATGATCCAGAAGATAATTTAGCTGAACTACTAGCTTTTTGTGCTTGTTGCTTTTGGAAAGCTAATTGTGCGTTGAATTGTCTTATTTGTTCTGCTAATGCGTTTTCAGTATTGATTTGTGATAATACTTGTTGGTATCTATTGTTGTATTCGCTATCTAATTGAATTTGAGTATTAAGTTTAGTTTGTAATAATTCGTTCTTATATTGGAAACCTTGTAATGAATACTCTAATTGTGTTTGTAGAGCTTTATATGCAATTTCGGCTAATTGTGCGTTATTAGCTAATTGTGCTTCCTTAATTGCGTTATCATAGTTTAAAACTGCTTGATTATAACTTTCTCTAGCTGTTGCATATCTATTTTGGTATGTTGTAAACGCTTGTATTTTTGAACTTTCAGCGAACCCAGTATTACTCATACCGTTTTGTGCCATTGCTTCTGCATTTACTCCGTATTGGTCTGTTGCCTTTTGATAGTCTACGTAACCTGCTTTTTGTTCTTTGATATAATCTCTTTCTGTTTTATCTTTTTGTTGGTTTATCTTCTCAATAGCAAAATCGGTATTTTCTTGTTGTATTTGTTGTTGTTGTGTTGCGTAATCTTTAGATGACTGTATAAGTTCGTTATACTTGTCATCTGTTTGATTAATCATATTGTTATAAGTATTGTTTGCGTTGTTTATAGCTGTTTGTTTATCTGCTTCTACTTTTGCAAATCGCTTGTCATTATAATTAACTGCCATTGTCTCACTCCTTCCTATCTCTTAACGTAGCTTCCGACATAGGCCTCTAATGTGCTTGAATATAAATAAAATGGTTTATTTGAACTAAATTTTAGTTGTATTGACTTCCATTTTTTCTTTTTAATTCTTGGCACTACATAACCTTTTGTATTTTTATATCTATCTATTACTTCAAAATTATTGTTATCTGTTTTTACTGATACTGTTATTTCTGCTCCTTCTATATCAACTACACAACCTTTTTTATTTGTTGTCTTTTGATATTGAGGGCAAGTAAATTCATCATCTAAAGTAGTCCAGTATGCTTCTACTTCGCCTTGTTTTGTTAGTGTGTAAATTTCTTTTTCACTACATAAATAAAGAACTCCGTCTTTAACTAGAGTTCCTGTAATGTTTTTAGCAAATTCCCAGTAATACCACTCATACTCTGTGTGGTCGTTATTAGTAAACATTTCCTTAGAGTTTGCTAAATATATTTTGTTGTCGATTATAACTAATAAATAACCTTCCCATTTCTCTAAGATAAGGTTTTTATAGTTCTTTTCATTTAATAATTTATTGTCTACTAACGAACTTCTATGGTCTAACGCTTGTTCTGTTGTTACGTCCCCTGTTATTCCTTCCATACCTCTATCACTAAAGAAACTTATTACGTCATTAAAATTAATTCCTTTAGCTACACAACCTGTTGAAATACTTGAGTGTACGCTAGGGTAAATCTTTCCGTATGTATCGTCTAATGCTGGGTTATGGTAGAAAATAGTTGTATTACTTTGACTAGGTTCTTTTAATACCCATAAAGCATTATTTCCAGTTACTATGCTTGTTATTTTAGAGTCATCTGTTCCTTCTTCGTAATAATCTAAATCACTACAATATGTTGGATCTTCTAATGCTGAGTGGAATAAAACATTTGGGTAATCTGGATTTCCACTAAAGAAAATACGATTATCAAATTGTTCTATCATAGTACACTTAGTTATTCTGTCTCTATAACCTTTAATTGTCTTTCTAAATTGAATTATTACGTTTGTTTGTCCTACTGTATCTGGTGCACTAGGAGCTGTCTCAAACGTAACTATTCCACGCATAGGATCTGTAGAGAACTTTACTGTTTCTTCATCATTTACCCAAGCTCTTACGATATAATCTGCGTCAAATTCTTCTGTATCTAATTGAAAAGCTGTACTTTCTCCGTCTCCTGTAAAAGCATTTTTTCTAACTCCTGTTAGTAAATTAACGTCTTGAAACTTAGTTCCTTCTCCTGTTGCTGATTTACCAGTTGTTGTAGTTGGTATATAACCTTCTACTGCTTTTACTTTTGTTCCGTCATATACTAGATACTCGCTTCCGTCTATGATATATAGTTTTTTACCATACACCCACATAACACTTTTATTTTGTGCCATACTTGAATAGATTACTTTTTCTTCTTCATATAGATTAGTTCCACTATGTACGATTAGTTTATTGTTATAAAAAAAGAGACCAAAAATAGTATCACTATAATTTTTAAGTAATTCTAAATCTGGTCTCGTTTCTATGCAATTTCCGTTACTTCCTTTATAATTCTTCCATACGTTTAATGCGTCTGGAC
Source organism: Clostridia bacterium (assembly GCA_045651205.1). Taxonomy (GTDB): domain Bacteria; phylum Bacillota; class Clostridia; order TANB77; family CAG-465; genus UMGS1649. The sequence goes on from JAZRSA010000021.1 coordinate 13,689, forward strand.
TACGATATAGATATACTTCGTCTTTTCTGTGTCCGAAATCTACACCTCTAAATTTTTCATATTTTCTTGAAATTAAGTCTCCACTAGTTGCCATTAGAACTCAAAGCCCCCTTCAAAACTCATAGTAGGCATTGAAGCTCTTGGATCTAATGAATTGATTAATTCTTTATATCTATTTGAATATACAGCTCCGTAACCACTAGAAACGTCACTCTTTAGTAAGTCTCCTGCTACACCATAAGGAAGTATTTCTAATGCGTCTCTATCTAATTCAAATACATACTCGTCTTCTGTTTCACTATCTATTTGTGCTGGGTATCTAAAATAATGTATCTTAGCTTTTCCAGTTTCATTAAATATTAATTTGTCGCCTATTTGTTCGTATGATACACCTTTAATTACGTTTAATTGGTATATGTCTGTGTCTATGTCTGTTAAATCTAGCATTTCTTCTTCTGTTACGTCTATTTCTGTATAGTCGTCTATCTTCTTAAATCTAGCTAGTTCGTTTTGGACTTGATTTATTACTCCGTTCATTTTAAGAGCTAAATCTTCGTCATCTGTTAGACTTTCTGCGTTTTCGTTATATTCTTCTATCATAGAATATATCTTGTTCTTCATTTCTTCCAAAGTCATTGAAATCACTCCTTTCTATGAGCTTTTTAGAAGTCTTATTCTTCTACTTGTTCTTGTTCGTAGATTTCTCTGATATTCTTAATATCTTCTTCTACGTCTTCTAACGTACACATTTGATATTGTGGTACGATAAAACCTTCTTGTTCGTTCCAGATTAAGATAGTTCCTTCTGGTACTGATACTTTAATTGTTGAGTTTTCTTCCCACTTGAAACCACCTTGTTCGTCTTCTCTTTTGATAGTAGTTGTTAATACTAAATCTTTAAATGTTTGTGTAACTTTTCCGTCTTCTGTTTTTTCTTCAAATTCAGTATCTTTAGTTACTTTCTTTCCATAAATTTGTTTTAAGTTTGGTCTTAATGTGTAATATTCGATTTTTTCCATTGTTTATTTCCTTTCTTGGTCTTGTTTATGGGAGTCGAACCCATTTATACCCTAACAAGATAAAAAGGGCTAGAAAGCCCTTTAAAATGTGTCTAATTAGATAGTAGATTTTAATACTACGATTTCTTCTGGACGAGTTACTAAACCACCGAATACATATAGACCTTTTAAAGCGTCTTCAAATGCGTCTTGTGGTCTGTAAGCTTCAACTTTGTTGATTTGTTCGCAGAAAGCGATAGCGTGTTCTGTTCTTAATTGGTTATATACAGAACCGTCAGCAGTTGCTAATAAGTTTTCGATAGTAACATTAGCATTACCATATTTACCTACGATCCCTTTCTTAGCCATTTCAACGTTGTTTGTTAATACTTCTGTTAAAGCTGGTCTGAATACTTTAAACATACTTGGAGCTACTTCTAACCAGTAACTTTCAGATACTTTACAGTTGTTTCCGTATAATACTGCGAAACAGTCTTCTACTTTGTCTACTACGTTTGTTTTTGTTAAAGCTCCACCGTCTACAGAAGCGATTTTACCGTCTGCTACTCCTGCTTTAACTAATTCAGCAACATATTTATCTCCTTCTTCTGCTAATGCTAGAGATCCTTCTTTTGCTGTTGCTTCCATAGCTCCTGCTACACTTTGTGCTTCGTGAATATCATCAATAGCGATATTGAAATAACGGAATTGGTCTAATTTTAAAGTCATTTCAGTTGCACTAATATATTCCTTAGTAATAGGTGTCCCAGGTACATAGTTTTTAACAGTTGGTCTAACTGCGTTTAAGATTTTTACTTCCTTTGCGTTTTTTGTGTCTCCACTATATTTGAAATCACAGTGATTTCTCATACTTGTAATTGTTTCTAAAGCTCTTTCATAAGCTTTATGCCAAATTGTTTGCATTGCTGCGTTCATTATTAATCATTCCTTTCGTTTTTCTAATTTTTGTTTGTCATAGATTTACGAACGGCTTCCCAAACTTTAGGATCATTTAAGTCATCTAAAGTTAATCTAGAAATTTCATCGTCCGTATAATAGTCTTTATGTTTGTTTGGTGCTAAGTTTTTCATACTTCCCATTTGTTCGATAGGAGTTTTTGGTTGTGTCTTAGCCCACATTTCATAGACTCTAGAAATAGGAACGTCTTCTCTAAATTGACTAGCATAATCTTGGAAATCTTGAGAAGCTAATACGTCTTCTTTCACTCCAATACGTGCTAGTTCACTAATACGTTCTTGTTTTTGTCTATGTTCGGCTAGTTTCTTAAATGTAATCTTTTCTCTAGGTGTCATATTATTTAAACCTTTATCGGCTAATCTATTAACTTCTTCAACTACTTCGTCAAAACCTAAAGAAATTATTTCATCTGCTTCGCTATTGCCTAATACTTCAAGTTCTCGGTCAGAATAAACAGGCCTATCTGGAATTTGTACGTTCTTTGACTTATAGAAGTCTGTTAGACGTTCTCTAGCTTCATTTAAATTAGAAGTCCCTAGTCCAGCGTTTAATACTGCTTCAATGCTTCTTAAATCTTCTTCTGTTTTTCTAAACTCTCTACGAAGTTTTGCTTCTCTACGTTTTACAGCACTATCAATTTTTTCTGTTAGTTGTGCTTTCGTAAAGGTTTCTTCTGGTGCTTCTACTTCTTCTACTGTATCTGTAACTACAGTATCTTTTGCACCATTAACAAGTTCTTCTGTTGCTTGTTCTTCAACATTTTCAGTATTTTCTAATACAAGTTCTTCGTTATATTCCATAACTAAATTCCTTTCCTATTTATAAGAGTTTGTTTCTCTAATCTATAGCTTTTAATGTCTTCAATGCTTGGACCATATAAAAAAGCACTATATAAGTGCTTAATTAACTTCTTTATAACTTCCGTTTACGCTTATATATGGTGTAGCTTCTTTCCAACTTCCACCTACGTATATATACGGAATACTTTCTTTCCAATTATCATTTACTCTTAATCTAACAACATTGTTTTTCTTAGTCTTGAAGCTAGTCCATTTTGAATTAACTCCACCACCACTTGTTATTACAAATGTTCTTAAATAATAAGTTGTTTCTGGTTTTAAGTTAGTGAATACCTTATCTAAAGAATTACCTTCGATATAGTCCCATTTATTTATGTTTGGATCTTCGGTAAAGTCCCAACCCCCACCGGTTACGGTTAAACCTTTTTTATCAAATGTGCTTACATAAGCTCTAGCACTATCTTTTTTAATATCTGTTATGCTTACTAATGGTATATCTATTGCTTCTACTTCAATAGTGGTACTTCCGTTTCCACCATTACTTGCAGTCCAAGAGAAAGATATACTTTCATCTTTAGAAGTTCCGTCTTCATTGTGTCCTATAGTCACTTCGTAATCATTGATTACAGTTGTTTCTCCTGCGTCCATACGAGTTGTTGTACTATAACTCTTTGCAGTCTTACTATTTACTTTTAATGAAGCACTTCCAAAAGATATATAACCAGCACTTCTATAGTATGTTACTTTTATTAATGCTGTTGTTTCGCCCTTTTCTGCGTTAGGTTCTTTAGTTTTACCATAGATATATAAAATGTTATCTTGTGTAGAGTCTTGTAATACTATTTGACCTATCTTTTTATATTCTTGTGTTAATAGTGTACTCATTGACTACACCTCTATTCTTCATATAAAAGGAATATATCTCCGTCATTACTTTCTGTCGGTAATTCTGTTCCACTTAGTATTTTTGCTTGTTTCTTATCTAATAGAGTATCGGTTTCACTCTTTGAGTATCTTTCATTAATTGCGTCATTTACTTCTTGAAATAACACGTCTTCTTTTTCTTTTGTATATGTTTCGTATAAACATTTACTATCTTTACAAAATGAATATGCTGTTTCTCTCATCTAATCACTCCTTTACTCTATATTTGCTCTTTCTTCTGCCATACCCTCACGCATACCAGCAGTTGCTTGTCTTTCAGCTTGTGTTTGTTGCATTGCTTGTTTGATAGTTTCTGCTTGTGAGTCTGGGTCACTATCTAAGAAAGTACTTGCTCTTTGTTTTAACATATTAGCTTGTGCTTGAATTTGTGCTATCTTCATTTGTTCTTCTTTCATCTTTTCAATAGCTTGTTCTAACTTTCTCTTTGGCATTGTAGAGTCATCATCTAATACGTCATAATAAACTTCTAATTCACTTAACCTTTGAATATTGAAGTAACCAGCTTTTAATAGGTTTTCTAAGCTTACTTCTTGTGCGTACTTATCAAATGCACCCTTAGGAGTTATATCTACCTTAACTGTTGCTTGAAGCTCTTGTAATACACTTTGTGGAATATTTACAAGTTGTGTATATTCTTCTCCGCTTACTTGGTCTGTTACGTCTTCTTCTAATACTATTCCGTCTTCTGAATACGTAATGATATGGTCTAGCCATATTCTAGCTAAGTCTTCTATAAAGTTCTTTAACGCACTTACTTGTTCTATTAATGGTTGTTGTGAAGCTTGTTGTACGGCTAATATTGCACGTCCAGAAGCACTTTCTGGATCTATATCTCCTGTAGCTACGTCTCCTGCTCCTGCTAGGTCTCTAGATAGACTTACAAGTTCGTTTTGTAACTTCTCTACGTCTGAACTCATTTGAGCTGGGTTTACTATTCCTACAACTCTATTAACGTCATCAACGGTCAAACCATTTTTAGTTTTAATAGTTACTCCTACTTTGTCTATATCTTTTGGGTTTTCTACCTTATCAACATTAACTACTTTTGTAGGGTATGCAGTTTGTTTAGCAACTATTAGACGTCTCATAATAGTTTTATTAACTTCTAATTGGTTAGGTATTAAGTGTCTTACTTCTCCCTCTCCACGTGCAGAACCTTTCTTTTCTTCCCAACGCATTGTTGCAACTGGGTAATACTCTAGTCCTGTATTTGTTTCTTCTTTGATTACTACACACTTAGTAGCTATAGAGAAATGTACTTCTCCGTCTTTCTTATACATTTTAGTTAAGATAGTACACATATCATCTATTTCGTACTTTGCGTGTTCTCCTGCTTGTTCTGACGTGTCATTATCTCCTCGTATGTTCTTTACTTCTTCTTCACTAGCTCCGTTTTTTTCGGCTAGGTTTTGAACTAATATAACTGGCATACGTCTTTTAATGATTATGTATGGTTGTGTTTGTATATCTGGGTCATTTTCATTTCCAAAATATATATCGTTCTTGTCTATAATCTCGTTAATAGGTGTTTGTTCTTCTTCATCATAAGTAACATACATAATACCTATATCGTTTATGGCTGCGTCTTTACATATTTGTCTTACTTTTAAATCTAGTCCGTCCTTTTCCCATACCTTAGAAGCTTTTTTATTTAATAGTTCACAAGTTTTTTCTGCTGTTTGTCTAAATTCTCTATTCTCAAAGTTTTCACTAGAGAAATTAATAGCCCATTGATTACTATTTATAATACCTATCTTGTATTTAACTATTGGCTTGATAAAGTTTAATTGTACTGGTTCTATTCCTTTAAGCTTTAGTCCTTCCCATTGGTTGCCGTTATACATACGATAGTTCTTGTCTGTATCTGTATACATATTTATTAATCTGCAATAATTACGACCTTTTTCGTATAAGTTCCATATATCTGTTGTTTCTAGTTCGTCTCGGTTCACTTATATTCCCCCTTTCTAGATAAAGTCTTTTTGTCCTATGTTCGTTCCGTCATATACTTCTATGTTTTCTAACATTGTATTGAAGTTGTCTTCTTCTTTCTTTTGTTGACGGCTTTCCTCATACGTTCTTACGGCTTCTACGGGGTTTAAATTAGGTAAAGTAATATCTTCTCCCTTACTTGTCTTTTGTCCCGTTCTAGCACCAATTAAAAAGCATAAGACGTTGATTAGTCCTATGCCTACGATTAATATTAATATTTCTAAAGTAGACATTATTCATCTACCTTCTTTTTACGTTTTGGTTTATCTACAACTACTTTTACTTCCTCTTTAGGTTCTGTAATTGTTCTACGTTCTCTTAATACTTTCTTCTTCATTGTCTCATCTCCTTTATATTATACTTACTTCACTTCCCCAGTCGTCATAGTCTGGTTCTTCTAAAGTAAAATTAAACACTTGTTCTATTGTGATAGGTTCTTTATCAAATGTAACTTGTCCCTGTATCTCGTATGCTATAGCTAGTCCCATTACTAAGTCGTCGTGTGCTCCTACTTGTGCTTCTGGTCTACCTTTTTCATTTCTTACAAAAGTCAACATTTCTTCTAGTGTTTCTTTATCATTTATATAATTGGTATGTTCCCTTACTATCTCGATTAGATTACTTATTACACGTGGTCTACTGTTACGATCTGTTCTAAAACCAAATCTCTTTTGTAGTTTACCTGTATAAGTGTCTTCTTCTTCTCGTCTGTATTGGTTTATGTAACCTAATCTTTCTAATTCTCTTATAGGAAAACTATCAAAGTTACTTTCTATACCAATTAATGCTGTCTTTAATTTACCCTGTCTATCTGTATGACTATAATACATACCTAAACAATACATTTGTTTTGCGTATTGGTCTGAGTCAAATTGTTGTCTCAGTGTTGCAACTTGTTTGCCGTTCTTAGCGTTTATTACGTGTGCCGTAAAATAGTCGCTTCCCTCTCCACTTGTGTCGCCACCTATACAATAGTTTGTTATCTCTGGACTATTAGGAACTTCATATATCTTTATATAGCCGTTCTTATCATTTACCCACTTTATATTAGTTATATGTAGTCCGTCATAGTCATAAGTGAAATAACCTATCTTTAATGGCTTAGGTATCTCTTGTAGTCTTCTGTTTATCGCTCTTGCGTCAAATACTGTCTTTCCTAATACTCCCCATTGACCTAGACAATACACATTATAGTAATACTCGTCTGTCTCTTTATAACTCTCTAATAGTCTTTTATAGTCCTCATCCAAGAAGTCATTATCTTTATACGTGCTATGATATATCTCTATATTGTCGTCTTGTCTATCAAAGAACCTTTTCTTTAACCAATGGTTAATATCTATAGGGTTAAATGATATTACTATTTGCTTCTTAGTTCCTTTACCTCTTAAACGTACGTCTAATTGGTTGAAATCACTTTCTAGTATCTCACTTGCTTCTTCTACCCAAACGTCCGTTAATTCGCCTTTACTGAACGTTACAGACTTTAGTTTTTCTACGTCATCTAGTCCACTAAATATTATTTCGTGTCCGTTCAATAAACATTTAATACGCAGATCACTTTCATTTACTTTAAAATGATTAGATAACTTCCATTTGTTTATTACTTGTTTAAATAATGCAAACGTACTATCTCGGTTACTCTTGCCAGTTGCACGTATAACAAGTAAGTTAAATTTCTTCGCTTGTAATAGCTTATATAAATATCTTTCTACAATGAAAAAAGACTTCCCACTACCTGCACCACCATAAAAGACTAAGTATCTCTTATCGTTATCTAGGTATGGTATAAAGCCTTTGTTAAATACTCTCTTAGATATTCTTATGTTGATTTCATTATTCTTCATCTAAATCAACTCTAATTGTACTTATTACTTCTTGTTCTACTTTATCTACAGGTTTTTCTCCTATTGTATCTCTAATAGTCGTAAATGCTTGTATATCTCCACTCATAAACTTATCTAATATTGCTTCTACTCCTATTTCTTGAATTGTTTTATCTCCTTTTACAATTCCTAAGGCAATTAATAAGTCTTCTTTTAGCTTTTTACGCTCTTTTGCTTTCTTTTGACTAGCTATACCGCCTTTACGTGCTATTTCTCTCTGTTGTTCCTCTGTCATCTTGTTAAAAGGTATTAAATTCTCTTGTCCTTTCATCTTTTATCACTTCCTTAACAATTTATATGATTATCTTAATATTTCTCTTAGTTCCGTCTAATATGGCTTCTGTTGGTGTGTTATCTGTTGGAGTGAAACCTAATACTTCTCCATAACCCCCATAATCTAAGAAGCTATTAGTCATTAAGAAATGCATTTGCTTTTTATTTAATGTGTTGTTTCCATAGTCTGGTATAAATATATTAGATTTTGTTGATAAAGGTTTGTGTGTATGACTCATTATATATAAGTCTGCTATTACTACTTGACTCATTTCTTCTAGTCTATTTGCTTTACCACCTGTTTTACGTCCCCCACCTGATCCGTGATAACCTGTTATCTGGTAACACATAGGTATTTTGCGTCCTTGTCCTTTTTCTCCAAATCTAAGGAATAAATACCACCAACCATTACTATATCTATCTAATATGCCTAACTGTTTAGCTACTAGATAAGTAATATCTATACTTGTATCGTTTTGTATACGTCTTTCGTGGTTACCTGTTGTTATTGCTAGGATCTTATCTTTTATAGGTTCTAATAAGTCTATCATTTGTCTTAATTGTTCCATTGGTGTTAATTCATCACTATACACGTCTGATTTACTATTCTTTAAAGCCGTATTACAAAAGTCTCCGTTAATTATAGTATAAGTATTAGGTTCGTTCTTAATTCTCTCTATACACTCTTTTAATAGCTTATAATTAGTTAGCTTATCTCCTAAGTGTACGTCACTTAATGGTATTATCTTTAATTGTTTTATATTCTTATCTAGATTAACCTTAATTACTTTCATACTTATACCCCTTACAACTCTCGAAAACCCTCCAAAACGTCCTAAATGAGTTGTCATTTTCCCTTTTACACCCAAAATAAAGAGACTATTTCTAGTCTCAATGCTTAAAATATGGAGATAGTACCCAATACCGCAAATATATTAAGTATATCTAGTACTTTTAATAAATACTATACTAATGATATGTCTTGCACCCTAAACAGACCAGCAAGAGCATGGGTTTAATGAAAACTTCATATCATCAGTATACTACCTACTAAAATAGATAGTATTGTAAAGTTTTAATTCCAAATGCACCCTATTTTAATAAGTGCTATACCGACAACAACCTAAATCATTATCAGTATACCACCTGTTAAAAGTGGTATTGTTAAGAAAGGAGACAAAAAGAATTGGATCTAATGCCTTATTGTGTGGTCTTTGTATACTCCCACAATATAATATTATTACTATTCAATGAGAAAAACGAGAATTTACAAAACTTTTTTAATTATTTTTAATTTGTGTATTGACTATTACACCGAATTAGTGTAATATATTAAGTGTGAGGGAGATAATAACTCTCAAAAAATTTTAAACTATATTACACCAAATAAGTGTAAAGAAAGAAGGAATAATAATGAGAAATTTACAAGAACTAATTCAAGCGTGGGAAACAATGGGAAAATACGGAAAGCAAGAAATAACATTTTCAATAAGTAAAGGAAGCGATACAAAACTAGATCTTATCTGTGGTCTAGTTGAAGCAATGCCTAGTTTTAACGATAAAGATAATCAGGTTGTATCTAGGGAATTAAAGAGACTTGTAGAAGCTTTACCTAAAACATATTACAACGAAGGCAACATAAACAACGGAGATTATATGATAAATCAAATTACACTACGTGGAGACGATACAATTCTACTAAGAGGTGTAAAAATAGTTAAAGAAGAAACTAAAGAGGATCTAGAGAAAATTAAAAGATTAGTAAACACTATCGCTAAAGATATGAAAGCAGATGAATATACAGTAAATTACGAGGAATACGGCTGGAAAATGCAAGAAATAAAAATTCGTTTGTGGTGGGACTAGGAGTTTTACTCCTTCCCCTACTTAATAATAGAAAAGAGGTTTTAGAAATGACAAGAGTAGAAAAGAATAAAGAATTATATGAAGAAAATGAATTAATCGAAACTATAGATTTTGAGGAGTATGAATAGTTATGAATAAAAAAGTAGAAGTAGTAAAAGTAATAAAATTATCACGTCTTAGAGTGTGGGTATTATATGCAATGTTTGGTATGTTGCTAATACTTGCAATTATGATAGGAATTAAAAACAAACGAAATGAAGAATTAAAAGAAGCTAATTATTGCTATAACATTTTATTAAATGAAGACGTTATTTTATCAAGTTGTGAAAAATACTTTGTTAATGATATATGGTATCAAGATTATTTAGAAGCCGTTGAAGTATACGAAAGGAGCTTAGAAGATGAACTCAATGAAATATAAACTAATACATTATTTCTTCTATGATATGGACGAATACAGAGCTTATAAGCCGTTTATTATCGGTCTCGGTATAATTAGTCTATTTACCCTTTTTACGTCTCTATCTGCCTTTTTATGCTTGTAATTACACTATTTTAGTGTTACACTACTTTTGTGAGGTGTTAATATGGACGTTAATAAAAAAGTAGACTTAGACTTTATAAAGAGATTTCAAAAGATTACATTATCTCAAATATGCAAGGATCTAAAAATAGATAAACCCTCAATTTATAGAGGTACTGCGTCTGCCGAAAACATAAGAAAAGTACGAGAAGAAATAGAAAAACGTTTAGATGAATTAGATTATAGTTAAACAAAAAAACTAGGGTTTTTACTCTAGTTCTTTTTTTGTGTTACTTCGTCAAAAAAGTATAAATATGGTGTGGTGAATTGTGATTTTGTGAATATCTTCACAATATAATTATATATCTATTTTTATTCTTAATGCAATTAAATACTAATTTTCTTCTATTGTTTTATCTATTATCTTAATTAGTTCTGCCATATCGTTAACCCCGCCAGGAACACACTCTCTAAAGTATTTTTCTTGTAATACTCTTATCTCGTTCCTTAATTCTTTTAATGTGCTTTCAAGCCAAAAATTTTCTCGTGCTATCGTGTTCCAATGAAGTCTAGAAATTTTGTAATGGTTTATTGTGTTTTCTAGTTCTTTATTTTCTTCTTGTAATTTAAGTATATTTTCATTTGCTATGATTAATTTACTTTGTAACATAGCATAATCAAACAAGTCTTTATTCATCTTCTTTTATTCCTTTATCTATTATTTCTAATATCTTTTCATATTGTTCGTATAGTTCATCACCATAATAAAAATCAT
>JAZRSA010000022.1:0-4905 GCA_045651205.1 Clostridia bacterium
ACTAATATATATATTAACTTCATCTATTAGATATTCATTCGTCAAGCCAACTTCCACTCTATTAACTAAATAACCATGTTCATTGCATTTGTTTAATATATCTAATTCTATATTTCTTTTTGCGTTATATTTTATTTGCTCGTTACTATATATATTGGTTTCATTTTGCCATATAGTTTCACCAGATTTTAAATTTATATCTAACTTTTCATAGCTATTACATATAGTATCTATAATATCTTCACTTTGTATAATATTAATAATTGGTGAGATTATTAAAAAAACAGTAACCATAGCAATCACCGTAGATATATATTTTTTAAGTTTAGTTTCCGGAGATATAACTTCTAGCACTATACTAAATACCGATACGTATATTAATGTTCTAATATATTCTTGCACTAAGATGACACCGCCTTTCCAAACAAGCTAATAACTAAGGCTAATGTTATTATAAAAGTAGTTCCTATCCCAATCATAATACCCGCAAGTGTTGTATACTGTTTAGAAAACGCGCCTATAATTTTTGTAGTTTTACTTTCTTTCATCAAACTTTCAGTTACACCTTCTAACAATCCATATACCATGCCTATCAAAAATAATTTTATAGCTGGTATAGATAGCACAACGATTATTATTATAATTCCAAGTGTTCCTACAGTTTTACCTATAATTTCTGTGGCACCCATTACTAATTCTGCACTATCTGAGACAAACTTCCCTACTACTGGTATTAAATTTGATACAGCTGCTTGTGTTGTTTTTATAGTTACCGCATCTACACTTGTGGAAACACTTGTCTCTAACCCAAGTACTCCTAATACTAAAGCAAAGACAATTGAAACAACCCACATAGCACTCTTACTAACAAAGCTTCCTAACTTGTCTAAATTTATACTTTCAGATATTCCACTTATTATTTTAAACACAAGAGTTATATTTAAAAGTGGTAGTACTATATAGTTTGCTATCACGCCACATACAGCAGTTAAAAACATTATAACCGGTCCAATTATTCCACTTGTTACTATTTCACCGGTTGCTATAAGAAGTGTTAGCGTGACTGGTGATACAATCTCAATAATTTTAGTCATTGAACTAATTGTACCTTTAAATAGTACTAATACTTCTATATAATTTTTTAGTATCATTGATGTTATTGTTAAAAAGCCAACTATGTTTATAATCTTATCTAGACTATTTTTCTCTAGTTCTAGACACTTTGTTATTGAAAGTAATATTATTACTATGAAAACTTTAACAAACATCTTTAATTCCAATTTTACTTCTTTGAATAATAAACTTACAAACACATCCCATACACTCGTAATTTCTAATCCTTCACCCTTTATTAGATTATTTGTTATGGTTTCTAAATCTAGACTCTCTGCATACTCTTCCAACATATCTATCATATCATTTAAACCGTATGCTTCTTTTGTATCTTCGATTATGTTGTTTGCAGTAACATAACTAGTAACAATAAAAATATATAAAAGCAATGCACAACATCCTGCTATTTTTTTAATTAATTTTAAACACATCTTACACTAAACCTTCCACAAGATTTATTACGTTTGTTAAAAGTGGTATTGTTAGAATTGTAATACTAACTTTACCTGCCAATTCCACTTTAGAAGCTAACGCAGAATTTCCAGCGTCGCTACATACATTTTTTACTATCTCCACTAAATACGCTATACCAGTTGCCTTAAGAATAATCATAAGATATGTATTGTTTAAACCCGCACCATCTGCTAATTTTTTTAGTACCTCTATTATTTCTTTAATACTAGAAAACACCGCTAAAAACATACCTATTGTAACAAATAGCACTAATACGATTCCAAGTTCCTTATTGTTCTTTTCTACAATTAAAATCAAGACTAGCGCTACTAATGCAAAAGACAATATTTTAAATATATCCAGTCTAATCACCTACAATCCAAAAGTAGTCCTTACTGTATTAAACAAACCGCTTATCTCTTTTACAACCATCATTAAAACAATTACAAGCCCAGTTATGCTAATTAACATAGCTTGATCTTCGCGTCCAGCTTTAGATAAAACTTGATTTAAAACTGCCACCAAAATTCCAATACCTGCTATTTTAAACAAAATATCTATACTCATATTTTTCACCTCATACTAAAACTATCGCTATTACTAATCCAGTAGCTAGCCCTACAGTTTTATACATTTTAGAATTTTTCTTTTTATTTTCTATAGCATCATTTAATTCATTTTCCAATGAGTTAATAGTCATATTAATTTTCCCTTGTTCGCCTTCAATGTCACTTGTACCCAAGCTCATTATTCCTGTTAATAATATTTGTTTATCATATGTTGTAAGAGTAGTTAATTTATCTAATTCATTTAATATTTGCATATCTAATACATTAGGTTCTAATAACATTAAAGATATGCTTCCTAAAACATCCTTTAAATAAGTATTCATTCTTTGTCGTACAATTTCTATTGCATTAGGAATTGTAGTTAAAGAAAATTTAATCTCATTCTCTATTCCTTTAAATAAGAAAATAGCTTCCCTTAATATATGCTCTCTATTTTCAAAACTTTTACTTTTAATTATTCCTATTGCACCACAAGCTACTACAATTAAAATAGCAACAAACATTCTAATCACTAACATATATTTCCTCCTAAAGTATAAAATAAATATATATTATGAAATTAAAAAATATTGTATTTTTTTGTATGCATATCTTAAAAGAAATATATGTTACGGTCGAATAATGGAATCGAATTCTGTATATATTTCATCAATAGTTCCTATGCCGTTTTTTCTAGACAAAAGTATAACCCTAGAAATATACCCGTTATCTACAAGTGAAGAAACATCACTATTAACAATATCTTTTAAAGAATTACCGTGCATTGTAGCTATAAAATGCACACCACTTCTTGCTAGGTATTTTAATGCTTCAGCATCTTCTTTTGTACCTATTTCATCTACACATACAACTTCTGGCGCCATACTTCTTACTGCAATTCTCATGCCCAAATCTTTACTCCCACCACTAATTACATCAGTTCTGCCACCTATATCTAATACACATTTTGCTGCATTCATAGGCGCAATTTCACATCGTTCATCTACTACACATACATTCATACCTCTATTACTAATATTTCTAATCAAATCTCTTAAAAGTGTAGTTTTTCCACATAAAGGCGGCGACAAAATAATTGTATTTAATATGCAATTATCTACAAGTAAATTCTTTATTATGCTATCACTTATTCCAATATGCTCTCTGGCAATACGTATATTCATAGATGATATGTTTTTAATATTACCTATTTTGTCATCTTTTAAAACAACTTCACCTGCAATACCAATCCTATGACCACCTTCTAACGTAACGAATCCACTATTAATATCTTGTTGCACCGAGTAAATACTATTTGAAGATATATTTTTAAGTATAGTAATTAAATCTTCTCTTACTATCTCATACTGCAACTCATTTTCATTTAATCCATAGTATACAATTAAATTTCTCCCTACTCTCAACCTTATTTCTGTAATCATATCCAGATTACCTTTACTTATAATTTGCTCTTTAATTTTTAACGGAAGATTTTTTAAAATATTTTTCATAACATCACCATAATAAAATATACACTATTCAGAACAAGAAAAATGTCAAATTTTGCGTATATTCCGCCATTTCCTTGACATAACAAACTTACGTGTGATATAATACAAAAAGTAAAAAAAATTAGTATTCTAATTAATATTTAGAATAAATCTACAAGGAAAGGAAGGTTGCAATGTTAGCGCTTAAAATAGTCCTGTATTATTTAGCATGCTTTTGCTTAGCACTCCCATTTTTATCTAGACTGTTTCAAGTTAACGAAACAGAAAGCGAACGGAAGTACAAAGGCGAATACCCATGGAAGCTGATGCGAGCAGTGTTTATTGCAGGATTAGTAATACTAACTATTGCGGTGGCACTGACGATCTATTGCTAACCCACAACAAAAAGGAACAGTTAAAACTGTTCCTTTTGTGATTTTATATTCTATTGTTTTGTAACGAATTATTACTCGTCACCTGAACCTAAATCGTCCGAATCATCATATACCGTTGCATTGCTTACAAACCATGCATAAAAGTCTGCATCTACTTCTTGTGGTGTATCACCAAAATCTAATATAATTGGTGCTGTATAATCCCATTTTGGGCAATCAATGCCTGTAGTAAAATGATATAGCGAATTTGCATGGCTATCTGTGTTGCTTATCCCTGTGCAATACGATAGCACCACCCCCTCCGGCCCTGGAGATTCCATTTTATGAACATAATATGATATTAGTGACTTATTTATAAGTTCAGTGCCAGCACTCGAAAGCATATAATTAATTGCTTGCATCTTTGGTTTATCCCCTGAAGCCCAACCTGTTTGTGTTAATGTTTCGTTTAGTTGCCATTTACCAGATAATTTGTTTTCTACAACACCATTTGAAGAACTATTTTTGTTAACTGTTACTCCAGTATCTGTTACTGTAATGTTCCATTTATCCTCTGTTACTCCATGTTTTTCAAGCTCATCTTTTACCACTTTTTCCATTGAGTCTGTTCTAGACTCATCTAAATACGCTTCTGCCCATACTAATGCGGCTAAATCTTGTACTTGCTTTTCATCCGTTAAATTCACTGCATGACTGGCTTTTTCTATTATACCGTTATTGCTCATAGATATTACTACTGCTGCAGCTAATATTATCATAACAATTATTGTTATTACTAATACTATTAATGATATACCTTGTTTTTTCATTTTGTTTTTCTCCTTTGTTTATCTATTATATATATTATTATATATTTTATTTTTTAGCAACTACTTACTTTATTTTATCTCTCAAACTTCTATGATA
>JAZRSA010000023.1:0-7743 GCA_045651205.1 Clostridia bacterium
TAGATATTGCAAAACAAATATATATATATAAGTAGAATTATTAAAAAGAATGATTAAATAATAAAATTCTTTTATTTTTCGGGCTTTTCTGAAACTTTGTAAAAAAAGTGTAATATTTTTGTAAAAAATGCTTGCAAAAAAATATGTTGTATGTTAAAATATTGATGTTGATTTGCGTAGAAGTGGTAGATGGCTATGCTTAGACATAGGGAACTTCCATGGAGCATGTCTGATTTTAAATCGGGCGGCAAGTATAAAATTGTATTTGCCAAGTATATATTTTTGAAAAAAAGTATGTTTATTTGGCATTATATTATACGACAATTTTGAAACACGCGGGGTAGTGTAAAACTTGCAAGTCCTTGAAATAATAGTAAAGGAGTGAAATTTATGGCAAAAACAAATGTATCAAAAATGAGAATAAGACTTAAATCTTATGACCACGTAGTGCTAGAACAAACTGCACTTAAGCTAGTTGAAGTAGCTAGAAATTCAGGAGCTGAAGTATCAGGACCTGTACCTCTACCAACTAGAAAAGAAGTTGTAACTATTCTTCGTTCTCCACACAAACACAAAGATTCAAGAGAACAATTTGAGTTAAGAACTCACAAGAGAGTTATAGACGTTAAGGCACCTAATCAAGCAACAGTTGATGCGCTTATGGCAATCGATATGCCAGCTGGTGTTGAAATCGAAGTTAAACTTTAATAATATTTAGTAGCAATCCTTAAGTAATTTAAGGGAAGTGCAATACCCTATACTGAATATGACATTAGAAGTAAACAGAAAAGTTTAGTAAATTTTAAAGGGAGGAAATTCAAAATGAAAGAAGTTTACGGAAAAAAACTAGGTATGACTCAAATCTTCAACGAAGATGGAACAGTAGTACCAGTTACAGTAATCGAAGCTTACAAATTAGTAGTTGTTGGAAAGAAAACTTCAGATAAAGAAGGATACAACGCTATAGTAGTTGGTTTTGGTGATGTAAAAGAAAACAGAGTAAACAAACCTGAAAAAGGTGTGTTTGCAAAAGCAGGGGTACCTGTTAAAAAATACATAAAAGAAATCAGAGTAGATAACGTTGACGAATATACAATTGGTCAAGAAATATCACTTGAAGTTTTAGAAGCAGGAGACCACGTAGATGTACATGGTGTATCAAAGGGTAAAGGATTCCAAGGTGTTATTCACAGATATGGATTACACAGAGGACCAACAACTCATGGTTCTAACTATCACAGAAGACCAGGTTCTATGGGAGCTGGTACAAACCCAGGTAGAGTATTTAAAAACAAAAAACTAGCTGGACACATGGGACATGTAAATCGTACAGTTTTAAACCTTGAAGTAGTTAAAGTACACGCTGATAAAAATGCAGTATTAGTTAAAGGTTCAGTACCTGGAGCTAAGGGAGCTACTCTAAATATTACTAAGAGTGTTAAAGCTTAGGAAAGGAGAAAGTTAAAATGCTTAAAACAGACGTATTAGATATAACAGGAAAGAAAGTATCTGACATCGAGTTAAATGAAGCAGTTTTTGGAATTGAACCTAACGAAGTAGTAGTACACCAAGTATTAGTTAACTTCTTAGCTAATCAAAGACAAGGAACACAATCTACAAAAACTCGTGCAGAAGTACGTGGTGGTGGTATCAAGCCTTGGAGACAAAAAGGTACTGGTAGAGCAAGACAAGGTTCTATAAGAGCACCACAATGGATTAAAGGTGGTATCGCTTTAGGACCAAAACCTAGAGATTACAGATATAAACTACCTAAGAAAGTAAGAGCTTTAGCTATAAAATCAGTTCTTACAACTAAATTAGCAGAAAACAAACTAGTTGTAGTAGACAACATAGTATTAGATGAAATCAAAACTAAGAAAATGGTTGAAGTATTAAACAACCTTAAAGCTAACAAAGCTTTAGTAGTATTAAATGAAAAGAACCTAAACGTTCAAGCATCTGCAAGAAACATTGAAAATACAAAAACAACAACTGTTAATGCAATCAACATTTATGATTTATTAAGATTTGAAACTTTAGTATTAGATGTTAACGCAGTTAAAACTTTAGAGGAGGTGTACGCTTAATGTTATACGCAGAAGATGTTATAATAAAACCAGTAATAACTGAAAAAAGTTATATGGAAATGGCAAATGGAAAATACACTTTCCAAACTAAAATAGATGCAACTAAGATCGATATAAAGAACGCAGTTGAAAAACTATTTAACGTAAAAGTATTAAAAGTAAATACAATGAGATATGACGGTAAGTCAAAAAGAGTTGGAGTACACCAAGGTAAAACAAATGCATGGAAAAAAGCTATAGTAACTATAGATACTAACCCAGCAGATGAAAAATACTTAACTAAAGGTGGAAAAGAAGTAAAAGTTGCTAAAAAATACAATACAGAAATTACTGAAATCAGCTCAGCATTCGCAAACGAGGGGGGAAATAAATAATGGGAATTAAAACATTTAAACCAACCACTCCGTCTAGAAGAAATATGACAGCTCTTACTAACGAAGAAATAACTAAAAACTCTCCAGAAAAATCTTTACTTACAGTATTAAAGAAAAACTCTGGAAGAAACAACACTGGTAAGATAACTGTTAGACACCACGGTGGCGGACAAAGAAGAAAATATAGAGTAATTGATTTTAAAAGAAATAAATTAGATATGTATGCAACAGTAATTGGTATCGAATACGATCCAAACAGAAGTGCAAACATAGCTTTAATAGAATATGAAGATGGAACAAAATCTTACATATTAGCACCTAAAGGATTAACTGATGGAATGAAGGTTATATCTTCAGCTACAGCAGATATCAAAGTAGGTAACGCATTACCAATAAGTGAAATTCCAGTTGGTACAGAAATACACAACATAGAAATGCACAAAGGTAAAGGTGGACAATTAGTAAGAGCAGCTGGTGAAGCAGCTCAATTAATGGCTAAAGAAGGAAAATACGCACACGTAAGAATGCCTTCTGGCGAAATGAGATTAATACCTGTAGTATGCTTTGCTACAATTGGTGTAGTAGGTAACTCAGATCATGAAAACGTATCATACGGTAAAGCAGGTAAAACAAGACACATGGGAATTAGACCAACAGTAAGAGGATCTGTAATGAACCCTAACGATCACCCACACGGTGGTGGTGAAGGTAGAGCTCCAGTTGGACACGCAGGACCTATGACTCCTTGGGGTAAACCAGCATTAGGATACAAGACTCGTAAGAAAAACCATAGAACTGATAAGTTCATAGTTAAGAGAAGAAATAGAAAGTAGGAGGTAACATACTATGTCAAGATCACTAAAAAAAGGACCTTATGTAGATGCAAAACTTTTAGCAAGAGTTGAAAAAATGAATGAAACTGACACTAAAGATGCACTTAAGACATGGTCAAGATCATCTACTATATATCCTCAAATGATAGGTCATACAATTGCAGTTCATGACGGAAGAAAACATGTACCTGTATATATAACAGAGGAAATGGTAGGACACAAGTTAGGCGAATTTGCTCCAACAAGACTTTTCAGAGGTCACGCAGGAGACAAAAAGAGCAAACTTAGCAAATAATAATTAGGAGGAAACAAGAAATGGAAGCAAGAGCTGAATTAAAATTTGCACGTATCAGTGCAAGAAAAGCTAAAATTGTTTTGGACCTAATAAAAGGTAAAGAAGCAAAAGAAGCGCTAGCTATACTTAAATATACAAACAAAGCAGCTAGCCCTATCGTTTCTAAAATCCTTAAATCTGCTATGGCTAACGCAACAAACAATCATTCAATGAATGAAAACAAACTTGTTATTGCAGAAGCTGTTGCAAATCAAGGGCCAACAATGAAAAGAATTAGTCCAAGAGCTCAAGGTAGAGCATATAGAATAAGAAAAAGAACTAGCCATATAAGAATAGTTCTTAAAGAAGTAGAATAGGAGGAAGTATTTATGGGTCAAAAAGTAAGTCCACATGGTTTAAGAGTAGGCATTATAAAAGACTGGTCTTCTAAATGGTATGCAAACAAACAAAATTTTGCAGATTACTTAGTAGAAGATAACAAAATTCGTAAATATCTTAAAGAGACTTTAAAAACTGCTGGAATTTCTTCTATCAACATAGAAAGAAAAGGAACAGAAGTAAAAGTAAACGTAATGGCAGCTAAGCCTGGTATGATCATCGGTAAAGCTGGTGCTGCTATAGAAGAACTTAAAAAGAAATTAGAAAAAATGACAGGTAAGACAGTATCTTTAAATATCGTTGAAGTTAAAAACTTAGATATGGATGCTACACTTGTTGCAGAATCTATTGCTTCTCAATTAGAAAGAAGAATATCTTTCAGAAAAGCAATGAAACAAGCTATGGCTAAAACAATGAAAGCTGGAGCTAAAGGTATCAAGACTCAAGTGTCTGGACGTTTAGGTGGAGCTGAAATAGCTAGAAGCGAACACTATAGTGAAGGAACAATACCTCTACAAACATTAAGAGCAGATATCGATTACGGTTTTGCTGAAGCATTAACTACATACGGTATCATCGGTGTTAAGGTTTGGATATATAAAGGTGAAGTTCTTCCACAAAGAAAAGAAGCTAAAGGGGGTAACAAATAATGTTAGTACCTAAAAGAACAAAATTTAGAAAAATGCAAAAAGGTAGAATAAGAGGAAATGCTACAAGAGGAACAAAACTTGTACATGGAGATTATGGTATAGTTGCATTAGAACCAACTTTCATAACAAACAACCAAATTGAAGCTGCCAGAGTTGTAATTTCTAAGTATACAAAAAAATACGGTAAATCTTGGATCACAATATTCCCAGATAAGCCAATAACTAAAAAACCTGCAGAAACAAGAATGGGATCTGGTAAAGGTAACCCAGAATATTTCGTAGCAGTTGTTAAACCTGGTAGAGTAATGTTTGAAATAGCTGGATTAAGCGAAGCTGAATCTAGAGAAGTACTTAAAAAGGCTATCCAAAAGCTTCCTATCAAATGTAAAGTAATTTCTAAGGAAGAAAGCTTAGGAGGTAATGACAGTGAAAAGTAATAAATTAAATGATTACAAAAAAATGGATGAAAAAGCTTTAACACAAGAATTACAAGCTTTAAAATCTGAGTTATTTAAATTAAGATTATCACTTGCCATGAACGGTTTAGATAATCCTAACAAAATAGCAGAAACTAAGAAAAATATAGCTAGAGTTAACACAATTCTTACTATGAAACAAAATGGTGTAGAAGTAGTTGTTAAAGAAACAGCTAAAAAAGAAAAAGCAGCTAAAAAACCAGCTGCAAAGAAAACAGCTAAAAAAGCTGAATCTACAGAAGCTGTAGAAGAAAATAAGTAGGAGGATAAACTAGTGGAAAGAAATGCAAGAAAAACTAAAATAGGTAAAGTAGTTTCAAATAAAATGGATAAAACTATAGTTGTAAGAATAGACACTAAGTTTAAACATCCACTTTACAACAAAATCATGAACAAAACATTAAAAGTAAAAGCTCATGATGAAGAAAATGTATGTGGTATTGGTGATACAGTAGAAATAATGGAAACTAGACCACTAAGTAAAGATAAAAGATACAGACTAGTTAGAATAGTAGAAAAAGCTAAGTAATTGAAAAGGAGGAACTACTATGATACAACAACAATCAGTTGTTAATGTCGCAGACAACACAGGAGCAAAAAAATTAATGTGTATAAGAGTACTTGGTGGACACCACAGAAAATGGGGTAACATCGGAGATGTAATCGTAGCTTCTGTAAAACAAGCAACACCAGGTGGCGTTGTAAATAAAGGCGACGTAGTAAAAGCAGTAATAGTAAGAAGTAAAACTGGACTTAGACGTCAAGATGGTTCTTACATAAAATTTGATGAAAATGCAGCTGTTATCATAAAAGATGACAAGACTCCAAAAGGAACTCGTATCTTTGGACCAGTTGCAAGAGAGCTAAGAGATAAAGATTATATGAAGATAATATCTCTAGCACCTGAAGTACTTTAGGAGGTAAAGCACAATGGTAAAAAATATTAAAAATGAAGCTAAAATCAAACTAAGAGTAGATGACACAGTTATCGTAAACTCTGGTGTAGATGCTGGCAAAAAAGGTAAAATACTAAAAGTACTTAGAGCAGATAACAAAGTAGTTGTTCAAGGTGTTAACATCAGAACAAAACATACTAAACCTAGAAGACAAGGAGAACAAGGCGGAATAGTTAAAGTTGAGTCTCCTATCCACGTATCAAAAGTAAATTACTACTGCGATAAATGTGGTAAAGGTGTTAAACTTGGAGTACAAGTTAAAGACGGTAAAAAAATAAGAGTATGCAGAAAATGTAATACTGAAATTAAATAAGGAGGACTAAGTGATGGATCTTAAAGAAAGATACATAAAAGAAGTTGTGCCTGCATTAATGACTAAATTTGGTTACAAATCTATAATGCAAGTACCAAAACTTGAAAAAATAGTTATAAATATGGGTGTTTCTGATGTTAAAGATAACTCTAAAGCATTAGATATCGCTGCAAAAGATCTTGAAGCTATATCAGGTCAAAAGCCTCTTATAACAAAAGCTAAAAAATCAATAGCTGCGTTTAAATTAAGAGAAGGTATGAATATCGGATGCAAAGTTACTTTAAGAAGAGAAAAAATGTATGATTTCGCTACTAGATTATTTGACGTAGCACTTCCTAGAGTAAGAGACTTCAAAGGTCTTTCAACAAAATCTTTTGATGGAAGAGGAAATTATGCTTTTGGTATTAAAGAGCAAATGATATTCCCAGAAATCGAATTTGATAAGGTAGATAAAGCTCGTGGTATGGATGTTATATTCGTAACAACAGCTAAGTCAGATGAAGAAGCTAAAGCTCTTCTAGAACTACTTGGCCTACCTTTTGCAAAGAATTAAGGAGGAAAGTTTAATGGCTAAAAAATCAATGATAGCTAAACAACAAAGAACACCTAAGTTTAGCACAAGATATTATAACAGATGTAAATTGTGCGGAAGACCACATGCCTATATAAGAAAGTATGGTATATGCCGTATATGCTTTAGAGAATTAGCATATAAAGGTGAAATACCAGGCGTTAAAAAGGCTAGCTGGTAGTAAGGAGGAACGTAAGAATGAATTTAACAGATCCTATAGCAGATATGTTAACTAGAATAAGAAATGCAGCAAAGCAAAAACATGCAACTGTTGACGTTCCTTATTCAAAAGTTAAAGCTGAAATATCAAACATACTATTAAACGAAGGCTTTATTGCTGATAGAGAAGTAGTAGAAAATGGAACACATAAAAATATAAGAATAACTCTTAAGTATAAAGAAAATAAATGCGTAATCCAAGGTCTAAAGAGAATCTCTAAACCAGGTCTAAGAATTTACGCTGAAAAAGAAGAATTACCAAGAGTATTAAATGGATTAGGAATAGCAATTATTTCTACATCAAAAGGTATTGTTACAGATAAAGTAGCAAGAAAAGAAAACGTTGGTGGCGAAGTAGTCGCTTACATATGGTAAGGGAGGAGAAAATATGTCTAGAATAGGAAATAAAACTATAACAGTTCCAGCTGGAGTAGAAGTTACTGTAAATGGAAATCACGTTGTAGTAAAAGGACCAAAAGGAACATTAGAAATGGACGCTGTAAAAGAAATGACAGTTAAAGTTGAAGATGGCGCTATAGTAGTTCTTAGAGACAACGATGAACACAAAGCATTACATGGACTAACAAGATC
>JAZRSA010000024.1:0-2025 GCA_045651205.1 Clostridia bacterium
AATGATAGCAAATGGAACAAATACATTTAAACATAGAGCTTATCAAACTAGTGGTAATGCTTTAACTGTAGCAGTTTCAGGAACATTATTAACAATAATGAAACTTTTATAAAAAAGAATAATTTAAAGTAGGTGAGTAAATGGAAATAATAGATTTTTTTAAAAATTATTGGGTGCTTATTACATTCTTTGTGGGTGAAATAAGTGCCTTATTTGTATTTGCTAAGTTTGTCTTAGAGGGTATTAAGTGTTGTTTAAGAAACGATATTTTGGCAATCTATGATAAATGCAAAGAAAAAAAGCAAATAACAAGATACCAATTACAATGTGTGCATTTCACATATGCAGTATATAAAAAATTAAAAGGTAATTCTTTTATTGATGAAATTATGGAAGAAATAAAAGGATATGAAATAGTAGATTAGGAGTTAGAAATATGAAAGAAAACATAATTAAATTAATAGACCTAAAATCTATAATCACACTACTTATGACAGTAGCATTGGTTGTAGGTTTTTTTATGGACAAAATAAGCACAGAAGTGTTTATACCTTTTGCATCTATGACTTTCACATTTTATTTTACAAAGAAAAAAGAAATAGAATAGGAGGATGTTGTTATGAGTAAAATCACTGAAATTATCTTTAAAGGTGAAAAACATTATATAACATCAAAGTTTGGTTCAAGAACACCTATTAAAACAAGTGCTGGTACTACATCTAGTGTGCATAAAGGAACTGACTATGGCACAAATGGAAAGAAGATACCACAATATGCTATTGAAGATGGTAAAGTATATGCAATAGGTACTGATAGTGCTGGTGCTAAATATGTAAAAGTGGATTATCCACGTATCAACAAACGTTTCTACCATTGGCATTTAGACACAATTAGTGTTAAAAAAGGTCAAACAGTAAAAAAATATACTAAACTTGGTACTACTGGTAAAACTGGTAAAGCAACTGGAGTACACTTGCATTTAGGTATTATCGACTTAAAGAATGATACTTATATTGATCCTGAAGCATATGCTAAAGAATATAAAGAAGCAACAACTACAAGTAAAAACAGCTTTTTCCCAAGCAAAGGTTATTTTTCTTATGGAGATACACATGAGAATGTAGGAAAAATAGCAGAGTTTATGTATAAGACTTTCCCAGCATACACAAGCAAAAAAGCATTAGGAAACTACTATGGAAAGAATATACAAACAGCTATTAAAGAGTTTCAAAAGAGAACAGGACTTGAAAGAGATGGTTCTGTTGGACCAAAAACTTTAGCAAAATTAAAAAAATATGGATTTAAAGAATAAATAAAAAGCCTAGTCAAATGACTAGGTTCTTTTTTTGTGCCACAATTTCTAGTAGGATAGGTTGCCAGTGTTTTTTATTCTTATGTGCCTTGCCTTTATGACAGTTATTCGCAAACTCGCCACACAACATAATGCCATTATTAGGATCATCAATTAAATCAGGACGTTCACTTCTAAAATATATATGATGGTATTCCAAATATTGTGTAGTGCCACAAATAGCACATCTTCCATTACATCTTTCTAATACAATATTGTATGTTTCTTTACTAACTGTTACTCGTTTCTTACTAACCTTATTAATAGGTTTTTTTGCCTTTAAAGTAGAGTATGCTTTATTGCTCATTTTAAGGGTGTTTTTAGCGACTTTCTTGTATTCCTTATAAAGACAACTACCACAACATTTATAGTCGATTTCTGCACGTTTTTGAGTGCAATAACAATAGGTTAAACCTTTCTTTTTCCTATACTTTAAATATAAGCATTTATTAAACATATTTCCCTCCATATTCATTAGTGTATTTGGTATAAACATTAAATACCTTATGAATAGGGTATTAAGGGATATAACCTAATACCCCAACATAAAGATATAAAAATATTCGCTAGAATAACCAGCAGATATCTAGCTTAATATTTTGTAATACTTCTTTATTCTTACCACAATTAGAGTAGTTGTTTTCTTTTAAATACATAACACTTTCTATAATTGT
>JAZRSA010000025.1:0-4833 GCA_045651205.1 Clostridia bacterium
TTCAACTTCGTAGTTGATTAATTGATTATATATAGTATCATCCCATGGAGATAATATTAGGTTGTTTCTTTCAAAAGCTAATTGCAATTGATTGACCATAAATGGTTTCATAGGTTTGGCTTCTTTCTCTCCAGTGATAGGATCATATACATCGACCTTATTAGCAAACTGCCAACCTTTAAGTTTATTCTTCAATCCTGATTCAGGATGTTCATCACCATAAATATGCAAGCGTTCTATTTGATATTCACCAGATCCACGGTCCGCATATATCCATGCAGGATTATATATTTTATTTAACTCTATAACAGTGTTAACTGCATTGTCATATGAGTATTCTGCTCTAGGCATTTCAAAACGTTTTAGAATCATAAATTGTTGCATACGCATATTGTATTCTAATACAACTATAGATGAACTAGAACTATATTTATCCCAGTCTATCCCCATTGTTCTAAAACGATTAAATGGTGCAGGATTATATGTATCATATAAAAGCATTTCGGGCTGCTCTTTATTTCCATGTTCTATTTCTTTTTCTTGATAATAATCAAGTGGATTATAAGCATAGTTATAAAATGTTCTTGCACGGTCAAGACTTGTTTTATCAAATACCCCTGTGTCTTGTACCCCGAACTCAGCTTCAACTTCGTGTACATAACCAGACGCTGTAAGTGAAGCTCTGAATTCTGCTTCCATTTGTTCACACCAGTTAGGGTTATGCATAGAAGGATGGAAGTGTTCTATAAATCCTAAGTCTTTATTAACACATGCTTCGTAGAACTTAGCACGTCGTCCTGTAGGGGTAGAAGACATTATAGTACGTATATCGTTACGTTCCCCTGCTATTATCATAACTGAGTCGAAGTCGGCATCATTCATGTAGTCAACCTCATCCAGTATAAGAAGGTCGGCCCTTTGTCCCCTGATTGATGCCCCTCCACTACCTGAAGATGCACCAGTAGTGAATCCTAGTATAGAACTATGATTATTAAATTCTATTTGGTATGGGTTTTTAGTATTACGAACCACTTTTGATTTAAGCGCTGGAGATGCGTCAACTAATTCATTGATACGTTTAAATGCTAAATCAACTTGGTTCTGATACGGTGTTATTATTAGAACCCTATAATTAGGATTCTTGTAAACAGAGTAGAGAGATTCAACGACCATAGTCTCTGTCTTTCCTGTACGACGCCCACATCTATAAACTTTCTTTTTTGATTTATCTCTAAGCATTTCTGATTGATACCATCTTGCAGTCCAAGGAGAATAACATTTCTTATCTCCATTCCAAGTTATCAAGAATGCTTGAGCCCATTTTACTGGGTCATCAAGCACCTCTTTAAGTTTTAATTTCTGGCTAGGTGTTAATTCAGCCATAACATCACACTCCTATCTATGTAAGTATGTTGCTTCATTCCCCATTAAAGTTTGTTGTAAATTATATTGAGCCATTTTAGCCATTTCCATACCAGACTGTCTCATAGTTGCTAATTGTTGTGTATCCATAAATTGAGCATCGCCAAATACTTGGAAGTTAGCAGAACTATTCATACGTCTGTTTTCTTTGTATAACATATCAGCGCCTTTAATAGCCATTCCAGGAAGAGCTGATACTAATTGTACAGGTAAAGCCCATGCACCCAATGCTTCAAACACTGCGAATTTTGCACCAGCAGTTACTGCAGATGCTATAACTCCACGACCTTTACGTCTTTCAGCTTTATAATCTCCTACTGCCCCTAATACGTTGACAGCAGACATTATCATATCAAGCTTACCGAATTTTGCTGCACCTTCAACAGCATCATCAACAGCGTTGGCTCCCTTAGCTGCATCAACAGCATCGTCAGCAGCATCAAGCGCATCATCTAATGCGTCATCCGCTTCATCTGGTATATCGTAATTGTTTTGATTCTTTTTCTTCTTACTTTGCTGATTACCTTTGTTCACTTTAGGCTCACTGTTTTGTTGTTGTTGTCTACGTTGTTCATTAGCTTCTCTATTTATTCTTCTTTGCTCATCTGGGTCATTACCCATTGCTCTTTGTCTATCTTCAAATTTTCTTCTACGTCTATCATTTTCTTTTTGTTTCTTAGTTTTCTTTTCCTGTTGATTACCTTTTTGTCTATTATCTTTTTGTTGTTGTCTTCTTTGTTGTCTATTAAGCTCAGGTTGAGATCGTCTTTGTTTATTTAATTCATCTACAATGTCAAGGTTCTTCGCCTGTCTCATTTTATCTGTCATCCAATCGAACTCTTCTTTATTCAATGCTGTATCTTTTATATAATCATCTGTCCAAGAAGTTGGATTACTAGGGTCTACGTTTTTATATTTATCAGCATAAATAGCTTGTTGTCTTTGTCTATTTAATTGCTCATAATATGCAGGGTCTCCTTCGGATATTTCTTCTATGTAGTCGTCTGTCCAGTTAAGAGGATTTTCCATAGGATCAATTTCTGGTTCATAATCTGGTACATTATTTGATTCTATATCTGGACCATTCCCTGTAGTATTCCCACCAGTAGCTTGGCTCCTTTGATTTATGAGCTCTTGATAAAGATCAGGATTTCCATCAGCCATATTAGCTATATCAGCATCTGTCCATGTAGTAGGGTCATCGGGGTCAAATGCTTTAGGCCCCGTAGATGAAGACGCTTGTGCAGTTTCTTCCGCATGAGCAACCGTGTCTCCATTACCAGTAGCAGCACGTCTCTGTTGTTCTTGTATTTTTCTTTCTCTAGCATTCATCATACTGTTTAATAAATCTTCATCATCACCAGCTCTACCTAAGATATAATCATCATTCCATTCATCTGCATTGATCCAGTCTATAGGACTTCGGTCCTGACCAGTATATGTTTTTGTTATGTTATCATATGAACCATATTGGTTATAAGAAACATCAGATACTAAGTCTGCATCTCCACCCCATTCATTCTTTCTAGTCCAATGTTGAGTTCTTGTATTTCCTGCAGCATCTGTTGTTGTTTTATATATATTAAATGGGTCAGACGTATCTATTTTTACTTTAGCAGTGGCGTCATCTATATTAATAGTATTAACTCCTCTTTGGCTACGTTGTTGGTCTTTTATTTTCTGTCTCCAATCATTAGCATTGCTGTTTACTGTTTGAGTAGAAGTATTTGGATCAGGCGCATTACTGTTATGTTTATCAACAGTTTCGCTAGGAGTTTCTCCATGTTTATCTACTGCTTGGTCAACATTAACTGAACCATCTTTTTCTATATTTCTTTGATTTATTTCTTCTTGCTGTTCGACTTGTCTTTGTTGCTCTGCTCGCTCTTGAGCTTGTTCTCTTTCAGTTCTTTCTGCTTGTTGTTGTGATTGCTCTTGCTGTTGTCTGCGTCGTTCTTCTGCTTGACGAGCTTCTTCATCCAATTCGTTCTGTTGTTGTCGTTGTCGTTGTTGTTGATTATGTATTTCATATTGTCGTTGTTGTTGTCGTTGGGCTTCACGACTTCCTGGACCAGACCAGTTTTGCGCATTGTATCCCCAATCAAGAAGGTTTCTACCTTCTTTGTCCGGGTATACATCGATACTTGTATCATTTATTTTATTTTTTAATTTTTCAACTACAGGTTTTACATTATCTTCATAATACTGTTTCTTGTCTGCCATATTGGTTCTGTCGTATATTTGCTTTTGCACATACAATTCATACATATCATCGCCATAAGCTTTTGCGTCGTCTAAGTTATATTTGTTATCAACTTTTGAAAGTACGCTGCTATATCTATCTCCGACGACTTCTTCTATTGTTCCGACAGGGCTTCTAAATTGATAAACATTTTGACCTGCGCTATCAGTTGCTAACTTTTCAAATATAAAATATTCGCCTTTGCTATTTACAAAGTTTTGTCCTATAGCAGGTGCTATTTCATTACTTGTACTATTAAATCCAGCAACATAACTTCTGCCATATATATTTCTATTTTTAAAATGATTTCTATCAAACGCTTTTTTTACATCTGTACTAGATAGCTCTGTATCGGCAAACATATTCATTTTATTTTTTAAACTGCTTAAAAGATTTGCAGGCATTCTATCGTTAGGCGTTAATAGTTTATATGCTGTATCAAATATATCATCGATTTTTTGAATATTCTTTGGTATTGCCATTTACTTCACCTCTCTTACCCATGTCTCATGTTATTAAGTGCGAACACTAAGTCCCCTGTCGCTCCTGCATTATCAGCAAACGATCTGCCGTGTTGACTATAAGCCATTTGTTCTGATAACTGGTAAGGTGTAGACATTCTCGATGTTGGACTATATAACTGTCCATCATTTGTTCCTTGCCTATCTTGAAGATATTGATTCATTCCTTGTCCAGTACCTATAGCTAAAGCCCCTGCAGTTGCAAGAGCAAGTCCCCTTTTATTAAACGAACGTCCTATTAAGGATTTAGTTAAAGGTGCCTTTTTTAAAAACATATTATCAAATTTTTCAACCATGCCAAATCCTGCTTGTGTCCATACATTGGCCTCGTTAAGAACATCTTTCCCCATATATTTAAGACCTTTTTTAATTGACTCTTGATTATCTAAAACAAAGTTTACTCCATCAAGACCTTTGTTAATAGCTCCCATACCAACTTTAAAACCTACATTACCTACAGCTTTACCAACCTTAAGTCCTCCTGCAGTAGCCGTTCCTACTACTTTACCAGGTATTCCAGAGTTAGCAAAAGCACGTATACCATCGTTTATATTATCTGATAACTTAGTTACAAATGAAGCAAAAGACATAATATCACCACCTTTTATAATTAATTATTACATAAATAAAAGAGCCCATAAATGGACT
>JAZRSA010000026.1:0-19622 GCA_045651205.1 Clostridia bacterium
TTGTATAGAATTCCGCAAGGTTATCATATCTACCACCTGAACATACACTTCCCATAGAAGGGTATTCATTAAGTATTGTTTCATACACTGTACCAGTATAGTAATCTAATCCTCTAGCTATTGTTAAATCTATTCTAAAGTTACTATCTGGAACTCCAAATCCTCTAATGCCTTTTATAACTTCTTTTAATTCATTTACACCAGTTACAAATGCCTCTTTATCTATATTAAGATTTGTTAAAGCTTCTAGAACTTCATCTGTAGCACCTTTTATTTCAATAAACTCTAATATTTTGTCTGCTACCACTTCATCCATTTCAAGTTTTACAAGTTCCTCTTTAACAGCATCTCTTCCTATCTTGTCTATCTTATCTATAACTCTTAAAACATCTGCTGCTTTTTCAGTTAAAACTAAAGATTCAAAGAATCCATTTAATACTTTTCTATTATTTATTCTGATAGTAAAATCCGAGAAACCTAAAGAAGTAAATGTTTCATATATTATAGCAGGAATTTCAGCGTCTGTCATAAGTGGTAATGTTTCATCGCCTATAACATCTATATCGCATTGATAGAATTCTCTAAATCTGCCTTTTTGTGTTCTTTCGCCTCTAAATACTTTTCCTATTTGATATCTTCTAAATGGGAATGCAAGTTCTCCTTGGTGCATAGCTACATACTTAGCTAGCGGTACAGTTAAATCGAATCTCATAGATAAATCTGTATCGCCTTTATTAAATCTATATATTTGTTTTTCTGTTTCTCCACCAGCTTTTGCTAGTAATACTTCTGAATACTCAAGTATTGGAGTATCTAATGGTGCAAAACCAAATTTTTCATAAGACGCACGTATTTTATCATACATCTCGTTAAATAATATTTGATCTGCTGGAAGTAATTCTATAAAGCCAGATAATGTTCTTGGTTTAATTTTATTATTACTCATTTTAACTCTCCTCGTTTGTTTCAACATATATATTTTAACATATATATTTTTTTATTTCAATTTATGTAAACATTTTTTATGTGATAATATGGTTATTTTATACTATTTACTGTATTTTTTATATAATTGTGGTACAATATATACACTTGGAGGATTAAAATGGCTAAGAAAAACATATGTGGTTATACATTAGGCGAAGAAATATTTAGTTCAGTTTCACATGGTGTAGGTGCACTTCTAGGAATTGCTGCACTTGTGCTTTTAATAGTATTTGCTGCAATAAACGGAGATGCATTAGATGTTGTTGGAGTTTGTATATACGGAGCATCATTAATTGTTCTTTATACAATATCTACACTGTACCACTCATTAACAAACGAAACTGCAAAAAAAGTATTTAAAGTATTAGATCACTGTTCTATATATTTGTTAATAGCGGGTACATTTACACCAATGTGTTTTAGTGCAATGCGTTCACTTGGATGGAAATCTGCTCTATTAATAACTTTAATATGGCTCGCTGCAATACTTGGAATTGTACTTTATGCATGCTTTCCAAAAAAGCTTAAAATATTACATATTATTTTATATGTTTCTATGGGGTGGAGTGTCCTATTCCTTATGCGAGACTTAATAGCAGTACTAAAAGCTGCTAAAGCGATGCCTACTCTATACTTCCTTTTAGCTGGTGGCATAGCTTATACAGCAGGTGTAATATTTTATGTATTCAAAAAAGTAAAATATTTTCACTCGGTATTTCATTTATTTGTACTAAGTGGATCAATATGCCACTTCTTTGCTGTATTATTTTATTTTGTATAACAACAATAACTAAATATAAAAGAATAAAGAACAAGGTAATTTCTAATTATCCTTGTTCTTCTTTTATATCTAAGCTCTTCTTTATTCTGTCTATATTGTTTGCAATTATATTATATCCCCTATGGGCTAAATTTGTTGCATTAGAAAAATCCAATAACGATACATTATTTAAACATAATTTAACATTCACATCTGCAAGCTCCACTTTATCTTTGTTTGATTCATGAGACATTATATTAAACGCTTGTGAAGATATTCCCATTACATTCTCTATTCCCATATGATTTCCTTTGTTGCAGTTAAATGTTACCACCAGTATCTTGTCTGCCCCCATTTTTCTTAACACATCTATTGGCGAGTTCACTCTTACTCCACCATCTATATATATTTCATCTTCTATTTTCTTTGGAACAAATATTCCCGGCACACTACAACTTGCTCTCACTATACTTGAAAGTTTCCCGCCTTTTATATACTTAGGAGCATCTTCGTAATTCGTATTTTCTTCTACCAAACACCATCTATTATCTTCTACATTATTTTTATCTATATCTATGTTAGAAAAGTACACTATTTCTCCCGTCTTAAGATTAACAACAGGGATTGCAATTGGGAATGTTAAATCTGAAATATCTTGTATCCCCTTTTCTTTTAATATATATTCCAACATTTTTTCTAACTTTATTCCCTTTACAAAACCTTTTATACTTACTTTCTTTTTCAGCACAGATCCAAATAACTTAAATCCAATCCCTTTATCTATATCTATTATTCCATCTTTATATCTATTTATTATTTTTAACATTTCATTAGGCGTATATCCAGCAGCATAAAGGCTCGCTATTAAGCTTCCGCTACTTGTTCCTGCGATATAGTCTACATGTATACCATAATCTTTTAACGCTTCTAATACACCTATATGAGCCACACCCTTTGCACCACCACCAGATAAAGCAAGACCAATACTCATAAAAAATACACCTCCAGTTTTATACCTTCAGTGTATTATATTCTTAATATTTATATTTGCTACTTAACATATGATACCGCAATTCCGTCACCAATATCATGAAGAGAAGATTCTAGTCTATCATCTTCTTCTATACGTTTTAAATACTCTCTAAGTCTATTTACAGCCGTTCTATGTTTGTGTTCATTGTAGTCTCCTAAAACTCTGCCTTTAAACAAAACATTATCTGCTATTATTATAGAACCAGTTTTTGTAAGCCTCATTGCTTCATCTAGATATTTCATATATTGTCCTTTAGCTGCATCTATAAACACAACATCAAATTTTTCATCTAATGTTTTCATATGTTCATAAGCATCGCCATGTACAACTTCTATTACATCTTCCATACCATTATCTTTTATATTTTCTCTAGCGACTCTTACCATTTCTTCGTTTAATTCCATAGTAATAATTTTTCCGCCTTCTGCAAGATGTCTTGAAAAGCATAATGCCGAATAACCTACCGCAGTTCCAACTTCTAATATGCTTTTAGGTTTACGGTCCTCTAATATTTTTTCTATAAACTCTAACGATATATCTTGAAGTATTGGCACATAATTTTCTCTAGCTTTTATTTTTATTTGTTCTATCTTGTTGTTATCTACCATCTTTATCTCCCAAACTATATATTGCTTCCATTACTCTTTCTGTTTCTTTAGTTAAAAGTTCTTTATCTTTTATATTATCTTTATTTACTTCAAGTGTTATTGGTTTGCCATATACAATTCTAATTTTTCTAAATAATCTAATTTTTTCTGTAATGTGCATTGGTACAATTTGCACATCTGCTGTAGCCGCTATATATACAGCTCCATGCTTTGCTTTAACACCTTTATTCTTTGCCTTACGAGTTCCTTCTGGAAATATTAAAAGATTTTTGTTGTGTTTTGTTAATATTTTAACTGCATGATATACATGCCCAAAATCTTTCTTTCCTCTTTCTATAGGGAATACGCCTTGAGAACTTAATACTTTAGCAAACAACTTGTTTTTAAAAAGTTCTGCTTTAGCCATTATTCCAAGTTCCTCTATATCTGTATATATTAACATAGCATCTATTGCACTTACGTGATTAGCTACAAATACATATCTTTTAGAAAAGTCCACATTTTCTCTTCCTTCAAATTTCACTCTATAAAATGTTTTGCAAAGAACAAAATCTAGCAATCCTCTTAAATTCATATTATATTAACCCTTTCATTTTAACTAATTCCATCGCTTTTTCTACAACTTGTTCGATAGACATATCTGTTGTATCTATTTCAATCATATCTTCTGTTTTAACCAAAGGAGATACTTCGCGAGTTGTATCTGCGTGATCACGAGTTGTTATCATTTCTAGAGCTTTTTCAAAAGTTATATTCTCTCCTTTTTCAAGAAGCTGTTTATATCTTCTATTGGCTCTTTCTTCTACATCAGCATTTAAGAATATTTTAAGTTCTGCATCTGGAAACACAGAGCTTCCTATATCTCTACCTTCCATTATTACATTTCTGCCTTCTGCAAGTCTTCTTTGACGCACTGCTATATATTCTCTTACTTGTTTTATACTAGCAAACTTAGATGTTGTTCTTGCGACATCTTCATTTCTAATATCTCCTTCTACATTTTCTCCATTAAGATGCGGTAATAATCTACCATCAACTTCTTTAAGTTCAATCTCAACTTCTGACAATGCTGTTTCTAATTTTTCTATATCTGTTGGTTCTAATCCCATTCTTATTGCATATAATCCAAACGCTCTGTATAGTGAACCCGAATCCACGTTAGCTATATTTAATTTTTCCGCAAGACTTCTAGCAAGAGTTCCTTTGCCTGTTCCTGCAGGACCATCTATGGTTATTTTATATCCCATGTTTATTTACCTCTTTATTTTTTACTTGAAATATGTTATCATATATTTGGATTAAAGTAAAGGGGTGCATTGTATGCAAAACACTGATATTTTTGATAAAAGACTCTTAATATTACTACTGTTAAGAGAAGCTAATCACGAGCTATCTTTAGAGCAAATTTCTAATTTATGTTCTGAATTTGAAGACATTACATATATAGATATATGTATGTATATTGATTCGCTAAAAAACAGTAATTATATTGATGAAATTTATGAAGGAAATAAAATATACTACACTCTTACCCCTGCAGGTGAAGAAATCTTAAGCGAGCTTATTGAATTAGTTCCTGGAATTAATTTATTAAATATTAAAAATATATTGAAAGATTCTTTTGAGGATTACAAACAAAATTATGAAGTTGATACAATGATTCTTCCTATTAAAGAAGATGAATATAAAGTAAGTTGTTATATTAAAGATGGTAATGACGAATTAATTAATTTAACAATTTACGCCGGCGATAAAGAAACAGCTAAAAATATATCTAATAACTGGAAAGAAAATGCTGATGATCTATATGGCAAAATAATAGAACTTATGACAAATTAGTCATAAGTTCTTCTTTTTAACTTTACATATTTTATACTTATTCTTCAATTAAATATACAAAATCTTCTGTCACAACACTACCATCTTTAAGACTTATGTATGGTGAATACACATATTCTTTCCCTTTATAATTAAAACTAATTTCAGCATTTGAAAATATATCTGACGCGTTACATTTTACAAAGAACGGTGGTATTGACATCATTCCTTTTATTTCCCTTACTTCTCCATTTTCGCCCATTTCAAGCTCATTTAAATATGTTTCAGTTTCATATCTTGGTATTATTAAATATAGTTCTTCGCCGCTAAATTCAGCAAAAACAAATTGTTCTTGTTCTTCTTTTGTATAATATTTATCTACTACTGAATAATCGTAGCTACCTTCAGTCCCACCTAAATAAATTAATCCTAATAATTGTGTGCCATTTTCAAATCCTATCGCATAAGCATATTCACTTTCCTTATTTATGTGATATAAAACTAATGCCGTTGCTAATAAAACTACACTTAATATTATTGTTATTATAACCGTTACTTTCTTTTTCATAAATACTCCTTAAATACACTTTAATATACAAATATAATATCACATATTAGTTTAATAAATATATAGTTAAACATAAAAAAAGATGTATTTCTACATCTTTTTTATTAATTATTATTTTATTTTGTTTCTTTATTATCTTTTTTATTAGGTTTGTTTTTTTCCTTAACAGGAGCTACTATATGTATTACCCCGCCAACCATTGCCATTATTACTTCAGCGTTCTTCATAGATATACCTTTACCTAAAGCTTTACCGCCAACAGTTATTGCTGCTGTAATTGCACTTAGCACAAGACTCACCATTACAACGTCCAT
This sequence comes from Clostridia bacterium, assembly GCA_045651205.1. Lineage (GTDB taxonomy): Bacteria > Bacillota > Clostridia > TANB77 > CAG-465 > UMGS1649. Next base: position 6,089 of record JAZRSA010000026.1, read on the forward strand.
ACTTATTATAACTGCAAGTTTTACTGAAATAAGAGCACTGGCACTACCAGATATAATACCGCATATATCTCCTAAAAGGTCATTACATATGTTAGTTGCTTTATCTTTACTTTTTAATAATCTTAATACTTCTTTTGCTCCACTAGCTTTTTTAGCTGCCTTTGCATGGAACGGCGCCTCATCACAAGTTGCTATTGCCATTCCTATCATATCAAATAAAATACCTATAACTACAACAGCTACAAGTACTATAATCGCTACTACTATATTTAATTTTTCTATTACTACGTTAGATACTCCACCAAATAATAAAGCTAACATAAATGTTAGCATAAACGTAGTTATTATCCATTTTGTATTTTCTTTCATTTCTATCCTTTATACTATATATGATATGGCAATGCGATAAGTAAATTTTGTGGCTTGAGGTCAAGTCGGATTTCCCTACAAACTACTACTTGTTACCTTGTAGCGGTTTCCCTTTAAAGCTCGCATCTAGGTGTCGCCACACTAGCTACATGATTACCACTTAGTCCACACTGTAATCCTTAACACACTCACTGTATTGTGACAGTCTAGAGGTTTTCCCTAACATTATTTCCCTATCCTTATTCGCTTTTGCAAGACTAATTTCAAAAAACTAGTAACATTTATCCCGAAGTCTCACGCACGACTAGCTACAATTATATAGTACTCTCTATATAAAGGTCTACACATTATGTGAAGCTGAAAGAGGGTATTATATATATGCCGTTATATTTTTACCTCAATCTTAACCCTAATACTTACGCCCCAATCTGGGCGAATGCAGCATAAACACCAGGTGCCATTAATATGCTATATGATGGATTTTTAAGCCCACCTTGGGATAGGTACTCTTTTGACTAGAATACTGTGCCATACGATATATATTATAACATTTTTAAAAAGTTTTGTCAAATTTGATATTAAAAATATAACAAAAAGCCATCCTAATGGATGGCTTTTATGCTAGTTATTTCTTACCTCGTTATACCACGCAAGCATTTCTTCTGCGCTATATCTATCGTAAAGGATTTCATTAAGAACCTTTTCTTCAGGTATAGCAAATGCAGGCATAAGCAACACGTTGACAATGGTATCCAACTGCTTTTCGCTAAAGCTATTGTCCAGGATCCTACATGCAACTCTGTAAGAGCACTTATACTTATATCTTACGTACAATGCTGCTTGCATTTTCATTGTGAGCCGATAATCCTCATCAAATCTGAGGCTGCTCAGTTCTTCAACGCTAACTCCGGCTATAATTGCCGCAGTTACCATATTCTTATCTTTAGTTTCATAAAACCTAGAAACAAATTCTGTTTCTTTTTTGGTTAAAATGGTGTGTGGTGTGAGTTTGAATTCATTTTCTACCATAATTCTCTCTCCTTATTTATTAAAATTTTGGACCTTAATTTTACGCACCTGATTATTTTAACACAAAGATTTTTAAAATGCAAATAAGTACACATAAATTTGTGTACTTATTTTAATTTTTATATATTACATTTTTTCCGGTGCTTCTATTCCAAGCATATTAAGTCCGTTCTTCAGAACATAGCCTGTTGCTTTAACTAAAGCTAGTCTTGCATTTCTTAGTGCTTCATCTTCTACTATTATTTGACATTCATTATAATATTTAGAGAATGCACTAGCTACATCAATTATATATCTTGTTATAACTGATGGTTCATTTTCGTTAGCTGCTTGTTTTAGCATATTTGTAGCCATTGCTAGAAGTTTAACTAATTCTATTTCTTCCGAGCTTGTTAATAATTCTGCTTTAACATCTGCTTCAGTTGGTTCATAACCTGCTTTTTTAATTATACTATTTGTTCTTACGCAAGTATATTGTACATATGGTCCTGTTTCACCTTCAAATTTTAACATTTCGTCAAGATCAAATATTTCATCTTTAATTCTGTTATTCTTAAGGTCATTAAATATTACCGCACCGATACCAACTGCTTTTGCAATTTTATCTGCTTCTTCGCCAGTTTTACCTTTAGCTTCTAATACTTGTTTTGCCTTTTCTATAGCTTCATCTATTACATCTTTAATAGTTGTACTTGCACCCTTACGTGTAGATAATTTCTTTCCGCCTGGTCCTAATACCATACCAAATGGTACATGTACTAATCCTGGCACATATTTTCCATCTACTATGTATTTAGCAGTTTCAAATATTTGCTTAAAGTGTAGGTTTTGTTCATAACCTGTTAGATATAGACATTTAGAATAATTGTAAGTTCTAGCTCTATATAATATTGCTGCAAGGTCACGAGTTGCATATGTAGTTGAACCATTAGTTTTAAGTATCATACAAGGAACTTTTTCTGTTTCAAGTTCTACAACTTGCGCTCCTTCACTTGGAACTAATTTACCACTATTTCTTAATATATCTACGATTTCACCCATTTTATCGTTATAGAAAGCTTCACCATTGTATGAATCAAAAGTTATACCCAATACATCGTATATTCTTTTATATTCTTCTAAGCTTAGTTCTCTAAATTTAGACCAAAGAGCTACTATTTCTTCATCACCAGCTTCAAGACGAGCAAAGTTTTCTCTTGCTTTTTCTACTATAGCTTCATCTTCTTTTGCCATTTCATTTATCTTAACATATATTTCAACTAATTTCTTAATTGGTTCTTCTGTTAAGTCAATATTTGCTCCAAATCTTTTATATCCTTCAATTACATAACCAAATTGAGTACCGAAGTCTCCTAAGTGATTAATTCCAACTACATTATATCCTAACGCTTTATATATTTTAACTAAAGCCGAGCCAATAACTGTTGAACGTAAATGTCCAATGTGGAATGGTTTTGCTATGTTAGGTGAAGAATAGTCTATACATATTGTTTTTCCTATTCCTTCTTCTAAGTTATAGCAAGCATCTTTTTTATTTAATATGTTTTTTACTGTTGTTTCTACTACAACTGAATTGTCTGCAAAAAAGTTTAAATATCCAGCTACTACTTCTACATTAGAAACGCCTTCAACATCACCTAGTTTTTCTTTAATTTCATTTGCTATCATAACTGGTGCTTTTTTAAATACACTTGCAAGTTTAAAACAAGGATATGCAAAGTCCCCCATCTTGCTATCTTTAGGTGTTTCTATAGCAGTTAATATTTCTTCTGTCTCTTTTTCTAGTACTTTCGCTATAGCTTCTGCTATATTTAATTTTATACTGTCCATTATATTCCTCCATTTTTAGCATATTCTTTTATTACATTTAGAATTTCTTCTTCATTATCATCTGATGCAACTATATTACGTACTCTCGCTTTACATTTAGTACATACATATTCTATTTGCATTTGTTTCTTCCCTGTGTTTAATACATTTACTGGCCTTAAAAGGCCTCTACATTCATTTAACCTGTCTCCTGGTTCTATATCCACATGTAACGAATACAAACATTTATTACAGTGATCCCTAGAAGTATAGCCAAGTTTTTCAACTTGGCTTCCACAATGTTTACAAATAAATGAATCGTCGTTTTTTACAAACATGGTGCCTCCCTTTATATCTTTAAGCTTGCATTTCCTATAAATTCTCTTACTATGCTATCTCCTGGTATATCTTTAGTCTCAATTGGTAAGAACTTTTGTATAAAGTGATATAATCTTCTTGATTCTGAGAAATATTCACTTGTCTTTTCTACTTGAAGTAGTAATGGTTCTGCAAAAGTTTTTAATGCTCCAATTTCATATACAAGACTTGTGTTAAATATATAATCCGCATATTTTATATTTGGATAAATATATTTAGTTTCACCTGTTCTTAAATTTGGCCACATAGCAAGTGTTCTTTCTACTTTGTGTCCTCTATTATGATAGTCTCTTACTATTCTTCTTAACATTCTTGTATCTGTTGTAGATACTTTAGAATAATCGTCTATATTAAGAGTTGTCATAGGCGCAATATATATTTTATATTTTAGCTTTTCATCTATATCTTTAAGAAGTGCTGGATTTAAAGCATGAATTCCTTCTAAAACTATAACATCTTTAGGTGATAGTCTTAAAGTCTTACCTTTATATTCTTTTTCTCCAGTTAAGAAGTTAAATTCTGGCATTTCTACGGTTTTTCCATCATAAAGTGCGGCTATATGTCTGTTAAATAGTTCTAAATCTAACGCATCAATTGTTTCAAAATCATATTCTCCACTTGGTAATTTTGGAGTTTCTTCTCTTTCTTTGAAATAGTTATCCATTGATACTACTATTGGGTTATATCCAATAAGTTTTAGGTTTATACATAGCTTGTTTGCAAATGTTGTTTTACCTGATGAAGAAGGCCCTGCTATCATAAATAGTCTCTTAGTACCTTTAGTTTTAATATCGTTCATAAGATCTGCCATTCTATTTTCATGATCAGCTTCTGCTACTCTTACTATATCTGGCATTTTTCCTGTTATAACTTTATCATTTATTTCAGGGACATTTGTTACACCTATTATTCTTAAGAAATCTCCGTTATTTTCAAACACCTCATATAGTGGACTTTCTGAAATTGTTGCATTAATTTTAGTTGGATCGGAACGTTTTGGTAACATTAATGCAAATCCACGTCTAAACTTCTTTATTTCAAAATCCGGTGTACATCCAGTAGTCGGAGCAAGTATTCCATCTGTTAAACCATAAGTATCTTCTGCTTTGTATATTGTTACTGTTGGTTGCATATATACAGAAATTCCTCTTAATGCGTTTGGATGTCCATTATGATCAAATAAGTATTTTGCTTCTTCATAACTTACAACCATTTTTTCTATCTTAGAATTTCTTGTAACTATGCTTCTCATCTCTTTTAGAATATCTTCTGCCATAACGTTTGTAAATTTCATATTTTCACAAATAAAGTAAACAATACCATCTATTGTGTTACAAACTTCAACATCAAGGTTTGGATATAGTCTTTGAAGGGCAATATGTAATAAAAACTTAACTGTTCTTACATATACTCTATGTCCATCTTGATCTGTTAGAGTTATTTTCTCAACTTCACAATCTTCTACAAGAGGTATTTCAGCGCTTTTTAATGCATTGTTAACCTTAACAGCTAACAATCCTTTCATATCTACCTTAGCGCCTTTTAAAGCATCCATAGCATTTGTGCCAAACTTAACTGCAACTTCTTTTCCATTTTCAAATTTAACTTGTACTTTTTTGTTTTTTAATTCTTCTATCATAAAAAGCTCCTTTGTAAATTAATTTTATTCTTTTCGTTCGTTATTATGTCTATATAACTATATACCAAATATATAGAAAAGTCAATTGTTGCTTTACTTTTTAAAACAATTAGTATATAATAAAAACTGCTTAAAAAAGGAGTGATTTTTTTGAAATTAGGTATTGTTGGATTACCAAACGTTGGTAAAAGCACATTATTTAATGCTATAACAAAAGCAGGTGCAGAAAGCGCTAACTATCCTTTCTGTACAATAGAACCAAATATAGGTACAGTATTAGTTCCAGATGAACGTTTGGAAGTATTAACAAAAATGTATGATTCGTTAAAAACAACTTATGCTACAATAGAATTCGTAGATATAGCTGGTCTTGTTAAAGGAGCTTCTAAAGGTGAAGGTTTAGGAAATAAATTCGTATCTCACATCCGTGAAGTTGATGCTATAGTTCATGTTGTAAGATGTTTTGAAGATAAAAATATAGTTCACGTTGAAGGAAAAATCGATCCTCTAGATGATATTGAAACAATATCTTTAGAGCTTATATTCTCTGATGTTGAAACTATTAACAGAAGACTTGAAAGGGCAAACAAAGCAGCTAAATCTCATGATAAAGCAGCACTTATGGAAGTAGATGCATTAAATAGATTAAAAGCAGCTTTAGAAGAAGGTAAACCTGCAAGAACAGTTGAACTTTCTGATGAAGAAAAATCTTTACTTTCAGATTTATTCTTGCTTACTTCTAAAAAAGTTATATACATTGCAAATGTTAATGAAGATCAATTGTTAGATGTAGATAATGACGCTAATGTAAACAAAGTAAAAGAATTTGCTAGTCAAGAAGGAGCTATATGCATTCCTCTATGTGCAAAACTTGAAGAAGAATTATCTGAACTTGATGATGATGATAGACAAGCTTTAATGCAAGACTATGGAATGACAGCCTCTGGCCTAGATTTATTAGCAGTTAAGAGCTATGAATTATTAAACCTTATGTCTTACCTAACAGCCGGTAAAACTGAAGTTAGAGCTTGGACAATAACAAAAGGAACTAAAGCTCCAGGAGCTGCTGGTAAAATACACTCAGACTTCGAACGTGGATTTATTAAAGCTGAAATAGTATCTTACGACGATTTAATAGCATGTGGTACATATGCTGCAGCTAGAGATAAAGGTCTAGTTCGTTTAGAAGGAAAAGAATATGTAGTTCAAGATGGTGACATTATATTATTTAAATTTAATGTATAGTAAGCAAAAAAGAAGCGGTGGATTTCCACCGCTTCTTTTCTAGCTTTTAACGACCTTTTGCACGAGGATTATGTACAACCTTCAAGTCGTAGTATTTAGCTTGATTGATGTAATACTGCTGTCTGCGGTATTCTTCTTGTCTCTTTCTCCTGACTTCTTTCTTCCATTTGTAGTTCTCATAAAGAGCTACAGCAAGCATAATTTCGAAAATCATAAGAGCGATGGAAACAAGTACACCAATAATTTGGAGACCCTTAGGAAGCGTATAGCTGAACCAAGATTTATATCCTCCACCAAAGTAGAGTTCTTCTCTTGCCTCTGCTACATCTTCATAGATAGCATCTGCTGCTCTCCTCATATGAGGATCACCGGATGCTGCTTTGAGTTCTGCCTCTGCTACGTCGCTAGAGAGTAATGCCATGTATCCTGCGATACAACAGGTGTAAAAAGCACCTGCAAATAGAATTAATGCCATAACAACTGCTATGGACCGTGCTAAAAAGTTTTTCATTTGGAAACTTCCTTTCATATTTGAGATACTTATATTATACCACTTTTTACCGTGTTATGTCAACGCGCAAAAGTTTTTTCAATTTTTTTAACTTTTTTCAAAAATTCTATTGACATTCCCTCTCAAATTAATTATAATAAGTTTGTTCGCTACGATGTGTGGGCCTTTAGCTCAGTTGGTCAGAGCAACCGGCTCATAACCGGTGGGTCCAAGGTTCGAATCCTTGAAGGCCCACCACACATAAAGTAGTGAACAAAATTTTATATGGGCGGGTGTCCGAGTGGCTAAAGGAGGCAGACTGTAATCTTTGGTTCAAACCTAAATTTGCAGCTCATGCAAGTGATTGTATGATGATAATCTGGCTAATTCGGGGAACTCTTAACAGGTAATGCTGATGACAATCCCGAGCTAAAAGATTTAATCTTTGAGTGTAGAGACTTTATACCAGGTATCTCCTATGAGATAAAGAGAAAGTCCAGACTACAAACATTATTTAATGGTAACGAAAGTTATGGTAGTAAGAAATCTGTTAGCGTACGCTTACGATGGTTCGAATCCATCCCCTCCCACCAAATGCAAGTATTTAACGTACTTGTATTTTTTTATATCTATCGGAGGTTATTTATATGTATTTTTCCACTAATAAACAAAAAGGAAATACATCTTTAGGTATTGCCATTGCATATTTTTCCTCTAATGGTTATACTGTTTCCATTCCACTTAACGATACTCAAGATTACGATTTAATCATAGAAAAAGATAATTTATTTCAAACTGTTCAAGTAAAATCTTCTGGTTGCAAAAACAAAGCCGGCAATTACCAAGTAGCATTAAAGAGTTGTGGTGGAACAAAAGGCACTACATACAAAACACTAATTGATACCAATATAGACTTATTATTTATATTCCTTGAAGATTATTCAATCTATATAATTCCAAAAAAAATTATTAAAAACTCATCTACTATAACACTTTCGAATAAATATAGCAAATACAAGAAACCCTTATTATGATAATTTTATGTAACCTTTTATTCTCTTTTATTGCCATTTCTCTTATTCTGTGATATAATAATCAAACGTACAAATTACAACCAAAAAATAATTATTTAAAGGAGAATTAAAGTATGGAGTACAAAGTAGTTCAAGTAGAAGCATCAGTTTCTTTCGCCGGTGCAATCAAAAAGGTTGAAAAAGAAGTTAACGACCTTCTTAAGGAAGGTTGGACATTAAGGGGAAATCTTAAAATTGTTCCCCACACAGATTCCGCATACTTCGTTGTTTATCAGGTTCTTACTAAAGAAGCCTGAACAAAGGAGGTTACATGGAATACCAAGTAGTTTATGCTCAAGGCGCAGAATTTAATAAAGTTGTCGATGAGCTTAACAAGAAAGTAAACCGCCTCATAAAAGAAGGCTGGGTCCTTCAAGGTGGGGTTGCTCAATCCATCACAAAATACGAGTGGCATTTTATGTCCCAAGCAATGGTTAAAATGTCTGCCCGCAACGAAATTCGCCAGTTATAACAAGGAGATATTACAAATGACAGAACCAAAAAACTCAATCATTTGCCCAATTTGTGGCAAACAAGCCAAACGGCTTCCTATCCATGTAAATCCATTATATCGATGCGATGAATGTGGATTCTTATCTAACAACGCAAACGTTGTAGACATCTCATATAAAGATAACGTATCTGCTCCCCTTTCCAATCTTTACCCGCACGAATTCAAACTCTATGGATTCTACGACACATCTGAGCTTGCTGAAAAGATTATTACCTGTCCTTCTATGGAATCTTTTTTGCAGTGTCTTAAAATTAAGGACAGAGACTTGCAGAACATCTTTATGCGCAACTATTCCGGTATGGTGGCATGTAAAATGTCTGCTACCTTAAACGACTGGAAAGAAACTCAGACCCTTTGGTTTAATGGCGTACCTTATGATAGGTATAGCGACGAATACACCGAACTCATCACAAGAGCTTACGACGCACTCTTTGAGACAAATGATGTTTTCAGAGAAATTGTGCTTCCTAAGTTCAAGAGCAAAATTCTGATTCACACCATCGGAAAAGACGATCGTTCTGATACCGTTCTTACCGAAGCAGAATTCAGATACCAGCTTAATCGTCTTATGAAAAAGCTGTAACAAACAAAGAGCAGTAGTTAAAACTACTGCTCTTTTTATTTTTATGTTAACCTTATTTGTCTGTGCTCATAAAGTCTTTTAATTTTTTACTTCTTGATGGATGTCTTAATTTTCTTAAAGCTTTTGCTTCAATTTGTCTTATTCTTTCACGAGTTACCATAAATTCACGACCAACTTCTTCAAGAGTTCTTGTTCTTCCATCTTCTAAGCCAAATCTAAGTCTTAATACTCTAGCTTCTCTTGGTGTTAATGTTTCCATTACTTCTTCTATTTGTTCTTTAAGTAGAACATCTGCTGCTTGGTCTGATGGAGATGGTGCGTCATCATCTGGAATAAAGTTTCCAACGCTACTATCATCTTCTTCACCAACCGGAGTTTCTAAAGATATTGGATCTTGAGATATTTTAAGGATATCTCTTACCTTATCTACAGGTATTTCCATTTCAGCTGCTATTTCTTCCGGAGTTGGTTCTCTACCCATTGTTTGTAACAAGTGTCTAGATACTCTCATAAGTCTATTTATTGTTTCAACCATATGCACTGGTATTCTTATTGTTCTAGCTTGGTCTGCAATTGCTCTTGTTATTGCTTGTCTAATCCACCATGTTGCATATGTACTAAATTTAAATCCTTTTACTGGATCAAATTTATCTACTGCTTTTATAAGTCCTAGATTACCTTCTTGTATTAAATCTAAGAAGTGCATTCCTCTACCTATATATCTTTTAGCTATACTTACAACAAGTCTTAAGTTAGATTCTACAAGTTTTTTCTTAGCCGCTTTATCTCCAGCTACCATTTTTTCTGCAAGCTCTGCTTCTTCATCTAAAGATAATAGTTCTATTTTACCTATTTCTTTTAAGAACATTCTTACAGGGTCATCTACACTTATATTGTCTATAAATGAGAAATCGTTTATATCATCTTCAAGTAAGATATTTTTTTCAATTTCAGATATATCTTCAAGATTAGGTTCAATATCTAGTTCTGCAAGAGATACTGATTTATCTCCTGAAACCATTTTATCTATTATTGTATCATCTTTTATTTCTTCATCTTCATCAGGTTCTTCTGGTATTATGTCGTCTTCTTTCTTAGTTTCATCTAGCATTTCCACACCAGCTTGTTCAAGTTTTTGATATAAACCATCAACATCTTCAGGTGCTAATGCTTTTTCGCCCATGAAGTCTACTATTTCTTTGTATGTAAATCCTTTTTTAGTTACTGCTGCTTCTACAAACTCTGCTATAGCTGCTTCTTTAGCATTCTTTTTAGATGCTTTAGCGCTTTTTTTAGTTGTTACTTCTTCCACTACTTCTACTTCCTTTATTTCAGATTCTTTTTTTCTTCCCATTATATTATTCTCTCCCTAATATTAAATTTATACAACATTAAATTTTAAATTACAACCTTTTTTACTTTTTTATTTCATTTTAGCAATTTTTAACATTATTTGTTTAAGTTCTACCTCAAGAAATTCCTTTTCATCCTTAGATATTTGCTCATTTTTAAGCTCATTAAATATCTCTTCTCTTCTTTGTTGGTATTGATACTTTCTAAATGTTTTATCCATTTCTGTATAAAGTTTTTCTTTATCGAAATCAGATAAGTTAATTGCTAAAATTTCAGTAATCAAGTTTAAGGTGTCTGAATCAGAGATTCTTGTTAATACATTAATCTTTGTTATATCTTGCTCTTTATTTAATTCCTTTAGGAAGATAAATAAATTTCGCACATCCTCGTATACAAAATCTCTTTCTTTAAATCTATCTAGCACTTGGTTTATCATTTTCTTATCTTTACCAAGTAACATAGCAACTATATATTCTTCTTGCTTTTTTCTAAGAGTAAGAGGACCTTTTTCTTTTCTTTCAGTTACTTTTTCTTGCACCTTAGTAACCTTCTCCTCTTTAACATTCTTTTTAAGCTTTTTATTTATTTCAGATTCAATTGCAGCTTTGCTTACGTTATATTTCTTAGCAATTGTTTCTACATACATTTCTCTTTCTATATCGTTTTCAAGAGTAGCCAATACATCTGCTGTTCTACTTAAGAACTTAACTTTATTATCAAAGTTATTATCATCTTCTAGTAGTTTTTCCATTCTGCTTATCTTGTACTCTATATGTGAAATACTTCTTTTTACACATTCTTCAAAACGTTCTTTGCCATACTTTTTAATATACTCATCTGGATCTTTTGCATCCTCTTTATCTAGTCTTAATACTTTTACCTTAAGTCCCTCTTTAACAAGTATATCTATTGCTCTTAATGTAGCATTTTGACCTGCAGCATCTTGGTCATATGAAATAATTACAGTGTCTGTATATTTCTTAAGTAATTTTGCTTGCTTTTCTGTAAAAGCAGTACCAAGACTTGCTACAACATTTGTAATACCAGATTTATGTGGGGCTACTGTATCCATATATCCTTCAACAATTATTACAGAATTTAATTGCTCTTTTTTAGCAACATTCATTCCATATAGATTGCTACCTTTATGGTATAACGCGTTTTCTGGCGAGTTAACATACTTAGGCAGTGAATTGTCTAATACTCTTCCACCAAAAGCAATTACTCTATCTCTTGTATCAAAGATTGGGAATATTAATCTTCCAGCAAAGTTTTCATATATCTCTCCGCGCATGTTTTTTGAAACAACTCCCGCAGCCAAAATATCTTCTTTTTTATATCCCAGTCTCGTTAGATATGCCGTAAGTGTTTCAGAACTCTTAGAACCGTATCCTAAGCCAAATCTAGTTATTGTTTTTGCATCTAAATCTCTTTTTATTAAATAATCTTTAAGTATACTCTTATCTTTCTTTACTTCTTCTGTTAAAGCGTCAAAGAAGTATCTTGCAGTAGATTTGTTAATTTCAAGTATTGTATCTCTTAAATCCTTCTTAGTGTCTACTGTTGTATTTGTCTTAAATTTTTCTAAATCTATATTAGCTCTTTCAGCTAATGTTTCTAGCGTCTCCCTAAAGTCTAAATTCTCTAGTTTAGAGATAAACTGTATTACTGTACCGCCTTGGCCACAACCAAAACATTTGTATATTTGCTTGTCCGCAGACACAGTAAAAGAAGGAGTCTTTTCTTTGTGGAAAGGACATAAACCTAAATAGTTTGCGCCTCTTCTTTTTAATGGTACATATTCATTTACTACTTCTACTATATCTGTAGATGCTAAGATTTCATCTATTAAATCTTCTGAATAATATGCCATAACTTCCTCCTTCTATTTATCTAATTAATCATTTCTATCTTTTAAAAGTTTTATTTTCTCTTCTCTATTATAATATATATTACACATATTTGAAACAAGTAATAATATTAATGTTATATCAAAAACCGTTGCTGTATACGTAATATCTTTGCTTAACAACATAGATATTATAACAAGTATATTTAATATCTTTACAGATACCATTTTAATATCTAAATTTCTTTTTAATACTACTCCTATTATTTCTAATAATACAATAAGTACTATTAAAAATATATAATAATTTCTTGATGTGTTTAGCGCTTCAATTGTTCTATTTGCCAACTCTCGTATATTTGTTGTAAAAGCGAAATTAGATGGCGTAGTGCTAAATAAATCTATAACTGTTGCAACTAAAATCGTTATTAACAACACTATTAAGAATGTGTTTATCAATTTAGAAAAGTTTGTTTGTTCTATTTTATATAATAATCTTTTTATTTTTAATGATAAATTCTTTTTAATATCTTCACCAAAAGATATATGTGCTATATCTATATATGTAGCTGCCGCTGTTACAGCTAACACTAACAGTGTCCAAAGTACCCACGAACCACCTAAGATAATATCTGCAGCCGCTACAACTCCTAACACTATAGACATATAAATATATTTTTTTGTTTTAAGTTTATATTGTTTTACAAGGTCTATTATATTTAAGAATATATAGAACCCTGTTATTATAAATAATAAGTTGTAGTTATATCTATTATACTCTATTACAAAATATAAAGATTGTGGTAAAAAGATATACATTATAGCTGCTGTAGCAGATAAGAAATCACTCTTAGTAATATTCTCTAGTATTTTCTTAATTAATACAACTACTATATATGTTATTGACGTATTAATTATTGCATTAGCAAACGACGGATTGTCTACCACTCTATTTACTATGCTAAATATATATGATCCAAGTCCTTTGCCAAACGATGGCGGAATAATTTCCACATCTCTTTTAGCAAACATATAAACCATACCTACTCTTGTAAGCAACGTAAGTACAGCTAAATACATATATCTGTATAGCATTGCTATTTTTGAACTAGTTATTTTTGTGTTTAACCTCTTTTTTAACCACATATACATAGAAACACTGCCTATTAAAACAGCTATATAAGCAAACTTAATTCCAAATCC
>JAZRSA010000027.1:0-35875 GCA_045651205.1 Clostridia bacterium
AACATTATGAAAAAGGTAATCGAGGTAAAGGGTCTTAGCAAGGTGTTCACGCTTAAGTCTAAGGGTAAGAAGGAGAGCAAAACTCTTACTGCGGTAGACAACGTAAACTTTGAGGTAAGACAGGGAGAAATCATTGGGTTCATTGGGCCTAATGGAGCGGGAAAGAGTACTACTATTAAGATGATGACTGGTATTCTTTACCCTACAAGCGGAGAAGTAAGTGTGTGTGGGTATAATCCTTGGGAACAGAGAAAGGAAATGACCTACCACATTGCAACGATGTTTGGTCAGAAGTCATCATTAATTTCGCACTTGCCTATCATTGAAAGCTACAAGCTTTTGGGAGCAATTTATGATATTCCGAAAGATGTGCTTGATGAAAGAATCAAGGAAATCACTGAGTTTTTTGATATTTCTCATTTGATGGACAAGCCTGCGAGCAGCTTATCACTTGGACAGAGGATGATTTGCGAGGTAGCAGCTGTTACCTTGCACAGACCGGATGTAATATTTTTTGATGAACCGACCATTGGTCTTGACATCGTAGTAAAGAAGAAGGTTAGGGATATGATCCTTACTCTTAACAAGAAGTACAACACTACGATTTTTATAACGAGCCATGATATTTCGGATATCGAAAAGCTTTGCTCTAGAATTATTCTTATTAATCACGGAAAGGTTATGCTTGACAGTGAGCTTAAGGATATTGAGCATGTTTTCCTTACGAAGAAAAAGATTCTGGTAAGTTATGACGAAAAGGTAGATGTGGAAACTGTTAACAACCTTTTTGTTGGACACAATGTAAACATCGGCTTAGAGGAAAAGATTACGGTAGAGTTTGACGAAAACGATATCAAGGTTGCGGATGTTATTGAAAAACTTCTTAAGGTGGGCAAGGTGCAAGATCTTGCAATTACTAGCGCATCTTTGGAGAATGTTATCTATGACATCTATACCGGAAAAGTACAGGAGGAAGACTAATATGAAAAAGTACGTTGCATTCGCTAAAGTTATTCTTAAGCAGCAGTTTAAGAAGGTAAGCGATGTGCTTGGCACATTACTTTCGTTCACGATTCACATTAGCATTTTCTCGCTTCTTTGGGATTTCGTTCTTGAAGGAAAAACTATGGCGGGATACTCCCAGGCTGACCTTGTATGGTATCTTATTTTGGCGGAAGCAATTATCTACTCTTACTCTAATCTTTGCAAGAAGATTGCAGCAAAGATTGAAATGGGAGATTTTGCATATGACCTTACGAAACCATACAATTTCATGCTTAGAGTTATATCTGAAGGTATAGCAGAACTTCCTATGACACTTGTTTTAATGTGTCTTGGAATAATTCTTGGAATAGTTTATGTTGGATTTATTCCAGTTACAATTATGAGCATATTGGGTACATTCCTTATTGCTTTAATGGCAACAGTACTTCTTTTAATGCTTCACATTATTGTTGGATTACTTTCAATATGGCTTGGAAGAGATATATCTTCTGTATGGCTTCTTGTGCAAAAAGCAATGCTTATCTTTGCTTTTTCGCCGCTTGAACTTTTCCCGAAGTTAATTAGAATTCCGCTTATGTTCCTTCCTACGACTCATATAATTTACACACCTGCAAGTTTGCTTGTAAACTTCAGTTTGGGTAAGTTTATATTCTCGCTTGGATGTGAACTTTTAGCAGGAACAGTGTTAATGTTAATCTTAATTTTTATCTACAAGAAAGGAGTGAAGAAACAAAATGTTGAAGGCGTTTAAGGGATTTATTTCGATGCTTAAATATTTGTGGCTTTGTATCTGCTACAATATTAGAAGCAACATTTCTAACAAGAAGAGTTTTATTATCCAGACGGTAGCCATGTTCATTAACAACTTTGTTTTCCTTTTATTCTGGGAAATTCTTTTCTCTAACAAGGGGGGAAGCATAAACGGAGTTGGTATGGCAGATATAATGTACTTGTGGTCTATTCCGACCATTGGATACGGCATTGTTTTCTTCTGCTTCGGAGGAGTAGAAACACTGTGCAAAGATATCGTCGACGGAAATATGGACATCTACCTTACAAAACCTAAGAATGGCTTAATTTCACAGCTTACTTCAAGATCTGTTCTTTCAGCAATGGGAGATTTGGTGTTTGGAGCAGTTATTGGATTTATAGCTGTTAGCGGTAACATCTTTAAGTTTATTTGGTTATTAATTCTTGCGCTTATATCTTCGGTTATACTTTTAAGCGTAATAGTTATAGTAAGACTGTTTGCATTCTGGCTAGGAGACATTACAAATGCCTGCCACAAATACACACATTCTTTACTTATAACATTAACCATTTATCCTGAAGCGATGTTCCCTGGATTTATGAAAATCATCATGTATACAGCAATACCTGCTATGTATGTAGCACATATTCCGGTATCGTTAATGGATAGTTTTAATCCTTTAGCATTTGGAATATTCATAGCATCTGCAATTGTATTTCCTATCCTTATGAGTGTATTGTACACAAAAGGACTTAAGAAATATGAAAGTGGAAATGGTGTTACAAGAAGGTAATGCTAAAGAAAAAGCAAGTCGTAAGTTATTACTTACGGCTTGTTTTTTTATATACAAATAAGCATAAAATGAGGTTTTAGGTGTGTCGAATTTTGTCAATGAAAAGACAAAATATTAACGCTATAATCGTTGACAATAACACAATGGGTAATTAGAATATTTGTATGGGGGAATTAAGAAAGGAGGGAATAAGGAAAAGGTAAAAATGTTTTTCGGGGGATTATATAAAATAAATATATAGAGGTAAATAAAGAATAAAAGTAGATATATGAGGAGGAAAAACAAATGAGTGAAAATGAAATTGAAAAAATTGGAGAAAGTATATTTGAAAGTATAAAGCATATTGATGAATATGGAAATGAATATTGGTATGCTAGAGAATTAATGAAAATATTAGAATATAACAAATGGCAAAACTTCGAGAAGGTAATAATTAAAGCAATGGAATCTTGTGAAAACAGCAGAATATCAACGTTTGATTGCTTTACTGACGTCAGTAAGTCAATAATTACAGGTAAAGGAAAAGAGACTATAATAAAAGACTACAAACTAACACGTTATGCCTGTTACCTTATAGCACAAAATGGTGATCCAAGAAAAGAAGTAATAGCTTTAGCACAAACATATTTTGCGGTGAAAACAAGAAAGCAAGAGTTAAGTGAAAAGGAATATTTATCTTTAACAGAAGATGAGAAAAGGTTATATCAAAGAGATTTAACAAGAAAGGGTAATTACTCGCTTAATCAGACAGCTAAAAAAGCAGGAGTAAAAGATTTTGCTAAATTTCATAATGCAGGATACAAAGGATTATATAATGGTGAAACAGCAGATGATATAGCAAAAAGGAAAGGTTTAAGATATAGAGAAGATATTCTAGACAATATGGGTAGTGAAGAACTAGGAGCAAATGTTTTTAGAATAACTCAAACAGATGCTTTATTAAAAAAGCAAAAAGAAAAGTGTGAAAAGCAAGCTAGTGATACACATTATAAAGTTGGTAAGGTAATAAGAAAAGCAATTGCAGAAATAGGAGGAACGATGCCGGAAGATTTACCTACGCCAGAAAAATCTATTAAGGAACTCGAAAAGGAGAAAAGTACACTTAAATTAATAGAAGAATAGTTAGATTTTGTACTTAAGTCCAAAATCGTGGAGTGAGCCTGTGACAAGGCTTTAAGCATCTTCCTGATGTCAGGAAGATGCTTGGGATATAAACGCAAAATATCCGTAAGTTGTTACTTACGGATATTTGTTTTTGTCTGGTTATGTAATTTAGGTGTGGTCAGCCTAAATAACGAAGACTAAGATAGAAAGCACCAGCTGCAATAGCAAACCAACCGATGGTTGTAAAAATGTCTATTACAATTCTTTTTTTCTGGTAGCTAACCATTTCTTCTCTGAGTTTACCAGCATAAGCTTTGTTCAGATTAGCCATTTCTTTAGCATTTTTAACACAATCTTCTACAATCTGCAAAAGTGAAAATACAATGAGTATTGCTAAGATTGGATGAAGTGCTTTAAACACTAAAGAAAGTGCTAAGGAACCAAAAATAATGATGCTAGCCCGGATTAATGAATAAAACTTCCCGCTCATTTTCTCTCCTTTACAACAAATTTGTTAGTAGTCTAAATATTTACCACAGATATATTATACCATAGATTGACTAAAAAAACAATGTGGGTAGTGTGTATAGGTGTGTTGTAAACTGCGACTTTTTGTGATATAATTCGGGAAAATAAGGGGGATAAATATGGCACTTTCACCAATGATGCAACAATACTTAGATATACGTGAAAAGTATCCAGAAACAATAATATTATTTAGATTAGGAGATTTCTATGAAATGTTCTTTGACCAAGCGGAGCTTTGTAGTCGTGAACTAGAACTTACTCTTACAGGGAAAGAGTGCGGGTTAGAAGAAAGAGCACCGATGTGTGGAATTCCATTTCATGCAGTTGAAGGGTATATAGTTAAGCTTGTAGACAAGGGATATAAAGTTGGAATATGTGAACAAGTAGAAGATCCTAAGGAAGCTAAAGGGTTAGTTAAAAGAGATGTAATTAAGGTAATAACACCAGGAACAATAACAGAAAATACAATGCTAGATGAAAATAAAAACAACTATATTGCTAACATATATATGGTTGGAAAGCAATATGCATTATCTTATGCAGATATTTCTACTGGTGAGTGTTTTGTAACTCATGCAGATAATCTAGATGGTGTATACAAAATAATAGACGAAACATTAAAGATAAGACCTAAAGAACTAGTTTTAGAAGATTTAATCTTAAGCGATAGTGAAGTAGTAAACAGACTTGTTAAGAAACAAGAAATATACATTTCAAGATATACAAATCAAGATGAAACAGCGGTAAACGATATGGCAATGATGGCTGAAACATTTACATTAGCAGAAAGAAAAAGTTTAACACTTCTTCTAAATTATATAGCAGATACTCAAAAACAAGTTGTATCTCAATTAAATAAAATCACAGCCTATGATATAGAAGCAAGTATGAGACTTGATGTAAATACTAGAAGAAATCTTGAGATTACAGAATCTAATAGAGAAAGAACAAAAAGAGGAAGTATTCTTTGGGTATTAGATAAAACTACAACTGCAATTGGTGCAAGACAAATTAGAAAATGGGTAGAAAGTCCAATGCTTTCTAAGAAAAATATAGATGAAAGATTAGATGCAGTAGAAAGTCTTAAAAATGATGTTTTTGTTCGTGAAGATATTATAGAACTTCTAAAAAATGTCCATGATATTGAACGTTTGGCGTCTAAAATGTCTAATGCAAATACTAATGCAAGAGATTTAGTAGCACTTAAGAATTCATTTAAGGTATTACCAAGTCTTAAAGCCACTATTGCAAGACTTCTTACTGGAGATAAACATCAGTATCTATCTAAAATTTATGATAGCATAGATGAACTAAAAGATATGTGTGCGCTTATAGATGCAGCTATTGTAGATGATCCACCAATAACTATTAAAGAAGGCGGACTAATTAAAAAAGGATACAATGCAGAAGTAGATGAGTATAAAGCAGCAAGTACTGAAGGTAAGAATTGGCTTATGGAACTTGAAGCAAAAGAAAGAGAAATTACAGGTATTAAAGGACTTAAAGTAGGATTTAACAGAGTCTTTGGCTACTATATAGAAATAACTCGTTCAAATTACGACCAAATTCCAGAAGATAGATATATACGTAAACAAACTCTAGCAGATAAAGAAAGATTCATAACGCCAGAACTTAAAGAACTAGAAAACAAAATTCTTGGAAGTGAAGAAAAGTTAGTAGATTTAGAATACAAGCTATTTGCAGACGTACGTGAAAAGGTAGCTCGTGAGATTGTTAGAATACAAAAAACAGCTATGGCAATTGGTGTAATAGACAGCCTTTGCAGTTTTGCTAAAGTTGCTGAAGATATGAATTATGTAAGACCTAACATTACTCATGATGGAGTAATAAATATTAAAGAAGGAAGACATCCAGTTGTAGAAAAAACAATAAAAGGTTCTGAGTTCATACCAAACGATACATATATAGATTCTAATGCTAGATTCCATATAATTACTGGACCTAATATGGCTGGTAAATCTACATATATGAGACAAGTTGCGGTAATTACATATATGGCTCAAATAGGAAGCTTTGTTCCAGCAACAGAAGCTAGCATCAGTATAGTAGATAGAATATTTACACGTGTTGGTGCAAGTGATGACTTGGCAGGTGGAGAATCTACATTTATGGTGGAGATGACAGAACTATCTAATATATTAGAAAATGCAACAAGCAATTCTTTGGTAATACTAGATGAAATAGGCAGAGGAACATCTACATATGATGGTATGGCTATTGCTTGGGCTACAGTAGAACACATTGTAGACAAAGAAAAAGTTGGAGCAAAAACATTATTCGCAACACATTATCACGAACTAAACGAGCTAGAAGGAACTCTTGAAGGAGTAAAAAACTACTCAGTAGCGGTTAAAGAAAGAGGAGACGATGTTATCTTCTTAAGAAAAATAGTAGAAGGTCATGCCGATGAATCTTATGGTATATATGTTGCTAAACTTGCTGGAGTACCAAATTCTGTAGTAAATAGAGCAAAGAAGATATTAAACAAACTTGAAGAAGATACAGTAACAAAGAAAGCTAAAGCTAATACAACTAAGGTAATAGATAACAATAATCAAATAAATATGTTTAACTTTAAACTTGCGGAAGTAGGTAGAATGTTAGATAAGCTTGCTTTAGATGAACTAAGTGCTAAAGAGGCGTTAGATGTGTTGTACAAACTTAAAGAAAAGATGGAATAATGAATAAAATAGAAAGAAAAGTGTAGTATTTTTACTACACTTTTTTATTGCAATAAAATTAAATATATTATAGTATATTTATATAAAATAGGGGTGTATAAATGAAAAGAAATATTAAAATATTCATGTGCTTAATGGTTTTAGCTTTTGTATTGCCTGTTTGTGTATTTGCTGGGGCTTATCCGGAAAAAATGGATATGGTTGCTGATGTAAATAGAAATGGTTCTATGACTATTACTGAGACTATAACATGGGGGATTGAAGAAGGTGTAAATGGAGTATATAGAGATATACTTTGTTTTAATCCTGAAAATAAATTAAATAGTGCAAATGAAATATATGTGCACAGTGTGCTTGTTGATGGAGAAGAATATTATTATTCTGAAGAAACTTTAGAAAATGGTGATTCGGGAATGTATAACATCAATGAAATTAAGGGTGGGGCACAAATTAAAATATTCCATCCAACTGATGAATATAATGTAAAAACAGTTATAACTTATACATTAACAGATGTTGTAGTAGAATATGCAGATGTAGCAGAACTTTACTGGAATTTTATAGGTAAAGGATGGGCTGGTGGAGTAGAAGATGCTAAAATCACTATAAAATTACCAGCTATAAGTAATGAATTAAAAATATTTGGTCATGGCCCACTTGATGGCTATTCTGAAATATTAGAAGACCAAACACTTGTATTTCACATACCATATTTAAGAAGTGGCGAAGCAGTAGATGCAAGAGTACTTTTTGATACAGATATAGTACAGGCTGCTAAATTCCAAGATAAAAATATGTATGAAACAATAATGGCAAAAGAGTTAGACTTAGCAAAAGAAGCAGATGCAAGAAGAGAACGTGCAGAAATATTTGCATATATTTGTTGGGGAATAGCAGGAGTAACTGTTGTGGTAATTATTTATACATACATTTGGGCGATTAGTAAGGCCAAAAAATCTAATGTGGAATATAGATACTATAGAGAACTGCCAGAAGATTATGGTGTTCCTGTAATGAATTATCTATTACATAAATATCACAAACCAAATGAAAATATGTTAGCAACTCTTATGGATTTAGTAAGAAAAAAATATGTAAAGATTTACCCAGTAACGCAAGAAGGTAAAACAAAACCAGCAGATTATGAGCTGAAATTAATAAATGAAGATTTATCTAAACTTAATAAAGTAGAGCAACATTATATTGAAAAATTAATATTTGTAGATTGTAATTCTATAAGATTAAAAGAATTAAAGAAAAAGAATACAGCGTCTACATCGGCAAGAGAAAAAGCTGGTAAGGCTTTTGATAAATGGCAAAAGCTTATAGAGAAAGAATATAAAGAGTGTAAATTAGAAAGAAAAGATACAAATAAAGTTATAAGTAAGGCGGTCGTAATATTATCTTTATGTTTTGTACCGTTATTCGTAACATTCTTAGTTGCAAGTATAATGGAAAACTTTCACGCTGCAGTACCAGTAGGCTTAGTTTTATTCCCATATATTTTTGTATTCATATGGATGGTTATGAAATTACCTACTAAACTTTCAGACAATGAAAAAGCACTAGATCATAAAGCTAAATGGAAAGGATTTAAAAGATTCTTAAAACACTTTAGTAAAATGGAAGAAAAAGATTATGGTTCAATTGTTTTGTGGGAACATTATCTTGTATATGCAATAGGACTTGGAATTGCAGATAAAGTGTTAAAACAATTAAAAGATATTTATCCAGAAATAACCGAGTTAGAAGACACATATTCTGGAATATATCATAGCAACACATATCATTCGTTTAGTAGTTCATTTAATAGTGTGTCAACAGGAGCGTTTACATATTCATCATCAACTGGTTCTGGTGGTGGATTCTCCGGAGGTGGAGGCGGCCGGAGGCGGCGGTGGTGGCGGAGGCGGATTCTAATACGCCAAAGCAAACAAATAATAAAATTGTGAGAAGATATTTAGTAGTATCTTCTCCTTTTTTTATGTGGATTTCCTTGAAAAAATAGCTAGAAATATATATAATATACTCGAATAATAATACAAAGGAATAGGGGTTAAAATGGGATCATATTTAATGCACATAGGAATAACAGAAAAGGTAAGAAGAAAACTTAAACTATCTTCAAAGTTTATATATGGTAGTATATTACCAGATTTAGTTAAAATGGAAACTGGAGATAGAACGGGTACTCATTTTTTGAAGACTGTAATACAAGGTGAGGATGTAAAAAAATTACCTGTTTTGGATGATGCTATATCTATGTTAAGTGATAAATTAGATAAAGAAGTTCGACTTGGATATATTGCTCACTTAATAGAAGATTTGCTTTGGTTTGAAAAGTATATTCCAGTTTTTGCGACTAAATTAGAAGAAGGAAAGAAGCAATATCTAGCAGATAATAGTGTGCATTCATCAGAAGAGTTTAGTAAAGATATATATGAAGATTATTCTAAAATTAATTCATATATGGTAGAGAAATGCGAGCTGGATTATATTAAACTTAAAGAACAATTAAAAGAAATAATGACAGATAAAGAAGTGGAATTCTTAGAAAAGAATGATCTCATGAGAGATATTAAAGAAATAGATACAACAAAGGTTATTACGAAAGATAAATTAGATGAATATATAAAAGAAGCAGAAGAAAAAGTAGAGGTAGTAATTAAAGAATTGTTAGGAGAATAATATGGGATTAATTGCAATTTTAGATGACAATACAATTAATAAAATAGCGGCAGGTGAGGTTGTAGATAGACCGGCATCAATAGTAAAAGAGTTAGTAGAAAACTCAATAGATGCGGGTGCTACACATATATCTGTAGAAATAAAAAACGGTGGAATCAGTTATATTAAAATATCAGATAATGGAAAGGGAATAGCAGCAGATGATGTTGAGATTGCCTTTGAACGTCATGCAACAAGCAAGATTAGAAAAGAATCAGATATATTAAAGATAACATCCCTGGGGTTCAGAGGAGAAGCTTTAGCATCTGTTGCAAGTATAGCAAAAGTTACAATGGAAACTAAAACTAAAGACGAACCAACAGGAACTAGAATTGTAATTGAAGGTGGAAAGACTTTAGAGTTAGAAGAAATAGCAGCTAATAAAGGGACAAGCATTACAGTAGAAAATGTATTTTTCAATGTACCGGCAAGATATAAATTCTTAAAGAAAGATTATACGGAAGCAGGATATATAGAAGATGTAATTACTAGAATGGCAATAATACATCCAGAGATTTCTTTTAAATTTGTAAGTAATAATAAGCAAATAATCAACACTACAGGTAGCGGAGACATTAAGCTTGCTGTATACAATATATTTGGCAAAGATATAGCAAACGAATTAATACCAGTAGAATATGAATATAAATCTATGAAGGTATCTGGAGTTGTTGGAACGCCTAAAACTTCTAGATCAACAAGACAATATGAATTTACATATATTAATGGAAGATTTGTAAAAGATAAAACGTTAATGACAGCTTTAGAAAAAGCTTTTGAACAAAATTTAAATATTGGTAAATTCCCATTTGCTATATTAAATTTGGACTTATCTCCAAGTGAAGTGGATGTAAATGTGCATCCAGCTAAACTTGAAGTTAAATTTGAACATGAATCAGATGTTTTTGATACAATCTACCACGGTGTAACTAATGCGCTTTTAGAGTACCACAAGAGAACAAGTCCTTTTGCAGTGGAAATTAAACCTGAAGTTGCAAGTATACCTGATGTAGAGATAGAAAAAGTTGTGACAAGCGCAAACAAAGAAGTGATACAATCATCTGTAAGCCTTGCTACACCTGTATTTGCTGTAGATACTGTGGAAAACAGCGATTCAAAACCAACAGAAATAACCAAAGTTGTGGATACAGCATCAAACGAAATTAAAGCAGTTGAAGAAGTCAGCGTATCACAACCAACTAGGTTAGAAACTACATATACATATGAGCCAACGGTTACAATTGAACAAGTTCAATATGTGGAAGAAGAGGATATCTTAGAGATAAAAGATATTGTAAACACAGTGAGTGAAGATGTTAAGCAAGAATATGAAACAAAGATAAACTATAAATATGTAGGCTCTTTATTTGATACGTATATTCTTATAGAAATAGAAGAAAAGTTGTATATAATAGATCAACATGCTGCACATGAAAGACTACTATATGAACAAATTAAAGAAATGTATTATTCTAAATCTAAAGAAACACAAATGTTACTTATACCATCTTTAGTAGAACTAAAACATAATGAACAAGAACTTGTTTTAAGAAATAAAGAATTGTTTGAAGAAGCTGGATTTGAATTAGAAGAGTTCGGAGATAATATGATAAAAATATCTGGTGTGCCAAACATTGGATATGATATGGATTATGTAGAATTATTCAAAGATACTTTAGATGAACTTAGAATGGAATCTAAAACTACTAAAGAAGAAAAAGAAGAAAGATTCTTAGCAACTATAGCATGTAAAGCTGCAGTTAAAGGTAATATGAAACTAACAGCTACAGAACATGTTGCGTTAATAGATAAAATGGTTAAATTAGATAGGCCGTTTACTTGTCCGCATGGTAGACCAACTGCTTATGAGATAAGTAAATATGAAATAGAAAGAAGATTTGCAAGGAAGTAATAATGAAAAATACAGTAATAGTAATAACAGGACCAACTGCTTCTGGTAAAAGTGGTATTGGTATAGAGCTTGCTAAAAGACTTAACGGAACAGTTATTTCTGCAGACTCTATGCAAATATATAAAAAACTGGATGTTGGAACAGCAAAAGTAACTGAAACGGAAGCAGATGGTGTTAAGCATGAATTAATAGACATTATAGACTATGATAAAAGCTTTAGTGTAAGTGATTATAAAGATTTATGCTATGAAAAGTTAGATGAAATAATAAGTCAAGGCAAAACGCCAATAATAGTTGGTGGTACAGGACTATACATTAATGCTGTGGTTAATAATATGGAGTTTAATAAGTTTGATGAAACACTAGAAAATGAGGTAAATGCTAAATTAGAAGAATTAACAAATGGAAAAACTCCTGATGAAATTTACGACATATTATATAATATGGATAAAGAGGCAGCGTTAAAGATAGGCAAAGGAAATGGCAAGAGATTAATTAGAGCAATTAAGTTAAATATGTTAGGTATAGAAAAAAGTAGTATAGACGAAAAGAATGATTTGTGGCATAAAAATCCTAGCAAATATAATTTTTTAACTGTATTCCTTGATATGCCAAGACCTTTGTTATATGATAGAATAAATCAAAGAGTAGATGTTATGGTTAAAGAGGGTGTTTTAGAAGAAGTAAAACTACTTTATCCATTTAAAGATGAAAAATATACAGCTGTACAAGCTATAGGATATAAAGAGTTCTTTGGATTTCTTGACGGAACAAGTAGCCTTACAGAATGTACAGAAATGTTAAAAC
This sequence comes from Clostridia bacterium, assembly GCA_045651205.1. Taxonomy (GTDB): domain Bacteria; phylum Bacillota; class Clostridia; order TANB77; family CAG-465; genus UMGS1649. The sequence continues at coordinate 12,330 of JAZRSA010000027.1, forward strand.
AAAAAACAAGAAACTATGCTAAAAGACAAATAACATGGTTTAAAAAATTAGAAGATAAGCTAGTAGTAGATGCTTCTAAATCTAAAGAGGAAATTATTAAGGAGATTATAGATAGATATAATGAAGAAAGTAAGTAAGATTAAAAGGATGGATGTGAAGCTAAATCCTGCAGGGTATGCTGCGGGAGTGCTTTTCATCGCTTTAATAGTACTTACTATATTTTTTATTCTAAAGCCTAAAGATGAAAGAATGTTACTTGAAACGGGAACAATAGAAAAGTCTGGATTATATACTGCATATGTTGTAAAAAAAGAGGCAGTAATAAAACAAGATGTATCTAAAGTAATGGTGCCTGTAACTCCTGAAGGTTCAAAAGTACCTAAGGGTGGAATTGTTGCTACATACAGAGGAGAAGAATATAGCAATTACGAAGATAAATTAGCTAGAATGGATAAAGAAATTCTAGAACTTATGCAAGATTTACCACCAATTTATTCAAGTGAAATAGATACAATAGATAAAACGATATATTCATTAATAAAAGAAAGTATTAATGAGACATCGTATTCTAAAATGCAAGAGTATAAGCAAAGAATAAATTCATATATAAATAAAAGGGCTGGAATAATAGGAGAACTTAGTCCTACTGGAGCTGAAATAAAGGAACTTATAAAAGAAAGAAATGATTATGAAGCTAAGGCTAAAAAGTCAAATGATAATATTTTAGCGCCAATAACTGGACTTGTATCATATAAAACTGATGGGTTGGAAGAAAAGCTGAATTCAGATAATATAAATAACTTAAGCTATGATTTAATAAAAACATATGCAGATAAAGATAATCATATTTCGAATAATGAAATAAAAGTTGTAAATAATTACGAAGCATACATTGTAACTAAAGTTGGATTAGAATTAAAAGATTATATAAACAAAGGTTATGAGTATGATTTAAGACTTGTAGAAAACAATAACGAAATAATCGAAGCGGAACTAACTAAATTAGAAGAAACAGATGATGGTTATGAGTTATACTTTAAAGTAACTAACGGTATTGAAAACATCATAGATTTAAGGAAAGTAGAAATTGAAATCGTATGGTGGAAGAAGACTGGATTAGTGGTTATGAATGAACTGTTAAACAAATATGAAAATAGTGACGCGAATTATATATATGCAGTTAAATATTCTGAAATAGTAAAAGTTCCTGTCAAGATAATTAGACAAAACGAGAAATATAGTGTTGTAGATAATTATTCGGTAGAGGAATTAGAAGAGTTAAATATTAATACAGATTATAAGATAAAACTACATGATAGAATAATATTAAAAGTAGATAAAAACAAAAAATAGGAGAATGAATATGAACAAAATGAAAAGGGGTGTTACAGTATCAACATTAAGTGTGGCTATAGCTATAATGTTAATACTAGTATCAGTTTCTTCTGTAGCTGGTATAAGAGCAATAAAGACTGCAGCTTATGAAGAATTTACAAGTAAAATGTTAAGACTTTCAGATGATGTAAATATATATGTAAAAAAGAACGGCAATATGCCAGTAAAAAATGAAATAGTTTCTCATGCTGGTATGAATAGTACTTTAGTAGCGCTGTTAACAAATAATGGTGATGCCAACAATACACTTTATGTTATAGATTTAGATAAATTAACAACAGAAAGTATAAATATGGGTGAAGGAACAACGGAAAATTTAGATGTTTTCTTAGTTGCAGAAAATACACTTAATGTATATTATTTAAAAGGTTTTGAATATAAAGGCGAGAGATATTACGGTTTTAAAGGTACAGATATGTCTGGAATGTAATAGTGAAATTTGTCGAAAAATACAACTTTATATAAATTTGTAAAACTTTTGAAAAAAACACAAAAAATATATTGCAATTTAAAATTTTATATAGTATTATAACGATATATGATGAGAGGGGTTATGTAATGAGCGCAGCAATGATTAATAAATTTATGGGAATGTTAGGTTTAGCAGAACCAATTGATGAAGAAGATTATATTGAAGAAGAAGCAGTTGAAGAAACTGTAGAAGCAAGACAACCATTAAAAATTGGTTATTTTGCAAATAGATTTACAAATAGAGAACAATATAGTGAAGAAAAAATATCTAGAAGTGCAAAAGTTCTTCCAATGACAGGGGCAAGTCCGGTCGTTACATCTTCTAAAATGGTTATAACAGAACCACAATGCTTTGATGATGTAAAGGAAATAAGTGAACACTTAAAAGATAGAAGATCTGTGATAGTTAATCTTGAAACAGTAACTAAAGATGATCAAAGAAGAATAATAGATTTCTTAAGCGGTGCTACATATGTTATAGATGGAAGTATGCAAAAAATATCATCTTTAATATATTTAATAACTCCAAAGAACGTTGAAATACAAAATGATATAGAAAAAGCACAATATAGAAGCAAACTTTCATTCTCATGGATGAAATAATTAGAACAAATGAAGAGTGGTAGGCAAATTTTGCATACCACGCTTTTTATTAGTAGAATAAATGAAGTAAAAGTAAGTAGAGGAGAAATAATATGGTAACACCAACAGATATAGAAAATAAAGTATTTAAAAAAGTAACAATAGGCGGATATGATGTAAATGATGTTGAGTCATTCCTTGAAAAGATATTAGTAGATTATGAAGCGCTAATAAAAGAAAATAGCGATCTTAAAGATGAAATAGAAAAAGGCAAAGAAAAGATAGCATATTACAAATCGTTAGAAGATGGAATAGAAAAAACACTAGAAAATGCTAAACAAGAAGCTAATGCAATGAAATATAATACAAATGCAGAAATAAGTCAAATAAAAGAAAGAGCATTAATTGAAGCTAATGAAATGAAAGCTAAGACTTCGGCTGAGTTAAAAGCATTAAGAGAAAGCACAATTGAAGAAGTAAAAGCGTTCAAACAAAAAGAATTAGAAGATGTAAAAGAAGTAAAAAATAAAACAATAGCAGAAGCAAAAGCTAAAAAAGAAGAAGAAATAGCAGAAGCAAAAGCTTTTAAAGATAAAACATTGGAAGAAATAAAACTTGCAAAAGAAAATGCTAAAGAAGAAGCAAAAGCTTTCAAAGAAAAAACAGTTGCTGAAACTAAAGAGGCTAAAGAAAAGATAGCTAAAGAGTGGGATGAAATAAAAGATAAAAAAGAAGCTGAATGCAAGCAAAGAGTTGCAGAAATAAATGAAGAATTAGCACAAAAAGAAAAAGAATATAATGAATTAAAAGAATCAATTGATGAAAAGATAGATAAATATAAAGCAAAAATAGAAAAGAAAAAAGAAGAATATAAGGAATACAAAGCTAAATTTAAAACGTTATTAGAAGGTCAAATCAAAGCTTTAGATAACGAAGAAGATTAATATAAATATAAAAGAGTGGAAAGCGAGTCTTACCACTCTTCTTTTATGCATATTTCTTGACCTTTAATGCCTTGTGTGGTAATATATTATATATAATTTTGAGGGTAAAAAATGGACATAATAATAGCACTAATTATATTAGTAATAGCAATCATGATAATATTTTTTAAATCAGATATATTAGATAAAAACACTAGTTTAAACAAGTTGAGTGGAACTAGTGGTTTTGTCGTCTGTGTCGTCGCGCTCGTCATACTATATGTAATAAATCGAGTCTAAAGCTAAGAAAAATAAAATAGAAATAATAAAGAATATAAATATAGATAATAAAATAAAGGAGAATATAAAATGAATTTAGAAAGTAGATATAATCCCGAAAGTATAGAAGAAAGAATATATAAGAATTGGGAAGAAAAAGGGTATTTCAAACCTGTAATAGATAAAACAAAGAAACCATATACAATAGTTATACCACCACCAAATGTAACTGGTAAATTACATATGGGACATGCGTTGGATAATACAATACAAGATATATTAATAAGATACAATAGAATGAAAGGTGTACCTACATTATGGGTACCTGGAACAGACCACGCAAGTATAGCTACTGAAGTTAAAGTAGTTGAAAAATTAGCTAAAGAAGGAATCTCTAAGGAACAATTAGGACGTGAAGGATTCTTAAAAGAAGCTTGGAAGTGGAAAGAAGAATACGGTGGAAGCATTACAACACAACTTAGAAAATTAGGTTGTTCTTGTGATTGGTCTCGTGAGAGATTTACAATGGATGATGGATTAAGTCATGCAGTTGAACACGTATTTGTTAAACTTTATGAAAAAGGACTTATTTATCAAGGTAAGAGAATAGTTAACTGGTGTACACATTGTAGAACATCTATATCAGATAACGAAGTTGAATATGAAGCAGATAAATCTAATCTATGGCATATCAGATATAAAGTAGAAGGAACTGAAAATCAATATGTAATAGTTGCAACAACAAGACCTGAAACTATGCTTGGAGATACTGCAGTAGCTGTTCATCCAGAAGATGAAAGATATGCGGATATTGTAGGAAAGAATGTTATTCTTCCAATAATAAATAAACCAATACCAGTAGTAGCAGATACATACGTAGAAAAAGAATTTGGTACAGGTGCAGTTAAGATAACTCCAGCACACGATCCAAATGACTACGAATTAGGTCTAAGACATAATTTAGAAGTAATATCTGTAATTGGTGAAGATGGAATAATTTCTGAAGGTTATGGAAGATTCAGTGGATTAACTCGTGAAGAAGCTAGAGTAGAAATAGTAAAAGAATTAGAAGCAATTGGTGCTTTAGTTAAAACAGAACCATACGAACATAATGTTGGTAAATGTTATAGATGTCATACAATAATAGAACCTTATGCATCTAAGCAATGGTTTGTTAAAATGAAGCCTTTAGCAGAACCAGCAATAAAAGCAGTTAAAAACGGAGAAACTAGATTTGTTCCTGAAAGATTTGAAAAGTTATACATGAACTGGATGGAAAACATCAGAGATTGGTGTATATCTAGACAATTATGGTGGGGACATAGAATTCCAGCATACTACTGTGATAAATGTGGTGAAACAATAGTTTCAACTGAACATCCAACAACATGTAAATGTGGTGGAAACTTAACTCAAGATGAAGACTGCTTAGATACATGGTTTAGCTCAGCATTATGGCCATTTAGTACATTGGGCTGGCCAGAAAAAACAGAAGATTTAGAATATTTCTATCCAACAAATACACTTGTTACAGGATATGATATTATAACATTCTGGGTATCTAAAATGATATTTAGTGCAATCGAACACACAGGCGAAGTACCATTTAAGGATGTATTTATCCATGGACTAGTAAGAGATGCATTAGGTAGAAAAATGTCTAAGAGCTTAGGTAACGGAATAGATCCACTTGAAGTTATGAAAGATTATGGAACAGATGCTTTAAGATTCTCATTAATCCAAAATATCGCTCCTGGAAACGATATTCGTTACATACCAGAAAAGGTTGAAGCAGGACGTAACTTTGCAAACAAATTATGGAATGCAAGTAGATTTAGCTTAACATATATAGAAAAGAATAAAGATGTAGAAATAGATATAGCTACACTTTATCCAGAAGATAAATGGATATTAAGCAAACTATCTCATACAATAACTGAAGTTAGAAATAACATAGAAAACTATGAAATAGGAGTTGCATTAAACAGCATATACGATTTTGCTTGGTCAGACTTCTGTGACCTTTATATAGAAATGGCAAAACCAAGACTATACAACGAAGGAAGTGAAGGATACCTAGCAGCAGTGGCTACATTAAAATATGTACTTACAGATATTCTTAAATTGTTACATCCATATATGCCATACATAACAGAAGAAATCTACTCTAATCTATTAACAGATAAAGAGGCGCTTATGATTTCTACATATGCAGAACCTAAGTACAACTTTGAAGAAGATGAAAGCTTCGAAGAAGAATTAATAGAAGTAATTCGTGAGATAAGAAATATTAGAGCAAATGCTAATCTTACAAATTCTAAGAAAATAGACATAGCAATGTACAGCAATAAGTACTTAACAAATCTAGAAAAATCTATAGAAATGTTAAAGAAACTTGTTTCAGCAGAAAATATCACATTAAAAGATACAACTGGACTTGAAGGTACAGCAATACATACACATAATATAGATGTAGTATTAGATATGTCTGGAGCAATAGATAAAGAAGAAGAAAAAGCAAAACTTTTAGCAGAACTTAAGAAAGCAGAAGGCGAACTTAAGAGAGCAGAAGGAATGCTATCTAACGAAAAATTCGTATCAAAAGCACCAGCAGCTTTAATAGAAGCAGAAAAAGAAAAGGTAACAAAATATACTGAAATAATTGCAAAACTTAAAGCAAGTTTAGGTATGTAATAATAACAAGTAATAAAAAGAAAAATATATGAGATAAAAAGCATATAAAAGAACAACAAAAAGGCATCCTTTTTAGGATGCCTTTTTATTTGCGTTTAGTAGAGGGGACACTTGGAAAGAGGAGGATTCATAGGATTATTATATTCCTCGACTTCAAGTATAACATGTCCTGCGCAGAAGATTACCTCAACAACTTTATATGTTGCATGGCTTACAAAGTCGATGAGGTCTCCTTTTCTTGGAACGCAATCTGCAGTGAAAGAGAAGAGCTCTTTTGCGATTTGCTCTTTATTATCTCTTTTTACGCGTATCATTACTTTTACGTGCATACTATCTCCTTTCAGCTTTTTTAACTTCTACGACAATGGTGTCGCTACCGTTAGCAAGTGTGTGGATTACACGATCTACAACATACGTCTTGTGGCCACTTACTTGGATATATTCTCCGGCTCTGGGAATAGTGGTTGAGGTGTATGTGTAAATATGCTTAGCGGTTCCTTCGGGAATAGTAGGATCATCTGTCCTAACAATGGTAATAGTGTTTGCCATATACTTCTCCTTTAAATTTATTTATTGGAATGTTTGCTTTTTTACCGCACATATTATACCATTTTAATTTGTTTATGTCAACTTAGCTGAAGGCTAGGCATACCTTCACGGTATTGCCCTCTTGTTTGTACACCGCCGATTCCTTTTAATCCCTCTCTGGTATTTGAAATTATACTTGCAAGTGGTGCAAATTTATCTACAGGAGTGTATGCTACTGTTTGTGCCACTATAATGGGGTCTAGCATGTCAATTAAGACTCTTTTAGGTGCGCTAGCAAAGTTAGCCCCTGCACTTAAAATAGCCTCGTAATATGACTGACAGGCGCCTGCAAATATAACTAAACTATCTAGTGAGTGTTCATATCTTCTTGCTTCTAAAACGCTTTCTATGTAATATCTAGAGTTTTTGTAATTATCTATATTATATATGTCGTTTCTTTTTCTAATAAAAGCATCGTGACCGGTAAGAACAAGAATGTTAGGACGTATTTTAGTTAAGAGACTATATACATATTTAGGTTGGTCTTGTTCTTTAATGTTATATACATGTGCGGTTATTCCCATTTTTTTATATACATCTTTACATTTATTAGCGTATTCTGCATCGCCATCTATATGAAGAACAACACCCGGCTTCTTGAAGATGGTTTCTTGAGTGTATATAGGTATTGATTGTTCATATGAATTAAAATTACTTCTTAAGTTAAATCTATTCTTTATGCCTGAATATGTTCTGTTAAGTCTAGAGCTTGTATTCTTTTCTATAATTTTCATTCTATTTTGGATTTCTTCTCTTGGTACAAGTTTAAGGTCATATACTGGAGCATCTGCAATTATTCTTACAGTTATTCCTATTAAATCTACCATTTCACCGTATACTTTGGTTACTCTAAATAACACATCATAACCATAAGATTTTCTTGCAACTATATCTCCTATATTAAATGTTTGCATATTATTCACCTAAGGTATTATATGCATAAAAAGAAAAGGTGTTAGCATTTGCTAACACCTTTAGGTTATTTAATTGTTTTGTGTGTTTGTTGTTTGGAAATTATTCCGTTTTGTCTTCGGGAGTTTCAGACTCCACAGGTGCGGAAGGTTCTTCACCTTCAGGCTCGGGCTTAGGAGCGTTGAGCTCATCTACCAGCGCCTGACACTCAGCAACAACGATAAGCTGGGCATCGATTTCAGCACGGATAACAGTGCTGGTTCTGCCGGCGGTAAGAGGCTTTCTCTTGTACGAGGTCTTACCAAGCTCGAGGTAGAGTGAGGTGAGCTTCAGATTTGCATCTTCCAAAGCTTTGTCTGCTTTGAATTTTTTCTGCTTATCCGAAATGAAGTCTGCGGTCTTGTTGAAGATTTCGGAATTTCCGATTGCCTTTGAGATAGTTTCTTTAAATCCTGCCATGGATTTAATCCTCCTTAAATTTAATTTAGACTTAATTTGTATAGTGATATATTTTATCACTAGGACGTGTGGTTATCAAGATTTCTCGTAAACGTATGCAGAGTCTTGGTTGGTAACTATAAACTTGTTTCCAAATCTATAGATATTAGAATCCTTTTTAGCATACTCACATTCGATACTCTTAAACGTTCCGGCGTTCACATTGTAGAAATAGATGTTGCCATTTCCAACATAGTAAAGAGTACTTCCGTAGAATGCAAGAGATGTACTCAAGGAACGGTTAAGTGTAAACTCGGTAACTTGCTCAGAATCCTTTTCTATAACGATACCACTTGTAATGTTGTCCTCTTTGAAAAGAACAATACGTTTTTTAGAAAGTTCGTCATAGCAGATGCCAAGTCGCATGCTTCCGGTAAACTTGTTTTTGGAAATAGAGTATACCTTAGAAGAATTACAATATACATCATAGGTGTTTTTATTTGTGTTGTCTTCTATGAAAACGAATTTGTCTCCTTCATCTACACTAAGATTAAGTATAGGGAAGCCAGATGGCTTCTTAATGGTATGGGTTTTAACCTCACCAGTAGTAGGATTAAATTCATCTACATAAAGTTCACACTTGTTGTTAGAGGTATAGTAGAGAGCGTTAGGATTAATCTCAATAGCACCATTTGCATAGCGTTTATATATTCGATATTCCTTCTCAGATTTAATATCAAAGAAGTAAGACGAATTTCCTACGACCACTAAAACACCAAACTCGTTAACACTTAATGTATCATAACCGTTGATGTTTACAAGAACTCTTTCCTTAAAGATTAGGTTCATTTGGTTGTCTACGTACACATCGGGTGTAACGATAGCTTTTACCGGACGATCATATTGTTTGGGGACAAACATGTTATCGCACTTCTTAAGGTGGTTAAGATATTCTTCAAGAATTGAAAGCATACTTTCGCGTTTCTTTCCCTCAAAGGTTTCAAGGAAGTACTTAACAAGCGCTGTGGGTAAGAAGTCCCAACCAATGCTTATGCTTGGAGGCATAATGTGATGTTCACCAAGAATAGATAGACCTTGCTTCATGCGTTCTGTTTCGTTTGCAGGAATCTTTTCTATACTTGAAATACCCCTAAAAGGATGGGAGTATGTAAGGTAATAGAAAGACTGAACTGCAAGTGAATACCAGTCATCCTGAGCGGTGATGTTACCACTTTCAGCAGACGGCGGGTAAATGTACATATTAGTGTACATACAGTTTTTAACATCATCAAAGCTCATTCCATCTATGTCTATAATAAACACATCAGTACCATGGATTAGGACATTTCCGCCATTAAGGTCGCCTATGAAGCCACCAATAGAATGGAGAAACTCAATTCCTTTACAAACCTTAATAAGAATCTCTACAACTTGTTTTCTTGTATAGCCGTGTTCTTTTACAAATTCTTTATCTTTAAGATTGGAAATCTTGTACGAGTTTTTAACAAACTCTTGAACAAAGCCTTTAAGCGTAACATTGCCACCTTCCTTCATATATAGAAGGGTAGAAGCAGAGATAATGCGAATGTCTGTGTGTGCGCTGTTGAACTCATCGATGAGCGGGTTCTTTTCCATAGCCTTAGCAAGTATACGAGATTTAAATGCCAAGTCTACATGAGGCTTGAAAATCTTTTGTACAGTTCCATCTTCGTAAGGATAGATATCTGCTTCACCACCATCAAAGTCTGAGTCCTGTGAACTTAACTTAGTAAAGTGTGCCTTGTCCTTAAAAGTAATTTGCTTAAGCTTTATGCCATCCTGGTTACAAATAGGACAAAGTGTTCTAGAAGTAGCAAAGGGTTGCATATGTGTAAAACAGAAATTTTTGTATGTCTCAATCGCACTCTTAATAAGAGCTTCATCAAACTTACAAGCCTTAATGTCATCCACAATAGCTACAAACTTTTTAAGACCAAGAGAGTAGACTTTAGCTAAGTAATCGTCAGCGAACATATAACCTAAAAGGTAGTCCTTAAAAATCTCAAGCGTTTTTTCCGCCTTAGACTTTTTAAGAATTACATCTGTGCTAAGAATAGCACTAGACTCTAACAAAGCAAGGTTAGGGATTAGAATCTCACCCTTGAAATCTTTATGCATCATCATAGTCTCGAAGATTTCTTTGTGTGTACAGATAAACGTTTGGTCTTGAATCTTAGGTAACAACTTCTTGTACATAACCAAAATTGCTTTTAGTCTTTGCACATGCTTGAAGCTATCTAACGGTATAATATTCTGAACATTGACGTTTGTAACGAGCAACTTGTTAGCAATCATACCAGTAGGAAGTTGTATAAGTCTTGCAGGTTTTAGACCTACAAAACCATCATAAAGGTTGTTTTCAAGAGCAACTCTAACTTCATTTACAAAGTTTTTCTTCTGAAGATGCTTATCCACAATATACAAAAGACTGGAACCATCAGTGCGGTAGTACTTTGCAGCTTTATCCTCAAATGCAACTTCCGTTTCATATTTCTCCGCATCTACTACTTGGAATGTATTTTTGCAGATAGGACAAAACTCATCTTTAAGATGCCAGTGGTTATGGAACTTACATTTGCTCATTCCAAGTACAGAACTTAAGAACTGACTAACTTGATTAGAATAGCTTGTTCTGTTTCGCTGTTTAACCAAGTCGTTATACTCGAATACATCGTAGTTTTTCTTAAAGTCTGCCGAGGCATCAAGCAAGTCCAATAAGTACAAATAGTACTCTTTAGGATTTAATCCGTTAGACTTGTACGAGTTGTAGTTTAGCTGCGACTCATAGAGAACCGGCATTTTGGAATCCAAAGAAATAAGCAAATGATCGCTTGTAGGGGAAATGCCTAAGACACTTCTATCATACTGGATATATGTTTCAAGCACGCTGTGAATTACAACATATGCTTCTTGGGTATGTAGAGTGTTAGACTTAATAACCTGGTAAGCGTTTTTGAGTCTTCCATAATTCCAAATTACGCCGATTATTTTGTAGTTACCGCTTATAGTTACGCTTTTGGAGATTATTACTTTAAGCGGCATAAGATAGGTTTTGCCACGAAGGTTGGGATTTGCAAATATGTTTTTAAGAGAATTTTTAGAAATCTCTCTAGAGGAGATATACCCCAAACATTCATCTAAGTTAATACAACCTTCCTTGGCTTCTTTATCTTTTACAGTTTTAAGAGCAACCTTAAGACTACTTTCAGGAGTATAATCCTTAAAGAAAGCAACCTTAGAAAGAAGTGCTGCATCATTCGAAGGAAGATTTTCTACAAACTCAACCTGGGATACATCCAAACCGTTAAAGGTATCATCCTGAGGAGTAATGGTTACAATGCCGCTATTTATGAACTGAATTAAGGCCTTCATAAATATAGGGTGCAAGATTTTAGCAAACTCACACTTATAAATATCTTTAACATCAATTTTGTTGTATGTAAGATATTCATAGATTGCAATAAACATTACATATTTATAGTTAAACGGTTCGCTGTTTTCAGTTTCGTTAAACGAAATAGAAAGGATGTCTCCAAAGGTAGGGTAGTATTCTATTCTATCCATCAAAAGAGAAGTGAGAAAATCTGTGTCCTTATAGAACCAGAATTTCTTTGTTTTGTTTTTGCATCTGCCCCAGTCATCCAAGGTTTTAATGAGGGTTATCAGATTATTCTCGGAAGCATAACAAATGGAAATAGCACCTTTAAGTGTTCTTTCTTTACTTTTGCTAAAGTAAAGGTATCTACCAATATTTGTAGAAACAAGAATAGAGTAGTTAGATACTTTTGTAAGATCATTTAACTCCTTAAGTTTGCTTGTTATCATATCAAAGTCTTGGTCATTCTTTATCTTTGCATAAGTAATGTTATCGTTATCTTCATAGATTAAGAAATCATCATTTTCTCTAACCTGTTTTACGGAGGCTTCAAATCTCTTCTCATCAATAATGAATGCTGTAGAGTGACGATCGTACTTTTTGAAACTAAGCACATCTTCGCCGTAGTTAAAGAGGTCGTGTAAATCCGTAATATAATTGTTGTCCAAGGTGTAGCGGATAATGTTAATCTCAAGTTCAAAGGGAATACTACTAGAGTATCTTCTGTTACTTTCAATAAACACACCCATTCTAAGCCATTCATAGAATGTAGAACTAGAGTTGGCAATAGAATACTTGAACTCTTTGTAAGAGGTGTAATAATCCGACTTAGCAAAGATTATACTAAGGATAATGTCTATATCGCTTGGAGCGAGAGTCACAGGTTCAAACACCATTGCCATAAACAAGGCGTTAATCCAGTGATCATGTTCAGACAAAAGATACAAGGTGGGGTAGTGTATGTATACATTTTCCCCAGATGCTCCAAGAAATTCTTTGAAAGTATCTGCAAGAGATACAAGATTCTCAAAGATGCGTCTTGGAGTTGAATCTACTGTGCGACCTTCATATACGGCAAAGACTGCCTTTTCTGCTTTGTCTACTGTAATAAACTTAAGGCTTGGGTATTCGCTAAAAGATTCGGCTTTAGCTTTCAATGCCTTGTAAATGATTCTTGAAAGTCTTTCGTCCGTTATATGGAGTACAATTCTTTCAAGACCATCGTAAGTATATACAGTTACAAGAGAATTAGAACGACCTTTAGTCCACTGCTTATCCATTTTGTAGAGAAGCTTTTTGTATTTGCTTTCACGAATGCTGAAGCTGTTTTCAGATTTGTATGTAGCACTCTTAAAAACAGCAGTTGGTTTAAGTAGTGTAAACATATGGCCCTCCATTAAAATGAATTTGCGTGGAGAGTTATACGTTAAAGAAATCGTCGTCTACAATAGCCTGATCAGCAGAGGTGTCAGCCGCGCTGTCTTTGCTTGCCTTAGAGAAGAACTCGGACTTCAAGGAGTAGGAGCTTCTAGACTGCTCTTTGCAGCTCTTGGAAAGTTCACTGCCGAGGCAGGAAATAAGCTCCTTTACAGAAGTAATGTTCTTCGTACAGGTAAAGCCAAGTTTTTCGCCGGCTTCGGTTCTAATGGCATCGCCAAAAGCGACAAATACCGTGGTAGCATCAAGCGAGTTGAGCTCGGTTACCGCTTGCTTGGCAGCACTCATATATCTACCGCTTTCTTCGTTATCTTCACCGTCAGTAAAGACGAGAAAGGTAATACGAGCACGTACATTGAGTCTTTTTACAAGCTCATTGTAGTACGCGATTGTACCCTTTACAGTGCTTACGATGGAAGAGTAGAGGTGAGTTGCATTGTCTGCACGGTAGCTTGTATCAAAGAAGCGAACTTCCTTAAACGGGCTCATCCGGTAGTAGTTGCTAAATCTCGCTTTCGAAATTGCAATGGACCCCTTTTCTTCGAATTTAGAAAAGTCATCATAGAAAGCTTTGTTTGCTTTCTGCATTGCATAGACATGTTCTTCCATAGAACCGGATTCGTCGTAGAGCAATGCAATGATGTTGATGTTGTCCGAAGAAAAGTCGTATTTGCTATCAGATATGATGTAGTTCATATTAAATATCCTCCAATAATTTGTATTCTCCAAAATTTGTTTCAAGATTTTTGAAACCGTTAAAGTATGCGTGATTCAGATAAACTCTGTTACCTGATACATGGAAATCTAAATACAGATTCCTAAGTTCGTATGATACGGTTTGAAGATTGTTATCCTCACATTCCATAAAAAGAATATATTTCTTTTTCTTGCTACCGTGATACGAAAGAAGTTTCTGTTTTTCAGACCTTATGAAAAAGTCTGAGTATTCTGTGTACTTGCTGCTTAATGTTACAAACTTGCTGTGTACAAAATTAAAGATTGTATTTACAGACACCTTGAGTACGTCATCATACAGTTCAAAGATTTTGGTAAGAAAAAAGAATTCTCGCCACGAGATATCTTCCTTAAATCCTCTTAAAACATCCGTTAAGATTTTAGCACGGTTAGTTTCAAGCATAGAAAGAAGAGAAATCGCGGTGTTCTTTACACTTACGGTATTCTCAGGATTGCAACATGTGATAAAGCTAGGAAGAGGAAATACAAATTCCACTCCGCTGTTATCTGCAATGTTGTCTACTGTGTTTTCAAACTGAATAAGCTCTACAAAGAAAGCTGAATCAGAGAAAGTAGTAGCATAATTCCTAAGTCTACTTTGCAACTTTTGACAGCATGAGATGATATGACCATCCTTGATGTTAGTTGTAATGTAGTTTTGGTAGTGCTCCAAATCTTCGATAAAGTATTTGAAAACAAGATCATCATACTCAGTTTCGATGAATAAGTTATAGAATTTTGAGTTGTTGTTTTTGTACTCGTCAAAAGTATCTGCTAAGCGACATCTTAAAGAAGATTTGAAGAAAATGTATTCTGCGTATACAACATAGTTTAAGAATTCTTCCTTCTTTCGGGTGTCGGCTAAAAAGAAACGTTCACCTTTAGCTTTGTTAAAGAGACTTGTAAGCGAAGTTACAGCGTTGTTAAGTTGAGATGCAACCACGTGATTTTCACGGTTGGTATCTAAGAGAGCGTTGTAGAACTGATTTAGTTTCAACATCAGTTTCGAGAACTTGTCTTTGTAAATGTTGTAATTAACAACTAACTCTACAAAATCTTTAATCTCTATTTCTAAGTTAGAAACTGTAATAAGTCTACCAGACTCGCACTCTGGGTCAATAGCAAAGGTAAGTTCACCATTTAGACCATCAGAGTATTTAGAAAGTTCTGTTTCGTATTCTTTCCGTTCTGCGTTTATCCTTTCAAGATAGTGTAGATATTCGCTAGGGAATTGAAGAGAGAAAACTTTTATGTATTGCTCAAGATAGTTGAGTTTTTCATAAACTATGTTGCGCATTTTGAATTTTTCTACTTCTTCAAGTTCTTTTTCTAGTTCCTCTACAGATGGAGTGTCTTCTACGACTACCTCTTTTTTGGTATTGTCAGAATTTTTGGATTTTATGCGAAACACTTTCTTAAAGAAATCTTTAAGTTTTTCAAAGAATCGCATGAGTTTCTCCTTATTTATAGAAATTAGATTCGATATGACCTATAACAGGGAAACCAAGGGCGGCAGCTTTAACGGTATGAATGTCCTTAAGGCAGAAATATTTTATTGCTTTAACCTTCTTGGTCTTTGAAATAGTTCTTAAAAGAATGCGAGGATTATGCTTGCATTCATCAGTCTTAGCTGTTCCGATGAAAATGATACGAACTTCCTCTAACATATACTTCTTTAAATCCACATCAAAGGATTTGTAAAGAGTAACATAGTCTTTTACAAAATTGTTGATATGAGTTAACGTAGCGTATATGTCAAACTTAGTTTCAGCTTTTTCATCAAGAGTAAGAAGGGGAGAAACAAGGTCTTTGCCCTTAAGAGTATCTCCTTTAAGAAGTTCGGAATTTTTTGTAGCGTTACCAAACCGGATAAACATAAAGAATTCATCTTGGTTGTCTGTGACAATTTTATTGATAAGTCTTGTAATCTCAGTTTTGTAACTTACAGTTTCTTCTGAAGCTTCAACTACGATGATGATACCGCTCCTTTTTTCATATAACGGTTTAGGTGTATATGTTTTGTACCACGGTTCAGGTTTCTCGCCAGGTTTAAGCGGTTCAGCAGTCCCTTTATAAGCATCAACTCTTTCGCCGGGTTTAACGGGAGTAATAGGTGTGCGGTAAGGTTCTGTAGGACCTATGTGGTTTTCCGGAAATGCCGGACCATCGTAAAAATCTGTTTCTTCAGCTCCATATCCATAAGCGTGTTCGGGTGGATATGCAGGTGCTTTTTTTACCGGTTTGGGTGCTGGTTTTTGTGCGGGTGCAGGAGTAACAGGTGTTACTTTAGGCTGAACCGCAGCAGGCTTCTTTGGTGCCTGACCGAACACTTGCTCTATGGGATCAACCACAGGGTTTTGTGCTTCATCAGGCTTTTTCTTCTTGTTAAATAATCCCATCATGTTCTCCTTATATCAGAATAGTAATGTCATCAAAGAACTGGCTTTGATTTGAGCGGATGATACCCTCAGGAGAATACTTAGTATCCGTTCCTAAAATTAAGGCATCAAAATCCACATCGAGTTTTTTGTCTGCGATTGGTGCAATACCATCCGAAGCAATACCCACAAGCTTGAAGTCTTTCTTGGAATATTCGAAAGTCTTAAACTTAAGGGGCTCCTCATAGGTTGTTGTTGGAATCTTGGTGTATGCAAAGTAAGGGGGAGTTTTGCCATAGAAGAGGCGAGTGTAACTTACAGCGTCTTCGTGGTTTACGGTTATGATATAACCATCTCCAATGAACTTTACTATGTACTTATCCTCGGTTTCAAAACAAGCTATGATGGTAAAGAGTAAATTGTTTGCGATGAAATCGTTTGCGCTTTCTGCGTCGGTGATAGAAAGAATTGATTCAAAAGCCTTACGGACATTTGCTTCGAATTCGTTTACATCAAACCGGTTGGGAAGCTTTGTGAAAGCCTGTACAAAGAGTCTAGTTCCTACCTCAGAAAATTCGGCAGAACTGCAACCATCCGTAACAAGTTTCAGGTTGTTTTCCATGTAACAGAAATCTTGATTGTTTAGGCCATTTAGATAATGACCATTTCCTTGTCTACATATTCGCATATAGACACCTCCTAAAATTTAATTAAATTTGCTATTAATATAAATTGCGGAAAAATTATATCACAAAACGCCCAAAAATTCAATATTATGTAACCTTTATTTAGCAATAATATATAAAAAATAAATAGAAGATAGAATATTAAAAAATATATAATAAATAAATAGTAAAAAAGGAAAGAAGCACAGTATTTTAATACTGTGCTTCAAATAGGGAGTTTGCCTTAGAACTTAAGACCGGTAGAACCAGTGGAAGAAGAGTTGGGGAGAGCATCCTTAGTTTCGCCTTCAGACTTAAGTCTGGTTACGAAAGGTGCAATCTCGGAAAGCAGATTTTCAAGCTTACCGAGCTCCTGCTCGATTCCAGCAGCTCTTTCTTCGCGTGCCTTCTTAATAAGGTCGCAGCCTTCGATAACTGTCTTTGCAGCTTCAAGAGCAGCTTCAACACTGTATACGCCGTTTAAGAGAATCTTTTCAGATTCTTCTGCAGTAAGAACGGTGTTTTCACTGACCTTCTTCATAAGCTCGCTGTTAAGAGCAGAAAGGGATTTCTGACCCTCAATAGCAATCTTGGTCTTTGCATTAAGAACAGCGTTTCTAAGCTGCTGGGATGCAAGGGCCATACTGTGGCTTCTTTGGGTACGAACTGCAATCTGAGTGTTCTTGTTTGCTTTTGCCTGAAGGAAAAGCTGACCGATGCTGATTACGAATGCCGCGCGGGACTTCTCAAGGTTAAGAAGAACAACCTGCAAGGTTTCGTAACCGTCTTTTAAGTTATCGTACTTTTCCTTGTCTGCAATGAGACCGGAAAGTTCGTAGTCCAAGCGAGCTTGTTCTACTTCAGCGGCAATTCTTTGTTCAGCGATTCGACCGGCAACGATATACTTTTCAAGTTCTTCGCAGCTGAGTTTATCCTGCATAGCAGAGGTATGAATTTTGGTCCAACCATCCTTAAGCATCTCAACCCAGGTATCGCAAGACTTCATAAGCTGTTCCAACAGCTTGTAGTTTGTGATGGCCTTGTATTTTACATCGGCATCATGTTTGTCTTTGGCACTCTTGGAAACTTTCAAGAAAAGTTTCTGAAGGAAGTTGGGTTCTTTAAGAACGAGATTGAAATCCTCGTAACTGTCGTTGGCCTGTTTAGAAAGCTCAACAACTTCGCGGATGACCATCTGGTCTGCAGAAGAACCGGCTTCATCCTGAAGGATTTTTCCTGCTTGCTCGAAAGAGCGAAGAAGGGGAATAGATCCATAGGACATAACGTTCTCAATTTCTGTAACATTGATTTGTTCAGAAAGCGCTACAATTTCCCGCTGAACATCAGCAGGGAAACTTGAAAGCGAACTGGTGCTAAGTGGTGCAAGCTCCTTTGTGGGAACTGCGGGTTTGTTTTCGTCTTGAGGCAGAATCTCGGGAACAATTGCTGTGTTTTCTGTCATTACTTTAATCCTCCTAATTATTTAATTATGATGTACAGAATAATTGCACAAGTATTATATCACTATAAAAGATTATTGTCAACTTGTTATGGTAATTACAAAGAGCGAAAGAATAGAAAAAAGGTGCTAGCATTTGCTAACACCTTTTTGGTTTAAGATTTTGCCGGTTCTGCGAGCTGCTGTTTCAAGGTCTCGATTTGATTCATACACAGTGTAATGTCGTCTTTAACGACCTGCGCATCTCTGCCAGAAACAACGGCTCCGCCGAAGTACGTGATCTTACCGAGTTCGTTGAAAAGGGAAGTGAGTCTTAAATTTTCATTTTCCAAATTTTCCTTGAGACGCATCCGTCTCTGCTGTTCATTTACGAAATCGTTTGCTTTGCTAAAACCTTTCGAGATAGTATCTCTAAGTCCCATGTTTTGATCCTCCAAATATATTAATATTGTAGCGTAAAACAACGCTAGTATTATTATACCATAAGGAATGTATTATGTCAATTTTGGCATAAAAAAGCCTCGGATAAACCGAGGTTATAATTATTTTGCTAAAAGTTTTGCAAAGTGAGCTTTTTTTCTATCTGCTGTATTTCTTTTTAATACACCTTTAGACCAAG
Source organism: Clostridia bacterium (assembly GCA_045651205.1). Taxonomy (GTDB): domain Bacteria; phylum Bacillota; class Clostridia; order TANB77; family CAG-465; genus UMGS1649. The sequence continues at coordinate 31,320 of JAZRSA010000027.1, forward strand.
CTTTATCTACTTCAGAAACAGCTTTCTTGTAAAGTTCTTCTGCGTTTTCACCGTTTGCTACTGCAGTTTCGAATGCTTTAACAGCTTCTCTGTAAGCTTTTTTAACTTTTATATTTTCAAGTCTATTAGCATCGTTAACTAATACTCTTTTCTTAGCTGATTTAATATTTGGCATGTTTTTCCCTCCCTTTTATATGAGCATAATATTTTACAGTAACCATTTTAACATAATAATTTAGTAAAATCAAGTAGGAATTGAAAAAAATAAAAATTGTGGTATAATATCACCAGCTTAAATAAAAAATCCAATAATAATTAGGAGGATGTCATGAAATTTGAATTAAGCAAAGAAGAAGAAAAAATGGTTCATGAGTGGGAAGAAAACCACAATTGCACTGAGCGGAACAAATCCTGTTGCGGTGGAGAGATTACATATTCTTTTACTCCGACGAGTATTGGAACCGCGGTTGATGCAACCTGTGTCTGCGGTCAAACTTTAACGGTTAGGGAGCTGTAAATTTATTTACAGTAAATATCCTATGTGATATAATTCCCTTAGCAAAAATGTATAACAAAAATATTAAAGAAAAGTGAGGTTTAAAGATGTCATTAAAAGGTAAAATTATTGTCATTGAAGGGACTGATGGCAGCGGCAAACAAACTCAAGCAAAAAGGCTTAGAGATAAGTTGACAGAAGCCGGCTATACAGTTTATGCAAGTTCGTTCCCGAATTACGAAAGTGATTCGTCAGCAGCTGTAAGAATGTATCTTAAGGGCGAAATCAAAGAAAAAGCAGAAGATGTAACTGCAAAAGCAGCATCTATTTTCTATGCTGTAGATAGATACATCACTTACAAGAAGGAAATGGAAGCAGTGCATACTAGTGGAGAACAAGTAATTATCTTAGACAGATATGTTGCTTCCAACATCATTCACCAAGGTGCTAAGCTCATTAAGAGCGAAGGTAAAGAAGGTCTTGAAGAATTCATTAATTGGCTTTCAAATCTTGAACATGGAGATTTTGAAATCCCCAAAGCAGATGTTACTATATATCTGAATGTTCCTGTAGATTACACGATTAAACTTAGAGAGAATCGTGCAAACAAAATTACGGGTGGAGAGAAACAAGATATCCATGAAGCAAGTGAGTCTCACTTAAGGGATGCTTCAACTGCTGGTCTTACTGCGGCCAAACTTTTAGGCTGGAATGTTATAGAATGTGTGAAGGATGATGCAATGCGCACAATCGAAGACATTGCAGATGAAATTTGGTCTGTAGTAGAAAATAATAAATAATATGGAGGATAAAACATATGTCTAAATGGGATCAAGAGTATCTGAATCTTTGTGAAAAGATCATCAATGAAGGTAAGGTTCATCATAACCGTACAGGTGATGATACGATAAGAATTATCGGTCACACATTTGAGCTGGACATTGCAGAGGAATTTCCTGTGCTTTCTGTGAAACAAGTTGGTATCAAAGGCCCGCTTATCGAGCTTTTGTGGATATACCAAGCTCACAGCAACAATGTTCAGTGGCTTCGCGATAGAGGCGTAACAATTTGGGATGAATGGGAAGTTGACACTGACGGTGTATATCGTCAAGGTGGTAACAACCGTTTCATCGGTAAGGAATACGCCGGCACTATCGGTACAGCCTATGGTTATGTGACAGGACACTTTGGTTGGCCTGAGAAAAACATCAAAGAAATTTTGGAACATCCGGAAAGCAGAAGAAACATCATTGATCTTTGGCAGCCACAGTTTTTTGATACTGCTGTTTTACCTCCGTGTGTATACGGCAGCCAATTTATCGTTGACGGCGATACTCTTCATATAAGAGTAACTCAACGTTCCTGCGATGTTGGTTTGGGACTGCCGTACAATGTAACTCAATATGCGGGGCTCGCATATATGATTGCGCATGTAACAGGTCTTAAGCCTGGTAAAATGCTTTACCAAATCACAGATACTCACATCTACTGCAAACATCTTCCTGCAATCAAGGAAATGATCAGTAGAAGAGAGCAAGCAAAACCTGCGCCTAAACTTTGGATCAATCCTGAAGTTAAGGACTTCTTCCAGTTCGATAACTCAAAAGAACTGAAGGATTTCAAACTTATTGGATATGAACATTTGGGCAAGGTTCCAATGGAGGTGTCAATATGATTAAGATAATTGCTGCAGTCGGCAAAAATCTTGAACTTGGAAAGAACGGTGACCTTATCTGGCACTTGCCTAATGATCTTAAGTTTTTTAAGAGTCAAACGGTAGGATGTATGGTAGTTATGGGACGTAATACCTATAACTCTTTGCCTAAGAAGTTGCCTGGAAGAAAGCATTTAGTTATCACTGATGTTGATGATTTCAATAAACCTGTTGATGATGTGGATATCTTCTATAATATGGAAGATTTGATTGCTGAAATCAGAAAACATTCAGAAAATGCAGATGTATTTATCATCGGTGGAGCTAGTATCTACAGACAATTCGTAGATATTGCAGATGAACTTATCTTAACCGAGGTGGATGCAGAAGCACCTGATGCAGATGTGTATTTCCCTGCTTTTGATAAAGCTCTGTATGAAAGATATGTTGTTGCTTCTAATGAAGATAACGGTATCAAATACGAGCATGTGAAGTATGTTAGAAAATAACTAACATAATGTTTGTGGAAGTTGATTAAAAGCAGTAATATACCAAAGCAATCCAAGAAACAAGCAAAAAATTAAGCGAGTACTTTGTACTCGCTTTTTTCTTTAGTATGTTTTCTGTATAAGACATACTTGCCGGTAAAATAAAGTTTTATTTTAACTGTCCGACCTATTCCAAGAAGTTTGCTTTTTGGCAAGGGTAACACCAAATTGCAATGACTTTGATTTATGCGCATAATAAAGTTTTTTTCATCTTGGTATACTAAAATTTTACGCCTAGTAAAATAGTTTGTCAATGACAGCAAAATTAAAAAACTGTTACAAAACTGTTACAAAAACTAGGCATTTTCGACAATAAAAGCAAAAGTGTTTGTTGACACAAAATATTATATATGGTAATATTTAAAAACCTTTAGAACCTAAACTAAAATATTAATATATTGAGGAGGAAAATTATGCAGAAGAAACGTGTAATTAGAGACAAGAAAATAAAGACCATGAACATCATGGGTAGTCCGCATTATGAAACAGTAGCTGGCAAACGTCGGCTGGTATACAACAGAAAAAATGGTATTGCAATAATCAAGCACCCTGAAAAAGAAAAGTATGGGTTGGTTAATATGTGGAACGAAATTCTCGTAGATGCCAAATACGACTTTTGTTGTTATCCCAAGTTTGGGATTGCGTTTGTACAGAAAAAAGGCCTTTGGGGTTTTGTAAACTGCAGAGGTGACCTTATTTGCGATTGCAACTACACCCAAATTTATTCTTTCAAGAACAGGATTGCTCTTGTAAGACGAGGCAATCAGTATGGTCTTGTAAACATTCATGGTAATGTTCTTCTTAAGTGTAAATACACAAGAGAACAGGCACTCTACGAACGAAGACGTATTCTTCATAGAATGTAATAAAAGGCTCCGCTTTTAGCGGAGCTTTTTATATACATATAATATGTATTAATATTGCTTAACTATCTCTTGAAAATATATTAAATATATAATAGTATAAATATGTAGATATAGGAGGAACGAAAGATGAAGAAAGGCATATCATTAATAGTATTAGTAATAACAATTATAGTTGTGATGGTTTTAGCAATTACTGTGGTAATTTCTTTTTCAAGTTCTAATGAAATAGATAAATCAAATACAGTGGTAAAAATAACAAGTGCTAAGCAGTTAGAACAATTAGCAGCTGCAGCATGGGCAGATGCTTATGTGGCAGGCGAAAGAGATGTTGCGAAACTTAAAGAAGCAGTGGATAAGGCTATAGCAACAACAGATATAGATAAAAATAGATTTGAGGTAATTGTAACAACAACAGGAGTAACTGTTGTAGATAAAACATTAAAAGTTGATGAAGAGCCAGATCTTTTAGCTATCCCAACAATAGCAATAACAGAAAATAGATTGGTGATAACAGATGCAAGTGGTAAAGCAGATAGATACGTTATATATGTAAATGGTGTAGAGAAAACTACAACAACAATAAATAATGTGGCGTTAGATTCATTAGGATTAACAACAGGTACATATAATATAACTGTAAAAGCTACGGCGAGTGGTTATGCAGATTCTGAATTAAGTACGTCTGCAAGTTATTCAGTAATTTCATTTATGTTAGGAGCTACTACATATTATACAAGAACTGGTTCTGCGTGGACTGAGTGGGTAAACAGCGCATATAATACTGTAGGAGCAACAACTTCAGGAGATATAGTATATGTAGGTGGGGCTTATGTAACAATGGCAGGAAGTTTACCTGCAGAGGCAACATCATTGATAACTTCAGGTGCAATATATGGATTGTATATACAATCTTCTGATATTGGAATAGGCGAATAAAATTAGATAATTTAAAAAAGCAAGGTTACCTTGCTTTTTTTATTTTAGAATTATAT
>JAZRSA010000028.1:0-38528 GCA_045651205.1 Clostridia bacterium
AGATATGCCTAAAGTAAATGAAATGTACAACGATGAAGCTTTAGCTAGAAAATGGGATGAAATCTATGAATTAAGAGATGCTATACTTGTTGATCTTGAAAAAGCAAGAGCAGAAAAGATAGTTGGACATCCATTAGACGCAATGGTTACAATCTACGATAATGAAGCTAAAGCAGCAAAACTTGCAGAAATCAAAGACATTATCGAAATGATATTAATCGTATCTAAAGTAGAAGTTAAAGTTGGAGATAGACACGTAGAAGTAACTAAAGCACCTGGAACTAAATGCGAAAGATGCTGGAAGTATAGCGAAGAAGTAGGGAACCATGCTGAACATAGCACAATTTGCCCAAGATGTATCGACGCTATAACTAAATAAATATAACAAAATTATTTTCTGGACATAATATATATAAAGGATAATAGGTGAAAATATTAATGGACAAAATTATATATGTAGACCATAGTGCTACAACATATGTAAAAAAAGAAGTTTTAGAGGAAATGTTACCATACTTTACAGAGAAGTTTGGTAACGCTTCTTCACCATATAGAATAGGGCAAATAAATAGAGAAGCGGTAGAAAATGCGCGTGAGAAGGTGGCTAAGGCTATTAATGCTGAAGCACGTGAAATCTATTTTACAGCTGGTGGTAGTGAATCAGATAATATGATAATCCGTGGTATTGCTTATGCAAATAAAAATAAAGGTAATCATATTATAACTTCTAAAATAGAGCATCCTGCAGTTTTAGAAACTTGTGCGGCTTTAGAAAAAGAAGGATTTGAAGTAACTTACCTTTCTGTAGATGAAAATGGATTTATATCACTTGATGAACTTAGAAACAGTATTAAAGAAACAACAATTCTTGTATCTATAATGTTTGCAAACAATGAAATTGGTACAATACAAAATATTTCTGAAATAACTAAGATAACTAAGTTTAAAGGAGTATATTTCCATACAGATGCAGTTCAAGCAGTTGGTAATGTAGAAATAGATGTAGATAAACTTGGAATAGATGCATTATCTATGGCAGCTCATAAATTCTATGGACCAAAGGGAATAGGAGCAGCATATATTAAGAAAACAGTTAAGTTTACTCCAATAATAACTGGTGGACACCAAGAAAAAGGTAAACGTGCTGGTACTGAAAATGTTCCTGCTATTGTAGGTATGGGTAAAGCAATAGAGCTTGCTACAGCTAATATAGAAGAATATAACAAAAAGCTTATAAAGCTTAGAGACTATACTATAGATAGAATACTTTCTGAGATACCATATGTTAAACTAAATGGAGATAGAAATTCTAGACTTGCAGGAAGCGTAAATATATCTTTCAAAGGTATTGAAGGCGAATCTTTACTACTTATGTTAGATATGAAGGGAATAGAAGCTTCTAGCGGAAGTGCTTGTACATCTGGATCGCTTGATCCATCACATGTACTTCTTGCAATAGGTCTTAAACACGAAATCGCGCACGGCTCATTGAGATTATCTTATGGAGAATGTAACACAGAAGATGATGCTAAATATATAGTAGATTCTTTAAAAGAAATTGTGATTAGACTTAGAGAAATGTCTCCGCTTGATGCAAGTGAAATGTAATAAATTAAATTAAATATTTGAAACACTCCGAGCAATATGATATAATATTTCTCGGATGTTTTTATATCCAAATAATAATTTATTTGAAGGGTGGTGGCTCGTTTGAAAACGGCTATCAAAATTGGATGTGTAGCATTTGGCACATTGGCACTTGCGGCAACTACTGTGTATTTTGTACGCAGAAGAAAGAGGAGGAATGTTGTAATTAAAATTAATTCCGAAGCAGCACAAAATAATGATCCTAAAACGGCTCCGTTAGATAGCAAGGAGTTCGTGATGAAACTTAAGGAACGAAAGAGAGAAAAGAGCGTGTAATCCACGCTCTTTTTCTTACCTATTTGAAGATTACATAAAAAACCCTGAAACCCTTGCAAATAGCGGCTTTTTTAGGTGTGTAAAATAACGCTAAAAGGGCTTGCAAAAGGTCGCAAATTGGTATATAATGTTGCTGTGACAAATCGATTAAAATATGAGGTGTAAAATGCAAGAATTTTTATTTGAAATTGATGGTGAATTGAAACGTAATTTTAGATTCATTAAGTCAACATATGATTTGCTTAATATGAATAATGAACTTAAAATACCTTCACATTCAGCTGGCCAATGGTTACTTGACAACTTATACATTGTAGAACAAGAATATAATAACGCAAGATTATCATTGGAACACGGAATAAGAGTTGGATTACCGACTGTTAAACCGCAAGAAGGGAAAGAGACACTTAGAGTTATGTTTATGGCTAACGAGATTATAAACAGAAACAACGGTGTTGTAGATGACGGTATAGTTAGTAATTACATACGCGAATTCCAAAAACATACATATGTCACTTTTGAAGAATTATCTGTATTGCCTATAATGCTTAGAATAGCAACAATTAGATATATTAAAAGAATATGTGTAAACATTTCTAATGCAGAAATGCAAAAATTAAAGGTAGAGAAGAAGATTAATAAATCTATTTCTAAAAATGCCGACAAAGTAACTAGTAAAATGCTTAAAGGTTTAGGTAGTATGAAAGAAGAGCTTGTTTTAGCTAATGGTGTAAAAACAAGTAATACTGCATACATCGAATATATGGCATATAAGCTAAAAGATTTTGGTGTTGGCGGTGAAGAATACCTTGAAGAATTAAAAGAAGAAACAAATAAAGCAGGATTTACTATTGATGAAGCTATAGAAAAAGAACATGATGAAATAGCAAAAACTACAAGTTTAATAGCAAATGCTATTACATCAATGAAAACTATCTCTACTACAAACTGGGGAGATGTTATAGTTCATGTTAATAGAATAGATGAAATATTGAAAGAAGATTACACAAAAGAATATAAAAAGTGTGATCACAAAACAAAATCTAGATATAGAGCAACAGTTATTAAACTTGCTAAAAAATATAAAGTATCTGAAATGTATGTTGCTAAGAAAGCCGTAGAGTGTTCATTTAAGCACGAAAAACATGTAGGACACTTCTTAATTGGTGAAGATAAAATTCTTCTTATTAAGCTAATGAAGAAAAATACTACTGGACTTTGGTTATACAGCAATGTTATTAAACCACTTAAATCATACATATATATATTATTAATACTTGGTTTTGCGGCTGTATTTACTACAATAGTAGACAAGCTATTTATAGATAATTATGCAACAGGATTTAGAATAACACTTAACATAATATTATTTGCTTTTGGTATGGAACTTGCAGACAAGCTTTATTCATACTTAATAGGTAAGTTTGTTCATCCAGAACCACTTCCTAGATTTAACTTCGCGAAAACAATAGACGAAGAAACAAGCACAATAATAGCTATGCCAACAGTTATTAACTCAACTGAAAAGCTAGATAAAATGATTAAGAAAATGGAAACTACATATCTTGCCAACAGATCACAAAATATGTATTACATGCTTCTAGGTGACTGTACATCAACTCAAAAAGAATATGTAGACCTAGATGAAAAGGTTGTTAAATACGGTAAAAAATTAATTGATGACCTTAATGCAAAATATCCAGCAGAACCTAAATTATTCAATTTCTTATATAGAAAGAGAGTATATTCAGAATCTGAAGGATGCTATATGGGTTGGGAAAGAAAACGTGGTGCGTTAACTCAACTTAACCTATTACTTTTAGGAAAACTTTCTAAAGGTCAAATAGCAAACTCAATGTACTTAGTACATAATGAAATACCTAAGGTTAAATACCTTATTACAATAGACGAAGATACAGCATTATCTTTAAACTCTGCAAAAGAGCTTGTTGCGATTATTTCGCACCCATTAAATAAAGCTGTACTAGCTAAAAACAAAAAGATTGTTAAGTCTGGTTATGGATTAATCCAACCAGCAGTAGGACTAGATATCGAAGCTGCAAACAGCAGTATATTCTCTAAAGTTTTCGGAGGATTTGGTGGTCTAGATATATATACAAATGCTATTTCAAATATGTATCAAGACATATTTAAAGAAGCTATTTATACAGGTAAAGGTATATATGATATAGGCTTATTTGAACAACTAATAGGAGATAAAGTTCCTGAGAACTTAATTCTAAGTCACGACCTATTAGAAGGAAGCTTTATGAGAACAGGTCTTGCTTCAGACGTTGAAGTACAAGATGGATTCCCATCTAACTTTATAGCATATATGAAGAGAAATCATAGATGGTATAGAGGAGATATGCAAATCATATCTTGGATATTTAGACCAAGTGGTCTTAACTTATTATCTCGTTTTAAAATATTTGATAACCTAAGAAGAGAAATGCTAGATGTATTTGCATTATTATTATTAGTAATATCAATGTTTATTAAAGGAAATACATTTGTATATTCTTTCGTAGTTACATTTTGTGTAATGAACTTTGGATATCTACTTTCTACATTTGATCAAATCATATTTGGTAGAAATGCTGAAAGAAAACAAAAACAATATATTCCAGTTATATATGGATTAAGAGCTAATCTACTTAAAATGGTGTTTAACATTATAACACTTCCATATAAAGCATGGATAACAATTAACGCTTTCTGTACATCAATATATAGAATGCTTGTTTCTAAGAAGAAACTTCTAGAATGGGCTACAGCAGAAACTATAGAAAAAGGCGCAAAAGAAAAAATGTCATATGTATATAGAAACATGTGGCCAAACACATTATTTGGTATGATAATGCTTATATATGCGTTATTACACGATGTAACAAGTGGTAAAGGTATATTTGTTTTAATAATGGGTATATTTATGCTAATAGCTCCATTTGCTGCGTATATAATGAGTAAGAAAGTAATATTCGATGGCGGAAACAAGTTAGATAAAAAAGAAACTGAACTTGTAAAAGAAATAGGTGAAAGAACATGGAAGTTCTTTGAACATACAATGACAGATCTTAACAACTTCTTACCTCCAGATAACTATCAAGAAAACAGAAGACCTAAGATAGTAAATAGAACATCTTCTACAAATATCGGTTATGGTGTTTTAGCAATAATAAACGCTTATGACCTTGGATATATTCCAGTAGAAGAAGCCGTAAATAGACTATATAATACATTAAAAACGGTAGAAAAATTAGAAAAATGGAATGGTCATTTATACAACTGGTATAACATTAAAACATTAGAACCATTAAAACCTAGATTTGTATCTACAGTAGATAGCGGTAACTTTATAGCATGTATTTATGTAACAATACCATTGCTTAAAAAGCTAGCAGCTTCTAAAGTAGTAATGGAAAAATTATCTGATAAGATACTTGAAATACAAAGAATATGTAACGAACTTGTTTCGGGAGTAGACTTTAACAAACTATATGTTAAATCTAAGAATATATTCTCAATAGGATTTGATGTAGAGGCAAATAAATGTGTAGACAGCTATTATGATATGTTAATGTCTGAATCAAGACTAACAAGCTTAATTGCTATTTCAACATCTCAAATAACTTCTAAACACTGGTTTGCACTTGCAAGACAACTTGTTAAAGTTGGAAATCTAAAAGGCTTAATTTCATGGAGTGGTACTTCATTTGAATACTTTATGCCAAACTTATTTACTAAGACTCATAAATATACATTAATAGACGAAGCATTAAGTTTTGCTTTAAATAGCCAAATAGATTATGCTAAATCTGCCGGTGTACCTTGGGGTGTATCTGAATCTGCATTTGCAGTACAAGATAACGAACAACATTACCAATATAAAGCGTTTGGTATTCCATGGCTTGGACTTAAGAGAGGATTAAATGATAATATGGTTATTTCACCTTATTCATCATTAATATGCTTACCTTATGCTCCTAGAAAAGTTGTAAATAACATCAAACATTTAAAGAAATATAATGCATATTCTAACTATGGTTTCTATGAAGCAATAGACTTCACAAAGAGACATATAGGAAGAGATAGAAAATATGAAGTAGTAAGAACATATATGGCTCACCACCAAGGTATGGCGCTTACAGCAATAAATAACTTCATAAATAATGGAATAGTACAAACAAGATTCCATGAGAATCCAAACATTAATGCTTGTGATATTCTATTAAAAGAAAGAGTACCATTATCTGTACCTTTAAAAGAAAACAAAAATTCAATTGATAACAAGTTTGTAGAACCAGCTAAAGAATCGTTTACAAGCGGAGTTTCATATGAAGATTATGCTAAATTTAAAAACAGAACAACAGCTATGATTAATACTCATACAAACGGTAGACTTTCTAGCATAATTAAAGATACTGGTGCAAACTTTATGTACTACAAGAATAATGCAATAACAAAGAATAGATTTGTTAAAGATGAAACAATAGGAAACAATGTAGTATTTACAGATAAAACAACTGGTAAGGTTTGGTCAGCAACATACCATCCATTCTATTTAGAACCTGAAGAATATTCAGTATCATACTCATTATCTTCAAGTGACTTTAGAAGAAAAGATGGAGATATAGAAACTATATCTAAAATATTAGTAGCTCCTAAATTAGATATGGAAATACGTAAATATACGCTATTTAACTCATCTAATGAAAGACGTGAAATACTAATAAACACAGAATTAGAACTTGCAATGGCAGATGAAAATTCAAATATAATACATCCTTCATTTAATAATCTATTAATAGAAGAATATTATGATGAAAATTTAGAAGCTTTAGTTGCAAGAAAGCGCCCTAGAGGAAATCCAGAAGATGACTTCTATGTATTTACTAAGTTAGTAGGTATAGATTTAGCATACGAAGTTGAAACAGAAAAGACTAAATTGCTAAAAGACAACGGATTAAATGCATATGATGGTAAGATTACTAAATATCCATTATGGCCAGTAATGTCATATAGAGCAAGAATTCTTTTAGATCCTGGCGAGTCTCAAACATTCTATTATCTAACTGGTGCAGCAGATACTAAATATAATGTATCTCATGCTATAGTAAACGCAGATAAAGAAACAATAGAAAAAGAAATTCTATTCTCGCTACAAAAAGAGAATGTAAATGCTAAATATCAAAAACTTGTTCCAAATAGAGCAGCAGCATACAATGATATACTTTCTAAGATACTATTTGAACAAGAAAAAGATAATAACGTAGCTAAATATTGGAATACTAAATATAGCCAATCTATGTTATGGAAATTCGGTATTTCAGGAGATTTACCAATAATAACTGTTCCAATAGGAAGATTAGAAGATTCAGCGTTAATTACAGAAGTTGTAGAATTTATGGATTACGTTAAATCTAGAAAGGTTGACCTAGATATAGTTGTTGTAATGGATGAAGAACTATATAGCGGAGAACCTATTAAAACACATATTGACAAAGTGTTAAGTAAAGTGGTATATATGACATATACAAGAGGAAATATATACACAGTAAATGTAAATACAATGCCAGAAAATGAAAGAGGAATCTTTGATTTTGTAAGCAGATTAAAAATAGATGGCGTAGATATATTTATGCCAAAGAAAACAAAGGAAAAACCTATGAGTGAGGTGGATGTGAATGAACTATAAAGCATATAATGGATATGGTGGTTTTAATATAACAGGAGACGAGTATGAGGTGTTTAACACCCATACTCCTGTCCCTTGGTGTAACGTATTAACAAACGAGAGATTTGGTACCTTAGTATCTACATATGGAACAGTTTATTCATTCTATAAAAACGCTGGTGAATTTAAATTAACTCACTGGTGTAATGACTGGGCAGATTTTAAGCCCGGTGAAAAATTTAGAGGTATATATGATACTGGGTATAATCTAACTTACGGTTTTGGTTATACTAAAGTAAGAGAGGAACATGGAAATATTGAAAGAAGTATGGATATTTTCGTTCCTATAGATGATGATGTAAAAGTACATTATATTGAATTAATAAATAACAGAGCAATAGACAAAGAAGTAACTATAGAATACACTCCAGATATGGTTATGGGAGTAGCAAAAGAAAAATCTAGTCCTTATGTATTATGCAAGGCAACAGAGGATTCTATGTACTTCAAAAACCCATACAACGAGTTTTTCGGAAATGTTATAACTTTTGCAAAGGGTGTTTTGTTAGATGGTGATGGCCATGTTGAATATGATGAAGATACTCATACAATAAGAGTAAAATGTATTGCAAAAAAAGAAGAAAAGAAACATATAGCAATTCTTTTTGGTGCTACTGATGAAGGGCTTGAAAAAGCTGCAGATATACTTAAAAAATATTCAGATGAAGCTACTATTTTAGCTGAATATGAAAAAACAAAGGCATACTGGAGAAGTAAAGTTATACGTAACTTTAAAACTGGAAATGAATATGTAGATATACTTGCTAATGGTTGGTTAATGTATCAAACGCTAGCATCCAGATTATTTGCAAGAACAGGACTTTATCAAGCGGGTGGAGCTTTTGGATATAGAGATCAATTGCAAGATACCTTAGCATTAATATCTTCTTGGCCAGAAAGAACAAGAGCACAAATAATAAAACATGCTCACAAGCAATTTGAAAAAGGAGATGTTTTACACTGGTGGCACGAACATAACTCTAGAGGAATCAGAACTCGTTTTAGTGATGATTATCTATGGTTACCATATGTTCTTAGTGAATATGTATTTAAAACAAACGATACATCTGTTTTAACAGAAACAGCAACTTTCTTAGAGGATAAACCTTTAGGAGAACACAAAGAACTTTATGATTATTTTGCTCCAACAGGTAATTTTGCTACTATATATGAACATGCTACAAGAGCTATTAAATATGGTTTATCTAGAAAAGGTAGACACGAACTTCTAGAAATAGGAGATGGTGACTGGAACGATGGATTTAGTAATATAAACGGCGAATCTGTATGGCTAACATTCTTTATGATAGATATACTAGATAGATTTATTAAAATAGCAAATTTAATTGGTAACGAAGAAGACGCAAAATTATTTGCTTCAGAACGTCATATATTAAAACATACAGTAATAGATAATGCATGGACTGGTGAATATTTTGCAAGAGCATTCTATCCAGATGGAACTCCTTTAGGAACTCCAGATAGTGAGGATTGCAAAATAGACTTAATATCTCAAGCTTGGGCAGCTATAGCACTTAAAGGGTATATAGATTGTAAAGAAGAGATAGATTTAAGTTTAGAAAGCGCTGAAAAATTCCTAGTAGATAGAGAAAACGGTGTAATTAAACTTCTTTATCCACCATTTGATTCACCAAAAAATAATCCTGGATATATTAAAGCATATGTTCCAGGTGTAAGAGAAAACGGTGGGCAATATACACATGCTGCAATATGGCTTGCAAAAGCATATTTTGAAATAGGTAAACCTGAAAAAGGATTAGATATATTAAGTATATTAAATCCAATAAATCATAGTAATGAAAAAGAAAAGACTGAGATTTATCAAGTAGAACCTTATGTTGTAGCAGCAGATGTTTATGCTAACCCAGATCATATTGGTCGTGGTGGCTGGACTTGGTATACAGGTTCATCTGGTTGGATGTATAAAGTAATAGAAGATAACTTTAAACAAATAGATGACACTTCTACTGAGTCTAAAGAAGAAAAGAAACCAGTTAAAAGAACTACTAGAAAGAAAAAAGTAGAACTAGAATCTGAAAAAGTAGAAGAAACAACTACAGAAGTAGAAAATGTAGAATAATAAAAATGAGGTATAAAGAGAATTTTATCTTTATGCCTCTAATTTATTGTATCAAACAAGAAACTGCTTTATTTGACCTTTTAGAGCGTTTGTGATATAATTCTATATGTCAGATGTATATAAAATAATTTATAATTATATATTAGGAGAATTAGCACATGATGGAAAAAATTGAAAGCCTATGGAAAGTAGGAATTCGGTTTAATGAAGTTCAGTTTATTGGAATAGCTCCAAGACTTGGTGGGATTTTCGCGAATGTAACCGAGCAAGCTCTTTTAACTAAAGCAGTAGATTATATTGAGCAAGCTCAAAAATTCGCTGAGTGTATTCCATTAAACAAAGTTCCGGAAGGAATGGAGATGACTAGTAAAAACGATGTAATGGTTGGTTTTACTTTAATGTTTAAGGAGGCAGAAAAAGCCAAATTATTCCTCGAGAGTATCAAACAATAATCATAAAAAGATTGTCGCATATATTGCGGCAATTTTTTTGTATTTATTCCAATTTTTGTGGTATAAATATTACATAATTGCTTGTAAATAACTTTATTTGTGATATAATTTAGTAGTTACATGTGAATAGAAGAAAGGAAGATAAACATGAGTGTTAAAATAGAAAAATTAGAAGGATCAAAAGTAAAATTAGATTTTACAGTTGAATCAGCAAAATTTAATGAAGCATTAGACCAAGCTTTCAAAGAAAACTCAGGAAAATTCAAAATGCCTGGTTTTAGAAATGGTAAAGTACCAAGAAACGTTATAGAAAAAACATACGGAGATAACGTATTATTTGAAGAAGCATTTGGAATATTAGCTGAAAAAGAATATATGGCAGCAGTTATAGAAAACAACCTAGAAGTTGTTTCTGAACCAAGACTTGCTAAAATGGACAAATTAAGCAAAACTGAAGATATAGTTTTCTCTATCGAAGTATTTGTTAAACCAGAAGCAAAACTTAAAAAATATAAAGGATTAACAATAGAAAAAGTTAATACAGAAGTTACAGACGCTGATGTAGATGCAGAATTAGAAACTATTAGAAACAAAAATGCTAGAATAGTTGCTAAAGAAGAAGGCGCTGTAGAAAACGGAGATATCGCAAACATAGACTTCGAAGGATTCTTAGATGGCGTAGCATTCCAAGGCGGAAAAGCAGAAAAATATGACCTTGAAATAGGTTGTGGTTCATTTATACCAGGATTTGAAGAACAAATCGTAGGAATGAAAGTTGGAGAAGAAAAAGATATAACAACTACATTCCCTGAAGAATATGGTAACCAAGATTTAGCTGGAAAAGAAACAATATTCAAAATTAAATTACACGAAATAAAGAAAAAAGAATTACCAGCACTTGATGATGAATTTGCTAAAGACGTATCTGAATTTGATACACTAGTAGAATATAAAAATTCATTAAAAGAAAAATTAGCTAAAAACAAAGAAGCTCAAGCTAAAGCTGAAAAAGAATCTAAAGCTATAGAAGCATTAGTAGCAGAACTTGAAGTTGAAATACCAGAAGTAATGGTACACAACCAAATTCATAATATGATTCATGAGTTCGAACAAAATCTTGCATATCAAGGTATGACTCTTGATCAATATATGGAAATATTAAATATTGACCATGCAGCATTACATGATCAATTTAAAGATTCAGCAATAAAAGACATTAAATTAAATCTTGCTATGGAACAAGTAGTAGCTGCTGAAAAAGTTGAAGTAACTGAAGAAGAAATAGTTGCTAAAGTTGAAGAACTATGTGCAGCTTATGGTCAAGACGCTTCTTCTATGAAAGAAAATGAAAACGTTAAAGAATACATGAGAACTAAATTAAAACAAGAAAAAGCTATGAATGTAGTAGTAGAAAACGTTAAAGAAAAATAGTTTTTATTGGAGGTAAAGATATATATGAAAAACAGTTTAGTACCTATGGTTGTTGAACAAACAAGCAAAGGTGAAAGATCATATGACATTTACTCAAGACTTCTAAAAGAAAGAATAATATTCTTATCTGAAGAAGTAAATGATGTAACAGCCTCTTTAGTAGTAGCTCAATTACTATTCTTAGATGCTGAAGATCCAGGTAAAGATATTCATTTATATATTAACAGTCCTGGTGGTAGTGTAACAGCTGGTATGGCTATATACGATACAATGCAATATATCAAATCTGATGTATGTACAATATGTATTGGTATGGCAGCAAGTATGGGAGCATTCTTACTTGCAGCTGGTAAAAAAGGCAAAAGATTTGCATTACCAAACAGCACAATAATGATTCACCAACCTTTAGGTGGTGTTCAAGGTCAAGCTAGTGATATTAAAATTCATACAGATTATTTATTAATGATTAAAGATAAATTAAATAGAATTTTAAGTGAAAATACTGGCAAGCCATTAGAACAAATCGAAAAAGATACAGATAGAGATAACTTCCTATCTAGCAAAGAAGCCAAAGAATATGGTTTAATTGATGAAGTTATGACAAGTATTAACGAGTTATAATATAAGGAGATAAATATATGACAAAGAAAACAAATAATGGTAACAATGATTATGATATATTTTGTTCTTTTTGTGGAAGATTTAAAGATGAGGTCGGCAAGATGATTGCCGGCCCTAATGGCATCTTTATATGTGAAGATTGTATAGATGTATGTAATAAGGTAATATTAGAAGATTTAATGCTTGGTGAACAAGAAGAAATGGAAAGACAAACTAAAAAAGCAAAACCAGAAGAAAAAAATAGCGCCTCTTTAACAAGCAAAAAAGAACTAATAGAAAATACAGAACTTCCAACTCCAGAACAAATAAAGAAAATACTAGATGAATATGTAGTAGGTCAAGATTCTGCTAAAAGAATTCTTGCAGTTGCAGTATACAACCATTATAAAAGAATAAGAAATCTAGATAAAATAGATGACGTAGAAATACAAAAGAGTAATATATTAATGTTAGGACCTACAGGATGTGGTAAGACATTAATGGCACAAACTCTTGCTAAAGTATTAAGAGTTCCATTTGCAATAGCAGATGCTACTACTTTAACAGAAGCAGGATATGTGGGTGAAGATGTAGAAAACATTCTTTTAAGATTAATACAAGCTGCAGATTGGGATATATCTAAAGCAGAAAAAGGTATTATATATATAGATGAGTTAGATAAGATTACAAGAAAATCTGAAAATCCATCTATAACAAGAGATGTTAGTGGTGAAGGTGTACAACAAGCTCTTCTTAAAATAATAGAAGGAACTAGCGCAAATGTTCCTCCACAAGGTGGAAGAAAACATCCTCAACAAGAATATCTTAAAATAGATACTACTAACATATTATTTATATGTGGTGGTGCTTTTGAAGGCTTAGATAAGATTATAGAAGCTAGAGTTGGTGAAAAATCTATGGGATTTGGATCTAAACTTGAAGAAAAGAAAGATATAGATTACGGAACAATATTTAGTAAGGTTCTACCAAATGATATTATTAAATTTGGGCTTATACCAGAACTAGTAGGTCGTCTTCCAATAATTACTTCACTTACTCAATTAGATGAAAAGGCTTTAGTAGACATACTATCTAAACCTAAGAATTCTATACTTAAACAATATAAGAAATTATTAAAAATGGATAATGTAGAATTAGACTTTAGAAAAGAAGCTCTTGAAGAAATAGTTAAACTTGCTATAGAAAGAAAAACTGGCGCAAGAGGTTTAAGAGCAATACTTGAAGAAGTTATGCTTAATGCTATGTATGATATACCATCAAACAAGAACATTAGTAAATGCATAATTACTAAAGAGGTAGTTACTAAAGAATTAGGTCCTATATACGAATATAGAAATCAGTAATAAAATACTTAGATATAAAAAAATAAAAAGAACTCGCAAATTACTACGAGTTCTTTTATTTTTTACGCTTCTTCAAGCGCAAGCGACATTCTACGAATCTTACCTGCCATAGAGCCAATGTAGCCAGCAATAATTTTTTCGGCATCCTTTCTAAATGTCTCATCCTTATTCAGTTGTTCTAAGAATCCTTTGTAATCCATGAATACAGGATCGGTACATACGACCCTAAACGCTTTATCAAAAAGAGCTTTGGAAATAGGATTCTGTCCCTTAACGGGATTTGCGTACGCTTCTACGGCAGCCGTCTTATTGGTAGTCTTACTTACAGTAATTTTTACCAATCTGCCATTCGCAAATTTGAAGTCGTACCTCAGTTTACTGTGATAGTCAGTTGCTTGAAATGTCTTCACTCTAAATCACTCCTTAAATTATTATAGCGTCCTTAAAATACTGACCATAATTATTATAACATAGAAGTAGAGCATAGGTCAAGGAAAATGGTAGACATAATTTCGTAAAATAGATATTTTGTATAGAACGAGTTAGAAATAAACGAACAAATATTCGATATTTTTAATAAAAAGTGTTGACAAACAATTGTTCTTTATATATAATTAAAACAGAACAAAGGTTCGGAGGTAATTATATGAAAAGAAGATATAGAGTAAATTATAAAAGAGTAATAACAAATATAATAGTATTAGCAGTAATATTCTTAGTATTTAATGCTTTTACTAACATTACATTTGGGTCAAGAAATATACAAACTAAGACAATACGTGTAGATCGTAATGAGACATTATGGAGCATTGCTTCGGATATATGCAAAGCTTCTACTGAAGAATTAAATGTACAAAATGTTATTATACAAATAAAGAATATAAATAATTTAACTGAGAGTACAATATACTATGGTCAAGAATTGAATGTTCCTATATATATGTAGAAATATTATAATAATTCCCTTTAGGCAGCTATTAATTTAGTTGCCTTATTTTTATGTCTGTGATAATATCTATATATACTATATATGAGGTGATTATATGGAAAAAGATAAAAATATTCAAAATGATGATGTAAATATAGAAAAGCAAGAAAATCCTATAAATACTGAAAATGCTGAGAAAAATCGACCTCCTAAAAAGCAAAATAAGGCGTTTTTTATTTCTATAGGTGTAATATGTGGTCTGTTATTATGTGCTATTTATATGATTATTCGTATGCCTGATGAAATTCCAACTAGATTATCTAATACGAGAATTGAGAGGTTTAAGGGTAAAGATTATTACATTTATACTAACCAAGGAGTATACAACGGGGAACATCAACATGTAACATACTCATTAACTCCAGAAGATAAAAATGCAAACGTACATCTTAAAGAAGTTATGACATATGATCAATATGTAGAGTTTTGTATGGAAAGAAATATAGATATTAAATATGCTGATCAAAATAAAAATTACATTGTGTTATCTTACACTAGTTATAGCCATTGTTATGGTAGACTTGCGGATGTTGAAAATTTAGGTAAAGTAATAGCACTGTATGTTTGGGATCAAATAAAAGGAGTACCTAGTCCTTCTATTGTAAATGGATATGCAATAATAATACCAACAGATGCTAGTACACAAACTATTATTAACGTTGTACCTATGTATATTGAAGAAGAATTTAAAGAAATTACTAATGCAATAGAGTTTCCAAATATATTGAATCAAGGAGATATGATGGTTAAAAAACCTGTTATATATCTATACCCTTCTAAAGATACTAAAGTAGATGTAAAGCTTGTAAATAAGGAACTATTAACTTGTACATATCCTAAATATGAAGATAGCTGGTCTGTACTTGCTAAACCTAATGGAGATTTAACATATATAGAAACAGGAAGAAGCCTGTATTCGTTATATTATGAAGCGGATAGTTTAATAGACTTTACAGTTACAGATGAAGGATTTGTAATTAAAGGTGAAGATTCAGCAAAGTTCTTAGAAGAAAAATTGGAAATACTAGGTCTAAATGAACATGAAGCTGAAGAATTTATTATATACTGGTTACCTATATTAGAAGCCAATAAGTACAATTATATTAGATTTGCTACTAAAGAGGAAATTGATTTTAATATGCCTTTAGAGGTGAATCCAAATCCTGATAGTGTAATTAGAGTACTAATGACGTATAAAGGTCTTAAATCGCCTATAAACGTCAAAGAACAAGTATTAGAAACTCCAAGTAGAGAAGGATTTGTTTTAGTTGAATGGGGCGGTACTGAAATTAAGTAAGTATACATATATATAATGTATAAAAATATTAAAGAGGAACTTAAAAATAATTATAAATAGAAAATAATAAAGAGGTGCTTAAAATATAAGCATCTCTATTTATTTACATATATAATATTGTATATTATTTTAATTTATTTAATGGATTATTATCTATTGCAGATTTAACTTCATCGCTGTCTATATGAGTATATATTTGAGTAGTAGCAATAGTTTCATGACCTAATACTTGTTGTAATGTTCTAATATCTACACCAGCATGTTTGTGCATTAATGTAGCTGCAGTATGTCTAAGCTTATGTGGTGTATACTTTTTAGGATCTAAACCTGCTTCTATAATATACTGTTTAACCATTATTTCTACCATTCTAGGTGATATACGTTTATACTTTTTGCTTATAAATAACGCACGTCTGTCGTCGCCTTTAAGCTTGTCTATTGGTCTAACCCTAAGATATGTTTCTATAGCATCTAAACAGGCTTTATTTAGGTGTACAGAGCGTTCTTTATTACCTTTACCTATAACAGATAGTGTATCACCTTTAATGTGTTCTAAATTAATTCCTACTAGCTCAGAAAGACGCAAACCACAGTTTAAAAATAGTGTTATAATGGCAAAATCTCTTTCTTTGAACTCGCCATCAACGGAGTGGAGTAGGGCAACCGACTCATCTAGATTTAAATATTTTGGTAATCTTTTTTCTAATTTTGGTGCTTCAAGACCCGAAGTCGGATTTCTTTCAATTTTTTTAGTAATATCACATAAATATTTATAAAATGATTTAATTGATGAAATTTTACGAGCTCTGGAAATTGCTTTAGTATTTTTATCATATAAATAATTATATATATCTGAAATTTCTACAGATTTAAAAAAATTTAAATCTAAATCTGAAATATCAATTTCTTTAAAATTTTCAATTTTAATATTATATTTATCACGTTTAATAAATTGAAAAATATCTCTAAGATCATAATAATATTCGTTAACTGTATTTTTAGATCTATTTTTAGTAACTGTTAAGTAATTCTTTAGATAATCCTGCAAAATTTGCGGCATGTCATCATATGTGGGATGTTTCATAAATACCTCCAAAAAACGACGCTCTAGAATCGATTTTAAGGCGTTTTTATTATTAGGGGCATATAGTTTGACCTTGAAAAAAGGGCCCCTAAAACGCCAAAATGGAAAATAGGGCTAAAATGACTAATTTTGTATATAGACACATATATAATGTACAAATTTTTATAAAATGTATATACAGATATATAATTATGTAGTAGAATAACAAGTAGAGTAACTAGTAGTGAATATATATGTATAAATAAATATAAAAATATAAATACGAAATAAGTCAAAGAGCCTGGAAAGGCTTAATATACATATATAATATCAGAAGAGGGTTCTATATGCAATAGTTCCTTCTCTAAAATACACAAAATATCTATTTTGCGAAATAACACATAATGAAATAAGGTCTTCTTCATATGGCCTACTCCTTATGCATTGTGTTCTAATTTCGCTTTTTATTTTTTGTTTATAACATTTACTTCTATCTTATTTTCTTTTAATCTGTTTGATATCTTTTTAGTTTGTTTTGTATTTATTTGTTTTTATTAATTTATTTTTTATTTACACTATGTTATTTATTATTTAAATTCAATATGTGCTATATCTTCTTCTCTCACACCTGTTTAGTTGATCATAATACTAATATGTATAATTTTATAATTATAAGTTATATCTATCTTATTTCCTACTATATTAATGTTCCAAAGCTAACTTATTTCTATAAATATAATTGTTCATATATATTTTATGTATACTTTAACATTGAAATATGCTATAAAAGATGCTATAATGTCTACTGTAATTAATAATTTGTATTCTAATAAATAAATTTAAAGGAGATTTAATGCCTATGAAGCAAAACAATGCCCGCTTTTCACTCATCCAGACAGGCAGCTTTACAAGCAAGCCTACGCCCAACCCGTTTAGAATCCGCAATCTTATGTTAAACGTTGAGTTTGACTACATGCGCGCAAACGAGTACAATACAACCAGTCGCAGACATGCTATTGTGCGCATCCTACATAATAGACATAGATATACCACTGTTAATACAGGTATCTATTTAAATGATGTAGATGAACTTCTTCTCTATTGCGAAAGAGAAAACGCTCGGACTATCACTAACATGATAAAAGAATATCTTACCACTCCATATGATCTTGTGGGAAATGCCGCAATTAATCTTACATCAGATGGAATTTGGTGGTGCATGGATAAGTCTCCTATGTTTGGAGATTGGATTGCATATACATCTAATAATCGTGAGTACTTTAGAGATTGTTTGGATAATGCCGATGCCATTTGGATGATGACACCAAACTATACACGCGAAGAAGCTTATCGTAGAGCTGTTGTATAACAAAACAAAACCCGCTTACTAATACTAGGCGGGCTTTTTATTACTTTTATTTAAATAAAATCAAACCCCTACTAAAAGTAGAGGCTGATATAAGAGGTTATATATGAAAACTAAAGTTTTCTCTAGTCTGCATTCTATTTAATTAGTTCCAGATACCTAAACCTTGGTTTCTAGCTTCTATTTGAGCTTCTGCTAAGATGTCTAATTTATTTATGTTGTTTCTTTCAGCTCTAAGATTTGCTAAACCATCTTGTAATAATGTTTCGTTGTAGAAATCATTTTCTATGTATAAGTATCCATATGTTTTTCCTTTTTCAGATTTAACTGTATCGAAGTCTACTACAACTGTTTTACCAGTTAAGTCTAATGACATTCTTTTAGTTAAAGCTTCTGTTTCTTTAGTAGATTCTATACCAATTAGGTTGATCTCATGTTCTTCGCCATTTGATACTAAAGTTACTGTTATACCATTTACTTCTTTTACAGTTCCTTTTATAGCTTGTTTTGAATATTCGTAAGCATCTTTTTCTACGGGAGTAACAACAGCTACTTTATTGTTTTCTGGAGTAAATCCTATAACTAAACCAGTAACTATTAATGCTATTGATATAATAATGACCGCTACTGCAGGTCCATATTGTTTTATATAAAACGTTCTTTTATTTTCATAATACATATTTACTACCTCCTAAAAATAAATGTTACATAATAAGTCAATACTATAATATTATGATACCATAAATATTATGTAAAGTCAATATTATGTAACCAATTATTCTCTTATTTCTCCGTTTTTAGTGTGTTGTTTTTATTATTTATTCGTTTCCTTGTTAAATATTATGTTATATATCTGCGTTGTGCCATACATTTTGAACATCGTCGTTAGCTTCTAATTTGTCTATAAAGTTTTCAAATTTTTCTGCTTCTTCATCAGATAGTTCTTTTTTTAGTGTTGGAACCATTTTGATTTCTGCTTCAACAGTTGTATAACCATTCTTTTCTAAATATTCACTAATCTTAAAGTATGATTCTGGTGCACCTGTAATTTCAATATATCCATCTTCACTTACGAAATCTTCTGCTCCTACATCTAATACTTCTAGCATTAATGTGTCTTCATCTATACCAGCACTTTCTAATATAAATACAGATTTCTTAGTAAACATGTAACCTACTGAACCGGTTTGTCCCATGCTACCACCACTTCTATCAAATATACATCTAATATCTGCCGCAGCTCTATTTTTGTTATCTGTCATAGCATCAACTATTACAGCAACTCCACAAGGACCAAATCCTTCATAAGATATTTCTTCATAATTAGTTGCATCTGAAGCTCCTGAAGCTTTTTGAATACATCTATTAATGTTATCATTTGGCATGTTATTTGATTTAGCTTTAGCTATAACATCTCTTAATTTTGCGTTACTTGCCGGATCAGGACCACCTTGCTTTACAGCAACTGTTATTTCTTTACCTAATTTTGAATAAATTTGGGCTTTTTTACCGTCAACGGCTTCTTTTCTTCTTTTTATATTTGCCCATTTACTATGTCCACTCATATATCCTTCTCCTCCTTCATATGTTTGGTTTATTAACCTTTAATATTTTAACACATTTTTATTAATTTGTGTAGTCTTTTTCGCTTCAAAATGCTTAAATTTAGCGTTTTTTGTATTAAAGAGAGTCGTTTATTATACCATCAAATAACTCTATGTATTTATCTACTGTACATTTAGAAGAGTTTTTAACACCTTCTTTAATATTTTCATCAGATAATTCTTTTAATAATTCTCTATTATTATATAATTCTTTTATTTTTTCTTTTAATTCTTCTTTATTTCTATTTTTTAATATATATTTTTGTCCTTTTTCACCTAGCACTTCATAAGCTAAGCCTACGTCAGTAGTTATTACTGGTACACCACAGCTCATTGATTCTAGAAGTGGTCTAGGAGTTCCTTCTATTAACGACACACATACATATATGTCTATATGACTATAATATTCTTGCATTTCTACTGCATTTCTGTATTTATCGTTTACATCTGCATAGTAAGGTTCAATATTATATCCTTCAGTCTTAAGTTCCTCTATAGCTGGTTTCAATATAGTATGTAGACCTTTATAGTCTATATCATCTTCTGTTTTCTTGTTCCATTTACTGTTTCCAACCCAACCAATTACTAAAGGTCTATTTTCTACATTTTCACTATCAAATCTTTCAAGTTTAGCAGGTACAAATAAATCTGTATCTATTGTATCTGGTATTTCTGCCCATGGAAGCGGACAGTTAGGAACTGCTGCATATATGTCATATAATTTCTTAGAACATACTAAATATGCTTTAGAATACAGTCTATATAGCTTTGTGTAGTCTATTTCAGGATCATTTATTGCTAAATGGTCATATACACATGTAGTTATTTTTCTTACCATAGATGATAAGTATTCGTCATAGTTATATCCTTTTAAAGCCACTCTTTCTTTGAAACTTTCATCTTCAAATTGAAGTAAAAGTTTTCTTGCAAGGAAGTGTATTACATCGTATTCCTTTGTAGCTTCTAAAATGTCAAATAAGTCTTTATTAAAATCTGTTACGCAATAAAACACATCTATATCATATTTATCGCTTAATTCCTTTTTTAATAATTGTGCAATTATATCAAAAGACCAATTAGGTATATCTGCAATAATTGCAATTTTATTTTTGCTCATTATTCTTTTTAACCTCCTCTTCAAAGGATCTGTTTAATGATTCAAGCATACTGTTTAATAATAAATATCTTTCAGCGAATTCTATATTGTTGCAATAGTTCTTATCTGTAGTAGAACCAGTTTTAATAAGCTTTGTTAAGTACTTGTCCATATCACTTATCATCTTTTCTATAGAGAAATATGTAACAATCTTATTTCTACATAGTTCTTTGTAATCTACTTTTTCTTTGTTTACAAGTACTTTTTCAATTGCAGAACGATATTCTTCTATTTCATTTTCGGAATAATCGAACTCAAATTGTTGTTCTGGTACTTGATATGGTCTAATTAAGTAACCACAATCTGTTTGTATAAGCTCTTTTTGACCGCCTATATCACAAGATACTACAGGAACACCCATAGACATAGATTCGTATGTAGTAAGTGTTAAACCTTCTCTTAGTGAACATACAAGCGTTACCTTAGCTACTTTATAGAAACGTCTAACATCTTCTTGCATACCATAAAGATCAACATATTCTTCTAAATGTTCATCTGCAATTTTCTTTTTCATATCTTCAAATGCTGGACCATCACCTACAAAGGCTAATCTCACATTCGGTCTTGTTTTAATAAGTTGTTTTAATACTTCTATTGCAAACAATGGACGTTTATAATGAACCATACGACCTACAAATAATATTACTTCTTTACCTTTGTATTTCTTTTTAAGTTCTGTCTCACCTTCATATTTTTTATTTAAATCATAAAAATCTGGATCTGTACCTATATATACAGGTTTAATATTCTTAATATTTCTATTCATAATATTGTACATTATTTGTCTTAAGTGTTTTGTACAAGTATATGTATTATCTAAGTACATTGCAACTGAATTGGAATCCTTAGGGAAACCACCGTTTCTTAGTGTCCAGTTTTCTGCATGTATATAGTCTACGAATGGTATTTCTTTAAAATGGAATTTAAGCCATGGTAATACATAGTATCCGTAGAAACTATTTGAAAGAACAACCGCATTTATCTTTCTAGATTTTATAATATGATAAATAAAGCTTGCCCAATCTTTTTCTTTTAAGAACGATGTTAAATCGAAATATTCGTCAACATATTGTTCTACTTTTTGCCTTAAAACATAATCACATTTCTTAGTGGTGATTACACTAATTTCATATCCTTTTGCTCTTAGCCCTTTAATTAGGTTTAATGCGAATATATCCGCACCACCTACAACAAACCAAGGAACTATGAATAAAAGTCTTTTCTTTTCCGCTAACGGGAAAATATCCTTTTTAGTCAACTCTATCTTTTGTGGTATATCTTTATAGTCTATTTTATAGATTTTATCAAACTCAATAATATTAGTGTCTAATTTAATTTCAGACTTCATCTTATCTATATACTCATCAGATATTTTTGTTTTTTCTTCGCTATTTTCTACCATTACATATTTTTCAGTAGAAAGTTTTCTATGCCAATAACCATAATAGTCCATTTTAATTGGGACGTATTTCTTGCTTAAGAAATATAGCCACATATACCAATCTTCGTGAACTTCTGTTGGAAGAGACATAAAGCTGTCAAGTTCTAGGAATTTATCTTTTCTGATAAATGCACATCTAGATATAATGTTCTTTTTAGCCATTTCATAAATAGCTAGTTTTTTGTTAAATAGACCTTGTTTATCATGGAAGTTTACCATTCTAGAATATGCCCAAACACCTTCAGGGTTTGTTAGCATAGTAAAGTAACCACATTCTAACATTGTTTTGTCTATTAAGTCTGATTCACAAAGAAGTAATAATAAATCACTCTTTGCTTCTTTTGCTGCGATGTATTGTGCTTTTGCAATACTATCATCTTCTTCTAATTTTACAATTCTAATTCTTTTATCTATCTTAATTAATTCGTTTAATGTTTCATCAATTTCATGTGTTGCAATTAACCATTCCCAGTGTGGGAAAGTTTGGTTAAGTAATGAGTTATATGTTTGTTTTATATAACCCTGATTTTCATAGTGTGTTATAACACTTACATATATATTATCTACATATGTACTAAGTCTAGACTCTGTCTTTTTTCCTGGTTCTAATGTAAAGTCAAAGTAGTCTAGCTCTGTCTTTTGATTATTCATTTTACCTCCTAAAATTTTAAGGCTACATTTCTATTATACCATTTTTGAGATAATAAGTAAAGCTTAAAAGTGCCTGGAACCCTTGCTATAACTAGCACCTGGTACCAACAT
Source organism: Clostridia bacterium (assembly GCA_045651205.1). Taxonomy (GTDB): domain Bacteria; phylum Bacillota; class Clostridia; order TANB77; family CAG-465; genus UMGS1649. The sequence goes on from JAZRSA010000028.1 coordinate 23,286, forward strand.
AACAAAGAAACGCTATGTCCCACATAAGGTTTAGCGTTTCTAATTTTGTTAAAATTTATTTGATTTTTTCTATTGTTTTAATATTAATTGTATAATTTTGTATACAAATTATAATTATTTAATACCTTTTCAAAATACATTTTTGTTTCACTATATTCTATATTCTCTAATAGCTTTGTGTAATCTGTATATTCGTTATATTCTGCTTCAAGCCATGTGTCTACTCTACCCATTCCCGCGTTATATGCAATAATTGCAAGATAATAATTACCATCAAAATATTTTATTAAGTATGATAAATACTTAGTTCCAATATGTATATTAGTATATGGATCAAATATGTCATATGATTTATCATCTACTGTATCTATTTTTCTTGCCATTTGTTTTGATGTTGGATCCATTATTTGCATTAATCCTTTTGCATCACTGCTAGAAACTGCATCTTTGTTAAAGTTGCTTTCTTGTTTTATTACTGCATATATTAGATTAGGATCTACGTTATATATACTAGCTGCTTGTTCTACTATATCTTTATATTTTCTTGGATACAATAAATTTATTATTAGTAAATATACTAATGGCGCTAATATTACTAAAGAAATGATAACATTTAAAGATATTTTTGTCTTACTGTTCTTTTTACTCTTTTTCAATTTGTTTTTCTCCTTATCTTTAATATTATTTAGCTTCCATCCAGCTCAAGCCTACATTTACATCAGCTTCTAGTGGTAAATTTAATTTAACTGCAGACTCCATAACTTCTTTCATTGTATTTTTTACTATTTCTATTTCACTATCTTTTGCTTCAACTAGAAGTTCATCATGTACTTGCATTATTATTTTAGCTTCTAGATTTAATTCTTTAAATCTCTTGTATAGATTGTTCATAGCAATCTTCATAATATCTGCTGCTGTACCTTGTATAGGCATATTCATTGCAACTCTTTCACCAAACATTCTAGTGTTATAGTTTGCAGATTTTAGTTCTAAAACTTTTCTCTTACGACCATATTTAGTAGTTGCATATCCTGTTTCTAAGCCACTTTCTATTAGCCCTTTCATATATTTTTCTACGCTAGAATAATGTCTAAAGTAGTTTTCTATATATTCTTTAGCTTCCCATCTTGAAACATTTATATTTTTAGCAAGACCAAAATCGCTTATTCCGTACACTATACCAAAGTTTACAGCTTTAGCTTTTGAACGAAGGTCTTTTGTAACGTCTTCTAAAGGTACATTAAATACTTGAGAAGCAGTTATTGAGTGTATATCTTCTCCATTTGTGTATGCATTTATCATTGTAGGATCACCAGACATATCTGCTAGTACTCTTAATTCTATTTGGCTATAGTCTGCATCTACTATTTTGTATCCTTCTTTTTCTGCTACAAAACATTCTCTAATTTTACCACCCAAATCCGTTCTTACAGGTATATTTTGTAGGTTTGGTTCTACACTAGAAAGTCTCCCAGTAGCTGTAACTGTTTGCATAAATGTTGTATGTATTCTACCATCACTATCTATTACATCAATTAAGCTATCTATATATGTAGATTTAAGTTTTGCAAGCGTTCTATATTCTAATACTAAAGGTACTATTTCATGTTTGTCTTGAATTGTTTCTAGTATCTCTTTATCTGTAGAATAGCTTGTTTTACTCTTTTTAGGGTATTCTATTTCAAGCTTCTCAAATAGTATTTTACCTAGTTGCATTGGTGAATTTACATTAAATTCTTCTCCTGCAAGCTCATATATTTTAGCAGTTAATTCTGCTATATTCTTTTCAATATATTCTCCGAACTCTTTAAGCTTTGTTTTATCTACATACATTCCATTAGCTTCAATATTTGCTAAAGTTTCTACTAAAGGCATTTCTACTTCGTTATATAGGAAGTCTAAGCCCATTTCGCTTAATGTTTCTTTTAACTTAGCTTCAGTTTTTATAATTACATTTATATACGCAAAAAGTACTTCTTTTTCATTATCTGTTAATTCATCTAAAGTTTCCTCTTTAACAGGTGTGTCATCGAACATATCAAACATTGAAGTTTGTTCTACCTTTTTAGTCTCTTTATTAAGCGAAGGGAAATTAGCATTTAACACTTCATATGTTATCTTATCTATTGATTGATTATTGTCTGCTGTGTTAATTAGATAATACATAATCATAAGGTCATCATTAAAACCATATATATCCTTCACATCGTTTCTAAAAGCCAAATTTAAGACGCTTTTTATGTTGTAACCAATCTTTTCACATCTACAACCACAAAACTCTTCTAAAGCGCCTGTAGCATTTCTATCTGTAATCTTAATAGTATATATGTTATTTGCTATACTAAATATTAATGTGTTCTTTAATTTATCTGATTCAAATTTAGAATCTAAGAATATGAACGGTAATTTAGTATTGTTAATAGGACTTAATGTATTAAGTGCCTCTTTAACATCCTCTTTAGTATTAAGGTTAACAAACTTAGTATTAGCTAACCCACTAAAGAAATCTCCATTTATATTAACTACTTCTACTCCATTAGTATATCTATCTAAAAATTTCTTAAACTCAAGTCTAGTAAATAACTTAGTCACTTCTTCTAGATTTACATCTTTAACTCTTAATACTTCATAGTCTAAATTAATAGGTACATCTGTATTAATAGTAGCTAGTGTTTTACTTAAGAAAGCCATTTCTTTATTCTCTATTAAATTAGCTCTTAATTTATCTGATACATCTATACTATCTATATTGTTATATAGGTTCTCTATATTATCCGACATATTAAGAAGCGTAAGAGCAGTCTTCTCTCCTACCTTTGGTACACCAGGTATATTATCTGATTTATCTCCCATTAATGCCTTAAGCTCAATTATTTGGTACGGTTTAACACCCATAGCTTCCATTAATGTTTCTGGATTATATATAGTATATTCTGTCTTACTACCATTCTTACCAGGCATAACTACGTTGCTCATTTCAGATACTAATTGAAGACTATCTTTATCTCCAGTTAGTATATATGTAACTATATCCTTAGATGCACTTCTTTTAGCAACAGTGCCTAATATATCGTCTGCTTCATAACCTTCAAGCTCTAATATAGGGATATTCATTGCTCTTAATACATCCTTAATTAGATGCATTTGTGGTCTAAGTTCATCTGGCATAGATCTACGTCCGGCTTTATATTCATCATACATCTTATGTCTAAATGTTGGTGCAGATATATCAAAAGCAACTGCAACATAATCTGGCTTTAACATACTTTCCATCATATAGAATATGTTTAAGAAGCCATATACTGCATTTGTATATGTTCCATCTTTTACAGATAGTAATCTTATTCCATAGAATGCTCTATTCATTATACTGTTACCATCTATAACAAGTATTTTCTCTTTGTTCTCCATTATAACCTCCGTTTGTATTGTAAATTTGTTATTCAGAAATAAATGATTCAATATATTCCCTAATAAAATCAACTCAATCTTTTTTTATTTTCCAATCTAATTTATCTTTTTTTTCTAAATTATCTTTTGATTTTAATAGTTGAAGATTTGTATAATAACACAATTTCATAATTTCTTCTTCACTTTCTGCTTTTGCTAAAGGCGTTATGTGGTCAATATGCACATCGTCTTTCCCGTCCCACTCATATCCGTAATTATCTTTATATGTATTTAATAAGTATTCAATAAATTCATTTATTGGTATTCCTATTATTTCTTCAGTATGTAATTGTTTGATGTATTTTTTTCTTGAAAAACTTTGACTAATGCAAAATCTTAATTGTTCTTTTAGTTTAAATAAGGGATCATCTTTTTTTCTTTGCTTTTTATACTCTCTTTTATATGTTGTCATTTCTTCTCTATGCGATTCCCTATATTCTTTATTATATAATTTCATATATTGTTTGTCATATTCACTTACTTTATCTTTATGAGTTTGTTTGTATTTCTTTTTTGCTTTTCTAATTTTTTCTATATTATTTTGTATATATTGTTTCCTTTGTTCTTTATGTTCTTCATCATATTTTTTTTGATACTCTCTTATTTGTTCTTTATGAGTATCTTTATATTTTTTTTTAATTTCACGAATATGTTCTTTATTCTCTTCTCTATATTGTTCCCTTCGTTCTTTATTAGCTTCATTATATTGTTTATTGTATTCACTTTCGCATTCTTTACATTGTGAATATCTGCGTAGTTTTCCTTTACTTTTTTTCATTCGGAATTCATTTATATTTTTTTCAACGCCACATTTAGTACATATTCTTGTTTCAGCCATATTATCCTCCGATTTAATTTATATGAATTCTATATAAACTCTTGCCATACTATATTGGCTAAATCTTCTCCTTTATATGTAAGTCTTATTCCTTTGTCATCTTTTTCTAATAATCCTTCTTCTACTAATTTATCTATTTGTACTTTATATAAGCCTAATACATCTTTCTTAAACTTTAGTTTGAACTCATTAAAGTTTAGTCCTTCTGTTAGTCTAAGTTTTAATATTATATATTCCTTCATAGTATCTAATAGATCCATTTCTTCAATGTCTTGTTTTACACTAATACCTTGTTTCATGTATTCTATATACTTATCCATATCTGGTATATTTGTATATCTAGTGCTGTTTACAAAGCTAGCTGCTGCAGCTCCTAATCCTAGATATTCTTGTTGCTCCCAGTATGCTGTATTATGCTTAGATTCATATTTAGGTTTAGCATAGTTAGATATTTCGTATCTAACAAACTTATGTTCTTTTAACATATTATCTAACATATACTTCATTTCTCTTTCGGTATTTTCATCTGGTAATGTTAGAAAACCGCTATTTAATAAAAAGTCTAGTTTTGTTCCATCATGTACTTCTAAGCTATATGCAGATATATGTTTAATCTTATCTAGAGATAATACATATTCTACTGTCTTCTTAAAGTCCTCTAACGTTTCATCGGGAAGACCAATTATTACATCCGTAGATATATTGCTAAAACCAGCTTCTACTGCATCCATATATGCTTTTTCAAACATTTCCTTTGTTGCAATTCTTCCTATTTTCTTTAATGTGCTGTTATTTGCTGATTGAAGTCCTAAACTTAGTCTATTTACTCCAGCTTCTAGATATTCTGTAAGCTTTTCTTTTGTTAGGCTTTCTGGATTTGCTTCTATTGTTATTTCTTCTATACTATTGTTAAATAACCTAATAAGGTCTAGTATTTTAGTTATATATTTTGCATCTATTAAAGAGGGTGTTCCACCACCAAAATATACAGTAGTTATATTTCTTTCTTGAAGTAATTCTGAGTTAGCTAATAACTCCATACATATTGTATCTATATATTCTTCTATATTACTACTTGTACATTCTGGTTTAGAATAAAAGTCGCAATAGAAACATTTAGATTTACAAAATGGTATATGTATATATATTCCTAAATCTTTCATTCTTCCTCCGCTATAGTTACTATTTTATTTAATCTATGGTATACTCCAGATTTACTTATTTCATAAGAACATTTAGCTGCAAGTTCTTCTAATGAAGCTGCTGGATCATCTTCTCTTAACTCTGCTATTTCTCTTAGCTTAGCGTTTAGGGTATCGAATCTTCCATCTGCTTTTAACTTGTTTATTGCTTCTATATGTTTATATGAAGCTTTTGCAATCTTATTTAGATTTGCTGTTTCGCAATTTACAGTTCTATTTATATCGTTTTTAATACTCTTGTTTATACGAACATCTTCAAATTTAAATACTGCTTTATTTGCTTCAAATACTCTAAGTATAGTAGCTATTTGTTCGGATTCTTTTATATATACCACATATTCTTGGTTTCTTTTTATTATCTTAGGTAATAGCTCATATCCTTCCATTATTTTTACTACATAGCTTGCGTGCGCTTTACCTTTTAGGGATACTTCAAAATGATATTCTGATTCTGGGTTCACTAAACACCCACTACCTAAAAACACCCCTTTTAGGAATGCTTTTTTGCAGCAGGCTTTTGCTATTAATTTCTTTAATTCTGTTACAGTTATATCTTTAGATTCTGTTATTAGTTCACCATATCTTAAAGGTATAACACAACATTTTTTATTCTTAGTTTCTAGTATTTCGTTTTTTATTTCTTCTGAAAACGACATTTTACCACCCTATCTTTTGAATTTATATCTTTTATTACTTCTATGTCTGTATACTCTTCATGCTCCTTAATGATATTTACAACATCTACTCCTTGAAGATGTCCTATTTCTACAAGTATACTTCCACCATCATTTAAGAAGTTTTTAGCTTCATTAAATATTATTCTATATGGCTTAAGGCCATCTATTCCACCTCTTAATGCAAGTTCTGGTTCATTTTTTACAAAATCTGAAATATCGTTCATTTCATCATCTGTAAGGTATGGCGGATTTGAAGTTATTATATCATACTTATTTGTAGTTTTGTATAGTACATCAAACATATCTGATTTAATTACTTCTACTTTATCTATAACGTTATTTAGATCTATATTTTTGTTAGCTACATTAATTGCAACATCTGATATATCTATTAATGTTGCTTTTTCTATTTTTGAATTCTTAGTTATACTTATACCAACACATCCTGTGCCCGTACAAACGTCTAAAAGACTTAAATAACCGTTTTCTTTGATACAGTTAATACTTTCCTCTATTAAAGTTTCTGTGTCTTGTCTTGGAATTAGAACGCCTTGTTCTACATAGTATTCTTCGTTATATATATATGCTTTATGTGTTAAATACTGTGGTGGTATTTTATCCACAGCTATCTTTTTTATCATTTGATCTAACACAAGCACATCTTCATCTGTTATTTTTGTCATTCCAAGCTTTATATCTGCCATTTTAACAGATTTTATTTCAGCAAGTAATAAAACAACAAGTTCCCTAGGATTACTCGTTATATCTAGGGAATCTATATTGTATTTATTTATATATTTTTCAGTTAGTTCATTTAATATATTATTCATTATTTCTTTCCTTTATATTATCTAAAACTTTCTTTATTTCTATATCTAATTTACTTCCTTCTTCATAGTCTGCAGGGGCTGTTATATTAACACGACCATCTGCTAAAAGTTTAGTAGAAAGTATTTCTTTATCTTTGTGTACTGCTACAGCTACACCGCCATTATCTTTTACAAGCTTCATACAAGGTACATCTGTAAGTCCATCACCAAAGTATACCATATTGTTAAAAGGAATGGCTTTTTTATCTTCTTCCATTTTATCGTTTATAGCTTCATCGTACACTTCAAATATCCCTTTGTTTATTCTAAAGAGGAACTGTGTCTTATTTGTATAGTTAACACATACCGCAGGCCATTTAGCTATATCATCTACGTTGTATAGGAAGCTACAAGCGTATATTCTTTCAAATTTATCTTTTATACTTGTTCCTTCTATCATTTCCTTTATACCAGAAGATACTATGTAATGATGTATATTAAGGCCTAAAGCTGCACCATAATTATTTATTCTATCAAACCAATCTTCTACGCCTGGATAGAAAGTAACACTTTTTCCGTACTCTACAAAGGCACTTTTCTTAACAGATATGTTTTTTTCTTCAGCTTTCTTAAGCATTAAATACATATATGCTAAAACGCCCTCCATATTATTCTTTATTTTAATATTCTCTGCTTCTTCCCAGAACTCTTTAGATGTCATATTAAGAGCTGGTATAAAGTTGTATTCTTGTATATTTCCATGTGCTAATGTTCCATCAAAGTCATATATAAATGCTACATTGTTGTTTTTCATATATCCTCCTTATTTTGAGTAAAATAAAAGTGCTACAATATGCAGCACCGTTATATTACTTATTTGTTCCGTATTTTTCCATGAATTTTGCGGCTCTACCTTTAGAAGAAACTGCTTGTTTTAATCCAGTAAAGAATGGATGACATGCGCTACAAGTATCAGTCTTCATATCTTTCTTAGTTGAACCTACTTCAATTACATTACCACAAGCGCAAGTAATTGTTGTTTTTTCGTATTTTGGTTGTATTTCGCTTTTCATTATTTGTCCCTCCTTATTAATAAGATTCGCTTTTACCTAATATATTCTAACATAAGTTTATTTAAATTACAACTTTTTTATGCCATTTATGTAAAATATTTTTTATTTATTTAAAAACCAACTTTCTGCGTAGCTTTTTAGTGCGGGTATTAACGCTTTTACTTCTATATTAGAAGTGTTTATACATAATGTATAGTTTGCTTTATCTCCCCAACCTTTGCCAGATAATATACTAAAGCAAGCTTTTCTTCTTTTATCTATTTCTCGTATATTTTTTTCTAGTTGTTTATCTGTCAATTTTTCTACATCAGTAGCTTTTTCTTTACAGCGTTTTATTTTAGATTTCATATCTGCATATACAAATATATTCATAGGAGCATATTCGCTTAAAATAGCGCTTGCTGCGCGACCTACTATTACAGCATTACCCTTAGCAGCTACTTCTTTTAACACCTTTGCTTGAGATATTAACATTTCTGTTTGGCTACTTTGCATTACTGGATATGATTCAAACGATTTAGCAAACTCAAAGGTATATGGATATTCTCCTTTTGTAGTAATATTTTCTATATACTCTTCTGCTTTCTTTATATCTTTTGCAAGCATAGTTATTATTTCTGAATCATAATATGCATATCCTAATTCATCTGCTAGTCTTTTACCTAGTTCCTTACCCCCGCTACCAAACTCGCGACTAATTGTTATTATATTATTCATTTGTATCCCCCTTATTTTGAAAAATAACGAGCTCAGTTATATATAACCGAACTCAATACTTTATTCTATTTTATTTTACTTAATCCAAGCAGATAATAGCCATTTATTAAATAGTCTAAATTCACCACTTACTATTTCATCATCTGTTAATTGGTCAACTGTTTGATACTCCTCAAATGTTTTTTCATATTCATATTTTATTGTAAATAATCCAAAAACACTTGTATATGTTTGAGTTTTTTCTTTGTATTCTTCAGCCCTTATAATTCCAGGTGGAAGACCTTTAGTGGAATTAAATCTTATAACTTCAATAACAACAAACGAAACGAGTATAACTAAAACAATAGCAATACCAATAAATAAGCCTTTTATTAATCTTTTAAATTCTGATTTTAACGCCAATTTCTTAGCTTTTTTCCTTTCTCTTTCTATAGCCTTTCTTGTTCTAACGTTCATTTTTACATTTTGTTCCATATTGTTTCCCTCAATATGGTTATTATATCACATTGAAAATATATTGCAATAAATATTCATTAAAATAAAATAAAGGTATTGTTATACCAAAATATAACAATACCATATAATATATTTATTATGATCCTGTACTCTTATATTTCTTCATTCCTGCATTAAATATTAAACATGCTGGAACAAGAGTTATTAAGCTTAATATTGGCAGTAGTATATACCACCATCTATCCGACGAGCCTGTTATATATAGCATTGGATAGTACGATGTAAGTCCTATTGGAACTATGTATGTGAAAAAGGTCTTTACTATCTTATTATATATTCCTATTGGATATTGGGCGAAGTCTCTTGTTCCATATATGAATATATTTATTACTTCAAGTCCTTCTATCGTTACAAAGCACATTGCCGCGCTTAATATTAAGAATGCTGCAAATACTATAGAACTTCCCAACATCATCATAAGTATTACAGGATAATATATTAGTTTTAATTTTAGATTTATTAGTGCATATCCTAGTATTATTAAAGATATTACACATTTTATTAATTTAGATAGCTCTATCTTATACCCTATTATTTGTAGGTATATGTTTTGTGGTCTTACTAGAAGTTGATCTAAATGTCCGTGTTTAATTATTTCAGAGAATTTATCAAAGCCTCTTAGTAAGCCTTCTGCTAAGTTTTCTCCAAATTGTACTACTGCAAAGCATAATATTACTTGGTATATATTAAAAGATTTAACAAGTCCAAACTTTGCAAATAGCGAGTAGAAAACAACGCAGTAACCAAAGAACGCAGCAATTTGAGCTATTATTAAGAATATAAATGAGCTTTTATATTCTAGCTGCGACTTCAGATGCATTGAAATATACTTAAACATTTTAACCTCCTTGTATATATACTTTCTTCATCGCATATTTTAATATTTTCATTCCGGCAAATATTAAAGCTACTACCCAAAACATTTGTAATCCTAAATATTTTAACCCTTCGGATATTGGTATATCTCCAGAATATATTCTAAATGGGAAGTCCCCTATTAGCCAGAATGGGAAGATTATACATATATTTTGTACAATCGTTGGAAGTAGCGGTAGCGGTAAGCTTGTCCCACTTAATAGTTCTGCAAAGTTGTATATTACAGTTGCAATTCCTTTATCCTCATAGGTAAAGAATGCTATGGAGTGTATTATTACCATTATAGCGGTTACTATTAATGCTCCTAAGAATAGATTTAATAGGAACAATAAGAATGCTCCAAATGATATTGGTAAAGATAAATTATATGGTGCTGGTAAAAATAACGTTACAGCGATTAATACTCCCGAACGTAATGTTACTGCTGCGAGTCTTCCAGCAATACATTTAATGAACCACCATATATATAGATTGTATGGTCTTACAAGTTCGTATGCCACAGTGCCATTTTTAATGCTCTTAGCTATACTCTCATCTCTTATTCTTACAAATACAAGTGTTAGCAATGCTTGTTGTAGCCATATATATGTTACTAGTTTTTCAAAGTCCATTGGAACATTTTGTCCAGTTCCTGCATAAAATGCTTGGTATATAAAGATTTGTAGAAAGCCCCAGAAAAACTGAGTACATATTCCAGCTATTGCTGCTGTTTTGTATTGGAGTCCTGAAACGAGAGTAGTTTTAAAATAACTTAAATATCCCTTCATAGTTCATACTCCTTATACATTTCTAGAATAATATTATCTATATTATTTTCGTGTATGTTTACATCTTCTATTTGACATAGTCTACTGTACTTTTCAATAATACTAGATATGCTTTCTTTCTTAGTATTTACTTCTATTAATACTTTTTTATCATCTTTTTCTAGAATCTTTGATTCTATTTTTGGAGCGGCTTGTAAATTTTTAAAGATTATTTCTAATTTTTTAGTTGATTGAAATTTGTGTTTGATTTTTTCTAAGCTTCCGTCATACAATAGTTTTCCTTTACCTATTACGACTACCCTTGATGCTAATTCTTCGATATCTGTCATATCGTGTGTTGTAAGAATTATTGTAGTCTTTTTCTCTTTGTTTAGTTCTTTAATAAATTCTCTTAATTGTACTTTTGAAACTGCATCGAGCCCAATTGTCGGCTCATCCAAGAATAAAATATCTGGATCATGTAACAGTGCTGCGGCTAGTTCGCATCTCATCCTTTGGCCTAAACTTAGTTGTCTAACTGGTACATCTAATAAATCTTGCAGATTTAATTTTGTAATTAATTGTTGTTTTGTTTTTTGGTAATTATCTTCAGGTATCTTGTATATTGCTTTTAGTAGTTCAAATGATTCGATAACCGGTATATCCCACCATAATTGTGATTTCTGTCCGAATACAACGCCAATGTTTGCAACATATTCTTTCCTGTTCTTAAATGGATTAATGTTTCCCACTACGCAAGCACCGCCGTCTGGCTGCATTATTCCGCATAGCATTTTAATTGTCGTCGATTTACCGGCTCCATTCGGCCCTATAAATCCTAGGATTTCTCCTTTTTCAATACCGAATGATATGTTGTCTACTGCTTTAATCGTTCGGTATTTTGGTTTAACAAATGCTTTAATTGCATTTACTAACCCTTTGTCTCTTACCTTAATCTTAAAGTGTTTGGTAAGATTCTGTACGTTAATATACATAAAAACACCTACCTTTCTACGCGCAAAAAAATACATTACCCGAGCTTACTTAAAGATTCAAGATTTTTGTTATTTTCCTTTCTTCTTTTTACTCTAATGTAATGTATTTTTGTAACGTATGCATAGGACTATATCACAAACAAAATTGTTTGTAAATAGTTTTTGCAAAATATTTTTAAATTTATTTGTTTTTTATTATTTCCATTCTATTTTTGTTACGTATATTACTTCACATGCACCAGTTCCTTTATCTGTTCTAACTGTGCTTGTATTATACTTAATAAATGTATTTGCTGTAAGTTCGCACATTAAGTTTACTAAACTTCCCTCTATTACAACATAGTCTCCTACTTTTATTTTATTTATATCTTCATATATTTTGTCTGAGCTTGCTATTAAATGATTATTAGACCAATACTTTGTTACTTCTTCCATACCGCCATGTTTATTTAGAAAGTCTGTACCTGCTGTAAATTCCAAATGTCTATTTCCTAAAGAATTCCATCTAGTTTTTCTATGATTATTTCCTTCTGCTAAAAATCCCCAACTAAGACCTATATCTCTGTGAGATACTGCATTTAACATCGATTCTATATCATATATACCTTTTTCATCTGGCAAGTAGTCATATGTGTCTACTACTCTTCCTTCTACTTTGTAATTTGCTACTTGATTAAAGCCTACATTTACCTTATTAATGCTTTTTATTATACTGCCTGACGTTCTTGTTTGTATAGGATGTGGTACTTCTACAAATTTAGAGTCATTAACATATTGCATCACAACTACAAATAGTAATCCTATTAATACTAACCCCATTAAAAAAATAATGATATATATTCCCTTTAGGCCTTTTGTATTCTCTTCCATACTTTTACCTCTAAAGAATATATATCATATATTTATTTTTTATTCAATATTATTTATTTTCGCCTAATATAAGTTTCATTTCTTCAAATCTTTTAACTTTCTTACTTGAGTTTTTAATTAATTCATCTTTAGAAAGTATTACATTTTTAATATGTTTGTAATTAGGGAATGTTTTATTTAATTCTTTTATTTGTTCCCAAATGATATCATATACTTCTTGTTCAGAAATGTCTCCGCGTTTTTCTTTTACTGTATCTTCGCTATACACTACTTTTACAGATAATTTAATATCATTTTTGTCTTCGTCATCTGGTAAACCAAATACCATAGATTCTTCTACTAATTCTAATCTATTTACAAGAAGCTCTAATTCTTCTGGGAATACTTTCTTTCCATTTTTAAGAACTATCATATTCTTGCTACGTCCTGTTATAAATAGATATCCGTCTTTATCAAAGTAACCTAAATCTCCTGTATAGAAATATCCGTCTCTTAATACTTCTTCTGTTTGCTCTGGCATTTCATAATATCCAAGCATTACGTTTGGTCCTTTTACTCTTATATCTCCAACGCCGTTTGCATCTTGATTTACTACTTCTACTGTATCATTTAACATTGGTTTACCAACGGAACCTAATCTTCTTTCGTTAGGATTTTCTGCAACTATAACTGGTGCTGTTTCTGTTAATCCATATCCTTGAAGCACCATTACACCTAAACTATTGAATGCTTTAGATATAACTGGATCTGCTGCAGCTCCACCTTCAATTATCATTCTAAGTTCGCCACCTAGACCGTCAATTACTTGTTTGAATAATTTTCTACGTACGTCTATTTTGCATTTTAGAAGTGCATCACTTACTTTTGTTGCTACTTTTATTAATTTTGTTTTTCCTTGTTTTTCTACTTCTTTTGTAAGTGCTTTATACATTGCTTCTACAAGCGCAGGTACACCTACGAATACTGTTACTTTGTATTCTTTTAGATTTTGTTTAATATATTTTAATCCATCTGGGAATACTGTTTTAACTCCACAAGCTAGCATAACAAGTAAACATGTTGAACCAAATATATGGTGGAATGGTAAGAATGCTATGTTTGTATCTGTTGGTCTTATATCTTCTACACATAGCATAGCATATATATTTGATGCTATATTTCTAGAAGTTAGCATAACAGCTTTAGACTGTGATGTTGTTCCAGATGTAAATAATAATATACCCATTTCATTTTCATTAGGGTCTGCATCTACATATTCTGTATTACCCTTCTCTAATATTACCTTACCAGTATTTAATACTTCTTCTACTGTTTCAATTTCTTGATCATTTTTATCCATACAGATAAAATGTTTTAGTTCTGTTTTTCCGTTTTTCTTTATTTCTAATATAGTGTCCATTAACTTAGGATCAAATACTATACATTCTGCTTTACTTCTTATTAATGAATTTTCAAGCTCGTTATATTGAAGTTCTTTATCTAAAGGAACTGCTACAATTCCTCCAAGTAAGTTTGTTACATATGTTAATGCCCATTCGTATCTATTTTTACCTATTATAGCTACTCTTTTGCCTTTAAGACCTTTGTTATATAGCCCAGTTCCAAAGTTGTTTATATCATTTAACATTTGTGAATATGTTACATCTTTGTAAGTTGTTTCTTTTCCTACTTTCTCTTTTATTCTAAACGCTATATTATTTGCAAATTTCTTTGCTGAGTTATATATAACGCCTTTTATATCTTTAAAATCTACTACGTCTTTATTTACTACTTTTTTCATATTTTACCTCCATGTAGTTCGCTATACTAGATTATCACATATTAAATATTATATCAAGTGTTTGACTTAATTATATAAAAATGTTATTATATTTTACGAGGTAATTATATCATGAATGATGAAAAAGAAAAAGTAAAAAACATAAATAACCCAGATATAACAAAATTTCATATTCCCAGATGGGAAGAACTTCCTAACATCGATTTATTTCTAGAGCAAGTTGTTACTTTAATTAACAACCATCTTGCACCATATATATTTATTAATTCAGATGCTAAAGAGGAAAATGAACTTTTAACTAAAACTATGATTAATAACTATGTTAAACAAGAAATTATAGAGCCTCCTGTTAATAAAAAATATAACAGGCTCCACATAGCAGAATTATTTGTAATTTGTATTTTGAAACAAGTTTATAGCATTTCTGAAGTAAAATCTTTAATCAATCTTGCTTTAGAAGCTAATTCTGCTGAAAATAGCTACAATAGATTTTGTGACTATTTAAAAGAATCTCTTGTTTCAACTTTTAATGGAACAGAATATTCAAGCAGTACTTCTTTGACACCAGAACAATATTTACTAAAAAATGTTGTTCAATCAGTTGCAGACAAAATGTATGTAGAATTTACTTTTTTAAATAAAGATAAATAAAAAAGAGACCGCCAACCTTATAAGGGAGGCGGGTTTTTTGATT
>JAZRSA010000029.1:0-17892 GCA_045651205.1 Clostridia bacterium
TCTTTTGCATTTTATTTCCCTCCTTCTTTTGCATGCAAAAAAGCAAAGCAGCACATACATTTTATGTATGTGTTACTTTGCTAATCTTTCTTATATTTTGGGTATGAAAACGCTACTAATGTTTTTTCATTAGTAAATGTATCCGTGTGTGTGTGTGTGTGTGTGTGTGTGTACAGCCGCAAGGCTTTCAGCGTTTTTCATCTTTTGTTTCCCCTTTTTGTTTTTATTTTTTCTTTATTTTACATTCCTTCTAATAGGAATCCACCCATGTAAACATCCATCAATGGTACCATTACTACTATTACGAAGAATATAATTACTATACCAACAAATACGTATGTTACATCTGGTAATACTTTTATTGTTTTTTGTATTGATTCATTAATTTCTTGAGATATATATTCTTCAACCTTGTCCATCATCTCTACAAGATCAGATTGCATTCCTATTTTCAGCATTTCTATCGCCATTATTGGGAAAGCGTGGTCAGCTTCGAATGGTTCAATCCACGATCCACCGGCTTGTAATTGGTTCTTTCCTGTTTCTATTAAAGATAGGAAATAATAGTTTGTAGTTACAGATTTAGCACTATCCAAACTTTCCTGTATTCTTTGTCCATTTCTTAAGTTAAGTAGCATCGCTTTAAAGAACTTACTAGCTATAATGTTTAAGTTAAGAGTTCCTATTACTGGCATTTTTATCTTCAATTTATCCCATTCATATCTTCCTATTGATGTAGAGATATATGCTTTAAATATTCCATATATTGATGCAAAAAACAATACAACAATATACCAATATTTTACCAATGTTTTAGAGAAGTTCAGCGCCCACATTGTAGCTGCTGGTAATTCTTTTTCTACTCCGAACATATCATATACATTTTGAATTAATGGTGCTCCATATAAAAGTGCAACTATCATAGCAATCCATATACCAACAAACATTAATATTTTAGGTAATAATATGCCTTTCAATTGCTTCTTTAAGTTCATTTCACTTTCCATGAAGTCTCTGGCATTTAATAACGCCATATCTAATGAGCCTGAATTTTCACCAACACGTATAAAGTTAATATATAGTGGTGGGAATATTTTTGGATATTGCGCCATCATTTCGTGTATTGCAGCTCCACCTTCAACTCCTATTAGTATGTTTTCAATTGTTTCTTTTAACTTTTTATTTTGAGTACTGTTATATAAAGATTCTAATGTTGCAACGTTGTTAAACTTTGCTTTTTTTAGAACATACATACTGTTAGTCATAACCAATATATCTTTAGGTTTAGGCATTTGTAAATTTATTTCTAAACCTAATTTTGATGCTGTAGATTGTTTTTGTTTTAGTTCTGCTTTTTTCTTTATATCTGCTATTCTTTGCTTTTCTAAGTCTTTTTGAATCTTTTGAAGCTTTGAATGGTCAACTTTTTTCTTAGATTCAGAAATTAGTTTTTCTCTCATTGCTTTAACTTCAATAGGTTGTATTCTACTGTCTTTTAAGCTTTTTAGTAATGTGTGGCGGTTTTTTGCCACCATAACGCCTCTTACTATCTTACCATTCCTAAGCATTCCTCTATATTTATACTCAGGCATTAATATCCGCCCCCTATCAAATTAGTTATTAGTCTAAAACTGTCTTCTTCAACGTTTTGTTCTATTGTTTCTATGTCTATTATATTCTCTTTAAATAACTTTGTAAAGGACCTTTCAAAACTTATTAAATCTGAGCCATTTGAATGATGGATAGCATCTTGTATTTCAGATATACTAAATCTTTCTTGACGTATTAATGCTGCAATTGTATTGTTTACAGTCATTACTTCAGGTGCCAATACAACACCTCCTGACTTGTCATTAACAAGCTTTTGAGATACAACAATCTTTAATATATTAGATATTGTATTCTTTATTGCTTTTTGTTCGCCTGGTTCATACATACCTATTATTCTGTCTATCGTTTCACCACATGAACGAGTATGCAATGTACCTATAACAAGTCCGCCTGCTTCTGCAAGATCTATTACAGCATCCATAGTTTTTCTATCTCTTATCTCTCCTATAATTGCTATATCTGAATCTTCTCTTAATAGATTTATTACACCTTCATAATATGTGTTTACATCCGCTTCGCATCCAACCTCTTTTTGTATTATCATACTCTTTTGAGATTTATGAATATACTCAACTGGTTCTTCTAACATAATTATCTTTTTGTTATAAAGTTTATTTATTTCTTGTACAAATGCATTTAATGTTGTTGTTTTTCCTGAGTTTACTTTACCTGTTATTAATATCAATCCTGATTGATGCTTTCTTATTTCTTTTATTATATCTCTTATTCTATAAGCATCTATATCTATATTTGATGTTTTTATTACTCTTATTGAAAAGATTGGAACTCCAGCAGATAAAGATGCATTAATTCTTAATCTTATGCCATCACTTAAATCATATGGTAAGTCTAAACGTTTAGTTTCTTCAAATTTTTCTAGTAATGAACTATTTTCGCCTGTTATTTCTTCAAGTAAACTTACCATATCGAATTTAGTCATAGGTTCTACTTCATAGTTTCTTATTAATGCTCTCTTTATTCTGTATAAAGGAAGTGAACCTTCTTGTAAATGTATATCTGTCGCACCTTGTTCAATCCCTTTATTTATTATTTCTAAAAATCTTTCCATATTTCACCCTTTTGTTCATTAAATTACTATCTTCTTGTCTATTTCAGAAATAGTAGTTAATCCTTGTAGACACTTCTTAGCCGCATCAGCTATTAGTGGTCTATACTCTGTATTTTCCATTGCATATTTTCTTATATCTATAGCAGATTTTCCTTCAGCTATCATGTCTTTTAATATTTCATCGAAACATAATATTTCAAAGACACCAATTCTTTCAATATAGCCTAGATTATTACACTCTTTGCATCCTTTTGGTTCATACATATCTGCGTGTTCTAAATCTAAATCTACACCTGCTACTTTTTCTACTCTTTCAAAGTATTCTCTTTCTTCATCAGTCATTTTATGTTTTTTCTTACATTTTGGACATAATTGTCTAACTAGACGTTGAGAGATTATTGTTACTATTGACGAAGATACATCATAGTCTGATATACCCATCTTTCTTATTCTTGTGATTGCCTCTATAGCATCAATTGTATGGACTGTAGTTAAAACCAAGTGACCTGTTTGACCTGATTCAATAGCTGTTGCAGCTGTTTCTTGGTCTCTTATTTCTCCGACAAGTATAATGTTAGGGTCTTGTCTTAAAACAGTTCTAAGTGCTCCTGCAAATGATGTATGGTGGCCAATTTCAACTTGGTTTGTACCAGGCATACGAATTTCAACTGGGTTTTCTATTGTTACTATATTTATATCCGGTCTGTTTAAATAATCTAATATACTATATAATGTTGTAGTTTTACCTTCACCAGTAGGTGCACATACAACTATGATACTGTTTCTTTTATCGAAAGCTTTTTTTACTAGCGCTTCATCTTGTGGGAAGCCAAGGTCAAATAACTTTCTTACATTTCCGCTCTTTTTAAGTAGTCTTAGAACGAATTTTTCTCCATTTATATTCTTTTGTGAAGATACACGGATGCTGTAGTTTTCGTAATCATTGATACTACCATCTTGGTCTGTTGTTATTTCTTGGTGCATGTTAGATATAGATTTTATTCTTCCTGAAATCATTGATTGTCTTTGTTTTGGAAGTTCTGAAACAGTTACAAGCTCACCATCTATTCTGTATCTTACTCTTACCTTAGATTCCATTGGTTCTATATGAATATCACTGGCTCTTTGTTTAATTGCTGTTAATATAATGTTATCTACAAGCACTGTAGTATCTTTTTCATTTGTATCTACATATTTATCTTGTACATTCTTAACATTTTTAACCTTATCCACAATCATTGAATTAAGAGTTACGTATTTTTCCATTTGTAGCCCTATATTTAATAATTGTAGCTTAACACTTTCCACATCTTTTGCATTTTCTGGATCAGCAAACGCAACTTTTACTTTTGTTCCATCAACTTCAAATGGTATTGCTTTTGCGTTTATTACTGTATCTCTAGATAACAACTTAGTATAATCTAAATTAAATGATTCATCTATTACTGCTGGTTTTAATTGTAATCTCTCTGCTATAGCATTTAATAATTGTGTTTTGTCACACATATTTAGTGTATCAATTACTTCACCTATTTTTAGTTCTGGATGATTTCTTTGATATGTTAATGCTTCATCTAATTGCTCTTGTGTTATTAAGCCTTTATTTACTAATTCTGTACCTAATAAATTTTTCTTATTTTTTATACTTTCAAACATGTGCTCCTCCTATAATATATTTACCATATCGTTATATTCTTTTTCATACATATTTACTATTTCTTTTTCGTATTCATCATATGTTTTTTCCATATGCCTTACATCAGCATATGTTGAAATTGTATATAGCATAAATATAGTTGAAAACAATATAACTACTAAAGTTGCTGAGCCTCTTTTTTTCATATTACTCCACCTCTATACTACATATTATTGTTTTATTTAAAGTAGCTAAATATTTGTTAAAACTAACTTCAATTGTTAATTTTTTAACTCCATTTTCTGATGCTACTGTTGGATTAAATTTAGAAACACTTGTGCAAAGTATTCCGCTATTTAATAATATAACATCTTTAGTTTCATCATAATAATATTTGTCTCCATTAGAAAATGTAACAACATCACTTGCAGCAACTACATCAATACTGTTTGTTGAACTTTCTACTAAATTATACTCTAATTTATTTAACATTGTATAATTTAGCGCCATCCCTCTATTGTTAAACATTGTTTCATTCATATTTGTATAAACAATAGATAAAAATGTAGTTATGCCAAAAAACAAAACAACATATAACACTAATGACGAAACTGTTATTCCTCTCTTGCTTTTTGTACTCATATTATTCCACCTTTATGCATTTTAATGTTACTTCTTGAGTTTTTCCATCTGTTTCAAATGTCACAACACTTTCTATAACCTTTACTCCAGATACCACTTCAGTACCATTCTTTTTATAACTATTTACTATTATTTCATAGTCATATTCTGTATTGCCAATCTTCTTTGTTCCATTACTATTTACTATACTTGAATATGCTTTTGCTTTTTCAGTATTCAAATTGTTTAAACACATATTTAAAGCTTCAGATTTTTTACTTGTTAAAGCTAAAGTTCCATAATAATTTTTAAGTGCATATATTGAAGATACAAAGAATAGCATGAATATTCCTATTGCTATTATAATTTCAGAACTTAAAGCTCCTTTTTTATTTTGTTTTTTTTTTTCTAATTTTCTTTTCTTTAATTCTTCTCTTTGTTGTTCCACTTCTTTTTTCTCTTCATCAGTCATTTTGTATCTCATTACGTCTATACCTACTACTAACACAGAATAAACAAACATAACAACAACTGCAAAGAATTGCCAACTAAAACCAAAGAATAAATATGGTATTAGAAACGCAAATCCACTTGCTAGTTCTATTATTGGATATCTAATACTTATTGGTCTTCTACAATATTTACATCTTCCTATCGTAGATACATAGCTTAATATTGGAAAACAATCAAAAAATCCTAATTTGTGTTTACAATTTGGGCAAAAAGAACGTGATTTTACTATATCCAATTTTCTAGGTATTCTGTAAATTGCTAGCGTAAAGAAACTACCAAACATAAGACCTGTTATAAATATAAATATTGACCATATTAAATGTATATATTCCTCCATTTATTACCCCTCCTATTATACATTATTATACTTATTTCAAAGCTTCTCTCAAATAAATATAATATTAGTACGAAGGACATATACATTGTTATTATGCATATGTCCTGTGTACTTTCGTATTAGTTTTTTTAATTAATTTTTTCTTAAGTTATTAATAAATTAGATTAGATTATTTGTCTTCAACGATCATTGCAGATCCGTTTGTTTTAACGTCTAATTTGTATCCTTGTGGTATTGTATCACCAGTTAATACTGCAGTGTAGTATGCAGTTACGTTAGCGTGTTCAGTTCCTCCAACTGTTACTTCGAAATCAGTACCAAAAGTACTTGTAGTTGGATATGTAGCTTTTAGATCAGCATAAGCTAATACTAATTTGTCATTTAATGTTCCAACGTCTGTTTTAACAACAGCTGTGTTAGCTTTTTCTATAACACTTGTGCTGTTTAGAGAGATTATTATAGCTCCAGCTATTATAATCATAACGATAATTGTGATTACTAATACGATTAAAGAAATACCTTTTTTCATTTTAAATTCCTCCTATAAAAAATTTATATTAATCACCGCCAAGGTAAGGCGATGTATTAACCTTATTTGTCGCTTGGTGTAAGCGGTTTTGAGTTATCTACTGGTTTTTTAGTAGGCTCATTATATATTGTTATATCTTTATTTGGTGTAAATGGATTTATATTGCCTTGCTCATATTTGTCTTTTTTTAATCCATTTGAAACATCCGAAGATGTAATATTATGCTCTTTTGTAAGAGTATTTTCATTTACCGAATCATCAAATGTATATTCACTTTTAACTATACCTTTATATGATTCTGGTAGTTCAGAAACTGATTCTACTTGTGGTACAGAAAATAGTAATAATACAGCTACGAATGCAAACATTCCTACAGTTATTATTATATATAACATCCATTCTTTCTTTCCCACTTAAATCACCTTCCTTATTTTTTAACTTGTAGACTTAATACATTAAATGTTGCTTCGATTTGATTGTTTGATCTATACACCATTTTCATATTATCTAGTCTAAATTTTAAATCTTTATCATTTTCTACATCGTAAACGAAGTCTGCTACATTTGCATATCTTCCTTTTACTACAATTCTTATTGTATTGTTTGCAACAGATGTATCAATTGATGGTTCTTGATTCTCTTGATTTCCAGCTTGTTCAGAACCATTTAATACTTCACCTGTAGATGCTGATGTAGAACCTGGAGTAATTACATCTATTAATAAGTTATTATCATTAGCGTAATTACCTAGTGTTATCCAAAGATACTCTATAAAGTATTTTTCATCTTTAGTAGCTTCTTTTACTAAATCTACTGTTGCTTGATCTATACTTTCAAAAGTTCTTTTTTCTGAATCATAATTGTTTTTTGCTAATTCCAAAGCATCTAATGCTGATTGATGCTCAGCTTTTGTTGTAGATTCTCTTTCAATTAGTCCGTTTAATTCGCTTTTACCTTCAGATATTGTAAATATCGCTGCGCTTTTAAAGTTACCAACTGAAAGATCTGTTGTAAATACAACTGCTATACATATTATTAGTATTAGCAATACTACACACAATATTAATAATTTTTTATATTCTTTCATTATGGCAAATCACCGCCAATCGTAACTGTTATGTATGTACCATGTTCTACACTACCAGTTTTTACATTTTCTAATACTCCTTTAAGTTTTAATTGTGATACAAAATAACCTAGTTCAGAGTATGATTTTGATCTTGCAATTATTGCTACCGATTTATTATCATTCGATGCAATTGATACTAACTCAACGTTTGTTGGTATATATTTTGCAATCTTTTGCATAAAGTTAGCAACGTTGTATGTTGAATATTTACCAATCTTTCCTTCTCTTATTTTAGTTACAGTCGAAGCGATATAATTGTTATATTCTGAATACTTAGCTCTAACATCATTTATATACTTAGTATCTGTTTTAACTTTGCTTATATTTAATTGCATTTGACTTATGTTTTGGTTTAAAGTTGATTTCATTGTCTCAACTTCTTTTGTATAAATCACACTAAATACCAAGTAACATACTAATACAGATGCTGCTGTTAAATTAGCAAATGTTAATATTCTTTCTATTTTAGTTTTATCTATATTTATCGCTGGCATTACAAATGCTTTCTTTGGTTCTCCAGCTTTTGGTTTTGAGAATACACTCTTAATATCAAACGGAGATTTAGCAGTTGTTGCTGCTTGTGCAGGTGCAACATAGAAGTTTAATTCTTTCTTGCTGCCTGTTAAACCTTCATAAGCAAGTGCTATTGCTTCGTTAGCCTCAATAACTTCGGCCATATTAATAGTTGACTCATCTAAGTTTAATATAGATGGTTTTAATTTTTCTGTATCTATTCCAAAGAATTGTTCAAATAACACCTCAATGTTTATAAATAAATTTATTAAACCATTTAGAACAATCTTTCCGCATTGGAAGTTTGTTTCTTCAATAGCTTTACCAACTCTATTTAATAAATCTTGAATTACTGGCTCTATAACTGATTCTAGTCTATAATCTAAGCTGTCATCTGAAAGAACGTTTATAGTTCTACATAAATCACAACCTTTAGCATAAGAACCTTCTTGAATTGCTAATGCATCTAAGATTGATTTCATGCTTACATCTATTTTTCTAGACATTACAGGCACGTTATTAGAAACAAATATCATTGTTGTTTCTTCATCAACATTTAACAAAATATAATTGTTTGGTTGATTAGTAATTCTATTTAATAAATATTCTTCAGGATATAATCCTACAAGATTTTTTATATTTGAGTTCTCAGTATATCTAGTGATATCTGCTTTATTTGCTACTTCAATTATCGCATGAGTATTAGCTGCTGAAACTTTAGAATCTATAAGCGTATATCTATGTTCTACAGTTTTCTCATTGATACCTCTTTGTATAGCACTATCTGAAACTTCAAGTGCAATAACGCTTTGTACGTCAGACTTCTTTAGTTGTCTTAGCACTTCTGTTTCCAGTTTGTATGTGTTTTGTATATTTAAGCACACCGTACCATTGTCACTACCTGTTTGGGCGATAAGTTCAGCCAATTCGTCTTCTTTCTTTCCCCATACATACTTAGTGCCATATGAATTCAAACTAATTTTTTTAGTTTTTTCATCTTGTTCAAGTTTAGCATACTTAATTATTTTTTCGCCTAAATAGACTCCTAAACAAGCTCCCATACTTACTCCTTCTGTATATTTTATCCGCATCTGCAATACCCTTTTATCGCAGATAAATCTCTATAAATAATTTAACATATAGCTACTACTAAATCAACAATTTTAAGCCAACAATGCAATTTGTATTTTAAATGTTATTTATTTGTAATTTAACTGTAATATTTGCTAAATTATCTATTAATATTACTTATATTTTAACTCTTTTTTATTTTTTAAATCACAAAAAAACAATGGTTTTCACCATTGCTTTTAACTAATTTTAATCTTTCTTTTTTATATTTTTTTATTCTTCTTCATCTTTATTTTTATCAAAAGTTACGCCATGAACATTTATATTTACGGCTTTAACTTTTAATCCTGTCATTCCTTCTACAGAATTCTTTACAGAAGTTTGAATTGAAAATGCTACTTCTGGTATCTTAACTCCATATTTTACTATTACATAAAGATTAATAACCACTTCATTTCCTTCTAATTCAACTTTAACTCCTTTAGCATATTTTTTATTATTACCAAGAATTTGATTTATACCATCAACGAAGCCTAGCGTCATTCCAGAAACACCTTCTACTTCTGCAGCTGCTAGCCCTGCTATTATTCCTATAACATCTTCAGAAATTGTTAGATTTGTTGCTATCTCAACATTAGTTGCATCTTCTCTTGATTCTACAATTTCTTCTACTTCTTTTTGTTTTTCCATATATATTTACCACCTTTCACAAAACATTTTACCACACCTTAAAGTATTTTTAAAGCGTTTTTTTCATTTAACATTTTAAAACATATTTAACTTATTGTTATACTTAAAGTTGATACCGACGAATTGCCTAACATATCTTCATAATATACAGTATAAGTTCCTGCTGTATAGCAAGTGTACTCATAATTTTCTACAGTCTTACCATAATATTTGAAATAATCTTTTGTTAAGTTGCCTTTATCGCATTTTATATTTGCTACTTCTGCAGGATTGTTAGGCGTAAATTTTATTACCGTATAACCAGAATATTTTACAAGAGATATAGACATCCCTGGTCCTGAAACATCCACATTATTTACTGTATACGTAACCGTTTTAGCTGTTCCATTCATTGAGTATTGTACAGTTACAACATACTTGCTTACTTTTTTAGCTGAATTTACAGAATACTTTTTATATTTACCTTCATTTACAGCACTTGCAACAGCTATTGAATTGTTTGCCGTTACACTTATTGAAGTTGCAGAATTAGGAACCATTACATCTACAGTCACAGCGTCTTTACCATCCTCTATTCTATTTACTCTAAATATAATGTCTTCTTTCCTAACTTCTTTATAACTTTTAGGCTGTAATCCGCTTCCTATATCTTCATATAAAGCTTCTGTTAATGTATAATATCTCACCTTCTTATACTCAAAGCCTTTTAAATAATATACTTTTCCTGTAGCCAAAGAAACAGCGTACATATCTGTACTACTATCATTATTACCATATAACGTATTTTTTATTCCTAATAAACTAAAATCTATACTATACAATGTAATTTTGTTACTACTTACTGTTTCTCCATTTATTTGTTCTTTCTCTTCTTCTCTAAATTTAGAAACATCAAAAGTAACCGTCGCTACACTTGGATACTTACCATTTTCTAAATAATAATTATCTATTTTCGTTTGTATATCTAATAACTCTATTGCATATTTTGTTTTATTTACAACTTTTAATGCATCACTATTTGAATAAATAATCATACTTGTTATAACAGATAACAATAATATAACTATAGATAAACTTATAATCGTTATTCCCTTTTTCATATAACCACCTTAATTTAGTGTTATTTTATACGATATTTTTTAAATTAGCAAGTATTAATATTAGTTTCCTCCTAAAAGCTGTTTATTCTAATTTCATTTAATACTATAAACATAATAAAAGTTATAATTAATATACCCAAACAAATAAAAAAACGTTTCATTTAATCACCTTGTACAATATATGCAAAAAAGATCTTACTTATGTAAGACCTTTTGTTATTATTAATATTATTATTTAACTTACCAAAGTTTAAATGTTAAGTCCGCAATGTGTGGTGTTAATTTAGTTAGTTGATATAACGCTAACACTACAAGAACACCTAACGCAGCACTTAACACAACTTGAAGTATTGTTGTTTTATCGTTTTCCCTCTTTAACGAAGAAACCATTATACTAAGGACGAAGGCAACTCCACCAACAAGTAAACTTTCTGTTATTACTAACAGATATGTTGCCAAAGCAAAACTTATCATTACTCTTGCGCTAGGGAAAGATTTAACATAGTTTCTTTCACCTTTTTTAGTAAATATACCTTTAAGAATTACTACTAATAATACAACTGTAAATAATATCGCCACTGTTATATGTGATCTTGTACTTAACACTGCATGAAGCAACTCTGTAGATGCAACTTTAAGTTTATCTATAAATAACAGATATGCAACTATTACAGAAATTGTACTTGCAATAAGCACTCCACCTGCTGCTATATCCTTTGCTGCTTTTGCATCTAAGTTATATTCTGTTGTTATTAGATTTACCACATATTCTACAACTGAATTTATCATCTCTGCAAATATAACAAAACCAATTGTTATTACTAAGCATATAAGTTCTACCTTTGTGAAATTAAAGAATAAACTTACAAAAAATACTAATGCCCCTATTAAATAATCTGTTCTTAAATTTCTTTCCGTTTTAAAAGCATGTATTATTCCATTTAACGCGTTTTTTGTAGCCGAAAACAATGTTTTATTCTTATGCTCATTATCTAAATTTTCATCTAAATTCTTGTCTTTTAGCTTTTCGTCCACTATACCTCACATCCTTCTAATATCTTTTCTTCAAGGACTCTCATTTCCTTTTTCTCTTCAGGTATTTCGTGATCATAGCCTAAAAGATGACATATACCATGTACTATCATATAAAGCATTTCTCTGTTAAAACCAGTGCCATATTCTACAGCATGTCTTTCTATAACATCCATACAAAGTACGATATCTCCAATAGACATTTCAGTATCACACTTGTCCGCTTTCATTTTAGCTAATTCTTCTCTTGTAAATATAGGAAAAGATAAGACGTCTGTTGGAGCGTCTACTTTTCTATATTCGTTGTTTATTTGTTTAATTTCTTCCTCAGTTACAACACCTATTCCAATATATACATTTGGAAGATTAAATCCTTCTAATTTGAAGGCTTTTGCAACAAGTTTATCTATTGCTAATTTATATGTTTCGATAAACTTGTTATATTTTTCAATCATTTCCTTCACTTCATAATTTGTATAATAATCTATACTTATTCCCATATTACTTATCCCCTGTCTTTAAAAATTCCCCTATATTTTCCTCGACGATTACCGTTAACTTATATTTTATTCCATCTTTAGTATCTATTATTTCAACATTCTTATCTTTAACTTTACTATCATTTGTTAGTATCTGATTTAAAAATAGGTCACTTTCTCGCTCACCCTGTATGATGAGGCTCTCTTTTGTATTTACAATATCTTTTAAGATATATTCTTCATATGTATTAAAAATTAATGAAATGTTTACCCCTAAAAAACGAAACATTCTGACTTTACTAGTTATATCATATTTATTTTTTTTTGGCAAACATTTTAATATAAATTCTTTATTATTTATACTAGCACCAATACCAAACATTGATTTACCAGTCTTTTCTTTAATAGTATTTTTTAGAGCATATTCTTTTTCAAATTTATATTCTACTTCGCCCCTAGCAATGCCACTTGCATGCACCTTAGTTTCACCAATAAGTTCACTATATATTGTACCTTCTATAAGAACACTACCTTTTTCTATATAACTTCCCGTAAGATATTTTGCTGTTCCATTATCTGCAATAAGTTTAGTTATTATTGCATCTTTTTTAGCAACAATATCTCCTATAATGCTTTTATCTTCTTCAGTAGATATTATCTTTTCTTCAACCTTGATTTCTATTGTTGTACCTTTTATATCTACACCTATCCATGCAGCATCATATAAATTTGCCCTAATGTAGTCTGATACTTTTCCCTTAGAAATTTTACCTTTATATGCACCAATTCTTACTTTACATTCATTTAATAACGTTAATATTGTATCTTTAGCAATCTTATTATTGCCAACAATTTCTATATTCCAGATAAAATTTGAAAATAATAAATATATTATTAAAAAACCACATATTAAATATATAGCCACTCTTCTTTTTCTATATCTAAACATTTCAAAATATATACCTCTTTTAGAAATAATTTTTATTTTGCATTTACTCTTTTTAATATACGGTTTTATATTTTTGAAATTTCTCGAGTTTACTTTGAATGTTACTTCTCCAACATTCAAGTATTTTATATCCCAAATATCTATTCCGTTTTGTTTTAAAAGATTAATCAATCTTTCTACAAAAAAACCATTAACATCAACCTCTAATACAGAGCTTATGTTTTTACCTACATTACTAATTTTCATCTTTACCTCTTATCTCATACTCTATCGTCTTAATATTGCCTTCTATTGCAATTTCAACTTCTTTCATTTCCTTTATTACTAAATTATCTCCTGTAATATTAACAGCATATTTATTTGTTAATATTCTAATATAATATGCATAATAATCTGATATTTGGTATTTTCCCTCCAAATACAGATACTTATTTCCTACTAATGTTATTTTAGTATTACTGCCAATAAGTTCACTTGGTATTTCCAAAAATTCTGCTATTTTATTTGCCATATCTTCCCTAAAATTATTAGGCTTTTTTAACTTTCTTAAATTCATTTTAACTTTATGTTTTTTTACTTTCATAGCAGCACCTCTCTACAGTTTACTATCTTCACTTAATAATTATGCAAATTTAGGCGGCAATGTCATTTTCCAAATATTACCTATTGAGTGTAAAGTCACACTTGAAATAACTGGTAAAAATAGGTAAAATTGTTCATGCACGTCAAAATAGGAGTTGATATTATGATAAGCATTGGAATTTGTGATGATGAACCACCATCCTTAAATTATACAAAAAGACTGGTTGAAGCCGGATTAATCTCTACAGATTTTGATGCTGAGATTATGATAACAACAACTAATCAAAAAGCTATATATGAAAAAATAGCTAATCGTGAAATAGATATTTTATTTTTAGATATAAATTTTACTAATGATAAAAATGGTATTGAATTTGCCAAAGAACTTAGAAAAGTTAACAAGAAATTTAAACTAGTATTTATTACTAGTCATTTTGAATATGCAATGCTTGCATTTTCTTGTAAAACATTTGATTACATTTTAAAACCTATAGATATTGATAAAATAACATATGTTTTAGAACGTTTAAAAGATGACTTAACTTCTGCACATACTAGATTTATAAAATTAAACAAAGATTATACTATAAGAACTGAAGATATATATTTTATAGAACATAGTAAGGCAAAAACTACAATTTATACTAAAGATGCGATTTATGAAACAATAAACTCATTAAATACAATTATTACATCACTTCCTGACTCTTTTATTAGGAATCATAGGTCATATATTATAAACCAAAACGAAATAGCAAAAATAGATAAAGAAGACAAGCTTATCTATTTTGATAATGGTTTGCATTGCCCAATAGGCAACCTATTACATTTAATATAAAGGAGCAAGTTATGAGTATATTCGATTTTTTAATAACAATAATCTTTCTTTGTATAGAAAGCGCTGGAATAACTTATT
The DNA here is from genome assembly GCA_045651205.1 of Clostridia bacterium. Lineage (GTDB taxonomy): Bacteria > Bacillota > Clostridia > TANB77 > CAG-465 > UMGS1649. Next base: position 14,778 of record JAZRSA010000029.1, read on the forward strand.
CTTTAAGTGTACTTATTTCATTTTTTAACAAGAATAAATCAAGTGATGATGAATATTCATTTATAGAATTATTCATAGCTATATTTATTTCGCTTGTTATAAATGATATTATTATTAGCAACTTATTTGAACGTTATCTACTAATCAATATATGTATATTTTTCTTAACAGTCGTAATTAGTTGCAATAACTTATATAACTTAAAATTACATAAATGTATACTAATATCCTTAATTTGTACGTTATTCCCGTTAATTATAAGTGGCATTATTTCTCTTATACTTTTAGACTTTGACTTAAGATTACTAGATTTAATTAACAAGCCCCTATCTAGCAGCTTGTTTTCTTCCGGTATAGCTGCTTTACAAGCCGCTATAACATTAATACTTAAAATATGTAATAAGTCTTTAGATAATGTTAATAACAAAGTGAGATTCTTTGCACCACAACTATTTATAATATTTATGTGTTTATTACCTAATGTATTTTTCCTTATGGTAAATAATTTTAGGTATTCTAAAATATTTATATTTTTAAACGTAATACAAATGCTAATTATTACTATGGTTAGTATATTTAATTTGCGTTCTGTAGCAAAACAAGAAATTACAAAACAGCAATTAGAAAACACATTAATACACAACAAAACACTTTCTACAGTTAATGAAGGTGTTCGTGGTTTCAAACATGATATGGGAAATATTGTACAAGCTATTTTAGGATACATTTCTATTAATGATTCTGAAGGAGCTAAAGAATATTGTAAAAATCTTGTATTAGGCTTTAATGATATTAATTCTCTATCCATTCTATCACCTGAGGTTATAGATGATCCAGGTATTTATGGAATAGTAGTAAATAAAATCCTTGCCGCACGAGAAAGTAATATGAGTTTGACTATAGATATTACATCAACTATATCTAAAATCAACTTTCCAAAGTTCGAGTTGTCTAGAACATTAGGCATTCTATTAGATAATGCAATAGAAGCTGCTGATACAACCGAAGCAAAGAAATTAATCCTCCGTATACATCATGACTACAAATTAAATACAGATGTAATATCTATATCTAATTCTATAAATGATATTAATATAGATACCGAAAAAATATTTAATAAAAATTACTCTACTAAAGCAACTCCTTCTGGATTTGGATTATATGAAATTAAGAAATTTATGAAAAAATATACTCAAGGGAATATAACTACAACTATCGATAAGAAAAATAAAATGTTTACACAAACCCTTACTATATGCAGCATATAAATAAAAAGAGCCACTTCATTTAATTGAAGTGGCTCTTCGTTGTTGGTTGGAATCTATTTTATTCCTTTTTAATTTAATTCCGATTTCATTTTTAAATTTTAAATGTTATATTTTGTGGAAATACATTTAAATTTATTTTTCCTTTGGTTTATTCATGCTTTTCCTCCTTGTTAAAAAATTTCACTAAAAGTTCTCTTGGTAGTTCCTTTTAGTTTGTTTTATTCCTTTATAACAAGAAAGTGTCTTAAAGACTCCGTTCTTTTGTTCCCTCAATTTTATTTTAATATAAATTTTCAATTATATTTATTAGATACCTTTAAATATATAAAAATTAGTTTAAAAAACTAAACTATATTAATTATTAGCATTTATTATCTTTTCACGGACATTTCAACGCATTTCACAATTTGTAACTATGGCAAGCATTGCTGAATAATATATTTTATATCAGGAGGTGAATGTTATGAATAATGGATGTTGTAACATTTCAGATTCGTTGAACGATTGTAGTTGTTGTCCTAATACTTGCGAATGCAATTCAAATAACAACTCATGCTCTTTTATATTTATTATTATACTTATTTTAATAATTATTTTTTGCTGCTGTTCAAAAAATAATTAATTTACAAAACATTAAAATAATAAGCAAACCATATATATATGATTTGCTTATTATTTACTTACATCTATAAATATTCTTTCATGTGGTTTTACTAGTCCACATTCTTCTCTTGCTATTTTTTCTATGAAAGCAGGATCATTGGCATTTGCTTCTTTTTCATTTAACTCTTCTATTTTGGCATACGCATTTGTTATGTCTTGATTTTTACTTTCAATTTTAACATTAAATTCATTTATTTCAAATTGTTGTTTTATAAAAGTTATTGAAAAATACACAAAACAAACAATTAGAAGTACTCTTACGTAATCTACTCTGTACTTCCTTTTTTTGTTTTTATTAAGTTTTGAATCCACTGAATTTGTCATTTTTCAACTCTCTTCCTTCTTTTGTTTACTTATGCCTTTTCATTTATGTTCTTCAAATCTTACTTTCTTATGATAAAACTCTATCATATACGCTTTTTTTTTGCAACATAGTTTTACACATTTTTTTATTTTTTTACAAATCCTACTAAAAAACATAATATGAACTTTAACCGGCAAAAAAACAAATTCAAATATACCACTTAATTTATTTAACAAAATAATAAATAAATTTCTAACTTTGTTGCCAATAATCAATGTGTATATTACGACTCCTAGTATTATTGCTATAATTAAATATAGCCTAAATACTTCCTCGTGAATATTAAATATTGATATTATTAGCACTATTGTAATTATAATAAAATACAAAATATCTTGTGCTACAACTATGTTCGCAGTCGGCTTTTTTATTCTTCTTAATGCTCTAAAAAAATCAAAAACAATTGCAAATATTACTCCTATTAATACAAAATATAAAAACATTATCGTCTCTGATTGTATATGCAAAATATCACCTACTTAAATATTTTACTAAACATTTTATTTTTCTTTTCTATTTCACTTTCTGTATATATTAATGCTATTATTTTTCCCTCAACATTAAGCTCGCTATTATCCAAATTCAATTTATTCATTTTTAAATTCAACCCTTTAATTGTAAGAATACCTAGTTCTGTTTCCACCAATACAAGTTCCTCGTCAAAACTATGTATATCCTTTACACCAGTTAATGTTATTTTTGACCTATTTTCCATTATTAAGCTATGCATTCCTTGTACCTTTTTATCTTCCATTATTTACACCGTTCCTTCTATATAATATATATTCACTTAGTCGCAACATTATGCTTTATATCTAAA
>JAZRSA010000030.1:0-1743 GCA_045651205.1 Clostridia bacterium
AAAGAAATGTTAATGAATGATATGGATATGGAAGGTATCGATTTAGATAGCCTTGATGAATTTGTTAAAAATTCTATAGACGAAATGGATTTCAATGCTAATATGGAACCTGAAGAAATAATAGAAAATGTAGGTAAACAAGCTTTACTAGCAGCTGGATTAATAGCAGCAGGTTTAGCAGTTACTCATTTAACTATGAAATACGCAGTTCCATTTGCAATGAAAAAAGTCAGAGAATTAAAAGCAAAAAGAGAGCAAGCTAAATTCGAAAAAGAAATGTCTTTACTAAATGAACATGATGAAGATTAATTATTATATTTAAATAAAGAATCAAATTAGTGATGTGTGAAATTCTAAAAGGGACAGTGCGATTTACAAGCACTTTCTCTTTTCTTTTTATTATATTTTGAGGAGGTTATATTATGACTGATTATAAAGCTAATTCTCACAAGGCGAGAGCAGAACAATCTGAAGGTAAAGAAAGAGAAAAACTACAACCTATCGCTAAAGCGAAGACTAAAAAGAAAAGCGAGATTAGAAAATTCACAGACGTATTTGTAGCAGAAGACGTAACGAGCGTAAAAGATTATATAGTTAATGATGTTCTTATACCAGCAGCGAAAAAAGCTATATCCGATATTATAACGAACGGAATAGAAATGTTACTTTACGGAGAAGTTAAAGGTAAAAATAGAGATAGAGGAAACGGAAGAGTATCTTATACTAAATATTACGAAAGAGACAGAGATGATAGATATAGTAGACCTAGACGAAGTGTATACGACTACGATGATATTATACTAGAGACTAGAGGAGAAGCAGAAGAAGTATTAGGACGTATGGATGACCTGATCGATAATTATGGAATGGTTAGTGTTGCAGACTTATACGACTTAGTTGGAATACAAGGAAATTATACAGACAATAAATACGGATGGACAAATTTAAGAATGGCAGGCGTACAAAGGGTTAGAGACGGTTACATGTTAAAATTACCAAAAGCATTACCATTTGATTAAGGGGGTATTTATTATGATATTTTTCGATGCATTAGTCGCTTGTTTAGTATTAAAAATATGGTCTACTGATGCCTTAATGGCGTTAGCTGTAACATGCATGATAGCATTCTTAAGAGTATTACCTAAGTTAAATAGATTATTAAATATAATAGATAATAGTATAGTTCAAGTTGATTATGAAAAAAATGAGGAGGATAATTAATATGAAAAAATTAGAAAACTTAAAACAAACTATGGTACAACAATATTACAAATCTGAAATGATTATAAGAAAACACAGCCCTGAGATATTACTTGGGGTTGGAGTTGTGGGAGTAGTAGCATCCACAGTACTTGCTTGTAAAGCAACAATGAAAGTTAACGATATTCTTGAAGATGCAAAAGAACAAATAGACAAAGTTAACGCTGTTAAGAACGACCCTTATTACGCAGACAAATACAATGAAGAAGATGCAAAGAAAGACTTATCAATAATATACGTACAAAAAGGTGTTGAAATAGTTAAGATATATTTACCAGCATTCACAATAGGAGCGGCATCAATAGCTTGTTTCTTAGCATCAAATAATATAATGAGAAAAAGAAATGCAGCACTAGGAGCAGCTTATGCAACAATAGATAAATCTTATAAAGAATACAGAAAAAGAGTTGCTGAAAGATTTGGAGAAGAAGTAGAAAAAGAAATAAGATACAACATAAAAGCAGAAGAAGTAGTAACTGAAGT
>JAZRSA010000031.1:0-47115 GCA_045651205.1 Clostridia bacterium
ATAACAAATTAAGAAGAAATCTAAAGAGTGTTATAACAGTTACTAGTGAGTTCCAGGATTCATTCTCAGTTCCGACAGTTGTTGACTTCGAGAAAGTGGATGAGGCTGGTAAGAAATCTGAAACAATGTATCAAGGGGAAAAAAGAAGTTGGTACTTAGAAAAACCTAACATTGTTCAAATGCTAGAGTTAATCGAAGCAAGTGCCAAAGATACAGAAGTTAGAGCAAAGTTAAAAAGTTATGTTGGTATACCTAGTTTAGAACCTTTCATAGATGTTAAAATGAAAGAACTTAAAACAGTGTACAAAGCAACAGTTGTTGATAAAGATATAGATGGTTCTGCTCAAAGTTTGGACTTATATAGTTTTGAAAGATTAGATGTAGGTGGTCAATATGTTATTGATTATAGAATCTACCCACATCCCACAAAGAACCAAAAGTTGGTTGCTATTTGTTTCAACGCTATTATGGTTCACGATAATAGAAATTACTCTATGAACGTAGATATGCTTAAAATGTTTCAATCAGAAGGAACTATAGCAGAGAGACTTGACCACCTATACCAAAGTGCTAAACATCATATTGCTAAACATCTAAACTTTAATATATGGTTAATGAGTGATTTAGTATTTAATTCTATTTTAGATTTCAACTATGGTGGTCCTATGAGAGGATGTCTTGATGTATTCTTTTTAGGAGACACACAAGTAGGTAAGTCTGAAACTACAGGGGAATTAGTGAAGTTATACAACTTTGGACACTTTTTATCTTTGAAAACTTCTACAACGGTTGGATTAATCGGTGGGTCAAGTAAAGTCGATGGTTCGTTTTGTAATACGATTGGAGCCATTCCTAGACAACACAAACGCCTTGCAGTATTGGAAGAGTTCAGTGGTGCTAGATATGACTTTATTAAAACTATGACAGATATAAGAAGTAGTAATGAGTTAAGACTATCAAGAGTTAGTGGAGAGTTAATCGTTCCCTGTAAATTGAGAATGATAACCATCTCTAACCCATTAAATGATGAAAACGGAAATCCTAGATTCTTAAATACTTTCCCAAATGGTGTTATGCCTTTGATGGAACTTATTAAGAGTGCTGAGGATGTGGCAAGATATGATGGATTCTTACTTATACCTAAGGTAGAAAAGAGAATCAATCCGTTTGCCTATCAACTTGTTGGTGAACCTATACCTAGAGAGGCTTATAGAAATAAGATTAACTGGGTAGCGACAAGACAAATAAATAATGTAATATTTGCCGAAGGTGTTGAAAGTTACATATGGGAACAAGCAGAAAAGATGAATGAAAAGTTTGAGTGCAACTTCCCATTGTTTGGAACCACAACTTCTAAGAAGTTGGCAAGATTTTCAGTAGCACTGGCTAGTCTACTTGTTAATGTTGATGAGACTTATGAGAACATAATAGTAACTAAAGAAATTGTTGATTATATGGTTAGTTATCTTGAAAGTATTTATGATGATGGAACATTTAAACTAAAGGCGTATGCTGATGAATATAAAGAATACAGTATGTGCTCTGATAAAGATATTAAAGACCTTCAAGATTTATATGCTAGAAATGCAACTCTATTTAACTTCCTTAATGGACAAAGTAAAACAACTAGAGCGAACTTATCTAGTGTATCTGGATTAGAAAGTGGTAAGTTCTGTCCTATATTCAATAAATTAGTTGCCAGAAAGTTCATCAGATTGAGTATGGACAATGTATACCCAACAGATAAGTTTAGAAAAGCATTTAACACAATAGACAAAAAGTTTACAACAGACACAGGGAGTCTAATTGAAAAAGATTTAGACCCAGGAAATCCAGGTGTCGAGTTTATAGATGTAGGGGTGACTGAATAATGGATTTAAGTGAAATGGAATTAGATGAATATAAGAAACATCCTAGGGTATTGGAAGTTAGATTTATGCTATTCTTCGATATGCTAGAAAAGGACTATGGGTATCAAGGAGCAATAAAGTTTATTGAGAGCATATGCAAGGCTTTTAACTGTAACTTTATGTTCCTTAACTCCCTAATAAATAGAAGATTTGATGTAAAACGAAAAACAAAAGTTAAATGGAGATTATGGAGACAGGAAGTAATTTTTACTGCAGGTGTGTACGGAGAAAAAATATATACTGCTGCTGAAAAATACCTTCATATAAAGGCTAACACTCTTTACGCACAATCCGATTTATATAGCATTAATAATTTTTGTGATGCTGAGTGGCTTAGAGGTCTTGATGAAAGAGTAGTTCTTTGTGGTCAACCAGGTTATCGTTTAGAAGTTATCAGATTCTTCGAGGTCGTTGATGACCTATCAAAAATACTAAAGAAATGGCAAGGTGATGAATAATGTTCCTATACCAAAAGTTAAAATATGATTATAAACACATAGACATTAATAATCCTGATGAGGCTCTTAAAGAGTTCGCATTATTCCTTAAGAAGGCTCACGAGGAGAAACCTGAGTTTATGTGTTACGATACTGAAACTGATGGATTAAACATTATTACGTCCTTGCCTTTTTTAGTATCAGTTGGGTTTGGTAAGACTGTAAGAACATTTGACTACAACCCTGAGATTATGCAAGCATTTTGGAAAATGTATTGTATGACTATGAAGGACTCAGGAAAGAAACTACAAGACTACGAAGAGTTTATAGGAACTTTTGCTCACAATGCTAAGTATGATTACCATATGATGGACAACGGAGGAAGCCCTATTCCTGAAGAGGTTAGATTATATGATAGTATTACTATTGCTAGATTGACTGAATACGTTGATGAAAAGGCAAGTATGAGTCTAGAAACTCTAGGTGGTAAATATGTTGATGAAGAGTCAAAGTTTGCTGGAAAAATTATCAAAGATGTAGTTAAGAGCATAAATGCTGCTAGAAGAAAACAACTAAGAGAAGACATTATGAAAGAATTTCCTGATGATGGATTCTCAACAACTACAAAGAGTGGTAAGTTCAAAGCAACTGGTAAGTTGACTAGACTTATAGAGGATTATGATAGGAATAGGGTTAGATTTATAAATGATGATGATAAGTACTTCAAGTTTATAGATGAACACTACACTCCTGCTAACTATAAAGATGCCTATGCTCAAGAACCTGAACTTCTTAGAAGTTATGCTGCTGATGATATTGTCATTATGATTGAATATATGAATCGTGCCATACCAACCTTAAGAAAAGTTGATACTAACTTCACAGTATTAAATCGTGAGGGTGAATTAATCAGAGCAGTTGGTGAAATGGAAAAAGTAGGACTTGCAGTTAATGTTGATTATGTAGTTGATTGTAGAAAGAAAATGTGTGCTTATAGAGACTTGTTATATATGGAACTTAATATGTACACAGGAACTGAGTTCGGTGTTGGACAACACGAGTTTATTAAGAAATTACTGCTTAATAAGTATGGAATCAAGACTGATAAGGCAGATGAAAAGGCACTTAAGTACATCAGAGAACATACAACAAATGAAGAAGTTAAGGACATTTGCACTAATATCTTAGAACTTAGAACATTAGATAAATGGATTTCCACATATGTTGATGGAAAACTTAATTCAGTTATAAATGGCAGAATACACACAGATATTAACAACAATGGAGCAGTCAGTGGGCGTGTTAGTTGTGATATGCAACAACAACCAAAAGAAGGTCTATACGATAGAGATGGCAACGAATTGTTCCATCCTAGAAGAATGTTTGTCTGTGATGAAGATTACATACTAGCCTTCTGCGATGAGTCTCAAATGGAGTTAAGAGTTCAAGCATACTACACAATTCTACACGGCTCAGAGCCTGACTTATCTATGTGCAGAGCCTATATGCCATATAAATGCTACAGAATAACAGACTTAGGTAGTAAATGGAGATTTGACTACACTAATATTGATGATTTAAAGAAATTTCCTAAGTTCAACTGGTTCCTTGAAGAAAACGATGAACCTTGGACTCCTACTGACCTACATAGCGAAACTACAAGACACGCCTTTCCAGATATGGACCCTACTTCAGATGAGTTCAAGAAACACAGAAAGTTGGGAAAACGTGCAAACTTCCTTAAAGTTTACCAAGGAGGAGTACAAGCCTTACAAGATAGCCTAGAGATAGACAGAACTACTGCTGAAGCATTAGATAGTGCCTTCTACAAAGCGTTCCCTCGAATCAAAGACTATCAAGATTGGGTTGTAGAGCACTTGAGTCAATATGGTTATGTTGAGAATCTTTATGGAAGAAGATACTATATGAACGATAGTAAATGGTTCTATCGTGCTTGTAATTACTTAATTCAAGGTACTTGTGCTGATATGGTTAAAGTATTTGAGATTAATGTACATAAATATTTAAAAGAGAATAATCTTAAGTCTAAGATGGTTCTGCCAATACACGATGAAATTATGCTTCTAGTACATAAGGATGAAGAGTTTGTTATAGGCGAAGTTAAAAGAATAATGGAAGATGTTACTGATGTTATTAAACATATACCTATGATAAGTGAGCCTGAGATAAGCAGAACTAACTGGGCTGAGAAAGAGGAGTATGTGATATGACAATAAAACAAATAGAAGAAATAAGAGACTTCGTGAAGTGTCCACAGTTTGGAGATGGACCTCATTATGGTGCTTGGGGTGCTCTTAGATTAGACCAAAGAGAGAAAATAAAAGATTTGTGTGAAGAACTGCTTAGATTCAAAAAAGAAGAACATTTCGAGGAAACATCAATTCTTGTTGAAAAGAAGTTTGGAAATACACATCTAAAGGGGTTTAAATACCTTGTTTATATACTAGAAAACTATAGATACCCTGTACACTCATTTATGCAAATATACAAAGAAGTTGCAGATAATTTTGGTGAAACTTGGATGAACATTGAGAGATGTCTAAGAACTTACATAGAATCATCTTGTGTAAAGAAAATAAAGGTGTCTAAGTTCTTATCTAAGCAACTTATCGAATTTGGTAGAGTTGGTAAATCTTGTAGGATTATGCTAGAAGATGTGGAGGATTAGTTATGTTTGAATGTTTCCACTGTTTACACAAGTCAGTTGTGTGGCAATGTGATTATGATTTCGAAGATTTTGGCTATGATGGTGAAGGTATTGTGCAAATACTGCACTGCTCTAACTGTGGAGCCGACATAGAATACAGAATTGAAAACAAAAATGATAAAGATAAAAATGATGAGAAAGAGAGTGAAGAAAATGAAATTATTAAAGAGAAAGCCTAAATTAATTATTGAGTTTGAAGAAGCAAAAGAGGAAAACGGATTCTACCTAACAGTTAAAACTGAAGGAGATATGTGTGACCAATATGTAGTTGCTGCTGCAGATTATTTAAATAAAAGCATTAAGGCTTGCAAGGCTAAGAAAAATGGCAAAAACGGAAGAAAGTAGACTAGAGAAACAGGTCGAAGCCTATATGATTAAAAGAAGAGTTTGGCAACTTGCTAGATACCAGGCTCAATCAAGTCAGAATGGGCTTCCTGACCGACTTTATCTTTACAAAGGGTATTTGCTTGGATTCGAGTTAAAAACCGATAAGGGAAAGCCTACGCTACTCCAGGAGAAGAAATTGGAGTTGATTAACGCTAATGGGGGAATAGGGTTGATAATAAGAAGAGTTGAGGAGGTTGCTAAAGTTCTAGACCTAATAGATGCTTACAGCAGTCTCTCAGACAACTCTAATAAGTTAATACTAGAACAGTATAAGGAGTGGAAAGATGAGCAAGAAACTTAGAACTAAAGACTATATGTATAATCTGCTAGAAGATTTGAATAAACTAGATATATTATTAACCTATTATGAGGCACATTCTACAAACAGTTGCTACATAAAAATGGACAACGGAGTGTGTGGCAGTATTAGAATAGCCGACCATAAAGGAATTGAGAAGTATAGTTACTTATTTAACTTAATGCTGAATATACCCAAATCATATGAAAGTGAAGGTAGAAAATATTACTGCACAGATGACTATGATAAGATGATTCAAGACATTAAGATGTATCGAGACTCACAAATGAATAAATTTGGATTCAGATATTTCGATTTTATGGTTAAAAATAAAAATGAAGGAAAAGAAAAGAAAGGATTTTGGCAATATGCAAAAGAATATAATTCATAAACTTTTTAACTTTTGCAGAAAGTGTATGTTACAATAGGAGCCAAGAAGGAGAAACATTATGAAAAACGATGAATTTATAAATTATGCTAAGATTATAGTTAGGGAATATGCTTTCAAGCATCTCGACAAGCAAGATAATATTGGAAAAGATGATTTTGATGTGTATGTTGTTTGGAATTGCTATATTCTAGGACATAGTAAAGCATTATTGAGTACTACTCTTGCTGATGGAATGTACTATGAGGTTACATATAACTCTAATAAAAATGAAGTTTACTTAGATGCTTATAAAAAGTTTGAAAATGTAGCATTTAATGTTATAAGAAAGGGGGAATAGTTCTATGAAAGAAAGATTCGATGTAATTGCAAGTAGTTTGAGTAGTTATTTTGGTATAGGGTTTAATACAGTACAAGAACAATTAGACATAGACCTAGGTAAGACTGCTAAAGAGTTCGATGACGATGCTCAGGACCGTATGAATCTAGGAAATGCTATGGAAGATGGATGTATTAATTATTTTGAAACAAAAATGGGAATATTAATTGATGAAAGAAACTCAGAGTATAAATATGCCTGTGATGGAAAACTTAAATGTAAACGAGATGGTAGAACTTTCCTAGATGGTGTTGAAACTGGATGGGAAAATAAATACTCTAACTCATCTAGTGGACCGTTTACAGAGGACCTAGGTTATGAAATTCAATGTCAAGCATATATGATGGCTTGGGGATTAGACCAATGGGTACTAGCAGGAATGTGGTGTGGTAAACCTTATTACAAACTAATTAAGGCTAATCCTGAGATTCAAGCAGATATTGAAGCGATAGTTGATGCTGTTGTTGAAATCGAAATGGGTCTAAGAGAAGTTGATGACTACCCTTGGGACATTGTTGCTAAGTATTCTAAGCAAGTTAAGTTGAAAGAACTTAATGATGAAGATTTAGAGCAATATGATAAGGATTTATTAAACAGTATTGGAAAACTTAAACAACAAAAGAAAGTTATCGAAGATAAATTACAAGAACTTGAAGGTTATGCTAAGACTCATTATGATGATAGTAAGTGGGAAGATAAAGACTTCAAGTACACAATCTCAACATCTAATGGAAGAGCGACATTTGACAAAGCAACATTTAGTATTGAAAATCCAACTATAGATATTATGAAATACTATAAAGAAGGAACTCCATTTAGAACAATTAGATGTACTGCTAAGAAGTAAGGAGGTGTGTAGAATGGATGAAAAACAATGTGAAAGAATATTAGTAGAGTACTCACAACTTATGGGAAAAATCTATAGACTAAATGATTATCTAGATAGATATGCTGTTTCTGGCACAGTATTTGACCAAGAGTTACTAGAACAACAATTAGTACATATGCGAAACTATAGTGATGTTCTAGAACGTAGAATCATTAATTTGATGATTAGAGGAGCACAAGTTCCTACAGTGAAAGGTAATTAAGATTATGCCTGAACGAGTAAAGATAGTCGAAGGACCTGTGGGAATATTAACTAGAGATATAACTATACAATTCCCATATATTATGGATGAAGAATATAAGGAGTTAAGACAATATTTAAAAGAAAACCACATAGATTTTGTGGTAAAGAGAGGTAAGAGGAAAGATGGACAAAAAAGAAATAAATAAAATCAAAAAATTAATAAAAGAAGTAGAAAGTGTTGGAAATGGTAAAATCGTTATAACAGACGGAAAAAATTTCTTCTCTGGAGACGAGTTTGATAAAATGTTTGATAAGGATGGAAAAACTAGAGCAAAGAATAGTATGCCTGAAGGTATTGCTAATTTCCTTGGACAAGGTAATTCTATGGAAATGCTAAAAGCAACTGCTATCGCTCTTAAGAAACATAAAGGAGATGCAGTAGCAGTAGCAGACCATTATTACGAAACTTGTAAGGCTACAACAGAATGTTTTGTACCTTTAATAAAGAAAGACATTGACAAACAGGCTAAAGATGCTAAGTATACAAAGAAAGATGACTACTTAAAAACTAATGCTATCTGGATGTGCTACTTAGACTGTGTTATCATAGAATCATTAAAACTTATCAGATATTTGCTTCAATGCAGAGATGTTAAGAACGCTAAAGAAGTTATCGTAAAAACATTAGAAAGAATACTAAAAGATGTAAAAGAAAAAGAACTATAATTTATAGTTCTTTTTATTTACCATCATACATATAGTCTGTTATACCATAGTATTTATTTAATTGTGCGTTGATTCTGTTTGTTACAGCGTTAGGATTGGCTTTTTTAAGTTCGTTTATCGTTGCAAACTCATAACCCATACCTTTGTATTGTTGCATCAACATTTCTAATTCGTCTAACTCATCATACATTCTACTTAACTCATCTGTATTAATGTTTTGTTCCATCCTAACTGTGTTTAAAGCACCATTACCCAAGCCTTCAAAGAATGCCCCACCATTATTCATAGTGTCTTGTATTCCGTTATACACTCTAGAGCCTGCCTTAAGTGGTACATCAAATCCTGTGAACGCACCAAGTGCGTGTTCGGCTTTTTTAGTTAAAAATGGAATGTTCTTACTTCTCTCGCCAGGGTACTTCTCTATATCAGCACCTGTAAATGCGTTCTTATTAGTAGCCATTTCAAATAAACCTTTAGCAGGTCCAACCATATTTACTAAACCACTCACTGGGTCTTCTGCAAGGTCAATTATGTTACCAAAAGGTAATTGAGTTCTGATAACAGTGTAAGAGCCATCTTCAGCGACTCCTGGAACAGGAATATATAAGTTGTTTTGGATGTATTCCTCCATATTTTCTCTATTACCGTCAGTAGCCAAGTCTTGAAGACCTTGTACAGTCTTAATAAGTCTGTGGTATCTTCCACCATTTCTACCTAAGTTATCTATTTGATACGCTAGGTTCTTCTTTGCGAATGTGTAGAATGGTATAACTTTAGTCATAACATTCTTTTCGAAAGAAGTTAATTCACTAGGGTCGAACATTACTTTTCTTATGGCGTCACCATAACTATTAACTCCCAATTTTGCTAAATAACTAGGGTCATCCATACCTTTCATCATAACAACTGCTCTAGACATAGTGTCCATTACATTGTTAGCCTTATTGTTAAGGTATGGTACTCCGTCTTTAACCATTTCTTTAAGTGTTTTAGGAGCACGGTCTCCTCTTAAGTATTTTTTAACACATTCTGGCATATCTCTAAGTTCTGCAGATACTATAGCGTTACCGAAGCCTTCTTTAGACAGTGCGTCATATAAATCTGCTATCTTGTTGTCAGCAGCATCTAGAACCTCTCCAGCCTTTTTTCTTGCCAGTAAACTAGGTCCATCAAAGTTTATTCTAAAAGCATCTGGAAAGTATTTGATTTGGTCAGGTATTCCAACTCCAGACAACCACATATTAGACATATTACCTGTTAAGTTGTTCAATAGATATGTTGGAGATAAAACTTTCCACTGCTTGTAGAAGTTTAAGTACTTATCAGTCATTCTAGCAATAGCCTTTGGGCTCTCATCAAGTACGTTTATTAAGTTTAAAACATAGTTGTCCACAGCAAATTTATTACCATATTTGCTAATTTGTTTAGTGATACTTGATATGTCGGCACCACCTAATTGTTTAGCAAAATCATCAAGTTTCTTTGCTATAGCAGGTCCACTGTCACCAATAGCAGTATAGCCATCAGGAATGACACCATTACTTCCTATGAATTTTACGTTTGAGTCCCCAAACTTTTCGTTGAATTCTTTAGCAAGTTTTGTCATAGTTTCTTTGTCGCCTTTTAGAGATGCGTCTCTTATACGGTCTCCAAGTTTTGACATTTCCTCAATATTGCCGAATCCTTGTGTCATTAGTATTTCAGTAGTAGTTCTGTCGTTCTTTAAAAGAGTCGGCAACTCTTCTATGTATTTCTTACTCATTGCTGCTGCATAGTTTCTTTCAAATATGTCACTGTGCTCATCAACAAATTTCTTTTGAGTATCACTTAAATTTTTATAGTTTTTCTTCAAAACCTGTTCATTAAGTCTGTTTTCTTCTAATACTGAACCTAGTCTTGTTCTGTCACCCATTATGCTTCTGTTACCTTTAAGAACAATCTCACTGTCTATAACGTCATTAAGATTTGTATTGATTGCTTGTCCAGTGTAACTGTGAGGAACATAACCAGCGTTATCACCAAATTTCTTAGTGAAACTTTTTCCAAATTCATCATCAATAATCTTATTAAGTCTGACACTTAAATCTTTGTTTCTTTCATAAAGTGCCATAAACTCTTTATTTTGCTCTAGTTTTTTAAATCTTTCAATGTCCTTACGTCTATAGTTACTTCCTAGTTTATAATCTTTATTTAGCAATTCAGGGTTTAAACTAATTGCTCCATCGTCAACTTTAGCCATAACATTTGGACTCCAGTTACCATCAAGTCTTATTATACCATTATCAACTCTATAACCAAGTTTGAATGGTTTACCACCAAGAGTTCTCCCTGCATTATTAACGTCAGCAGCAAGTTCCTCTATGATTCTTTTATTTTTTGCTGTAGCAGCAAGACCACCATTTTTAGCAGCCTTTATAATATCTGAGCCCTTGTGCATACGATTAAGTCCTTTATACTCAATCATATCAGTCATAGCCTCATTTATTTCTTTTACAGTCATACCTATTTTATTACTATTTTGTGCAACATCGTCAGTGTAACCTTTTATAGCGTCACTCATTTGTCTTCTAACACTATTTGTTATAGCATCACTGCTTCTAGATATTTTCAATGCGTCCTTAACTTTGTCTGGAAGTTTGAAAGCATTTGTAATAGACTCTTTTAAATTAACATAAGTCTCAAGACGCCCCTTAGGTATAGACTTAAGTGCATCTGTTAATTCACTTTTATTTCTGACATACTTACCTAAATCTGCAACATTTGACGCAGCCTTGTTAGTGTAACCTAATTTAACAAACTCATCTGATTTCTTAAGTAAATTATCTGTCTTATTTAGGACACCTTTAGTTTCATCTAGATAACCTAAATATTTAGAGATTCCAGAGTCAGCCAATTTTGCAGTTCCTTTAATTGCTTTCCCCATACCTTCAAACGCTAAATCAGATAGAGATTTATATACTTTAGCAGATTTACCTGCAGCCTCAGCAGCATCTATAGCAGTATCAGCAGCCTTAACTACTTTACCAGCCTTACTTGCTGCTTGTGCAGCGTCTATCGCAGTGTCAGCAACTTTAGCCACATCTTTTACGTTTGCACCAAGTCCTAATAGACTTGTACCTCCTGTGAATGGAGCAGCAGCAATAACAGCCCAATCGGCTGGGTCTAAAGCAACATCTCCTACAAATCCTAAAGCATCAACCCAGTCTATTTTTCCTTTTCTGTCTTCAAATTCTATACCAGAATCCATCAGTATATCTTTAAACTGTGTTTCCTCGTCACCTTTAAAATGCTCCCAAGCAGCCTTAAGGGAATCTCCTAAATCTCCTCCGTTTTGAGCCTCATTAATTCCTCCGAATAAGGCTTGTTGAGGTCTTCCTAATAACTCAAATATATCAAATAAGAAATTTTGGTCATCTGGAAGACCTAAAGCCTTCTCAAGTATGTTACGCTTATCGGTGGCTTTCTCTACATCAACCCCACCTGCTTCCATACGAGTAGTTAGGTTATCTATTTTAGTCTGTAGATTGCCCTTAACATCTGCCTTTTTCAACGCAGATTCTCTGGATTCTCTCTCTGACTTAAGTTTTTCATACATATTTTGATAATAGCCCTTAGCCATAGAAATCACCTACCTTTAATTACCATACAATATACTGTATAGGTCTGCATACGTTAATCCGTTTTTTATATATTCATCTAATGTTTCTTGTTCTTTAGTTGGACCTCTAGAGTTTACTTTCTTCCAAATATAGTCACTATTTTTAGGAGTTTCAGTCTTGTTTGACTTCCCTATTGCACTATTTTCATAGAAAGGAGAATCCTTATAACCACTTGGTTCCAAAGTTGTGGTTTTCTTCTTTTCTGTTTTAACCCATTTTTTAGGAGCCTTTTTATCTGCTTTCTTAGCAGCCTTTTCAAGTTCTTCAAGTTGTTCATTGTATTTTTTAATAGCATCTTTAGAATCTTCATAACCCCATACTGCTTTATTAGCATCGTTGATGTCATAAAGTATTCTAAGTGTACTTGTCTTTTGTTCTTTGTTTAATGTGTCATCTGCTAATATTTCTGCGATTGCTCTTAACCTGTGTATCTCTTCAAGAGCATCTTCCTCTTTTGAATGACCAGAACCAGAGTTAGCAGCGTTTAACGCTCTTTGTGCTGCTTCCATTTCATTATTAAACTCTCTAGCCTCCATAGCCTCGCCTATGTCTGCAAGACCTTGGTTATAACTCATTTGAGCAGAAATATCTCCTGCATTTATATCTCCTAATGCACCTGCTAGGTCTCCTGCAAGTTCTGCAGCCTTATTAGTGAATGTTTCATTTCCAGAAGCAAGTTGTCCTGCTGTCTTAACAGCAACATCTCCTGCATTTCCCAAAAGATTTAAAATCTCCTCACCTTTGGCAGCAGTATCTGCTTGGTCAACTAGGTTATTTAATCCACTAGAAGTAAGACCTCTATTAGCCATATTGGCGTTTGCACTTGACATTCTATCTAAACTGTTTTCAGCAACTTGCACAAGTCCATTAGCGTAGTCTATGTTTGCTTGTTCTTGTTTTCTTTTAAGTTGGTCTGTTAAGTTTTTATATTGATTTTGAAGGTTTTGCCAGTTAGTAGCATCAGTCTGAAGAGCCACTTGACGTTGAGTTTCATAATGACTTCTATCTAATGGTCCTACTAACCCTTCAGCATAGTTTCTTCCTTTAGCCATAATTAATACCCCCTAGTTACTAAGTTATAGTAGTAATCTGTTCCAGAATTGTAACCACTATTTGCTACTGGGTAACTTGTAATCTTACCTGTTTCAGGGTCTCTAACAGACATACCCTGCTTGTATTGACCTAATTGTTTCAATATATTGATTGCTGTATTAGTATCGACCTTAAATCTAGTGACGATTTGTTGTACCTTTTCAGATTGGTCAGAATTATTATTATTAACAATACTCTCTAAGTCTGTTCTGTTGTAACCTTCTATACTTCTTTTAGCAGCAGCCTGTGCATCAGCGTGTGCTTGTGCAGCAGCAGCCTTTGCTTGCTCTAAAGCAGCCTTAGCATTAGCATTACTGTCCCAACGACCTTGTACAGCCTCAGCAAGTTGTCCTAAAGTCATATTATAAGCATTTTGTGCTTCTTTCTCCCTGGTATCAACACCTGCAAGTCCTTGGTCTAAAGTATTCTTGATTGTTTGTAAATCTATATCATATTGACTTCTACCTTGGTCTTCTGTAGTTTTAAGTTCGTTCATTGAATTATAGAACTGATTTGCTAGGTTACTGTATTGTCTACCAGTTTCCATACGGTTTCCAACTTCTCCAAGTGTCTTTAATCCACTATTTCCAACAACTCTAGAAGCGATGTCTGCTTGATTTTGTCTGTTGGCAGTGTATGAATTCTCAGCAACAGTTGCTCTACCAGTATTGAAATTTTTTCTAGTATCTGCTCTGTTACTATTTATTTGATTAATCAAATTATTAAAATTATTCTCTAAAGAACTTTTTGAAGTGTTATAAGATTGATTTAAAACTTCACGCTCTTTATTTAAGTGTGATAAGTCTAATTCGCCTAATTGCTCTTTTGCGTAATCTTTTGCTGATTGAGCCATAAATTAACACCTACTTTCTGTATAAATTATACCATATAAAAAGAAAAAAGTCTATTGTATAGACTTTCTACTTCTTCGTAATTTGCTTAACTGTTTCGTAACCTCCGATAGCACCAAGGTAAATAGCAAGGATGTTTAGTACTCCCATAGTAATACCTTGTGCTGTGAAGTCACCGATTAAGAATAATCTGATAACTCCGACTAGAATAGATATACCAAATGTTGTCCATAAAGTATTTATCTTATCTAGTGGTGGTAAACTCTTAATAACTTGAGTTACTAGAGCCACGATAGCCAAGCAACCTGCGAATGTTAAGAACATATCGCTTGTAATGAATTCCATATTCACACCTCTTATTCTTTAGTTATATCTTTTTCTCTGAACCATCCAGTTACTTCATTCCAATTACCAACATTTCCTCTATTGTATTGGTTTAAAGCATAACGGTTTGGTCTGTCTTTTTTATCTGAGATTCCTATAACTTTCATCTTATGATTTGTGAAAACTCTTGTGTTGATTCCGTTTCCGAAACTGTTAGCGTTTCCATAACCATTAACGATTACTGTGTCTCCTAAGCCAATTTCTGATTTAACTTCAGGTTCTGGTTTTGGTTCTGGTTTTGGTTCTTCTTTAACTGCAGGGTTGTAGATGAAACCTCTAAAAGTGTGACCTGAAGCCATCCCCCAACGTCCATTTGCATTGCTACGAGTAGCATTAAAGAAAGCAGCACCAGCCCAACTTGATTCTGAAGTATAAACTGAACCGTCAGCATTAACTCTTTCTACAACTGCAACGTGTCCTGCACCATCGTTTCCATTTAATGAACCTTTAGCCCAACACATAATTGCACCTGGTTTTGGAGTGTTTCCTACTTCTAAACCAGCAGCCTTTGCTCTTTCAATAAAGTTTTCAGCATTACAGCATAATGTTTTATACTTCATACTTCCAATGATTTCATTGAATCTACCACAAGCATAACCAACACAGTTTGCTAGTACGTTACAACCTTTATCTGTAGGGTTTCCATTAACGCACCAAGACGAACCACCATTGTTTCCGTTGTTGTAGAACTTATTTCCTGATTCTGGTTTTGTGTTTCTAATCGCAAACATTTTCAACAACTCCTTCCTCTACAAGAATTTCTAGTGAAGAATCATTGAATGTAGTTTGAATTTCTACATCTTCAGTAATTTCTTCTTCGCTTTCATTAGCAATTTCTTCAGTTATTTCTTCAATAACTTCTTCCTCTTTTGCAATTTTAGCCATATTTTCCACCTTCCTTTTACTATATTATACCACATTTTATTTTTTAAGTCCAATAAGCACAGCCACAGCCCCTAAAATAAGAGAGATAACATTACTTATAATCGTTGTGATTATATTTTCATATCGCTTATTCGGACGTTCTTCTAGAACAGAAACACGTTTGTCGACTTTGTTTTGGTCCTCTCTAAGGTATCTCATCTCAGTAGCAAGACGCTCAGTAACAGATGTCTGACGGTTCACTATTTCGTAAATGTCCTCTAAGTGTTTTAACCTGTTGTCGATGTCTTCCAGCATAATGCCGACTTCACCGATAGTTTTAGGTCTTTGCATATTACCTCATCCTTTCTATTTTAAATTTGCTATTTGTGCATCAATATACGCCTTAACTTGTTGAGATGTTGGGATTGTGTTGTCATCATTACTTAACTCTCCATCAACATATCTAGAAATAGACGCACCATCTAATTTCTTAGAATTACCAACAGCGAAGTTTTCTTCACCGTTGATAATTCTTTGAATATCATAGTAGTTTTCATTAATACCTGTTCTTACAACAGAAACAATTTCGTTAAGGTCAGTGTGTTGTAACACTTGACCATCTGTAAAGATAGGCATTAAATAGGGGTCTGTTATTCTTTCAACTAATTCTTTTTCCATAGTATCAACTACTCCTCTCTAACTTTTCCAAGTTTGAATGTGAATCCGAAACTTTCAATACTTAAGTGGTCATCACTTTCACCATAGATTTTTACAGTGAAGTTCTTTCCTCTTGCTGGAATGATAAGTTTTCGTGTTTCATAAGCACTCTCACCTAGTTTTGTTTTATTAAGTCTCATATTACCTAGAAGAGACTCCATCTCATTAAAACTTAATTGTTTGTTTTCTGTATAGTCATAAACAATTTGTTTAGTTATATCATCAACATAGCAATTATAAGTTCTAGGGTCATTAACTATGTGACCATCTGAGTAGATTTCACAGAAGAAATTATCTGCTTTATAACCTCCAAGACCCTTAATAAATATATTTTTAAGTTTCTTTGTGTGCATTGGGTATTTTAAATTGATACCTTTTGTTTGAAGTTCAATTTCCATAGCACGTCCAAAGTCATCATAAGTTGTATCATATTCATACATAGCACCTATATAGATTGGTACTGGATTACTGCTGGCGTTAATTGAAAGTTTTAAGTTATATAACTTACCTTTGAATAACTCTTCTCCATCAGTATTTGATTTACCTATATAGTTACTTTTTCTATTTATGTTTGTGATACCACCATAATTGAACACAGCACTATTTACTAAATTACCATCGCAATAAGCACTAATTTCATAGTTCTTACCTGTATCAACTACGCTGAATTTCCACCTATGTCTAACTGTGACATCTATATTTTGAGCAGCAATGTTATAAGATTTATTACTAACACTTGTAGTTTTTAAGAATAAACCACTTAACAGACTACTTATACCACACTCTATGCCACATTTGTTTTGTGCAGTTGCACTCACAGCAAGGTCTAGAACCTTAGATGGTCCTGAAGTCTTATCAAATTCTCCATCGAACTCTAAAGAGAATCCATTAGAAAATTCAACTCCACTATCTAACTCTGGAAGAGCCAGATAACCAGTTTTACCATCAAAACTAACACATTTATTAGTTTCCCAAGTAGCACTACCAACTATAGAACCATTTAAGTTGTTTCCTGAGGAGTCAACTATTGAAGTTCCTTGACCAGAAGTGAATTTATAATTAATAACTTCTTTATTATCTTTTAAAGTCAATTTGAAACTGTCGATTGTTCCATTTATTCCACCAAAGATAACTGAAGCATCTCTTGTACCATTAACTAAAGTGTCTTTGTAGAAGTTTTCTGCACCAAAGTATATATCATCCATATAGATTTTCACCATAATAGCAGAACTTTGAACTTCATATTCTATATGCCATTGATGCTCTCCAGTGAACACTAATTGATTGTTAGTAACTAGACTTGTTTCTTCTCTATACTCACTTTTAATACTAACTTCTAAAGTGTGTGGGTCACTAGTTGTTCTAATTTCGATTGCTCTATCACTAGGGTCAACTATAATTCCCAAATCAACTATCTTAGAACCTGAAAGTGTAAATGCGTTCCAAGTGGTTTTAGTAACTTGTACACTTTTAGGAAGAGTTACATTAAAAGCCTCCATCTCAATCCAGTTTCTTTGCACCTCATTGATTGCAGCATTGATATTGTATCTACCATCAAGTTTAATAGTTGGTTGACCTGTATAATTCTTAGAGAACTCTAAAGCCCAATCATTTTTGAACTCTTTGTAACCTGCACCGTTGAGGTTATAAAGCGTTTGACTTTTTTCTGTTCCATCAACTGTAGCATAGATATTTCTACTTCCAGTTGCGATGCTACCCCCAGCCTTAACTATAAATGCAGGAGTTATATAAATCTTACCAACACCATCTTTAACTGTTGCGTAACCACTTAGACGCATAGCATAATATTTGCTCCAACTAGCATCTTGTGTATTATTTATGCTAACATCGGGACCATTTTCCCACTCTTTATAGTATGTTGGGTACTCTCCTGTGATATTAAGTGACCAAGTTTCTTTATAACCTTTAATAAGGTCGTGTTGTACTGTGAATGAACCAGTCTTTACACCAACTCCACCATTAAGGTCTATACTTGTCTCTGGAATTAAATATGTGTTACCCACCTTAAGACTGAACTTACCATTTCTTGGTGATTCAGAAGATGTCTTTGTAACATTTAATGACCAGTTTACTTTGCTTGTTTTATCTAAAGAATTTGGAACAGTATCAAACACTATTTGACCCTTTATTCCGTTCTTAGTATCTGTCTCAATAGAGAATGATTGAGGCTCAGCAGTACTTACTCCTAATGCTTGTTTGAAGGAATAAAGTGTTCCACTTGTTGCCGAAACTATATTACATCCTAAATCTACCGAAAATCCTTTTGTTAAATCGACACCAGAGCCGATTACTCCTGTCTTGATATAAGATGTACTTCCAGACATAATTACGCCTGTACCAGGGTTTAATTGTAGGTTTCCTGCTATGTTAGCGTGTCTGTTGTTTCCTGATTTGTCTAGAATATATGTGTCTCCGTGATTTAAAGACTCAAAATCATACTCTAAAACTGTTTCAGATTTTGTATAATCCTCTTTTTCTTTTACTGTACAGAACGCTTCGATTGCTCCGTCTAGTAAGAATAAGAATGTAGGCTTGATTGGAAATCTAATTTCCGTAAAAGCCTGTAAATCGTATTGATAAACTAGAACGTCTATATCTCTTATTGCAGATAAATCACCTTCTTGATAAGCAGTATTTAAGAAAAGCATATACTTATCTTTGTATCTAACTGCATAAGCACGTTTAGAAATTCCGTTATATCTAATTGCAGGGTCAGTCTTCTCTCCTAAGTACATAGTTACATCAGAAGTTAGAGACTTAATCTTTGTATCTAATTCTTTTAAATTCTCAATTCCTTCTACATAAGTATTTGACTTAAGTGCATATAAACCTCTAGGAGACGCAAAGTATAACTCATTTTCTACAGGAATTACTGTTCCTGGAGCGTGACATCCGATAGATAGGTTTACTGGCATAACTTGGAAGTCTGCAGCACCGAAAGAATTAATCATTTTATAAATTCTATTCTTTGTAAAAATGATATAAACATTTTTAAAGAAAACAATTTTAGTTATTTCATCTGTAGGCTCGATTGGAAGCGAAACATAGTTATAATTAGGAACGTAGTGAAAGTTATTAATTTCACTGAACCAAATTGTGTCGCCTTTGTAGTAAACAGCACGGTTGTACATTTCGCACATACCACAGTCACCTATATTTAAACTTTTAATAGCCTTAGCCTCTGGGTCTATTTGACCAACTTCATAGTAGTCGTAATAGTCTTCAACTGAAGCACCATTTTTCTTAATTTTAATTTCTACTTCACTTGTAGGAGAATTTTTGAATACAACATCATAAACCTTTAAGCCTGTCTTAGTTAAACTAGAGTTTGCAGTTAAAGTTGCTGTTAAGTCAGTTTCTCCTTCTTTGAATGTTATACCAAAGTCTGTGTTACTTCCTGTATGAAGTATGTTAAGTCTGAACTTAACCCCATTAGGTATAACTGTCAAAGGAATATTATCTGTTGTTGTAAGATAAATACCTTGAATACTCTCTGTAGTAAGTCCTTGGTAGTCAACCCAGTATAATGGGTCGTCTCCTAAGACATTGAATCCTACTTTTCTTACTTCCATAGGACTTGGTTTGTAGGCTTCGTTAGTCTTTCCAGGAACTCCTGTACCACTATAACTAAATGTGTTAGTTTTTCTATCAAAGCAAACTAAACCCTTATCATTACCTGTGAAATAGATTTTATCAAAAAACTCGATTGTGTCTATATTACATAAATTTCTGTCCCATTTAAACACTACTGGTAAGTCATAAACTTGACTAGAAATACTTATTGTATCTTCATCTAGAATGTTACCTTCGCTGTCATAACTTAACTTAGGTAATTTACAAGTAAACAACCAAGCAGTAGATGTGTTAGTGTAAAGACTAGTAGTTATCATTAATATTTGGAACTCATTGTTTTGAGCCCCATAAAGTTTTTGATACTCTCTGTAAGCCTTCTCTCCTGTGAAAGCAGATAAGTTTCTCAAACAATTATTGTCGTTTTTCAAAACTTTCATATAAACGATATTATCGTTAAGTTCTTCAGGATTTGGCTCTTCTGGAGTTTTACACTTTGTGCTAGGTATACGCTCAAACATATTAAAGATTTCTGAAACAGCATTTAACTTTCCAAAACCTTTTCTTTTGAACATAGAACCTCTTTTGTCCATATCAAAATTAATAATTGATTGGAACTCATTGTCTGGAGAAACGTCATCACTGAAGTCTGTGTTTATTCCTCCAACTAGTTGGTCAACTAGATAGAATAGTTTAGACTCAGGATTGCCCCTATAATCAGTATATCTTCCCATCTAATCACCACCTTAAAAACTTCCACCATTGGAATTGCTACCAAAGAATCCAATATCTATAGCGTTAGTTGTGTCTATACCATAAACACCACCAAAACCTTCTGAATCTATGAATTCTGGAGAAATACCATTTACGGTGTCACCATTAACATATTTATCAACTAATGTCCCAAGTTTGTCCTTAAAAGAAGTAAGTACTCTATAGAACTCGTCTAAGTATCTATCTGCCTCCGATAAAGAACTGTCATTCATCTTGATACCATATGAGATATATAAACTCAATAAGTCAAGTTGCCAATGCTCTGGAATGGCAGCATAATCAGAATTAACGTCTTTATAATAAGGAAAGTTTGTACCACACTCTGTATTTATTCTGGAAATACCTTTGTTTCCTATACTTAAAAGGTCAGATTCAGAAAACTTCTCATCAGTAAAGATTGAAGCATTAGTAATAATGTTTTTTAGTGTCATATCATCACCTTCTTCTAGCATAATTATACCATAAAAAAAGATTATAGTAAACAACTATAACCTTAGGCATTTCTATACTCAATATCTACTTTACCAGTGTTAGCCTCTGAAACTTCTTTAATTCTACGATTTATTTCTTCAGCAATAAATCTTGGGAATTTTTGAGTAGTTCCATCAAACTTAACAGTAACTGGAATAGTATTAAATAAGAATGTATACACAGGACCAAAGTACTGTGCAAAGATTTTTTGTCCGACAAAATCGACAACATCGTCTTTTTTGCACTTTTCTAACATAACTTTCTTCTTTTCGATAATATAAGTCTTTTCAGCCTCTTTCATAGACATTTCAGAGTTTGCTTCAATAGCAGCCTTTAAAGCAGCATTTGCAGCAGCGTTCTTCATTGCCTCATCGGCTTTATTTATACTATCTTGAATTGGGTCAGAAGGAGTTGTTTCTCCTTCTAAACCTAATTCTTCTAAAGAAAGTTCCTCATTTGCGTTTACATTTTTTGCCACGCTCCATTACCACCTTTCTTTATCTATACTTCTCTAGATTATTCTTGAGAAGCAGCAGCACCAAAGATGTCTTCTCTATCTGCTAGAGTAACATCATAAGATGATGCAGAGTATACTTTTGTAATTGCGATTGGGTCAGTAATCTTAGAACCTGTCCACATTTTGTAACCAAATGTAGCCTTTTGTCCAAGTGGGTCAGCCTTGTCAGCAGTGAATCCTGTATCGAAGAACTTAACACTTCCTGAACCTAATTTAATAATCATATATGGAGAATTTCCTAATACTACTGAAGTATAAACATTTACTCCTGAAGCATTAGCAGCAACTGGACAGATTAAACTGTCTGTAAAATACATACCATATGCTTTGTATTTTGCTAATGTTCCTTCTTTAATTGGACCATTTTCATTTCCTGGAACTAATAACTTATTAACTAAAACTGGGTCATCTAATAAGTCATTCATTACATTTGGATGTAAAACTGCGATGAATTTTCCACCATATTTTTTATGACCTCTACGATTGAAGTTAGTCATTGATAATACTACAGTTCTTAAATCTTTGAATGTAATAATATCTCCTGCTTCGATGTCATCTACTTTAGTGTTTCCAACACCTACGAAATAACCTGAAGCCTCTGCGAAACTATCAACGATGTCTCTTTCACGAACTTCAGCAGCGTGACGAGATAATTCTGGTTGATAGATTGTTTTGATGTTGTCGAAATGGATGTCTGCAGCAACGTCAGTTTCTTCCATAACTACACCATATTGATTAACTGAACCTTGAACTTTGTGTGCTTCTGGTTTTAATGCTGTTGGAGCAACACCTTCAGTTAATCTATGTTTTGAATCCTTATCATAAGGTAAATGATTGTATCTTCTAGCAGTGTAAGTTTTTGTTCCTTCGTGTAAAGGAATTGAAACTTCATCACCTAAGTTAGAAAATACGAAGTTTGTTTTTTCTAATTTAATCATTTCTAGAATACGTTTTGACCAATATTCGTTTTGGCTAATATTGTTTCTTTGTAATACTTCTAGAGTTGTATTTGCTGGCATAATAACACCTAACCTTTCTTAATTAACTAATTGAAGTAATTATCTTTTCGATAATCTTCCATTTCTGCTTTGATAATGTCATCTAGAGATAAAGATTTACCACTAGCAACACCATCGTGTTTCTCATCAGTAAGACTGTCTAAAGTTTCCAATTTAGAAATTTCTTTCTGTCTTGCAAACTCAGCGATTTTGTCTGACAAAACACCTTTGATAACAACTTCAGGGTTAGGTAATCCTAATAAAGTATCTACGGTATAACCAGATTCTTCAAGTTTTGAGAATATTTCATCTCGAGCACTTTCACCAAGATTGTAGTCGCTAATAACTTTTTCCATAGAACTTTTAAAATTAGATGCTTTTTCCATAAGTTTTGACTCTTGGCTTTCTTTCTCTAATTGCTGAATTCTACGGTTACTATCTTGTAACTGTTTATACAGTACTGGGTCATACCCTTTTTCCTTTGCTTCTTTTTGGATTCTCGCATCTTCATAGACTTTCTTGAAATCTTCTACATCATCATAGCCATATTGAGCAGCGATTGCTCTTAAGAACTCATCATTTGCAGATAATTCCTTGTTTTTAGCCTTGAATTCTGAATTCTCCTTACGAAGTTGGGCGAAAGAGTAATCCTTCTTATCATCATTACTAGGTTTACTTACTGCTGAACTTGTTTGTTTGTCAGCACTTTCTTGGTCCATTGTACCATCATTTGAACCATTTTCATCATTTTCGTTACTATCATTATCAACTTCTGCAGAATTATCTGTATTGGTACTTACATCTAAGTCAGCATCTGTTTCAGAAGTAACTTCTCCATCTTGGTCGTCAATATCGTCTACATCGTCAGTGATATTAAACTCACTTGCTAACATAGCATCAATATCTTCAACACTGTTTAAACTTTCTGCCATATTTATCTTCCCTTCTAACACAGTAAATTATTTTAAGACGCTACGGTACGTCATCAAATATGAACACACTGAAATATTACTATCTCATCGAGATTATTGTATCACATTTTTTACAAAATAGCAAATAAAATGAAAAAAGACGAAGTTATCGTCTTTACATCATAGGCATTTGTGCTTCTGGAGCAGCATTTTCAATTTGTCCTGCAAGAGCATTTACTTCTGCTTGTTGTTGTGGAGCAGCCATTAAAGTGTCCACAGCACCATTCATACGTTCTTCTGCTGCTTGCATTTCTTTCTTGAATGATTCCTCTAATTGTTGCATTAAAGCATCAACTGCTGGAGTTTCCTTATTGTTGTTAATTACCTCAGTAATTGCTTGAGTAATTAATTCAGGGTTTGCTCCGAATTGTGTACCAATTTGATACATCTTTTCAATAGTTTCTGCCTTAGTTTGTGCATCTTGGAATGATAGATTATTAAATCTAGCGATAATCTCATCTCTATTTTCTAAATCTGTATTCTTGATGATGTCACTAACTGTTACTGACTTAATTGGAGTATCATATTGTCTTTCTAATCTATAAAGTTCAAGCAGTAATTCTTTTTGGCGTTCTTTACTATAAGGAGTTTTAGTATCTAACTCAATATAATATTTAAACTCTAAATCTTTAAAATCAGATTTCTTTGGCATTTGAATTTCTGCGAATTTATACTTACCATCTGCTCCCTTACCATCATTATAAGTAAGTTTTTCATCTGGGTAAACGTGCACTAGATACTCTACTAGGACTGTAGTAATATCTTCTACGAAATCTCTAATATTATTAAGAACATCAATTTCGATAATTTTAGCACGTTCAACTGCTAGTGTGGCACCACTAGAAGTATTACCTGCTGTACCAATATCTCCTAAGAATTGGTTACTGTTTCCAGTAATTTTGTCGATTTGGTTTTGGAAATCTGTTTTAATATTTAAAATTT
Source organism: Clostridia bacterium (assembly GCA_045651205.1). Taxonomy (GTDB): domain Bacteria; phylum Bacillota; class Clostridia; order TANB77; family CAG-465; genus UMGS1649. The sequence continues at coordinate 24,157 of JAZRSA010000031.1, forward strand.
CTTGTTGAATCTTTGGTGGAACCACAGGTTTCATAGCATTATCTAGGTTTCCTTCTACAGAATAAACAACACCAGGAGCACCGTTTGCTTTAGCAACCACCTTAGGGTCGACTCCACATCCCTTTCTTACCATCATACTTGGGGCAGCATAACTCATTGCTGTATTAGTGATAGCACTTTCTATAGAAGTAACTGCTTTTTGTAAGCATAACACTTCATCCATAAGTGATAACCCATAACAACTTTGTGCAGCCTTCTTCCAACGCATTTGTAATACTGGGAAATTTGTTAAAGGCATATTCTTTTCTGAAACGATTATACCATTAACCATCTTAACCATATGGATTTTACCATTTTCTTTTCCATAGTATGTATGAGTAGTGAAAACATCATCTTGCTCAGTAGTGTAGTCATTATCGTAATAAACTTCACCACGTTCAGCAGCATTAAAAGTCTCAGAACTCATCTTAGCAAGTTTTATTTTTTCATATTTTTCTTCTGCTTCCTCCTTGGAAATACGTCCTGTAACAAACATATATCTAGCATCTCTTAAGTTTCTTGCATTTGGGTCAATATAAACTCTAGATGGCTCAATAGCATATGCTTGTAGTTTTCCAAGATTCTTCTTACCTTTTCCTCCGATTGTTTTGTTTGGTTCTAACACAATATGGCAATAGAACTCTCTAACAATAGCACTTCCTCTAATACATTGACGAACCACACTATCAATGTCCATACGATTCCATTCACGCTTATAAACTTTAGCAAGGGCTTCAACAACTTTTTCACTTTCTTGTGTTAAAGGCATTAACTCACCTATATAATCATTTGCTAAAAGTGATGAAACACGGTTGTCTATTGCGATTGTTGCGTATGGAGTATTCATATTAACTACCCAAGGAGCCTTACTAGCATACTTAGATAGTAAATGTTGGTTTCCTTGATAGAAAGCCATATTTTCTGCGTAAGCATCTTGTCTTCCATTATTGAAATTTTTAGCCTTAGTGAATCTATCTAGATATTTTTTGGATTTATCTAATTCATCACTAATACTTATCATTTTTACTTCAACTTCTTCCACGATTATTCACCGTCCTTTTTATTTTCAGATTTTATGTATTCTGTTGCAAAGTCAGGACACCCATCTAAGTAGACACCTGTGCCTAGAGAGCCACTTTGCAATGCTTCAACTATTTTCTCAAGTTCTTGGAATTTTAAAAGATATTCTGCTTTAAACATCTCCAAGTCCTCTACTTTTTTCATCAATTCTTTTACTTCTTTTTCCACAACAAACACCTCCTAATTCATATCAAAATTACCAAAACCGAACACACCTTCTAATCCCTCAGGATTTAGTAAATCATTTATGTCTGTATCTGGTTTTATTCTATCTAAAAGTGTTTCCTTAGTTTTTCCGACTAAGGTGTCACCTTGATAACACTCTTTTGGGTCTATAGGAAGTCCCATACATAAATACCTCAAAGCATCCATCAAGTGGTTGTTTCGGTCTATTGGTACATCCTGTAGTATATCGTTCTTATCTTTTTTCCAAGTATAGTTTCCTGCCTCTTCCTTCAAGTTTACACAAGAAGTGAAGAACTTAAGTTTCCCCATATACATAAAGTCACGAACACGCTCGATACCATCTAAAATTGAATTGTTACCTTCTTCTAACCAAACTCCTGACACCTGATAGAAATAATCTTGGTAACTTACACCATCTCTATCTGACTTATTTCTAACAGATGGGTCGGCTAGGATTGGTCTATACATTCTTGTACCTTCAATTTTTTCCTTAACACGTCTAGCGTGATGTGTTATTGGTTTTTGGACTTCATAATATTCGTCATAAATGTAGCACACACCTGTCACAGGGTCTATCGCACCACAGCATAAACAAGTAGCGTCAGCCCAACCTTTATCGAATCCATATATTCTTAACCATTCCTGCTTTATTGGAAATGGGTCAACGATATGGTCTTTAAAGTCTGGGTAAACAGTACCTTCTTTAACTTCCAAGTAGCAATAAATATATTTTCTAATCCACTTATCAGACTTACCAACACAAGTGTCAGCAATGAATGACGCTGGCAAGTATTTATTGTCAACTGAAGCCGATAGGAAGGAATGATAAGAAGACTCAGGTTTCTTTGTCTTAAGTTTGTCATAAGATGTAGTGTCTACACTCTTACTGGCGAATATTTTACCAGACCTCAATAGGAACTCATCTCTAATCCAACCTTCTTCTGGATTGGACTCAACGATACCCATAAACCTATGCTCCAATTCAAATCCCATTTCGTCCTTAACTATTGCTGCTCGGTTTCTTAAACGAGTTTGTAACTGTGTAAATATCTTAAAATCTACACCACTCGCTTCAATAATCCAAAAGGCAGTTAAGTTTAATGACCTAATCTTTTCTTCATTGTCTGAAGCATAAACTATAATCTCGTGACCGTTAATAAGTTTATATTTAGGTAACGGAGTATATGTTGGAGGCTTCTCAAAAAACCAAGGAGGTAAGAACTTCTCTAACTCAGGCAGTACAGCCTCACGAACTTGTTGTAAGGATTGTGCTGTGATAAGAGTTCTACCACCGTTTACTGACATTGCGTGAGTCGCAATCTCAAATGCGTCCATTGTAGTCTTACCCGAACCATAACCTCCGATGTTAAGTCTAAACTTAGCCTTAGATTTATGGAAAGCCACTTGATGTGGAGCAGGCTTATAGTCAATAAGTGTTGCTAAGCAGGCTGAACACCTACCATAGAAAACGCTCTCGTGGACTTTTACTTCCCCACCACAGATAGGACATACATATACACGGAAACCATCTTCATCTATTTTTACAAACTTTAAATCATCGACTATCATTCGAAGTCCACCTTCTCTGGAACTCTAATAAGAACTATGTTTGAGTTATTAATAGCAGGTCCATTTTGTTGCATTACTTTTTTGATACCAATGGCATCTTTTTCTCCATTCATAAGACCAGCATCTGCAACTTTGCTGATTCTTTCGTCCTTAAATGACTGAATATACTGTCTAACAACAGGGTATTCTAGAAATTCCTTCCACTCATCTATGGAAGCAGGGTATTTTTCATCAAGTTCTATGGATGTCAAGCCAATATTGATAGCAAAATCTTCTAAATATAAGTTAGCATAACTAAGGTACATCATCTTTTGTTCACTTTCTAACTTAGAATCAGCCCTAATCAACTCTAATAACTTACTTTCTTTCACTTTTTCGGCTTTTTTACTAGTTTTTGTCACATTTCCACCACCATTCTATGATAATTATACTCTATTTTGCCAAAAAACACAACAAAAAGGGCAGATACGAATATCTGCCGAAAGTGGTAATGGAATGATGAAAAACAGAGTATATTCCCAATCAACGAAAAGGTTTACACTCAAATATATTTTACAACATTTCCTGAAAAAATGCAAATTAAAAAAGTGGGAGGGTCTCCCACTTCAGGAGTTTGTCGAAGTAAGATTATTTTTAAGTGTCTCTTTACTATTGAAAAACAAAAAATAATCAAAAAATTAACAAAACGATAATAAAGAGACTTGTTTTTGTTCACAGAATGAATTTAAATTTATTAAGTTTCTTCTTTTGCAATATTAAATGTCTTTTAGTTCGGTTGTAAGTGTAGTATATACTAAACATAATACAATTTCTCAAATATATCTATAGTACTGAATTTTCAAGGACAGGAGAGAGGGGGGTCACCAAACTCTCCTAATAAAACGAATCCGTCTTACTTCAACACTATTAATATACTCCAAATCTCCTAGAAAGTCAATCGTTACATAAAGTATTTTTCTACCTTATGTTTTTCCCCATCAACATCGTTTACAAAAGCATTAGCCAACTCAAAATAAAATTCTAAATCATCTTGGTGTCCAAAGTTTGTTGCAACATCATAATAGTCGTTATAAACCATATTCATTGCTAAATAATATTCTATACAATTCTTAAAAATGCCCCTATTATTTAAAACACTTTTAACATCTTCATAGTTCCAATGTTCTCCAAATGGTTTCATACCTTTTACAATATGTTGGGCTTTTTCTAAAGGAATAACATAAACCAAGTCTTCCACTCTTTCCTCAAAATCGTGGAACATCTGTGGGTAATTCTTTGATAATCTGTGCATAGTTTCGTCCAGAATTTCTCTAAAATCGACCATATCTTCAAACTTTTCGCCTTTTCTAGCAATCTTGTCCATTAACTCTTTATATCTTTCCATAAGACCACCTCCTAACTTTGTTCTTTTATGTACTCATATAACTTATCTACATCAGACTCATTAAGTGTCATAGCACCAACTAATGGCACTGTGAAAGTAATTGGATTGTTGTGAGCCTGTTTCTTTACATTTTTATACAGTGTGTCCACATCTACCCTATCGTTTTTGTCTATAACTTCCAAAGCCTTAACCATTGGATTGTTTTTCAATTCATTAAAAATATTTACTCCCTTATCTAGGGACATTCCTAATCCTGCCCCAACAACCCATTTTTGCCAGCCATCAATCTTAGAGACAATCTCCTCATCTATATATCTTGCTAAACCATTTATAACTTGACTGTAATTATACATAAATACCTCCTAATAAAAATAACCTACCCACTTACAAAGTAGGCAGGTTAATTGCTACGCTCCTGTAGTTGTTGCTGCTGGAGTGATTGTAACTTCTCCCCATCCAGGACAAACTGAAGTATTTGGTACAACTAATTTAGTTAATCCAAATAATTGAGCAACTTGTCCTTGAATACATCCAATCACAGCAGTGTTTGTTGCATTATAAACTGCTTGAGCGTTAATATCTGACTCAACTCCTCTGATACGTCTGTCTAATCTCTCATAAACTTCTGCAATCTTTTGGTCTGTAAAGATATTAGCGTCTCTTAAAGCAACTTCAGATTCTAGTTTAGCGATTCTGCTTTCTTGTTCTAATTCATAGCGATTTATTGCCATATTTTCAGAGCAAGCATAGTTCCAGTTGTTTCCATAACCTGTTCCTAAAACATTTCCTAAACCTCCATTAAGTAACCCTAATGCTGTTCCTGCGATTCCAAGCCCTAGTCCTGAGCCTGCAACACCCTTGCTTGCAAATTCTGCCATATTCATCCTCTCCTTTCTTGATTTAATTATCTCACGAAAAAAGGAAGCGAAACTTTCGACTTCCTTTCCATTTTTTATATAAAATTTTATCAAAAAACTTTCATAAAACTCGCATTATTAATTCTGCTATCTTCTTTATTTCTCTATCTATCGTTGATTTATCACATATTTCCAAATCAGCCATCTTGTCTCTACTGAACCCTCTAAGTCTATACTCTATTATTCTTTCTTGTCTCTCAGTTAAGAATACTTTGTCTTTGAAAGCCAGTAATTCATCTTTGGTAAAGTTTAGTTTTAACATTATTCGTGCTCGTGCAGTTCCATAACTTCTTGAACGCACTCTCTTTCATACTCTTCGATGATTCTGATAATTCTACAGCGTTGATAAATACTGTCAACGATTGAAATTGCGAAGAAAACTGTGACCAAAATGAGCAAAAAGTATAATCTCTTAATTGCCTTATCATAAGTCTTCTTTAACAACTTTAAAACTTCAGTTGCTATCATTCCATAATCTTTTTCCATAATTGAACCTCCTAGTTAGAAATCTTAACTAACCATATATAACTAACTCCGTGTGCCCATTGTTTTCCCCCAGGATTCGTTATAACAACCTTCAACACATCGTTTTTAGCAAATGTTTGAACTGCTGACACTGTTACAGCAACAGTCCAACCATAATCTCCTACATCAAGATAATCCCAAAAATCTGTTCCATTCTTTTGTAACTTAACGTGCAATTCACGACCATTTTGGTTATATCTATTAAGATTTGAATAACCCATAAGTAAATATGTACCTGCTGCTGTTATTGTGTGAGTAAGCACTGTTCCAGATGCTGCAGTTGTTACGCTTATATTACTAAGAGTTAATTTAGTTATTACAGGAGTGGGTGCTGCTGCTCCAGTAGCACCTTTATCTCCTGTAGCACCCTTAGCACCTTGTGGGATTCCAAGATTCAAAATAGGTTGAGCCTGTGTACCTGTTATCGTTGCAGTAGCATTACTACCTGCAGCAAGAGTGGTAACTGTTCCTATTTTTAAGTTAGGTGAAACACCATTAGCACCAGTAGCACCAGTGGCACCTGTATCGCCTTTATCTCCTGTTGCACCCTTATCACCTTGAGGAATTCCTAAGTTAAGAACAGGATTAGTTACAGTGCCTGTAATTTCTGCTGTAGCCTGGCTACCTGCTGGAAGCGTTGTCACTGAACCTATTTCTAAGTTCATATAGTCTTTCACATCATCTCCATCTGGTGTCATATAGATTTCATCAGAATTGATTTTTCCTTCTTCTTTTGCTTTTCTATACTGAGCGTCAGATAAGTAATTAATTTTTCCTAAAACACTTTGTGCCATAGTATACCTCCTATAGTTTAATTCCGACAATTTTAGTCATTTTCACTGTGCCTACGCTATAATTTTTTAAAATTCTAACCATAAGCCCCACTTTATTTATACCATCTGTTTGAACTGCAAAAGAAAAGGCATAACTATCTAATAGATAGAATAATTGACTTCTTGTTGCACAAGTAACTCCTTCTCCTTCTATGAGCAGAGGAACTGTAGTTCTGTCCAACATAGCATCACCAGCACAAACATCTATAAATAATATATCATAATCATATACATTTTTATCTAATGTTAAAAATGAATAAACATTGGTGGCGTCAACACTAAACGAACCAGTCCATAGAGTTTCTCTCTTACTTTTATTTGCGTCAACAGCCTCATTAACTGCTCTCTGACTAGGGGCGTTTGTAGTTGAGTTTTCATCTAAACTGTCGACAACATTTCCATTAAGAATTGCTGTTCCTTTTGTTTTTCTTATTTTCATAATACACCTCCTAATCTGTTGTTTTTGTGTACTCTAAAATAAAATGTGCTTGTGTTGCGTTATACGCTGCTTCTTCATACATTATATTTTGTCCGTAGTCAGTAACGTGGAAACTATTAAATCCACCTAAGTTATAAAAAGGCATTGGAATCCAAATAGTTCCTGAAAATAGAACGGAACCTGTCGCTCTAACAAGACATTCCATATTAGTTATACCAGTTTTAATAGTGGTTAAGGATTGTAATGAAGTTTTTGAAAAATTAATTACTTTTCTATAGATAGGTTTTCCAAACCACTTACCAACAACAATTTCTTCAGTTGAGTACTCATTTATATTTATGTCATCCACTTCTTCATACCCTGCTGGTATCTCATCTCCATCGAACTCAACAATAGCACCAACAGGAAGAGCATCATAGTCTGAGCCCTTGCCTCCACCGTTTGCCACTTTGTCGAGACCTAAATACATAGCCATATTACTCAGCCTCCCATCTATCTATAATTACTTTTGCATTACCACCATCGGCACCTGGAATACCGAAGTCTAATATAGGTTCTGCTGCTGTACCTCTTTGTCTAACATAAGGTTGCTCTCCTGGTTCCAGTGACTCTACTGTTCCAATAGTGAAAACAGGCATTGGACCTGGGTCTCCTTGAGGACCTGTACCACCTTGTGGTCCCTCTGGACCTTGAAGAGCAGCAAGTTGCTCAGGAGTAAAGTCAGCATAAGTAAATGCTGGACCTTGAGGTCCTTCTGGACCGTCATCCCCTTTGTCTCCCTTAGGACCCCTAAGTGCTTCTAATTGTGCTGGTGTAAAATCTGCATAAGTGAAAGGGTCACCCTTTGGACCTGTATCACCTTTGTCACCTGGGTCACCTTTTTGACCTGTGTCCCCTTGCTTACCTCTACTTGTGCAGCCTGTGTCTACTCCATCAATATACCAGTTGCTGTTACTTCCAATACTGATGACGCTCTTAACAACTGAATACTTAATAATATAGTTATCAACTTCATAAGGTTGTAAGTTGTCGTGGGCTTGGTCTCCACCTGTTTTTTGCAATGAGCCAACAACCTCATCTCTATTGAAGACATACCCATATTGCCAAGCACCATTATTATTAGCATACCCAGAACTACCCAACCACTGAGCACCTGCATTATATGGGCTAGTATGGGTATGGGATGGCATATGCTCAACCTTCAACTGAACAGTTTTGGCTCCACCCTTCTTACCTAATACACTAAAAGATGTGTCAGAACTGTTGCGTCCAACTGAAACTCTACCACGTTTATCTGGTAAGTTGAATGTTGTTGAACCGTCTCCTGCTCCATAAGCAGTACCAATAACTGCGAACAACTCTTTATATGTAGTCCTAGAAACTGCTCTACCATCACAAAGTAACCAACCTTCTGGTATAGTGTTACTACCAAAAGGCACTTGAGCACCTATAGGAAGAGAACCAAGGGTACTCCCTTGGTCGCCTCCACTAGGCTGAAAATTTTGTGATACTTTGCTCCACCATTGGTGCAGAGTTCTAGGAGTGATTACTTTATCATCTAAATGTCCATTAAGCGTCTCTTGTATATTCGCTTTGTCCATTATCTCATCTCCTATCTAAAAGTCTACCACGAGTATACTCCTCCTTGATAAGTATCTTACCCTTCTTAGTATGCTCACCAGCGTGTTTATACTCAAACTCACAAAGAGCCTCGTGTATGTTTCCTAGGTTAAATGGGTCTAGGTGCCCCTTGATATTCATATCTATCATCTCGCTAGTGACAATGTAGAAGGTTTCTGGCGAAACTCTCTCTAAAAGGTGAAGGTAGTCGTGTGGCACCCTCTGTATGATGGCACCGTTCTGAACTGTTGCTGGACCACCGTGTCGTCTCGGCACAATAAGGTGGTGGTAAGTGAGAATGTCTCTCCTACTCAAGGTGTAGCCCATAAAGTCACACCCCATCTCCTTCAACTTATACTCATTAATCATTAACTCTTTTACATATGAATTACTAGACATAGTTATCTCCCCAAGACTATGCCCTCTTTCTCCAGGGCACGCTTAACCTCTCGCATCTTCGCAAGAAGTCTCACATCACCCATACCACCTGAGCGTTGAACCTCTAGGCTAAAGTAGTCCATTATAAGCAAAAGAAGACTCTCCATACTCATCCACCTCCAAAAGTGTTGCTCTCTCCTCCATCAACTCATCTATCTCTCTCCTAAGTCTGACCCAATGCTTAATGTAGGCAATATACTTAGGTCTTGGAGTCGATGGGTCATTAAGAGCATCACAAAGACGCTTTTGGTCTTCCACCAAAAAGGCAATGCTTATGTCAATGTCTTCTATCAACTTATCTATCACATCCAGCACCTTGTAAGCGACAGTAGTCCTCGGCTAGAACCTCATACTGACTGTGCCAGTAGTCCCTTTCTGAAGAAATGTTATCTATTTGCTTCTTATAGTCTTCAACCATAACCCCCATCGCTAGGGACACTAAAACTGTAACTGTTAACAGTCCTAGACACCCTCCTGGGAAAACATATCTCATAAATTCCTTCATACCATCACCAACTCTCTTATAACTCTATTATACCATATACTAGGCTAGAAAGTTAAATAAAAAGTACGTTTGCGAAGCAAACTCGAAAATTTTTATAGATTATTCATAACTTTCATAATTTTATTATGGTTAAAGGGGGTGGATTTTGTGTCATTTTTCTTTTGTTAATAAGGTGAAATATTTTATATAGAGAGATTTTGTTATGATTTGTCATAGACGCGTAGGGGACGAAGCCCACGCCACGCCACGCCCACGTTCAAACCCCACCCCATTAACCTTATATTTTAATTTTTATTGATAATTTTTTTATAATTATTTTTATTAATAACTTTTATTAATTCAATTTAAAAACTTTATAAAAAATATTAATGTTAATCAAATATAAAAATGTTATAATTCAAAAAACGCCAAAAAAGGCACTTTTACGCTAAAAATAATTTTTTCACCTAAAGTATATCGAAATCAATATAACATAGTATATCAATATATTCACTTAACTTAAGTGAAAAACAACTTTTTTTATAAAAAACGCTTAGAGGTATAAAAACATAATTTTTCGTTAATAATATTAATAACTTTTATAAAACTTTACACTTTTTGACATATAAAAACATTATAAACAATAAAAAAGTTATAAAAAATAAGAAAGTTGTTGCAATTATAAAAGAATTAGTATAATATATTAATTAAGCAGAGGCAAGAAAACGCCAACGCCAAAAAATAAAAAATAAAGGAGTTAAAACAATATGAAAAAACTAATTAATGAAATAATTAAAAATGGAGGAGCAACGCTTACAAGTACGCTAGAAAACGCAGACTTGAAGAGTGGCTATATGGTATCAGAGGTAGGAGCAGAAAAAGTTTTTAATCTTGATGAAGTGGAGGCAATAGAAAAAACTCTTATTGAATACGCTGAAAAGATAACATCTAATCAATTTGTGGGAGCGTGGGTAGATAATAATAAGTTATACATCGACATCTCAAGACATTATAAAAGCAAAAAACAAGCGTTAAGAGTTGGAGCAGATAACAAACAACTTGCTATATTTGATATAGCAAACGCAGAAAGTATTTACATCACAAAAAGCGTTTTTATACTTTACGCAGTAGATAAGGCACTTGATGATATTAGAAACGTGGCAGAATATAGCAACTTACAAGAAATAGAGGAAGAGTTCAACATTAAAAATGGGCGTCAATATGTTATTAAAAGCGTTGATGAATTAATTGATGCTAAACTATTAAAAGATAGATATACAATTATAAAAGAAGAAATATCACTTATAGAAGAGTAATAAAAAACTCTTCTTTTTTGTATTTAATTATAAAACTTTTTCTAAAACGTATCTCAGAGCGTGGGGCGTGAGATAATGGAGGCACAAAGGGAGAAAGCAGAGACAAAAAAAAGCAGAATAAAAAAAAACTTTTTCTAAAACGTATCTCTAGCCTCAACTAATGAGATAATGGAGGCACAAAGGGAAATAAGAGGAGGCAATTTAAGATGAAAAAACAATTTAAAAGAAAGTTAAAATTAAAAAAGAAAGTATTATTTAATTTGATTCAATTTGTAATTATAGCGTTATCAGTAGCGTTGATGATAGCAAGTTTCAAAGAGGGTAACTGGAGACATAATGGAGGAGTGTTCTTCTTAGAAATATATCTAGTATTAGGAGTTATGATGATGGAGGACTTTGTGAAATAGAAAAAACTTTTTCTAAAACGTATCTTACAAGAAATAGCGTGAGATAATGGAGGCACAAGGAGAAAAGAGGAGGCAATTAATATGAATATAATGATTAGTTTTAAAAATATAAAAGACTTTGAGTTTATGAGAAGTTGTTTAGACTATCTAAAATTAGAATATGATGAAAGTGGATTAGTTTTAAGTTTCAAAGTTTTAAACTTTAGATTTGATTCTGATGATATGAAATACTTTTTAGGAGTTCAAGGTTCAAAAAGTGCAATAGTTATAAAAACTGAAGATGTAAATGGTTTAGTATTTGGAGGGATGTAATATGAATAAATCAAAAGCAGAATTATTTTTAGAGGATGAAATCAGATATTATTTAGAAAGTATTATGGAGGTTGAAATATCTGATGAGTTAGTTGAAAAAATAAAAGATAAAATTATAGTTAGCGTATATCAAAAAGTATGGGAGTTAGTAGGCAATACTTATTCTGAAATTAAGGGAGATGAATAAAATGTTAGTAGTTAAAAAATTAGAATATTATGACTGTGGAAAAAACTATGAGTTCTATAAATTATTAGAAAACTCTTGGAGTGGTGCTTTAGATACTTTAGAAGATATTGAGGCTGCAGAAAAGCAAGAGGAGTTTATGGAGCACTTAGAGATGATATTTTCTGATAGAGAAGAAATTGAAGATACTGAATTAAATGATTATATTTGGTTTGAAAGAGATTATATTTATGAGGAATTAGGATTAGATGAAAATGGAAAACTAATTGAGGAGGATGAGTAAGATGGAAATGGTTAAAAAAGAAATTAGAGGAGTAGAATATACTTTTGTAAATAATACTTGGAGCACTAGTGATAGATGGGGGCACGAAACAACATTATTCAGAAATGGAGCAGAAATAGGTAATAATAGAGTTAGATATTATAATAGAACTTGGGAAAGTTATCGTTATCGTAGTTGTATGATGGGATGTATTAGTAGACTTATTGAGGCTAGACAAAAAGAATTAGAAGAAATATTCAAAGATAAAAATAATATTCAAAGATTCTCTTATAGAACTAAGGGGGCATACTTAGAGTTCAGAGATGAAGATTCAGAATATCAAGAATTAAAAGAATTATATGAGGCATTATAGGAGGTATTTAATATGAAATATTTAGGATTTAAGGATTTATTAGCACTTTGTAAAAGTTTGGCTTGTAGTCAAGGATTCTATGGGAGACTTTATAGGGATTTACTAGAATTAAGTGAGGATGAAATTGCAGAGATAGAAAGAATTATGCAAGAAAAGAAGTTTACTGATGATTTAGATATTATATTATGGTTAGAAAGTTAGGAGGTTTTAATATGAATAAAGAACAAATGGATTTAGCAAAGAAACAATTTGAGTGGGGGACTAAGGAGCGTTATGAAATTAGTTTAAGAGAGATGGTAAATAGTTGTTGGTGTTATGGGACTAATTGCTATGATACGCACTATATATCAGATTATTTTAAAGATGGTAGATTATCAGAAGAAAGAGTTTGGCAAATTGTGGATGAGCAGTTAGACTTTCTAAATGATAATTGTAAAGTTGAGCGTTGCGTTGGTACTGATGATGAGGGTAATGTTTATCATAGTATTGTGGAGGTGTAAATATGAGTTTTTTAGATGAGATAAAAGAAATAGAAACTAATAGAAATGATAGAGAAAATATAGTTATTGATGATATATTAAACTATTTTAAAGATAAGTTATATGATGATAATTTTAAAGATAATTTAAAAAATAATTATATTAAGCGTGCTATTAATAATGGAAAAGATTATTGTGAGTTAAAGGTAGAATTTTGGGAATATCATAGTGGATGTTCTAGTACATATATTTATGTTGGAGGATGTGGCAAATTTGAATTAAAAAAAGATAGTTGTGGTAGTTATTATGATTATAAAGGAATCAGATTATATGATATTCATAAAAGAATTTGTAGTAAATTAAGTGATTTACTAAAAACAAGATTATCAGAATTAGGATTACAAGTTGTTGCAACTGAAAGAGATGATGATAAGTTTAGATTTGATTACTATGTAGAAAGAATAAAAATTAAGTGGAGATAGGAGTATTTATGGGAGAAATAGTTAAAATTGATATAGTTAGAGGTGCTAGAGTGCAGAATCTACATAATGGGTTTACGTTTCCTAGACAAAACGTGATGAAAGTTTATTTTAGAGATGGGAGTTATAGAGTTTTAGACTTATTTAGCAAGTTAGATATAACTGATATAGATTATTTTAAAGTTATTGAAGATAATGTTAAAGTTAAGAACGTATTTGAGAATAAAAGGGGGCGTTAATATGTTTATAGGTTATTATGAATTAGATAGAAATGAACCTTATTTCAATATTTATTATAAAAATGCTAATGGTTATAGACAATGGCACGAGGAGACTTTCTCTCCATATATTGAAAACATAGATATATTAGATTTATCTATTCAAGGAAATAATTATGCAGAGAGAAAGAATCACGCAGAAGAACTTGCAAAAAGATGGCAATTAGACTTTAGTGGATTACCTTGGTCATATAACGAATTAGCAGTTATTCAAGATTATTTCTATAAAATAGGAAAGAGATATGGTTTATTAAAAATATTTAAAGAGAATTGTATTTGTTAGGAGGGTTATTTATGAGATTACATTACAATGTTAGAAAAATTATATTAAGAGATAGTGCAGATGAACAATTTGATGATTTAATTACTTTTGATAATGATGTTGATATTGCAGATGTTATTGACGCAGTAGAACGAGCAAAGAAGATAGAAGATTATACTAATGAAGATGTGTATAAAGAATTAGCAAAAGTTGGAGATTTTACTTTAGAGTTTATTGGACAATATAACATTGTTGAGTATTAATAGGAGGTTTAAGATGATAGTAGAAGATTTTATGCTTTATATGGTAGAAGACTATATAAATGGGGAGATTCAATTTATAAATGATGAGATAGCAATATGTGAAAAAGACAATAGAACTGAAGAAATTAAGCAATTAAAAAATGATTTAAAAATGTTGGAGAGTTTATCTTTAGAAGACATTACAAGAATAGCAGATAGAAGTTTTGATGATGAGTTAAAAGCAAAAATAAATGAGAACATTCATTACTATATTTATCATTAATTTTTCCAAAACGTATCTCTAGGAAAAAGTCGTGTTATTATGGAGGTACAAACGAAGAAAGTGGAGGTTTTGAAAAATGAAAAATACAAATTATCACGTTATAGTATTTAGAAATGTAAAGAATGGAGAATACAAAGAATACTATATAGTAAGAGCAGAAGATGAAATTGAGGAGAAAGCAAGACAACTTAGAGATGAGTTCTTTAATAAGGAAGATATAGAGATTCATATCTATACGCTAAGCAAACGTATAGGTTGTGATGAGTAGGAGGTTTAAATATGAGAAATTATATAAGTGTAGGAAATAGTTTTGATAAGAAAAAGTTTGATGAAATTTGTGGACTATTGAGAAGAGGTATGCGTATTGAACCAGTAGTTAGTTGTATTGGACACACTTTGAATAATATGGTTCAAAATGAATACAAGAGTAAACTAGAAGAGGAGTTTGGAGCAGAATTAGAAACAACTTATCACGAGGGCGTATGCTCTTATGGGTATAGTTATAAATTAAAAGAAAAAGTAGACAATTATAAACAAAAGATAGAAAAAATAGTACAACTTGTAGATGAGGTTATTGTACAAGAATTAACTGAGTACGATACTAGAGACTTGGAAGAAATAGTGCTAGGTTTGATAGACTGCCACGCATTTACAAGTGCAGATAGTATACAAGGTTTAATCTATGAATTAGAGAAGTTAAAAGATTTATATTAGGAGGTAAAATTATGGGATTAGATATGTATTTATATAGAAAAAAGTATATTGGTGCTAAGTACGAGCATAGAAACGTAAAAGGCACTATAGACATTACAATAGGAGACAAAGTTATACCTATTGACTTTGATAGAGTTAGTTATATTGAAGAAGATGTAGGCTATTGGAGAAAAGCAAACGCAATTCATAATTGGTTTGTAAAAAATGTTCAAGATGGTGTAGATGACTGCAAAAGTTATTATGTTGATGTAGAAAAGTTAGAAGAACTTTTAAAAGTATGTAAGGAAGTTAAAGAAAAAGCAGTTATAAAAGAGGGTAAAATCCAAAATGGTTCAACACTTAAAGATGGAGTTTGGGAGCCAAATATGGTTGATGGTAAGTTTGTAGAAAACGCAGAAGAAATTGCAAAAATATTACCAACACAAGATGGATTCTTCTTTGGTAGCACTGAGTATGATGAGTACTATATGGATGATATTTACAAGACAATAGAAATACTAGAAGAAATATTAAAAGAAGAAGATGAACTTAATAAGGATGGATTCTATTCTGATTTTGAGTATCACGCAAGTTGGTAGGAGGTTATATTATGATTAGATATGAATATAGATTAGACTGCAGATTTGATTCTCGTAAAAGTTTTTATGGGAAAGCAGTTGTTGAGGTTGTAGAAACTGAGGGGACATATACGGAGACATTATTTAGTTATGGAACTAGAGTTGCAGAATATGTTAAATTTAAAGATAGTGGAAAGCAAGTTTATAAACATCTAGGAAAATGGAGTCAGACAACATCAAGACATCAACGTGAATTCTTCCATCAACTAGGTTTATCTGAGGGAGAAATGAAAGAACTATATAGCAAAGGAGTGTTAGAACGTGAGTAGAGAATATAGAGAAGAGGTTATGTTTTATATGACTATGAAATTCTACGATGAATTTTTAAGAAATAAGTTCATAGTGCTAGATGAGTATTACAATATTATTAGAGATATTACTGATGAGTACCTAGCACATTATGACAACAAGAATAAAGCACTTGCTAGTAGTATCGAAGACTATTTTAGAGAGCAAAGACCTATCTTATTAGATTTAGTAGATAATTGTACTGAAGATTATTAAAAGGAGATGAGATTATGACTGATAAAGAGATATTAGCAGAACTAAAGAAAAGTTATGAATATCTATATGATATTAGGGAAAATGGTTGTGGAGACCATTGTTGTGGACAAATTAATAACAAAGAAACTATTAAGGCTTTAGACATTGCTAAGTATAATATAGCAGAAGCATATTATGATTTTTATAAAACTCTTTCAAAAGAAGATTTAAGAGTTAAATCTTTAGAAAATGATTTTAAAGAGGCATATAAGGTGTATCTACCAGCAGATGTTAGTTACGATTATGAATATGAATATGGAGAAGATGATGTTGAAATGGTATCTTGTGCAGATGTAGGTTACTATTGGTACAATGATAATAATTTTTTAGACAATTAAGTAAGGGGAAGTTTGGTTATACTAGGTAAAGGAGGAATTAAGATGATAGTTATTTACGAAAAGTTTATTAATGAAGATGGTGTTGAAGATGAAAGAAACATTGGGGACTTTGATTCTTTGAAAGAGGCACAAGTATTCTTCTCAACTAAAAGAGATGTAAAGACTAGTATTGCTAACTTAAGTAAAACCATTAAGAAAAAAGGTATTATAAACAAGAAATATAAAATATTTAAAATTAATTTTTAACTTTTTGAATAAGTGGGTGTTATAATAGAAACACATAGGAGGGTTAATATGGACTTACAGGAGTTAAACAAAGTATATTCTGCTAAAACTTATGCAAATAAGTTCTTAGCAACTGAAAAACAAAAAGATTTCATTATGGACAATATCAGTGAGCAAACTTATTATGATGATAAAGAACAAGAAGAAATTATGAACAACTTAGATAAGTTGACTAAACGAGAGGCTACAAACATTATAAGTAATATGATGTTGGGTATGACTAACGATTATGACTTTATGTATGATGATTGGATTTATAAAGACTAATTAAAGGAGAGGGTAAAATGCTAAAGAATGTTAAGTTGAGAGATTATCAAGCACAAATATTAGAAGAGTTAAGATGTGTACCTAGTATTGGTTTATTTATGAAAACTGGTAGTGGTAAAACAATAACATCTCTAGCAAGATTTGATGAGAATCCAACTGACAATCTATTAGTCATTTGCCCCCAAAAAATCATTACACAATGGTGGGATGTTATTAAAGAACATACTGATTTAAAACCTTGTGAGTATAATTTGAGTTGGTCTTCTACAAAGAAGAACGACACAATTAAAAGATACTTGAGAGAGGGCTGTATGGTTGATAAGTGCGTGGTTGTAAACTTTGATATTATACATAAAATGGATTTTAGTTGGGCTATTAATGAGAATTGGACTATTATAGTTGATGAAAGTCATAAGATTAAAAATGTTGGGACTATTAAGAAACCTGTTAAAGTTACGAAAGCAGTTTTGGATTTAGGAGAACTTACTCCATATAAAATTATCTTAACTGCTACTCCAACTGAAAAAGAACTTGGTGGTTATATAGATTTTTATGCTCAATTAAAGTTTCTAGGTTACCTAGATATGTCATTACAATTATTTAAGAATAGGTATTGCAGAGAGCAAAAATTACAAGTTCCTGGTATGCCATTTCCTATCAATAAGATAGTAGGCTATAGGATGAACTTTATAGAAGAGGAAATTAAACCTCTTATCAAAAGCAGTTGTAGGTATTATGCTCCTAAATATGGAGATTATGAACCTCAGATGATAAAGGTGGCAATTCCAAAGTGTTCTAATTATGCAAAGATGTTGCAAGAAAGAGCATATCAAGAGATTACATTTGATAATGTTAGTGCTTTCAGAATAGGGAAGAAGACTCTAATAAGTGGTGTTGTAAGTGGGACTAATGAATATGGAGAAAGATTTAAGTACGGAGATAATACAAATAAAAAAGATTGGTTAGAAGAGTTCCTACAAAATACTGATGATATTGTGAGTGTTCTTTATAATTACAATGTAGAAAAAGATATAATTATAAGCGTGTGTGAAAAGTTGTCGAAAAAATACGTTGTGATAGATGGTAATGTTAAAGATAAACCATCTGAATTGAAAAAAGATTTTGATGTAATTATAGGACAATATGAAGCGTTTGGAGAAAGCCTAGATGGTCTTCAACACAAATGTCATCTGATGGTGTTCTACTCTATGCCTGATAGTTCGAGAGCATACAAACAAACTCTTGGTAGAATAGATAGAATTGGTCAAACTGAAATGCCTGTTTATTATCATCTAGTAATGCAAGGTACTATTGATGAGAAGATTTATGAAATGGTGCAAAGTAAGGTCGAGTTTAGTGAAAGAGACCTTAACGAATTAACTATCTAGTGGCTTATTATAGAGAAAAGATTTACGAGTGTTGTATCTGCCATAGATTACTTAAGAATGTAGACACTTGTAAGATTGTAAAATGGTCTTACGACCAAAAAGGCAGGAGTCAGTTCAATCAAGTTTATATGAAACATTTTTGTAGAAAGTGTATATCTAAAATAGATAATTGGATTAAAAAACATAGTGAGGAGTAATTATGAAACCATTAAGGTACAATACATTGTACACAAAATATGTCGCACTTTTAGAAGAGCACTCGCTCAGTCTTAAAGGAGATGTAGAATTACTAAAAGAAAATGCTAGACTTAGGGAATCATTAGAAGAGGCTAATAGTCTTATCAGAAGATATAGGTCTAGGTATGGTAAATTGGAAGGAGGTCAAGTTAATGCTAAAAATAGTAACAAAAAGTAACAAAACTGATTGTACAGTTGAAGTTGAGGGCAAGAACTCAAATGAAATAGAAATATTTGCAGTTGTATACTCAGCAATAGAGTTATTAAAAGTTAATTATGATTATGATAATAAAAAAGTTCACGATTTCGTGGATGCAGTTATAGATAAATTGGAGGGGACAAGATAATGGACACTACTGATTTAACAAGTTATATTCCAGGCTATGATGAATATTGTGAACCTAAAGAATATATAGACAAAGATGACTACATTATAGATGATGTCATAGATGAAATGTTGCTTGAAAGAGCAGAAAAGGAGGAAGAAGAAAATGGCTTATCAAAAGAGAATTAAATACACTATCGTAGAAGATAATGATTTAAAAGAAGAGTTATTAGATTTATTAGAAAATCTAGGAACTATATCTAAGACTAAGGCTCGTCAATTAGTGTACTACCCAGTGCCAATGAGTTTGATAAGATGGGGAAATTACTTAACTCCTGCACAAGCAGAAAAGTATTTAGTACCATTTGAAGAAGAAACCAATATCAGTGATTCTGATATGGGAATATAAAAGAAAGATAGGAGAGTAGGAATATGGAAAACAAACCAGAGTTAAATGTGGAAGAAGTAGTTGAAGAAACTGCTAAACCAAAAACAAAGAAATCAACAAAAAAGGATGAAATCGTGGAAAGCAAATCAAAGAGTTGGAAAGAAGTGTTTAAAGCAAACTATGAGGGGACATCTGAGGAGGCTAAGTCTTTACAACCATTCTTAAAAGAAACATTCAAAGGGGATGTGTACATTCCTTGGGCTGTTATGGAAAGATTAACTCGTATGTGCGATGAAACTGCAGAGTTTATCAATGTTCCTAATGAGTTTGGTGGATTAGTTCACTCAGATATGTTAGGTATGCACCAAAAGAATATACAAAACGATAAAGTTGTTAGTGAAACTGAATCAGTTATGTATTCACACTTTGTAAGAGTAAAATTAGTATTTATGGGAAAAGAGTTCGTAGAAGATTACCCAATTCAAGACAAGGACTACTCTTCTGCTAGAATCTATGACCAAAATCTAGTAAATAAGGCTTTACAAAGAGCAAAAGCAAAGGTTGCTGCTAGAGGTACAGGTTTAGGTCTAAGACTTTATGAAGGATTCGACTTACAATTTGATGAAAAAGCAGACAAGAAACCAACTTTAGAGCCAATAGAGGCACCAAAAGAGGTAAAAATTGAAGAAAAACCTACAAAAACTGAACAAAAAGTGGCAAAAGTTGAAGAAAAACCTGCAAAAGTTGAACTAACTGAAGAACAAAAGGTTATGAACATTATTGATGGTGGAGAAACTGAGGCTTACTTAAATGGAGAAAGAACTTTTGTAACACAAGATGTTAAAGTTGAAACTACACAAGTAAGTGATGAAGTTAAAGCAGATAAAGTTGTTCTAGAAGCAGTTAAGTTAATTAAAGCAACTCCAGCAGATAAAATGGTACCAGTTCTACAAAAAGTAAATATTAGTATTATGAAAAAATACCAATTTGCTTTATCAGTAGAAGACAGCGACCAAGTATTAGCAGATAAATTATCAAAATTCCCAAATGTTGAACAATTTATGAAGACTTTAAACAATCTTCTTAATAGTTAGGAGGTAATTTATGAAGTACTATAAAAAGTTTTATGAAATAGGCAATAACAAATACTACACAATTACTGCAGATGATGAGGAATTTATTGCCACAGAGAGTTTTATTAATATAGGTAAGAGAAATATATTCGGAAAACAAAAAACGCTTACACAAGGCTTAAAACTGCTTAAGTTGACTGCTCCTCTAGCAGTGCTATTCGATTGTGTAAGCAGTGCTCCTGAAAGCACTAAGCAAAAATATGATTCTGAGGACTTAACAACTTATGTAATACCTAAAAATCCAACAGTTCTACAAGAAATTAGAAATGTTTATGATGTATACACAGGTCTTCAAATCAAAGAGGTAGATGAAAACCTTGAAGAAGTAATTAATCTTCTTAAGGAAAGATACCAAGGTCAAGAACTTGAAGAGAAAATTGACCATTATACTAAAAAGGCTGAGGGTCTAAAGAAACAAATTGAAAGTGTAGACCCACTTAATAAGTATGATTTAGATAATCCTGAACATACTGCTGGTAATATCATTAAAACAATGATAAGAGAAGGAATTAATCACTTATATACTGAATCAATAGGTGCTTTCTTAAAACACTCTATTATGTATGAATGTGATGAGTTCGGAACTCTAACAATTTATAGAGTTTCAACAATAAAGAATGTTGTAAGAGGTATTGAAACATTCAAGTACGATAGAAACGTACTAAAAGCATTAGTAGATAGTGCAAAAATAGATAAATAGGAGGTACCAAAATGGTAGATACAAGTTTAAACAAAAAATACACTGCAAAAGAGGGAGTTTCAATGGACTATAATCCAATTCCAGATGGGACTTACAGAGCAAAAGTTAAAGAAGTTGCTCCTTGGAAAAAAGAAACTAAAACTATTAAAGTAATCCAAAGAGATGAAAGTGGAAATGCTTTAAAAGATGAAAAAGGAAATAATATTACTGAGACTGTTCCAAATTGTGAATTCTATAACTGCTCAGTAAAAATGGAAATTACTGAAGGGCAATATAAAGGAAGATTAGTTTTCCATAACTTATCTACTCACCCTAATATGCCATTTGCTATTCCTGCTTTCCTATATGGGTTAGGTGTTAGTGAATTAGCAGCAGGTGAAATCCAAGAAAAAACTCCTGGAGTTGAATGTTTAATCGAAGTTATGACTGAAACTTATACTAAGACAGTTCAAAACAAAGAAACAGGATTAGATGAGGAACAAGAAAGACAAATTAATAAAGTTAAAAACTTCAAACAATTACCAGACCAAAACACAGAAATTGATGATATGGGCATCTAATTGGTAAGTAAATATGGAATACTTTAAAAAGTATTTCAGTGATGTTGACTCTAATGAGTGGGGAGCAGAAGAAGTAAAAGTATTGTGTCCGTTTCACGATGATACTCACCCTTCTGCTTCAGTAAACACTCAAAAAGGTCTATTCCATTGCTGGGTATGTAACGTAGGTTACAACGAAGAACAGTTCGTTGCTAAAATGAATAACATATCTACTGCTGATGCAATTAAATTATTAGGCAAATACAACCTCAATGATGATTGGAATTACAATAAAGGATTGCTTTGGTCAGACACTAATTTCCTAGAAAGAGTTAAAGGACTAGGATTAAGTGAAGACCTAATATCATCTATGAATCTAGGACTTGTTAGACCTGAAGGCTCAAACAAAAGACTCCTAGGTATTCCTGTTTTCTATAATAATATTTTAGTAGACATAAGAAGATATAATTTACTGAAATATGATGGTGTGCCAAAATGTTGCTCTAATGAAAATGCAGAGAGTGGTTGGATTATACCTTATGATTCATTTTTGAATAGTAACGAACCTTGTTACTTGTTTGAAGGTGAAAAAGATATGCTGATTGCCAGAGAGTATGGTCTTAATGCCTACACACTAGTAAGTGGTGCTGGGGCAACTCCGAATCAGAATATCATAGGTGCTTTTAAAGACAAAGATATTGTGCTTTGCTACGATAATGATGAGGCAGGCTACAATGGTATGGTTAATGTGTTCAAAAGCATCAAAGACTTAGCAAAATCTGTTAAGTATATAAAAATTGGAGATGTTGTGAAAGAGAATAAAGAAGACTTCTATGACTACATTATGAAATATGATGGAGACTTAATTGAGTTCTTATCTCTAGACCAACACACTTTCAGATTAGATGATATAGAAAAAGACACACGAATAACTATTAAAGAGGCTCTTAATGATAACAAATTAAGAAGAAATCTAAAGAGTGTTATAACAGTTACTAGTGAGTTCCAGGATTCATTCTCAGTTCCGACAGTTGTTGACTTCGAGAAAGTGGATGAGGCTGGTAAGAAATCTGAAACAATGTATCAAGGGGAAA
>JAZRSA010000032.1:0-54009 GCA_045651205.1 Clostridia bacterium
ATGTGTTCTATCAAAAGCGTGAGTTGGTTGACCTACTGCAAGCATAACATAGTTTGTTATATCTACTATTGCGTTAATTGGTCTCATACCAGCGTTTATTAATGCAGCTTTCATCCACATAGGAGATTCTTTTTCATATACGTTTTCTATTTCAACACCAACATATCTTTGACACTTAGTTGGTTCTAATATTTCTACATTGTATTTAGGTAATGTAGTATCTATTTCTAGAGCGTCTAATTCTTTTAATGGTATATCATATATGCAAGATAATTCTCTTGCCATACCATAGTGTCCGCATAGGTCAGGTCTGTTTGTTAAAGATTTGTTATCTATCTCAATAACTGTATCATTCATACAAATAACATCAGCTATGTTTTGACCAGGTTTGCAGTCTACACCTTTAAGGTCTACTATAGCGTGATCATTTTCAGGTGGGAATAGTTTGTCAAGATAAACTTCTTCAGCGCCGCATATCATACCATAAGAGTATTCGCCACGCATTTTAGTTTCTTTGATTACAACTGGTTCGCCTTCACCGTGCCAAACAACTTCAGCTCCTGGTTTAGATACTACAACAAGTTGGCCTTCGTATAGGTTTGAACCACCACATACAATTTGAACAGGTTCAGAAGCACCAATATCTACTATACATATTCTTAATGCATCTGCATTAGGATGTGCTTTTATTTCTAAAATTTTACCTACAACAATATCATGAAACTTTTCTGCAGTATTTTCTACGCTTTCAACTTCAACTGTTCTTAAAGTTAAATCGTAAGCAATTTGTTTTGGAGATATTGTGTCTGGTAAATCTATATATTTTTTAATCCAATTTAAAGATACTTTCATTGTTTTCTCCTTTCTATTTGAATTGATTTAAGAATCTTAAATCTCCGCTGTGGAATAGTCTTACATCATCTACACCATAGCGCATCATTACTAATCTATCTAATCCAATGTTAATGTAGAAACCAGTCCATTCATTTGGATCAAGGTTTGCAGATTTAAGCACGTTTGGATGTATAACACCACCTGGCATTACTTCAATCCAACCATTGTGGTTACATACTTTACAACCTTTACCACCACAAACTAGACATTCCATATCTATTTCATATCCTGGTTCAGTGAATGGGAAGAAACCTTCACGCATTCTAACATTAATCTTTCTACCAAATACTTTTTCTAGTATTGTTTGTATCATAACCATACCAGAAGAGAAAGATATATTCTTATCTACTATTAACGCTTCGTATTGGAAGAATGCTCTTTCGTGTCTAGCGTCAGTAGATTCATTTCTATATACTCTACCTGGATATACAAATCTTGCAGGAGCTCCGTGTTTTAGTAGGTATCTTACAGAACCACCAGTTAAGTGTGGTCTTAGACATAGTCTTTCAGTACCTGATTTTTCTTCAGTTCCTTCAATCCAATATGTATCCATAGATTGACGAGCTGGATGGTCATCGGCAAAGTTAAGGTTATCAAAAGCATACTTTTCACTTGAGATATCATCTTCGCTATATACTTCAAATCCTAAAGATGTAAATGCATCGTTTAAGTCATAGCACATTTGAGTAATAGGGTGAAGTGCACCGCCACTTACCTTAGTTCCAGGTAATGTTAAATCTAGTGGTTCATCAAGTACACTTTTAGAAGCAATTAACACTTGCTCTTTTTCGTTAAGTTTAGTTTCAAATGTAGTTTTTATCTCACTAATTTTCATACCAACTTGTTTTCTAGCGTCAGCATCTAAACTACCCATAGATTTAGATACTTCACTTAAAGGACTTTTCTTACCAGTTAAATCACGACGAACATCTTGTAATTCTTCAATTGTTTTACAGCTTTCGATTTGTTCTAAACCAGCTTTAAGAATATTATCCATGTTTTGTAATATATCCATTATTTATTTCCTCCTTAATTAATACATAATAAAAAAAGTCATCTCATCCATATTAGGACGAAATGACTTTGCTTCCGTGGTACCACCTAAATTCGTTACAATGTAACGCACTTAACAAGCTATAACGGGCCTTAGCCGACTCAATCTACTACTATTTCAAAAGAGCACCTCAAAAGTGAAATTTCGGTTTAAGTATATTAGCAGGCTTACAGCCGGTGACCCGCATTCTCTAAAATATATTCTCTTAAACTTACTTTGCTTTGTCTTAGGTTTTATATATTCAAAACTGTATTAATTATATCACAAAAATAGGGGATGTCAATAGTAAACAAAACCAGCCTTGAAACTATCAAGACTGGTCGTTGGTTAGATTAGATGAACAATATAACAAGAGTTAAGGGTATATATTTTATAACCTTTGTTAGTGAGTTGTTCTATTTTTCTAACGCGTGAAGTGAGAACTGTAGTGCGGAAGTATTTATTAGCGTTGGGTGTGTATTCGTAACACAAAAACCGTTCGCCAATCTTTGGCATTTTGGTTGCAATTACAAAACCAACTTTAACATCATCAAACCAAACGGAGTTAAAATAGCCATCAATGCCTTTTAATCTGTAATTTGTTTGACATTCACCTACATCCATAGATACCACTTCATAAAATTCTCCTTCTTCAAGGAGCGCGGGGGAACTGCAAGATTGGTATGTAGCGGTATTACCGTTGTACTTAACTAATCTAGTAGCCATATTAACCTCCTTTTAGCTAATTTGCAGGACACAACCCATAGTTAGTAGTTGATTAATTTTTTTGTCTAGGGTATTATACCACAAGTTTATTAAATTTGCAAAACCCCTCCTGTATAGAAGGGGTTTTTAGTGTGGTTTTAGAAATTTTGAACAACGTAACGACAGCTTTCGGTATATACCTCATAGGTGTCTTTTGAAAGTTCAATGATTTTTTTTACAGCGCTTGTGACAACCCGAGTACATTCCAAAGGTTCACGTGAAGGAGAAACTTTGTAACATACAAAAGGTTTTAAGAGTTCAGGTCTGGATTTAGCAACAGCTAAATATACCGGAATCTCATCAAACCAAGCTGCGTTGAAAAAGCCAACTATACCTTTTAGGTAATAGTTTGTTTGTATGTCTCCAGTATCAACGGAGACTATTTCATAAAACCGTCCTTTTTCAAGGGCACTTGCAGGACTACAACCTTTAAGTGAAGTCGTGCCGCCATTGTACTTTACTAGTTTAGATGCCATTTAAAACCTCCTGTAATATATTTTTGAGCATGGCTAATTAGTACGTATTAACCACATAGTTAGTGATTTTCTTTTTTAGTCGCTTATGTATTATATCACAAAGATAATAAAAAATCTAGTTTTATGTAATATATTATCTCTAGAAACATAATATTTACTAGGTGATTGTATGAATTATGAATTAGTAAACAAACTAGATTTTAATGAAAATTTTAAGGTGAATAAGGAGTATCCGGAAATAACAGTAACGTCTTTGCCTTTTGAAGTTATATCTAAAATTAAAAGGTTGTATGCGGATAGACGAAGTGAAATGACTAGTGTAATGCAATATATGTATCAACACTTTATATTTGGTTCAGCGGATATGTTAAAAAATATATCTCATGCAATGGAACAAATATCTGTTACCGAAATGGAACATTATGAAATACTTGCCAAAATATTAGTTAAGTGTGGAGTAGATCCTAGAAATTGTATATATATAGATAACAATATAGACATTTGTGATTACTGGAAAGCAAGTTTTGTAAATTATACAAGAGATTTTATTAATATATTTGAAGAAAATATTATTTTAGAACAAGCTGGAATAAGTGGATATAATGAGTTGTTTAGTATGACAGACAACGAGAATTTAAAGGAAATTATATTAAGAATAATAGAGGATGAAAAGTCTCATATAGCATACTTTAAAGCTGTCTTAGAACTAGTTAAAAAATAATGTAAATCAATATTGAAAAATGTCAAAATCTTTGATATAATAACTCCGTCGTAGTATGGAGGGAGTATTAAATGGAGAATGATAAGAAGTTCACTTCTGAAATGTTTGGATATGCTAAGAAAGAAGTAGAAGAATATATAAAAGAACTTAAATCAGATTATGAGGGCAGATTACAAGTAGAAAAGGCTGAAGTAAATAGACTTTCTAACGAAATAACTATCATAAGAAAAAAACTTGAAAGATATGATAGTGAATATCTACAAAAACAAGAAAAAGTTGCTAACGCACTAATTACTGCAGAAGATCAATCTAAAGCAATTGTTGAAAGCGCAAGACAAGAAGCTATTAGCGAAAAGAATAGAATTGAAGCTTTAATTGAAGCTGAAAAAGAAAAATTATTAGATATTAAAAAAGAAGTAATCGGATTAAAAGAAAGAACAATAAGTGTTCTAGAAAAATATAATACAGCAATGTCAGATCTTTTAGATTAATTTAATCATAAAATTAAACTAACCATAATAACATAGACTAAGGTGATAATCTATGGAATATGTGGTTAGTTTTTTTAATGCCATTTTAAATAAAATAAAGGAAGCAGGTAGGAATTTAATTAGCATATTAAAAAAAGGAACAACTATTAGTTTTGGAATGAGTATATTTATTATTCTAGGAATATATCTTTTAAGAACTCCAAAAACGTTTGAGTATTTTTTTGCATTAGCTACGAATTTGCGAGAAAAAACGATGGAGAAATTAGATATAACAGCATTTCTTAAGGCTTATCCTGTGCTTAATGTGGACAATTATGTAGTCGCTAAGGAGGATTCTACTAATGTTGTGGAAGAAGAAAAAGAAGTTGTTAAAGAGGTAGTACAACCGTTAGATACAACCCTTTTTGATGCGTCAGCTGTAGATGTTGATTCGGATAATATAGAGTTAGAAGAATCTGAAGCGGTAGAAAAAAGTACTAAATCATATACAAGAATAGATATAGATGGAGTGACAATATTAGATTACTCTTCAAAGAAAATAAATTATGAAGAGATAATGGACATGAAATTAAGTTTGAAGAAAAAAGAAGATAAAGTTTTAATGTATTCCACACATACATCAGAGTCTTATGCAAATAGTGATAGATATAAATTTGAGTATTCTAGTACATATAGAAGTAAAGATGCGAAATATAATATGCTGTCTGTTGCACACATGTTGAATAAGACATTAATGGAAAGAGGTATAACAACTGTTATGGATACTACAGCTCATGATTATACTTCGTACAATAATGCATATAAAAATTCGTTAAAAACATTAAATAAAAATTTAGATAAATATTCTCATTTTGGCCTTGTGATAGATGTGCATAGAGATGCATCATCAGATTTAACTTTTGCGCCTAAGGTGAATATAAACGGTAAGAGTGTGGCAAAACTTATGATAGTTGTAGGTGTGGGTTATCAAAGCTTAGAAAATAAATATTGGAAAGAAAATATGGCAGTTGCATTAAAAATAGCTAAAGTTGGAGAAGCTATGTATCCAGGATTGTTTAGGCATGTTCTCGTTAGAGATTCTAGATATAATCAACATATAGAAGATGGAAGTATTTTAGTGGAAGTAGGTGCAACGGGAAATACACTTGAAGAAGCATATTATGCTGGAAGGTGTTTAGGTAATATAATAGCTAAAATATATGAATAAATGAGTATTTTGTCGTAATTTGTTTTTTTATTCCTATTTACTTGCAATTGAGTATGATTAATTATATAATATTGTCAGGCAAAATGTAATTTGACAGAATTGTATAAACAATGTCAAAATTAATATAGATAAAAGTTATATAGATTAGATATTGTACTTTGAAAATTTAATATGGAGGTAACAAAATGACAGGTATAATCATAGCAATTGTCGCTACACTTGTTGTTGCTGTACCTACATCTGTTTTAGTAACAAGTTCGCAAAAGAAAAAACAAGATGCTCGTGACTTAGAAAGTGCGGAAAACAGATCAAAGAAAATGGTCGAAGATGCTAAACAAGAAGCTGAAAGAATTAAAAAAGAAGCAATGATTGAGGCTAAAGATGAGGTAATCAAGCAAAAAGAAGAAGCAGACAGAGAGATTAAACAAAAGAAAGCCGAAATAGAAAAAGCAGAACAAAGAGTAAATCAAAGACAAGATTTAGTAGATAAAAGATTTGATTTAATCGAGGAAAAAGAAATAAGCTTTTCTATGAAGCAACAAGCATTAGAGAAGAAAGAAAAAGAACTAGAAAACTCATTCAAAAAAGAAGAAGAGGAATTAGTTAGAATCTCTAGACTTTCAGTAGAAGAAGCTAAACGTGAGTTAATGGCTAGACTGGAAGATGACATGAAAACAGAAATGGCAAACTACATAGTAGACGCTCAAGCTAAAGCTAAATTTGAAGTAGACAAAAAAGCTAAACAAATGTTAGTTGGAGCAATTCAAAGATGCGCTGCTGACCATACTTCTGAAGCAACTATATCAGTTGTAAATCTACCAAGTGACGATATGAAAGGTAGAATTATAGGAAGAGAAGGTAGAAACATTAAATCTATTGAAACATTAACAGGAATAGATATCATAATAGATGATACTCCAGATGTAATAGTATTATCTAGCTTTGATCCAATCCGTAGAGAGGTAGCTCGTCTAGCAATCGAAAGATTAATTGCAGACGGAAGAATACATCCAGGTAAGATCGAAGAAACAATTGAAAAAGCTAAGGTAGAAGTAGCTAACACAGTTAAGGAAGAAGGAGAAAGAGCTCTTTATGAAACAGGAGTTATTAATCTTCATCCAGATCTAATTCAATTATTAGGTAAACTAAGATATAGAACAAGTTATGGACAAAATGTTCTTAACCACTCTATAGAAGTAGCACATATAGCTGGTCTTCTAGCATCAGAATTAGGACTAGATGTAGCTTTAGCAAAACGTGCTGGACTTCTTCATGATATTGGTAAATCAGTAGACCATGAAGCAGAAGGTACACACGTAGAATTAGGTGTAGAAATACTTAAGAGATACAAAGAATCTGACGCAGTTATTAATGCAGTTGCAGCTCACCACGGTGACTGTGAACCAACTACAATGGAAGCTGTATTAATTCAAGCAGCAGACGCAGTATCTGCATCAAGACCTGGTGCAAGACGTGAAACTGTAGATACATATATCAAGAGATTACAAAAACTTGAAGAAATTTGTGATGGATATAAAGGTGTAGATAAATCTTATGCTATCCAAGCAGGTAGAGAAGTAAGAATTATTGTTAAACCAGAACAAGTAGATGATTCAGCTGCAACAATAATGGCAAGAAATATTGCTAAACAAATTGAAGCAGAAATGAATTATCCAGGACAAATTAAAGTAAATGTAATTCGTGAAACAAGAGCAGTTGAACTTGCAAAATAATTAAATTAAATTATAAAACGCCATCAACGAAAGTTGAAGGCGTTTTTTGTTGTAAATTTACATAAAAAGTGATATAATTGGTACGTTAATATAAATTTCTTATCCAAGTAATTACGAAGGAGGTTTAGGCATGTTTAGGAAGAAGTCATTTATATATAACTGGTGGGTTGGAACAAAGGACGAAAGACTTTGGTTCGTAGACATTTTTAGCAAAGAACCGCTTGCGAACAATTATGTTATTGTTGGACAAGTTAATTCACCTTTTTACGATATGGAAACTAGCAGGAATCCTGTGGTAAAAGTAACTAAAAGAGGTGTGATAACGGCTAGCGGAAGATTTTATCCTTTTTCAACAGCACATCCGTTGTATATGATGTATTTAAATGAGATTCACAGCAATGAAAGAGGAGCAGTAGCATTTAATTGGCGGGAAGACAGAAATTCTGATAAGTGTATACAAGCAGATGTAGTATTTCCAAACGGAGAATGTAAAGAGAATATTATATTTGATTTTACATCGCTTTCAGATGAACACAAGCACTTTTTAGGATTTTCCGAAACACTTCAGTGTAGAGTAGTGCTTCATACCTTTGATACAAGACCTTTTAGACCGGAATATAAAGGTTGGGTATCACCAAATGAAGTGAGGGATTCTGCCACCGAGCTTTCGGAAAAAAGAAAAGAACTTGCAAAGAATATGGCACAACTTTGTAAGAATTTAAAAAAGACTCTTAAATGAATAAAAGGTATAACTTAAATTAATGTTTAAGTTATACCTTTTATTTTTCACTAACAATATATATTCTTGTAATTTATATTTTATTTGTAATATAATAATGAAGTAAAAACTTTACAAAAGAAAAGGTGAAATAATGATAGATATAAATTCGTATTTTGATAACTTATATCGTGGAAGTAAAAATCCAGATTTAAAATATATAAAAGAATTTTTGAAAGACTATGGAAGTCCTGAAACTAATCTTAAATTTATACATATTACTGGAACCAATGGAAAAGGTAGTTGTACAGAAATGATTGCAAATATCTTAGAAAAACAAGGATATACAGTTGGTAAGTTTATAACTCCACATTTAATAAATTATAACGAAAGAATAAGTGTAAACAGTAAATATATATCTAATGAAGAATTAGAAGAGTTAATATTAGAGATAGAACCAAAGATAGAAGAGTTTAGTAAAAAACATAATGTTAGAATTTCGTATTTTGAATTTTTAACGATTATTGCATTTATATATTATTCTAGAAAGAATGTAGATTTTGCAGTTTTAGAAACAGGACTTGGTGGAATAAGTGACGCAACAAATATAATTACAAATACACTTGTATCAGTAATAGTCTCAGTAGATTATGATCATACAAGAATATTAGGATCAACACTTACTGAAATAGCAACTAAGAAAGCGGGAATAATTAAACCTAATTCACATACAGTGATATATAAATTAGCAGATGAAGCTATGTATGTGGTTAAAGAAAAATGTAAAAAGGAAAACAATACATTACATGTTTTAACAAGTAAAGATATATCTAATTATATATATAATGAAGATTATCAGTATTTTGATTACTCTACACTACCTAATGTCTCTGTAAATTTAAAGGGAATAAAGCAAGTAATAAATGCAAGTATTGCTATTGAAACTATGAATATATTAAATTCAAAAGGATATAAAGTATCAAACGAAGCAATATATGAAGGTTTAAGTACAGTAGTGCATAAAGCAAGAATGGAAAAGATATCAGAATTGCCAGATATATATTTTGACGGAGCACATAATCCTCCTGCTATGAAAAACTTTGTAGAAATGATGGATATGTATTTTAAAGATAAAAAAAGAATATATATCGTGGGAATATTAAAAAGAAAAGATTATGAA
Source organism: Clostridia bacterium (assembly GCA_045651205.1). Classification (GTDB taxonomy): domain Bacteria; phylum Bacillota; class Clostridia; order TANB77; family CAG-465; genus UMGS1649. The sequence continues at coordinate 9,219 of JAZRSA010000032.1, forward strand.
AAAATGGTAAAAGCATTACTACAAGATAAAGATGCTGAAATAATATTAACTTCTGGAATAGAAGACAAAAAATATGCTACCGCTCAAGAGTTGTATGAAGTTGCATTAAAAAATAGTAGAGGGCCTAATATTAAGATGATGTCTTTAGATGAAGCTATGGAATATTCGTTTAAACATACGTTAGATGTAACAACTTTTGTTGTAGGAAGTTTTTATACATATGGAAAAGTATTAAATAAAATAAAGGTACTGAAAGAAAAAATGTCGTAATTTGTAGATGAACACTTTGCTAGAGCAGCAAGGTGTTCATCTGTTTTTATAAAAAAATATTTAAAAGTTATTTACGCATAAGCAAAAAATAATTAAAATGTAAGTATAGTAATTCTTAAAGAAACTCATACTAACTTTGGTGATATAAATGAGAATAAGATTATTAAAGAAAACTGAAATTAAAGATGTAGCAACTTTATTAGTTGAAACGTATGAGTCAGAAGTTAAAGAAAGAAGATGGAATATAAAATATGCAGAAGACTATGTACAAATGATGTATAAAATGTGTAATAAATTATGCTTTGTAGCAATTGAGAACGGTAAGATTGTAGGAACAACATTGAATCTAATTATGCCCGAATTTAATAAGAATATATTAGAGTCAAGAGTACTATTAGTACATCCGGATTATAGAAGACAAAAGATAGGTACAAAGTTAATAACTAAAGTTTGTGAAAAAGCTTTGAATGATTTTAATATCGAGGAAATTGAAAGTAGCATTTACACCCTTACAAACTTTCCAATTACTTGGTATGAATGTATAGGCTTTAGAACAAAAAAGTATTATGAGACTACAAGAGCAAATATAGCAAACATATTAAACAAGGTTTAATGTTTGCTATATCTAATTAATACTATTTTTTCTAAATGTATCTTTTTCTTTGTTAATTAAAGAACCACGAGTAACAAGATTGCCACCAAATTTGTTTAAGATATTATCTACAGTTTTATCTAATTTGTGTTCTTTTTCGTTAAAAGATTCAAATATATTAAGTTGGGTGGTTTCATCTACTTCTAGATTGCTAAGACTTATACCAATAAGTCTTAGTGGTTCGCCTTTATACATTTTATTAAATATGTTTTTGGAATCTTTAAATATTTCATTTGTTACATTTGTAGCAAAAGGTAAAGTATAAGCCATAGAATATACTTTGAAATTACTTGTTTTGAGAGTAACTGTAACGGTATTTGCCTTCATATTTTCTTTTCTGAGTCTATTACAAGTATCGTTTACAACATCTAGTATAAAAGAATAAATATCTTCTAAATTAGTTAAGTCTGTTACAGATGTTTTACTGTGTCCTACAGATTTAGGCGTTTCGTGTTTTTGGTGCCTTTCATCAATATCTTTTCCCCAAGCATAGTTATATAAATCTTCGCCTTGAGATTTTAGGTGAGATTTTAATATATTAATATCTGTGTTTGCTAATTTGTATACGGTATCTATTCCAATCGCTTTAAGTTTAGCTGCTGTTTTGCCACCTAACAAAAACATATTTTCTATAGGTAATGGCCAAAATTTTTCTTTAATTTCTGAAATATATAATGTATGTATTTTATTTGGTTTCTCAAAATCGCTTGCCACTTTGGCAAGATATCTTGTATCTGAAATTCCAATATTTACAGTAAATCCTAGTTCGTTAAAAATTCTATCTTTGATGTTATTTGCAACTTCCATAACACTACCTAAAAGTGGAATGTATGTAATGAAACATTCATCTATAGAATAGGGGATTACTTCATCAGAAAAATCTTCTAGAATTTTTCTTAGTTTAAGACTTTCTTGTTCGTAGTAACTGTGATTAGGTGGGACACAAACTAAATCGGGGCATTTTTTAACAGCAGAAAAAATAGGTTCACCAGTTTTTACCCCCATATCTTTTGCTGGTTTAGATTTTGCGAGTATAATTCCGGTTCTGTTTTTAGGATCACCTGCTACAGCAGAAGGAATAGTTCTTAAGTCTGTAGTTTCTCCTTCTTTTAATCTTTTAACAGCTTCCCACGAAAGAAAGGCGTTGTTAACGTCTATGTGAAAATATATTTTAGACAAGTTTATCACCAAAGATATTATACAAACATTCGTTCTTAAAGTCAATAGGAATTTTTTGGAGGTGTATTATGAAAGTTTATGTGTTAGAGCCATTAAATAATGTTGAACTTTGTAAATATTTAAAAGAGAAAAATGCGTATGCAAAAAATCTAACCTTAGCGGATGTAGTTATAGTAGACAAAGCTCTAAATATTAGAAAGGCTTTAGATGTTGTAGACTTAGCATTAATGCATGGAAAAGAGATTCTTTGTATAAAGAATGGGTTCGCTAAAGAATACTATGTAAGCAATCATCTAATTCGTGATGGTGCGAAATATGTTTAATGTATTTGTATTTTATAAAAATTCCCCAAATGAGAAAGGGTGTAACATGTTATTAGTTACACCCTTTTAACGTTATTAAAGTATTATACAAATTAATCCGCCGCTACCTTCGTTAATTAATCTTTCTAGTGTTTCTTGTAGTTTCATTCTAGCTTCATCTGGCATTTTGTATAACTTGTTGTGAAGCCCTTCATTAACTAGTTCGTGAAGTGATTTGCCAAATATATTAGATTTCCATATAGATTTTGGATCGTTTTCAAATTCTGCAAGAAGATATTTTACTAAATCTTCAGATTGCTTTTCGCTTCCAACTATTGGAGATACTTCGGTCTCAATATTTGCTTTTATTAGATGAATGGATGGAGCAGAGGCTTTTAATTTAACACCATATTTAGTTCCTTGCTTAACTATTTCGGGTTCTTCTAATGTTAATTCATCTATGTCTGGAGTTACAATTCCGTAACCTTTAATATTAACTTCCTCTAAAGCGTCTTTTATCTTAGAATAATCTTTCTTTACTTTAGAATAGTCGTTTACAAGAGAAAAGATATCACATTCAGAATTAACTTCATTTCCTGTTTTTTCACTTAAAACTTTAAAGAACCACTCATCTTTAATATCCATTTTTATAGTTATGCATCCATCAGACATATTTGCATCATCTACAACTATGTTCTTAAATATATCTGAATCTTTAGTAAAGTTCTCGGTTGCTTTTGTTATTTCTCTAATGGATGTTTCTTTTAAGAAATTATCTTTAACTAGAGATATTATTTTTTCTTTTAGTGGATATGTAGTTTCTAGCATGTTAAACCAATTAGGAAGTTTAAAACTAATTTCACTAACAGGAAATTCCTCTAATACCCTAGAAAACATTTCTTTAATATCTTTTTCGGTTAAATCTAATGCATTGCTAGCTATAACTGGAACATCATATTTAGCTTCAAGGTCTTGTCTTAAAGTTTCGGCTTCATTAGAAGTAGGATTTTTAGAATTAAGCATAACAATAAATGGTTTTCCGCATTCTTTAAGTTCACGTACAACTCGTTCCTCTGCAGCAATATAGTTTTCTCTTGGAATATCTGTAATACTGCCATCTGTAGTTACAACAAGCCCTATAGTAGAATGATCACAGATTACTTTGTGAGTTCCTGTTTCAGCAGCTTTAGCAAAAGGTAGTTCTTGGTCAGACCAAGGAGTTCTTACCATTCTTGGCATATTTCCTTCAAGATGCCCCATTGCATCGTTTACTAAATATCCAACACAGTCTACAAGTCTTGCTTTCATTTTTACATTACCGTTTAGAGTAATATCTACAGATTCGTTTGGAACAAATTTGGGTTCGGTAGTCATAATAGTTTTGCCAGCTGCGCTTTGAGGAAGTTCATCTATTGCGCGTTCTTGTTTATGTGGATTGTCTATACTTGGTATAACTAGCCTTTCCATAAAGTTTTTAATAAATGTAGACTTACCAGTTCTAACTGGCCCTACAACCCCAATATATATATCCCCGCCTGTTCTAGCAGATATATCCTTGTAAATATCTATGCTTTTCATAATTTACCTCCATAATTCTTAATACAAATATACGAGCTAGACTAAAAAATATTACAAAATCTATGCTAAAAAATTCAAAGTATATTTTTTACTATACTTTTTTAATAAAATGTAGTAGAATATATTCATGAAAAATTATTCTTAAGGTGGAGGTAGTATGAATAAGATATGGAAGATAAAAGAAATAGATAATACGAAGGTAAAAGATTATGTAGAAAAGTTTGGAATTTCTGAAGTAGCGGCTAAGATGTTACTAGCAAAAGACTTAACTGAAGATAAGATAGATGAATATTTAAATCCAAGTATAGAAAAGCTACATGACCCATACCTATTAAACGATATGGATATTCTTGTAGATAGAATAATACTCGCTAAAGATAGAAAAGAAAAAGTAGCAATATATGGAGATTATGATGTTGATGGAATAACAAGCATAACTTTAATATATACATTCCTAAGAGATTTAGGTTTAGATATGGTATATTATTTACCAGATAGAATAGAAGAAGGTTATGGATTAAATACAGAAGCATTGAAGAAATTAAAAGATGATGGTGTTTCTTTAGTAATTACAGTAGACTGTGGTATTTCTGCTGTGAATGAAGTGGAATATGCAAAAAGTATTGGACTTGATGTGTGCATAACTGATCACCACGAGTGTTCAGATACACTTCCTAAAGCAATTAGTATAGTAAATCCAAAAAGACCAGATTCAACATATCCATTTAATTCTTTAGCTGGAGTAGGGGTAACATTTAAGGTGCTTTCTGCAATAGTTAAAAGATTAGGTTTAGATGAAAACGAATATCTAAAATATTTAGATATAGCGGCAGTGGGAACAATAGCAGATATAGTTCCGCTTATTGGGGAAAATAGAATAATAACAGCTAATGGGCTAGAGCTGTTAGCTAAAACTAAAAATGAAGGCTTAAAAGCGTTGATGAAAGTTGCAAGAATAGAGAAGGTAGATTCAGACAATGTATCTTTTGGAATAGCACCAAGAATAAATGCAAGTGGAAGAATGGCAGATGCTACAGTTGCAGTTAAAATGCTTCTTGCAGAAAACGAAATGGAAGCATACAAATATGCTAAGGTTTTAGATGCACAAAATGCAAGAAGACAAGAAGTAGAAAAAGGAATATATAACGAAGCTATTGAACAAATAGAAAAAGAAGGCTTAGATAAGAAGAAAACTATGGTTATAGCAGGAGAAAACTGGCACCAAGGAGTAATTGGAATAGTTGCTTCTAAGCTTACAGAAAAATATTTAAAACCAGTAATACTTTTAGCACATGATGGCGAAACAGCAAAAGGTAGTGGGAGAATACCAGCAGGTATTTCACTTTATGATGCGTTATCTGAATGCTCAGATTTGTTAACTACTTTTGGTGGTCATGAACTAGCAGCCGGGCTTACTCTTGAAGCTAAAAATATACCTGCTTTTAGAGAAAAATTTGAACAAGTAATAACTTCTATGAGAGAAGAAGATTTTGTAAGAATTATAGATATAGATACAGAGATAACAAAGAAAGATATAACATTAAGCATAATAGATGATATAAATCTTTTAGCACCGTTTGGTCAAAAGAATAAAAAACCGGTATTTATGTATAAAAACCTAAAAGTAACAAGTGTATCTACGCTTAAAGAAGATAAACACTTAAAATTTAGATTAAGTGACGGGGATTTTTATGTGGATGCTGTGTTCTTTGGAGCAGGAAATAGAAGAGATGAAGTAACACTTGGGGATAAGATAGATGTAGCAGTTAATGTTTCTCTAAATGATTTTCAAGGAAGAAAGTCTATACAATTCTTGATGGCAGATTTCAAGAAAAGTATGATGTAGGTAGAATATGTTAGTAAAAGAAACAGAAAACATTGAATTATATCTTTACCAAATAGAAATTGAAAATACAGGGCATATAACTAATACATATGTATTAAAAGATAAAGCTACAAATAAGTTGGCTGTTATAGATCCTGCATTTGATGGAAATAAGATAAAAGAAACAATAAAAGCATTAGGCATGTTAGAATGTGTAATTGTTACACATTCACATGCAGATCATATAGCGGGTTTAGCAGATTTAGTAAATGGCACAAATGCAAAAGTATATGTTCATTCCCTAGATAAAGAGGGATTGTATAATCCGGTGTTAAACGAAGAACAAGTAGTAGCTACTAAAGTAAAAGCGGTTAAAGAAGATAATATACAAACAGTAGAAGATGATGAAATAATAAATATAGGAAAACTAGAATTTATTGTAATGCATACACCCGGGCATACAAGAGGGTCTATGATTGTATACAATGAACAAGAACAAGTCTTGATTTCTGGAGATACAATATTTAAGAATTCTTATGGCAGAACAGACTTAATTACAAGTAGTAATGATGCTATGGGAATTAGTTTAGATAAAATATTTAATAAGTTTGAAAATATATATGTTTATCCTGGCCATGGTGAAGAATTTGAACTTGAAAATTCTAAAAGAAGAATAAAGTTATTATTTGCTTTTAGATAGGTAAAAAGGAAGAGTAGGGAATTTAAATTCTCTACTCTTTAATGTTTTTAAATAATTTTATAATTCAGGACTTTCAGTTTTTACTTTAATATCCACTTCAATTTCAGGTTCGGCGTTGCTGGCTGCCATTCTTGCGTCGTAATTTGTAACTTCCTCTTCGGTGTTAAGTTCTTTTAATTTATCCATACGATTTGATTTAGATGGAAGAGAAACTGTTCTATTTCCGTTATGTGGAATAGAGGGATCTCTTTCCATTTCGTGAATAGCAGATATTAAATCTGTATTATCCCACTTGTTTTCACCATAATCTTCTTCTAAAAACTCTCTTTTATATTCATCTAAACTAGTTTCTGTTGCTTCTGAAACAGAAGGAAGCATTAAACCATATTTGTCCAATGTATCATCTACATCTACTCCTAGTGTTGAAAGCTCAGAAACAAGAGCGGTAAAATCTTTCTTGCCAAGGGCTTTTCTATTAGCTATAGCAGCTTCGAATGCAAGAACTTTTTCTTGTGTTACTTCAATACCTTCTAATTCGTTTAATTCTTCTAGTGAAAATGGTGTGTTTTTAGCTATTCCATGGGAGTAGTTTGCTGCTAATCTATCCATTTCAAACTTGCTCTTTTCTGCAAATTCATCTGGGGTAACCTTGCCATCTTGTAAATCTTTAGCTAATCTGGCCTCCATGGCTATTAAACACTCGTCATATATAACAGCGGTTTGTTCTGCTATATTTTGATAATCTTCAGCAGTTAATTCTCTTCTACTATATTTTAATGCGTGTATTGTATCACTAGCAACTGTTATAGACTTATAGAATTCATCGAATAATTTTGGATCATCGAATTTTTTAGACATAGTTTCTCTAAAATGTTCTGGTCCTTTTTCGGCAATAGTAAGGAATTCTTTTTCTGAAATCCCTAGAGCAGTGTGAAACATAGTACCAATAAACATTAAATCGTTATATCCAACATGCTTTGTTGAAAGTCTTGGATCGTTGCTGCTAGCCGGATCTTCGACACCCATAGAAAGTCTTGCTGCACGCATTTCTTTATGTATTTCATTAAAGCAAACACCACTTAGAGTACCTCTATCGTTAAAGTACATAAAAGAATTGTTTGGTTTTGCTAACAAGTTTTCGTCGGCATGGCCAAGTTCATGAAAGAGTGCGCATATATGAGCATCTGCTGTGTCGTTTCTTGTGCTCATACCAGCGAAGTTTAAAGTGATTCTCTTTACACTAGGGCAATAAAGTGCATTATTGTTAGAGTCTGGACGATCATCAATTACTATAGTATTTAAATTTGCAAGTAACGTATCTAGTTTCCCTCTTACTTCTTTGTCGCTTAATTCAAATTCTGATGCTGCTCTCGAAAAGTAATCGTTTAATAGAGGCCAAACTGATTTTGGATAACCCTTCGCATCGTATTCGGCATCAAAATTATATTTTTTGTATTTTTTAGTTTCCATACGAACCTCCAAAATCCTCTATATCTATAGGTTGTGGTGAAATTTTATTCCAAATCCTATCTAATAGGTCCTTGTCTGTTACTTTAGATATTCTACTATTTAGTTTGTCGTATAGATAAATATTATCGTCAATATCTATGTAATATCTAGCACCTTCGAATACAAGAGAAGTTGCCATTCTAATTCCATTTATTACGTTTCTTTGTGACATATATATCCCTCCATAATACCAAAATTATATTATATATAAAAAATAATGTCAACAAAGTCTAATTGAGTATTTATACTAGTGTTTTGCTAGACAAAACTAGTGATTTTATGGTATAATATTTATGTAGAGGTATGTATAAATGATAACTAGTTTTAGTGAATTATTAGAGCAAGAAAAAACTAAAGAATATTTTAAAGAATTAACAGAATTTGTAGATAGTGAATATGCATCAAAAACAATTTTCCCTGCAAGAGAAAATGTAATGAATGCAATGAAATATACACCATATAAAAATGTTAAAGTAGTGATAGTTGGACAAGATCCTTATCATGGCGAAGGCGAAGCGCACGGTCTTTGCTTTTCGGTAAATCCAGGAATCAAAGTACCACCATCATTAAAAAATATATATAAAGAATTAAATAGAGATTTAGGATTATATATCCCAAATAATGGATACTTATTAAAGTGGGCTAAAGAAGGAGTATTAATGTTAAACAGTGTATTAACAGTTGTAAAAGATACTCCGGGAAGTCATAGAAAAAAAGGATGGGAAACATTTACTGATGAAGTAATAAAGTTAGTTAATGAAAAACAAGAACCAGTAGTATTCCTTTTATGGGGTGCTTATGCTAAAGAAAAGAAAGCATTAGTAACAAATCCTAGACATTTAGTTTTAGAATCTGCACATCCAAGTCCATTCTCAGTAAAAAGTGGTTTTGAAGGATGTGGACATTTTTCTAAGACAAATGAATTCTTAAAACAAAATGGATTAAAAGAAATAGATTCGCAAATAGAAAATATATAGTATAAAGGAGAATAAATGAAGACAAGCGATTTTAATTACAATTTACCTGAAGAACTAATAGCACAAGTACCACTTAAAGATAGATCAAGCTCAAGATTACTTGTACTGGACAAGCATACAGGAGAAATTAAACATAGAACTTTTAAAGATATTATAGAATATTTAAATCCAGGAGATACTCTAGTACTTAACAATACCAAGGTAATGCCAGCAAGAATATACGGTACAAGAGAAGGCTGTACAGGTAAAATAGAGGTGTTGTTACTTAAGAATACTGAAGGCGATGTTTGGGAATGTTTAGTAGGACCTGCAAAAAAAGCAAAAATTGGAACTATTTTAGTATTCGGGGATAGACTTAAAGGTAAAGTTATTGATATAATAGAAGAAGGAATAAGAAAAATCGAGTTTATATATGATGGAATATTCAATGAAATACTTGATGAAATAGGAATTATGCCACTTCCACCATATATAACAGCAACATTAGAAGATAAAACGAGATATCAAACGGTGTATGCAAAATATGTAGGTTCTGCAGCAGCACCTACAGCAGGTCTTCATTTTACATCAGAACTTTTAGATGAAATAAAAAATAAAGGTATTAATATAGCATATGTTACATTGCATGTTGGACTAGGAACATTTAGACCAGTTAAGGTAGACGATGTAGAAACACACGTAATGCACAGCGAATATTATGAAATAGAACAAGATACTTGTGATATTATAAATAATACAAAAAAGAACGGCAATAAAGTAGTTACGGTTGGGACAACTTCTTGTAGAGTTTTAGAATCTGCAGCAAAAGAAGATGGGACTTTGGTACCAACTCATGAAAATACGAGGATATTTATATATCCTGGATATAGATTTAAAGTGGTAGATAATTTAATAACAAATTTCCACTTGCCAGAATCGACATTAATTATGTTAGTATCTGCTTTAGCAGGTAAAGAAAATATTATGAATGCATATGAACAAGCAGTAAACGAAAGATATAGATTTTTCAGCTTTGGTGATGCAATGTTTATTAAAGAGTAGTTTTAAGGAGGTAATAAACTATGGCAAAAGATATTATTGTAGAAGAATCTCAAGATTTTAAAGATGATTTCTTTAAACAATTAAAGAATTCTGTTATACCAACAGAACCAGTAGAGGGTGGCAGTAAAACAGGTAAATTAGCTGAACTTTTATCTAAGAAAGAACAATTATCAAGAGCGTTAGATGAAGAAACAGATTCAATAAAGAAAATGACTTTAAGAAATGAAATAGCAGAGGTAGAAGCTGAATTAGGTAAATTAAAAAGTACAGAATCTTTAGACGAAATTGATGAGGCTGAAGCTGATTTAGATGATGATGCTAAAAAGGATGAAGATAAAAAGAAACTTTCTGCAGAAGAACAAGATGCGGCAAATAGAGAAGCTGCTGAAAGAGAAGAAGAAGAAAAAAGACAAAGAGAAGCTAGAAGTTTAGCTTTAAGAGAACAATATCATGAAGCATTAGTAGCGTTATATAATCACAAAGTAGTAAGTGCAGAAGAAGCAAAAATGGCTGAACAACTTATGACTTCAAAAGATGCATTTGCTAAAGAATTAGAATTAGAAGCTGAAGTGTATAGATTAAGAGATGAATATTTATCTTTAGGAAATGAAGATCCATATACTGAGTTAAGAACGGAATTAATAAAAAAGGAAAGAATGGCAGTAGACCCTATGGAAGCTGTTATTAGAAAAGATGCTAGAGAATTTGCAGAACTTCAAAGAAAGATTGCAGATCTTGATGCAAGAATAGCGGAAATAGACAGACAAATAGCAGATGACGAAATGTCAGAAGGTGTAGCTGAAAAATTAAGACACGAGAGAGTAGAATTAGAAGCTAAAAAGAGTGCGTCATTAAAAAGATCAACAGTGTTAAAAGAAAAATTAACACCAATAGTAGCAGAAAAAGCAAGACGTTCTGAAGCAAGAATAGAATTAGATGCTAAATTAGTTGAAACATTTACAGAAGAAGATTCTAAAAATTATCAATATAGTCAAAAACAAGCAGGAACAATAACAAAAAATACTCAACAAGGGTTAAGACAAGAATATAGACATTTAAATGAAAGAATAATCCATAGAGAAGATCGTATATTAGAACTTAAAGAACAATTATCTAGAACTCCAATAGACGACTTCGAAGGAAGATTAAATCTATTAGCTGAATTAGATAGAGAAGCAACTTTGCTTGAAGCAGACAGAGAATCAAGAGTAGATTTAAAAAGAAAAGATAAATTAACTCCTGAACAAAGAGCTAAAAAAGCAAAAGAACGTGAAGACGAAACAGAAGCTAGAGCTGAAGAATTCTATAAAGAAACAAGAGATGCTAGAGCACTTGTTCAAGAGCAAAATAGAATTATAGGGGCAGATACAGTAGCAAATCCGGTACAAACTACATTAACAGACAAACAAGAAAGAAATGTAAAAACGGTAGCTGCAACATATGCTATGATGGCAGGTGGTCCTGGAGATTCTAGAGCAGAAAACTATTTACAATATCAAACAGCTAAGCAAGTTGCGACTGTAAAAGTGGAAGAATACAATGAATCAAAAAACACACCTTCTGTAATACCAGGATTAGAAAATAGCGTAGTAAATTTAGAAGATGTAGAAGAAGCACAAAAATACTTAGAACAAGACAAGGAATTAAGAGAAGCAAATCAACAATTAATAGAACAACAAAAACAAGTAGAAGAAAGAACAGCAAATATATAATAGAAAGGTAGCAAGATGAGCGCAATAAAATATGAATTAATACATAAGGATAAAAAGACTGGGGCAAGGTTAGGAAAAATAACCTTGCCACACGGCACTTTTGAGACACCTGTTTTTATGCCAGTGGGAACACTTGGTACAGTAAAATCTATGACAGTAGAAGAACTTAAGGATATAGTAGAAGCAAATATTATACTTGGTAATACATATCACTTAAATTTAAGACCTGGTATGGAAGTAATAAAGGCTGCAGGTGGTTTGCACAAGTTTATGAATTGGGATAGAAATATCTTAACAGATAGTGGTGGCTTCCAAGTATTTAGCCTTCAATCAATAAGAAAGATAACAGAAGAAGGCGTAGAATTTAGATCACACTTAAATGGTGAAAAATTATTTATGAGTCCAGAGAGCTCTATAGACATACAACAAACATTAGGTTCAGATATAATGATGTGTTTTGATGAATGTGCGCCATATCCTGCAGAAAGAAAATATGTAGAAAAATCTATGGAGATGACTACAAGATGGGCAAAAAGATGTAGAGAGGCACATAGTAATAGAGATACACAAGCATTATTTGGAATAGTACAAGGCGGAATGTATCCAGACCTAAGAAAGAAAAGTGCAGAAGATTTAGTAAAAATAGGATTTGATGGATATGCAGTAGGTGGACTTAGTGTAGGTGAACCAAAAGATATAATGCTTGAAGTGCTAGAACAAACAACTCCACACTTGCCAGAAGATAAAGCAAGATACTTAATGGGTGTAGGAAGTCCAGATTATTTAATAGAAGCAGTTTTAAGAGGAATAGACATGTGTGACTGTGTTCTTCCAACAAGAATGGCAAGAAACGGTACTGCTATGACAAGTAAAGGTAAAGTTGTAATAAAAAACAAACAATATGAACTAGACTTTAGACCATTAGATGAAAAATGTGAATGTTATGCATGTAAGAATTATTCTAGAGCATACATAAGACATTTAATGAAATCTGGAGAAATCTTAGGTGCAAGGCTTATGACAATACACAACTTAAGATTCTTAACTAAACTTATGGAAGATGTAAGAGAAGCAATAAGAGAAGACAGACTATTAGAATTTAGAGAAGAATTCTATAAAGACTATGGATATAAAGTAATAGATAGTGATTTCTTTAAACAACAAATTAAAGAAAATTCAGAAGAATAGTAAAATAATAAATCAAATAACTTAATCATATAATCTACAGAGGTGGATTTATGGTTAAGTTATATTTTTTAGGTATAGATAAAAGAAGCGTGTATCTTAAAGAGCTGTATGAGAAGGAAATAGAAAATAAGAAAGAAAAAGTAGAATATGAAATAACGGAAGTATTAGAAGAATCTGATGTAGTAATTTTACCAATACCGTTTACTAAAGATAGAGTACATATTTTAGGTGAAGGAATAGAGATAGTTCCGTTTATTAAAAAATGTGCTGGCAAATTAGTAATAGGTGGTGCTTTAGACGCGTTTGTAGACGAATTTAGAGCTTCTAACGTAGAGTGCATAGATTTAATGGAACAAGATAGTTTGGCTCTTCTAAATGCCATTCCTACAGCAGAAGGGGCAATAGCAAAAGCAATGGAATATACAGAGAAAGTTTTGCATAAAAGCAACGCTTTAGTGTTAGGCTTTGGTAGAGTAGGAAAAGTATTAGCCCACAAATTAAAAGGAATGGATGCTAATGTGTATTGTGAAGCTAGAAATAAAAAAGACCTTGCACATATCTATGCTTTAGGGTATAATGTAGTTAAATTGGAAGAGTTGGATGATGTACTAGGGGATATGGATATAATATTTAGTACTATACCAACAGGAATATTAAATGAAGACTATCTAAAGCTACTTAAAGAGAATGTGGTTATAATAGACCTTGCATCAAGTCCAGGTAGTGTAGATTATTTAGCTGCTAGAAAATATAACATAGATGCACATTTGGAATTGGGTTTACCATCTAAAGTGGCACCAAAGTCTGCAGCGGAATATTTGAAAGTAGAAATAGATAGAATTTTAGAATACAGAGTAAACAGCAGTGAATTAGGGGGATAACAATGACAATTATACAAGCGATAATACTTGGTATTGTGCAAGGAATTACGGAATTCTTTCCAATATCTAGTTCAGCACATTTAATAGCATATAGATTCTTTATGAATATAGAGTGGGATAAAGCAATGGAAACTGTAGTAGATACAGCATTACACTTTGGAACACTTTTAGCGATAGGAATATACTTCTTTAAAGACTTCATAAAAATGTTTATGGAATGTTATAAATTTAAAGGTAAAGACGGAAAGATGAGTTTTAACAACCTTAAACAAGAAGGTAAAATATTCTGGTTTATTGTAATAGGTTCAATACCTGCAGCAATAATTGGATTGCTATTTAAGAAGTTAACCGAGCCAATAAGAGATAATGTAATAGTAATTGGTATAGCTTTAGCAGTAATGGGAGTAATATTATACTTCGTAGATAAGAAATGTAAAAAAGAAACTACAATGGAAAAACTAACATTAAAACAAGCAGTCTTAATAGGAGCAAGCCAAGTGCTAGCAGCATTGATACCAGGCTTCTCTAGAAGTGGAACAACAATGACAGTAGCAAGAGCTACAAAGATGGAAAGAGAATCTGCAGCAAAGTTTTCGTTCCTTTTAGGAGCACCAGCAATAGCTGGCGCAGCACTACTTGCATTTATAGAAGATTTTAGTTTAGCAATGCTAAACTTCCCATTTGTACTTGCAGTTTTAGTATCATTTGTTGTTGGTATGATAGCTATAAAGACATTAATGGAAATAGTAAAGAAAATAGGATATGAAGTATTTGCAATATATAGAGTATTACTTGGTGTAGCATTAATAGCTACATATTTAATAAGACTTTAATTAGGAGGTAACTAAAGATGAGTATAGTAGATGTAAAACAAATAGTAGAAGGAAAAAAAGTAAAATTAAAAAGAGAAATACTAGATTTAAGAGATAAAGGAATAGTTCCAAAACTTGCAGTTATTCTTGCTAACGATTCTGATGCGTCAAGAGTATATGTAGGCAGAAAAAGAAAACTTTGCCATGAACTTGGAATAGAAGAAACAGAGTATCTATTTGATGAAAAGGTAACAACAGATAATATCTTAAAGGTAATAACTAAATTAAACAATGATCCTGAAATAGATGGGATACTTGTTCAATTACCACTATTTAAACATTTGGATGAATCTAGAATAATAGATAGCATAGTTCCAGAAAAAGATGTAGATGGTTTCTCTGCTATAAATGTCGGAAGACTATATCAAGGCAAAGATGAAATAGTACCATGTACACCTAAAGGAGTTCTAACAATATTAAAAGAATTAGAACCAGAACTTAAAGGAAAGAATGCAGTAGTTGTTGGACGTTCACAAATAGTTGGAAAACCAATGGCAGCACTATTATTAAACGAGAATATGACAGTAACAATATGTCACTCGGCTACGACTAATCTACCAGAACATACAAGAACAGCAGATGTGCTTGTAGTAGCAACTGGAATACCTCATTTAATTAAAGAAAATATGGTTAAAGAGGGAGCTATTGTAATAGACGTTGGAATGACTAGAGTAAAAGATAAACTAGTTGGAGATGTAGATACAGAAAATGTAGATAAGGTTGCAAAATATGTAACACCAGTTCCAGGTGGAGTAGGGCTTACTACAGTATATAGCTTAGTAGAAAATGTGGTAGAAATTGCTAAAAAGAGAAAATAATAAATAAGTAAATAAAAAATAACAAAGAGTAAGGTATTGTAATGCTTTACTCTTTGTTATATTATTAAAGCATATAAAGAGAGGTAATTAAAATGCAAAAGAAAAAAGGAATAAGTTTAATAGTACTAGTAATTACTATAATAGTTATGACAATACTAGCAGCTGCTGTAATAATATCTTTAGAAAATACTGGAATGGTTCAACATTCTAAGCAAGCTACAAACAAAACTAATTATGCTCAAGAACTAACTAGATTAGAAGTAATGAAAAATGGAATACTTACAGATAATCTTGGTAAACAAATAACATTAGAAGAATATATATCTGAACTAACTAATAAAGGAATGATAGAAGGGACACCTGTTACTAATATAGACGGAAGTAAAACAGTAAAAATGACATCAGGAGCAGAAGTTAAATTAACACAAGATGGACCAAGAAATATATTAATTGAAATAGCTGGCTATACGAATGGAAACAATAATAGCGGTAATAATGATAATCCGGAAATTGAGGCAGGCGAAAATCAATTAAATGGTAGTTGGGTGTTCAATGAAGAAATAACATACCATAACTATATTGGATATGTAGAAGTAAACTTTACATCCAATGGTGTAAATTATATAGGAATGAATTTATGGGACGAAACAACAACAACTCCAACTGGCAACACAGCTTATAATTATGGTATTGGTTATAACACTGCGGCACCATCATTAGGAAACTATTGGGCTGTAAATGCTTGTTCATATAGTATATCAGATGAAACTGAATGGTTATCTAATGCATATAGAACTGTAAACTTCGGAAGTTCTATACAAGATGTAGATCCTACATTTTATACATGGTTTATAGCTAATGCAACAAAACAATAATAAATAAAACAAACCCCTAAGGTTTAATCCTTAGGGGAATATTTTTATTCTTGTTTGTTATCTCCTGTATCAATTATAATATCAAAATCAGTTGGATTGTTAAAATCAAATGATTGAATTGTTGGTTGATCATCATTAGCTTTTATTGGATCAGCAACTTGTACAGTCGATGTTGTATTAGTTACAGTGTTTGATGCACTAAATATGTTATCATCGTCATCATCTAATATAGAGCTTGTATATGAACTACTTGATGAACTTAATGGTTTGTTTATCATAAACTTCTCAAAGTTGTACATATAAGCTGGATGTTTTTGTTTGTATTTATCTTCAAGGAAATCAACTTTACCTTCTCCGAAAATACTATTTCCGTTTTCAGCTTTAGTCTTATAATAGATAGCACCAAATTTATGTTCAGATATCTTATGAACTTTAAATCTTTCTTTATCTTTAAGAGATACAGATTTCTTAGCTTTAAAGTTATCTGTTGGATCGAAGCTTGAAGACATATCTACTTTCTTAGTCATACCGAAAGCTTTATTCCAGTATTCACTATCTTCAGGAACTGTATCACCAAATACGATTTGAGTTTTTGTATTGGCAAGTACAACTTGTCTATAATATTCGAATCCTTTATTTTTTTCAAGTTGTGATAAGTTTTGTATTGCTATTGTAGCACCACATCTATATTTTCTAAATAGTGTGAACATTACTTCTGTATCTTTGTTGATGTATTCTGGGAATTCATCAATGTATAAGAAGTGAGGTATACGAGAATCTTCTGAACCAGCTCTTCTTAGTACTGCGTCTTGGAATTGTAGTATGAAGAACATACCAAATGCCTTAGAAGCTATCATACCAAGTTCACCTTTTCTAGAACATGCTGTAATTACTTTACCTTCTTTTAAAGCAGTATCAAAGTCTATTACATTTGTTCTACCACAAAGAGCTCTCTTAATACCAGGGTGTCTTAATAAGTTGTTTAATTGAGTTATAGCACCGTACAAGAATCTTTCAGTATCTTTTCTACCACTACCTCTTGTACCAGGTATTTCAAAACCGTTTATATTTAATGTTGGTTTATAGAAGTTCTTTTCAAAGTATGCAATAAGTAGTTTGTACTTTTCAGCAAGCTCTGGAATTTTCTTCATATCTTCAGTCATTTCTTCAACTTTATCGAAGTTGTAAAGCATATCTAATACATCTTCAAGAGATGGTAATTCACCATTATGTAATCTTGGATACATTTCTTTAAGTAGTATAGATAAGTTTTGGAATGCATCTGAAGTTAAGTTAGAGAAGAATGCTTCTTCTTTAGCGCCTTCACTTTGTTGCATAGATTTTAGAACGTCTGCTATTATAGATGCAACCTTAGCTGGATCTGGAATAGCAAATGGGTTCATACTTAATGTATGTTCTGGGTCTGCAGGGTCTATAGTCAATACATCGATATCAAAGTTTTTAGCAACGTTTGTAAAGTTAGTTACATAAGAACCATCGTTTTCTACAACTGTAACACCAACGCCTCTATATACTACTTCGCCAGTTTCACTATCTTTATATAATATTACATCTTTTAATTCTGAATAGAATTCTTTTTCATGACCTTTTTTAGGTTGTAAGTAATTTAAGCTAAAGTTTAAGTTAATGTATTCATTAGAGAATGGTCCTTCTATATATGCAATACCTTTCTTTAATAATCCATAACCTAATTTTTTAGAATATTCACGTAAGAAGTACTTCTTTTCAAGGTCTCTAGCGCTCATTGGTAATAATACCATTGCTGTTTTACCTGTACCAGTAGCACCTTGTACTAATGTAGATTCCATTCTCTTCTTTTCAGGAACAACAATAGGTTTTAGTGTTTCTGGATCTTTACATATAATGTTTTCACAAGTAAATATTCCTTTATCTGATTTAGGTTTGTTAACTTTCATACCACAGAAACCTACAACACCTTTGTTAATGTCATCATCTCTTAATACAAGTAGAGCGTAATCTATATAGTTAAATAATGAGATGAATGGAATAACAAAACATAATGTTTTAAGTGCAGGTCCAAATAATTCAGGACATTCAGTCATTAATATAGTGTAGTTAGGTAATTTTTCTAATATTGCCCATACTATTCTATTAATATTTGTAATTATTAATGAGTTTACTATAGCACCAAATATAAATACTCCAATTAAAAACCATTTTATTCTGGCATCTTTACCAGATATTAATTTTGAATTTACACCATAAGAATACCATAATACAGGACAAACTAATGCCATGGAATATAGTATTGGATCAGGATGGTAAGGTAATCTACCTTCTGGAACAACAAACAGTGTAAATGTTTGTACTATTATAAATGCAACGACTACTAAGGTAAAGAAACCAAATATCGATGCGATAAATTTGTTCTGATCCTTTATTTTAAGTTTACTAAGAATGTTATATAACAAAAAATATCACCACTTTCATTTAAATCTTGTAAATAAACTTTTTCTGCTATATAATATACTACAGATTGAGTAGAAATTCAAGTAAAAGTATCGAATTATGGTAGAAATGAGGTAAATTTATGAAATGTATTATAGGACTAGGTAATATCGGTAAAGAATATGAGTCTACTAGACATAATATGGGATTTATGATTGTAGATAGATTGGCAGAAAAATATAATATAAAAATAGATAAGAAAATGAAAAAATACATGTATGGAGAAGGAAATATAAATGGTGAAAAAGTATGCCTTGTGAAACCAACTACATATATGAATTTAAGTGGTGAAGCTATAGTAGAACTTATGAATTGGTATAAAATAGATAAGGAAGATATAGTGGTTATCTATGATGATATAGATATTACGTTTGGTGATGTAAGATATAGATTAAATGGAAGTGCTGGAACTCACAATGGAATGAGAAATATTATAGCTCAAATAAAAACAGAAGATTTTGCAAGAATAAGAGTGGGTATAGAAAATAGAAATGGAGTACCAATACCACTTGTAGATTATGTACTTCAAAGAATGAACAAAGAAGAAATAAAAACTATAGATGACACAATATATAATATAGTAGAAGAAAATATAAACAAGTTCTTGACAAAATAAACCCTCTATGTTAAAATATTGAGGTAATTAGTGTGAATTGGGTTAAAAAGAGCTTTAAGGCCACCTACATTCAACTATGGCAAGCAAGAATTGGAGGAAAAGAAATGTACGCAATAATTGAAGCATGTGGAAAACAATACAAAGTTTCTGAAGGAGACATTGTTTTCATGGAAAGACTTGATGCAGAAGAAGGTAAAACAGTTACTTTTGATCAAGTATTACTAGTTTCTGATGAAGCTAAAACAGAAGTTGGTGCTCCAACTGTTAAAAATGCTAAAGTAACAGCAACTGTTATAGGTCATGGAAAAGGTAAAAAAGTAAGAGTGTTCAAATACAAAGCTAAGAAAAATGAAAGAAAAGCAAGAGGACACAGATGGTGCTACACTAAAGTTCAAATTGAAAAGATAGCAACTAAGGCACCAGCAAAAAAAGCTGAAGCTACAGAAACAGTAGAAGCTTAATTAATTTAGAATTGATGTAAAGGAAGAGGAGTTGAGATAAATGGCACATAAAAAAGGTGGTGGATCTACTAAGAACGGTAGAGACAGTATAGGTAAAAGACTTGGTGCTAAAAGAGCAGATGGACAATTTGTTGAAGCAGGAAATATTTTAGTAAGACAAAGAGGAACTAAAATACATCCAGGAACAAATGTTGGAATCGGTAAAGACGATACATTATTTGCTAAAGAAAGCGGAATACTAAAATTTGAAAGATTAGGTAGAGCTAAAACAAAAGCAAGTGTTTACAAAGAAAATTAATTATAAAAAAGTGCCTTAAATATAGGGCACTTTTATTGTTTCTATAAGCTACTTAGTATATAATATAACTTAGAGTTATATATGTAATATATATGAGGTGAAAGAAATGAAAGAAAAAAAGAGAATATTAACAGGGGATAGACCTACTGGAAAGCTACATATAGGCCACTATTTTGGATCATTACAAAATAGAGTTAAACTACAAGATGAATATGATACATATATTCTTGTAGCAGATGTTCAAGCTTTAACAGATAATTTTAATAACCCTGCAAAAGTAAGAGAAAATATATTAGAAACAACAATAGACAATTTATCCGCTGGATTAGATCCAAACAAAGTTACATTCGTTGTTCAATCTATGATACCAGAAATAGCAGAACTTACAGTTTTCTATTCTAACTTAGTAACAGTATCTAGATTACAAAGAAATCCAACTATTAAAACTGAAATAGCTCAAAAGAAAGAACTATTTGGGAATAGTGGAGAATCTGTAACTTATGGATTTTTAGGTTATCCAGTATCTCAAGCAGCAGATATAACAGCATTTAATGCAGATGTAATACCTGTAGGTGAAGACCAATTACCACTTATAGAACAAACTAGAGAAATAGTTAGAAAATTTAATTCATTATATGGTGAGGGCAAAGATGTATTAACTGAACCAGAAGCAATACTTAGCAAAAATAATAGAATTAAAGGTCTAGATGGTGGAGTTAAAATGGGCAAGAGTTTAGGTAATGCAATTTACCTAGCAGATGATGATGAAACAATAAAATCTAAAGTAATGTCTGCAGTAACAGACCCAGCTAAAATTAGAAAAGATGATCCTGCAAATCCAGATGTTTGTATGGTAGCATATTACCACAAACTATTTAGCGAAGGTGCAGTAGAAAATATTTGTGATGAATGCCGTAAGGGAACTAGAGGATGCGTTAATTGTAAACGTGAACTTATAGCAAACATAATCACAAAACTTGAACCTATTCGTGAAAGAAGAAGATATTACGAATCTCATAAGGATGAAGTAAAGAAGATTCTAGAAGAAGGTAGCAAGAAAGCAAGACTAGTTACAAGAGAAACATTAAAGCAAGTTAAAGAGGCAATGAGAATAGACTACTTTGAAGAATAATATATAAATATACATAGGAGGAATATATATGTACGCTGAATGTGCGCTGTTAGGTGCGGGTGCTGTAATAGCAAGCGATGCACTTAGAGTTGAATATTTAAAAAGCAAACATAGGGAACTAACAGATGTTGAGAAAAGAGAGTTTTCAGAAGATAAGTCAAGAAGATTTATTCATTTTACATCTAGAAGTTCAGCAGAAAAAATTATGCAATCTGGTTTCTTAATCCCTACAAAAGGGGTTTTGGATAACCATTTTACAAGAAGTGTAGATGGAAAAGGTAAAAAGAAAAATTCGGAAATGGTATATATGTTTGATTCTGCTACGTTTAGTGTAGACGATTATATACGTAATCTTCCTATGAAGCAATCGCCGTTTATGGGATGCTATGAATATTATGCAATAAGTACAAGACCTAATCAGTATGATATAAACGACTTTAAGAAAAGAGCACAAGACGGGGCTATTACTTATGAAGGTAGATTAGATATAGATGGAACAGATACAAGACTTGTAAAATATGCCCTTACATTAGATGAACAAGGTGAGTATACATTTACAGAAATGGGAATGAATGATGAGTATGTTCCATCAGAAGAATTACTTGCAAAACTAGAAAAAGATAAAACAACAGCAATTGGATTTATAGCAAAGGGCTATACTTCGGAAGTAAGAACAGCTAAAAAATCACTTAAAAGATTTAAATTAGAAGCGCCAGAATATAAAGCTCAGCTAAGAAAAAGAAAAGATTTTATAAAAGCAAATAAGCAATTTATTGCAGAAGAAAAAGATAAATCGTACATATATGAACAAGATGGTAGAACTATTGTTGTAAAGAATATAGAATATGAAGAAATTGGTGGTAAAAAGCTTCAAAAAATTGCAATAATGGAAAGAGAAGATGCAAATGGTAAAAAAACTAAAGATGGTATGACTTTCTGTTATATGGATGAAGCGGACATAGCTGGAATTGAACCAGAAGTTGCAGCTAAATATTTCTTTGCAAACCATGACATAGCAAAAGCTTCTAAATCTAAAGTCCCAACATATATTGGCTTACCACTTCATAATCTAGAAACTGGTGAAGTAGTAAACGAATATGATGAACATTTCGATAAAGATTTTAGAGCATATATGGATAAGCGTCAAAGAACTAGAGACAGATTAGATAAAAAAGAAGCTGAACTTAAAGAAAAGAGAAGCTTGAAGCATAAAATAAAAGCATTCTTTAGTAAGATATTTCATTCAAAACAAGAGACACCATTACTTATAGAAAGCGCAGAAGATGAGGACAGACAAAGATTAGCACAACTTGGATATTCAAGTGTAGAAGCTATGAATAATGATGATAGAGATGCAAAAATGTTTAAGCTTCTAGAAGAAGGAACATATCCTCCTGAAGAAGTTGCAACATATGATATAACAAACGAAAGACAAGATACATTAACAGTAAAGCCAAGAAAAGTAGGAGATAGATAGATGTTTGTAGATTATACTAAAATAAAAGTAAAAGCAGGAGATGGTGGAAATGGAGCAATGACATTCCACAGAGAAAAATATGTAGATAGCGGCGGACCAGATGGTGGAGATGGCGGCCGTGGTGGTAGCATAATCTTTAGAGTGCATCCTGGAATGAATACACTAATAAACTTTAGCTATAACAAAAAAATATTCGCTAAAAACGGTGAAAATGGTGCAAAGAAAAATTGTGCTGGTAAAAGCGCAGAAGATGTATATGTAGATGTACCAAAAGGAACTGTTGTAAGAGATTTAGAAAATGGTAAGATTATAGCAGACTTAAATAAAGACGACTCTGTAGCAGTAATTGCTAAAGGTGGTCGTGGTGGTAAAGGAAATCAACACTTTGCAAACTCTGTAAGACAAGCACCAAGATTTTCTGAACAAGGAGAACCAGGAGAAGAAAAAGAACTTGAACTAGAACTTAAATTAATTGCAGATGTTGGACTTGTAGGATTTCCAAACGTAGGTAAATCTACATTAATATCTATGGTATCTTCTGCAAAACCTAAAATTGCAAACTATCACTTTACAACTCTTGAACCAAGTTTAGGTGTTGTAACAGCAAAAGATGGTTCGTCATTTGTAATGGCAGATATACCTGGAATTATAGAAGGTGCTGCTGAAGGCGTAGGTCTTGGAATTAAATTCTTAAGACATATAGAAAGAAATAAAATATTACTTCATGTAATAGATATTTCAGGAAGTGAAGACCGCGATCCAATAGATGACTATTACACAATAAATGTTGAACTTAGAAAGTTTAGTGAAAAATTAGCAGAAAAGAAACAAATAATTGTTGCAAACAAAATAGATGTTTTAGTAGATGAAACTAAACTTGATGAGTTAAAAGAGGTAGCGGCTAAAGATGGTCGTGAAGTGGTAGCAATATCTGCTGCAACAAATGTTAATGTTAAAGAATTAATAGAAATAGTTTCTAAAGCATTGAAAGAACTACCTGAAGAAGAGATAGAAGATGCAGATGAAGAAGTGTTTACAATTTCTTTAGATAAACGTAATAAAGATGAAGAGGACTTTAGAATAGAAATTATTGAATGCGAATATACAGTAATTGGACCAGCAATAGACAAACTTATGAGAAGAGTTAATGTTGAAGATTTTGAATCAAGACAATACATGCAACGTTCATTAAAACTTATGGGAGTAATGGATGAATTAAGAAAAATGGGTATTGAAACAGGTGATACTGTGGATATCAAAGGCTTCAAATTTAACTGGGAAGAATAATATGTACAATAATAGAATAGATTGTACAAGGAGGAATTAAGATGGAAATATTAGGAGCGATTGGTGGAGTAATAGCATTAATAATAATAGTTAGATTGTTATTATGTCCAATTAAATGGATATTCAAATTAGTAATAAATGCAGCTGTAGGTTTAGTGATTTTATTTATATTTAATCATTTTGGTTTAATGTTAGTTGGTTTTACAATTCCAATAAACTTTATAACAGCAGCAATAGTCGGAATACTAGGAATACCAGGAATATTAGGACTAATTGCGTATTTTATGTTTTTTTAATTAGATAAATAATTGAAATTTAATCCCGCTTATGGTAAAATTTTTACCGTAGGCGGGATTAGTTTAGTGGTAGAATACAAGGCTTCCGATCTTTTGGCGTGGGTTCGATTCCCACATCTCGCTCCAATCTATAATCAAAAAAAATAAATAAAAAGCACTCAATAGGGTGCTTTTTAATGATTAGTTAAATTTGTTCATTTACATCATACTCGTCAAATATATTTCCTACAATTTCTTCAAGAATATCTTCTACAGTAACAATACCTATATATTTGTTATCTTCTTTTACAATAGCCATATTTTCATATGCGCCATTTAGTATAAGAAAGGCGTCGTCTATTATAGTATCAGCATCTAGGATTTTTACTGTACGTAGATACCTATATAAGTTAAATTCTTTGTCTTTACCAAGTATTAAATCTTTAATATTAATAATACCTAAGATTTTTTCGCCTTCCATAACAGGAAAACGTGTGAATTTAGACTCTCTAATTTTTGAGATTATAATTTCATTAGTATCTGTAGTGTTAATGTATACTACATTTTCTCTTTTAGTCATAATATCTTTAATGGTTATATCGTTAAATTCAAAAACTCTAAGCAGCAGTTTCTTTTCTAATTCTTCTAGGTTTGAGTCTACAATTGTATCTTTTATTTCATCTTCCATTTCATCTTTAGGCGGTGCTATTTTTAACAACTTTTCTAAAGCGGTTGTAGATAGTTTTAATATTAATATAAATGGTTTAAATACTAATATAACAAAGTTAATTATATTTACCATTCTATATGCTATTTTTTCGGGTTTTGCAATACCAATTTTTTTGGGTAATAATTCGCCGAAAACAAGCGTAAAATACGAAAGTATTATTGTTATGACTACAATTAATATGTTAGTTTGCATTGCTTCTGAAATATGCGGTATATGTATATATTCCGCAATTTCGCTTGCGAAACTATCTGCAGCAAATGCACTTGCTAAAAAACCAGATAGTGTTATTGCAACTTGTATTGCAGATAAGAATGTACTGGAGTCATTTAGCAAACTTACAATTCTTTTTGCTTTTTTGTTTCCGTTTTTTACTTCTTTGCTAAGTTTATATTTGTTTAAACATAAAAAGGCTATTTCAGTTGAAGAAAATATGCCATTTACTATAATTAAAAGTATTAGTACTAATATTTTTATTAACATGTCAACCCTCCGTTTACAAGATTTTATCATAAGTGTTAAGTTAAATCTACTGGATATTAAAATATATAGTATTTTAATTTAAATAAAGTATAGTAATAATAAATAATGCTAAAATATATTAAAAATATGCCATCGAACTTTACATAACTATAAATTTATAGTATAATAATATCGTTAAAAGGATCAGTCCTTTGACATTAAAGTAACAGACTATATGAGAAGTGCAAATGCACAAGGAGGACAAAAAATGAAAACGCTACCTGTTGGCACTATTGGAATCACTGCTAAGGAAATCAAAACTATGGCAGGAACTATTAAGAAAGGAGCGGTTGTACAAATTACCAATGTTGGCTCTAAAGGCTATGATTTGGTAACCGAATCTGGTTTTGCAGTTGCTGAAACCGGCTTTGACAGCGTAATCGCAAATGAGCAATAATTAGCTGATTTGTAAACGGGACAGATATTCTGTCCCGTTGTTTTTTTATTGAAATTTGTCAATATTGATGGTATAATGTGAGAGCAAAAAATATAAGTCGAAATTTTTAATAAAATAAATTTAAGGAGATATATAATTATGTTTTTCAAAAAGAAACGGAAAGGAGATGAACCAAAAAAACTAACTGTAAAAGTCGATGATGTGTATATTGCGACTAGTAATCTTAAAGCAAGTTGTAATGACGGAAAAGGCTTTTATGATAAAAAAGTAACGCTGTTTTACTTAGCACGAAAGGTGCCTTATGGATATAAAGAGCTATTCACTGGAAGAGATCTAATTTTAGATGAAGATGAAGAGTTTTTGGATATTCCATTTATACAAAAAGTAGAACCATTAAGAGAGTATTTAGGAAATTCTGACCAAGAAGAAATAACTTATACCGCTCTTTTTGATATAATCGCAACAATAAATGCGATGGTTAAACTAGGTAGCTTAGAAAATGCTAAGAAAGGTAGAAGAAAACAATGAATATAAGCAATACTGATATAATTGTGGTAAAGAGAGAACTGCGTGAAAAGAGAAGGGAATTTGATAAAATTTCATTTTCTATGACCCTTGAAGAAAAATTTGAGTGGATTCGGAAGTTCTTTAACGAGTACATTCCTGAACTTGAAAAGCGTTTTATGACAGAAACAGAACTTAAGGAATGGGTATTTTTGCCCGATGAACTTAGAATTTGGTTCTATCATTATTTCCCTGAGCATGGTCTTAATATGGCAAAGTACAGTGAACAACTTATGTATGATTTCCATTGGGAAGGCCATAAGAGATTTGAAACTGTAGATAGAAGATTTTTTAGTCATTATGATTAACAAAAAGAGCAACTTAAAAAGTTGCTCTTTTTGCTTATATACTATAGTGATATGAAATTTCTGTAAAATTGTGTGAATTTTTGGCGTTTTTGTATACAAAAATAAACCTTTATGATATATTCTAATGTAGAATTTTATAGGTTAAAAAGGAAGGATTGAAATATGTTAAAGTTAAAGGGTATAACAAAAACATATGTTACTGCAAACGATAAGGTAGAAGCATTAAAGGGAATAGATATTGAATTTAGAAAAGCAGAATTTGTATCTATACTAGGACAAAGCGGTTGTGGTAAGACAACATTACTTAATATTATAGGTGGACTAGATAGATATACTAAAGGTGATTTAATAATCAATGGTAAATCTACTAAAGAATTTAAGGATAGAGACTGGGATAGTTATAGAAATCATAGTGTAGGTTTTGTATTCCAAAGCTATAATCTAATACCACACCAAACAGTATTAGCAAACGTAGAACTAGCATTAACTATAGGTGGAATATCTAAAAAAACAAGACGTGAAAGAGCAGCTACTGCATTAGAATTAGTTGGACTTGGAGATCAAATGCATAAAAGACCAAACCAATTATCTGGTGGACAAATGCAAAGAGTTGCTATAGCAAGAGCACTTGTAAACAATCCAGAAATAATTCTAGCAGACGAACCAACAGGAGCATTAGACACAAAAACAAGTGTACAAATAATGGAAATACTAAAAGAAGTATCTAAAGATAGACTTGTTATAATGGTTACACATAACCCAGAACTTGCTGAGACATATTCTACAAGAATAGTTAAAATACGTGATGGTGAACTTTTAGACGACTCAAAACCATTTGATAGCAATGTGGAAAAAGAGGAAAAACAAAAAGCAAAAGCAAATAAAAAGCTTTCGATGTCAATATTTACAGCACTTTCGCTAAGTTTAAATAACTTGCTTACTAAGAAAGGTCGTACAATACTTACATCATTTGCAGGTTCAATAGGTATAATAGGTATTGCGATGATTTTATCTTTATCTACAGGTTTCCAAAATTACATAGATAAGATACAAGAAGATACATTAACATCTTATCCATTCTCTATAACATCAGAAACAGCAGATGGAGCATCAATGTTATTATCTATGACAGGAGCTACTTCTAAAAATGATGCTACAGGAGAAAATGTAAAAGAATCTCAAAATATAAGAGAGATGTTTACTAAAATTGGTTCGAATGATTTGAAATCATTTAAATACTATTTAGAAAAAAATCAATCAGATGTAGACAAGATGGTATCTTTCACTAGATATACTTATGGTATAACACCAATTGTATATACTAAAGATGTTACTGGTGAAATTGTTAAATTGAATCCAAGCAATTTAATGAATAGCATAAGTGGTAATTCATCAGCAGGAGCTATGATGTCTTCAGCTGGTATAACAGTATTTAGCGAATTGGTAGACAACCAAGAAATGATAGAAGAACAATATGAGTTGTTAAAAGGAAGTTGGCCAAAAGCATATAACGAAGTAATAATAATACTTCCAAAGCCAAACCAAATTTCAGATATGTTACTATATGGCTTAGGACTTAGAGATTTAGATGAACTTGAAGATATGATTGCAGATATAATGCAACAAAAAGAAGTTAAGAACGACTCGGAGCCATTAGAATATACATATGATGATCTTATGAACTTAACATTTAAATTAGTAAATTCAAGTGATTTATATAAATACAACAGCAAATATGGAATATATGAAAATCGTGAAAATGACGACAAATATATTAAAGATTTATACAACAAATCTGAAAACATAAAAGTTGTTGGTATAGTTACTCCAAAATCTAGCGAAAGTATGAGTATGCTAGCAGGTGTTGGATATACTAGAGCTCTTACAGAACATGTAATTAAAACAGCAGCTAAATCTGAAATTGTAAAAAAACAATTAGCAGATAGTGATATAAATGTATTTAGCGGAAAAGCATTTGATGATGATGAAGAAAGTATGGGCTTGGATTTCCAAGATATGATATCTATAGATAAAGATATGTTAGCTTCAGCATTCGGTGGTAATGTGAGCGAAAAAACTATCACGGATATGACTACTGGATATATAACTGAAATATCTAATGCAATAACAGTAGATACATTAAAAGCAGAAACTACATTTACAACTGCACTTTCGGATTTAACAAAAGGTGTATTAAATACATATATAGAAAATAACAAGACAGCAGGAATGCCTATGGTCTCAATTAAGCTTAGTATGGTAGATACTGTTGTAGATGATTATTTTAAAACAAGTGAAGCAAAAACTATGTTGTCTAAGTTAGAACAAGATTATGTAGTTCCAGCAGATACATTCAAAATGACATATGCTACAATGATAAAAGCTTTTCTAAAAGGATATATTATGACTATGGGAACCGAAGTTCCAAATGTGGATATATATGCAGAAAAAGATTACACAGCAATGTTAATGGCGCAAATGGTAGAACCAATGGTAAGTGCTTTTGTATCACAGGCAGAAATACAAACAGCTGCTAAACAAATGGGAGCTGCAATGACAGAAGCAACAATGCAAAAAACAATCTTAACAAAAGTTGGAGAATTAGCAGCAAAACTTACAACAACAATGGCAAGTGCATTCAAGGTAGATGAAAAGAAAATTGCAGCGGCGTTTAAATTTGATTTAGATGAATCTGAAATTAGAAGCATAATTGAGACTATGACACAAACTTCTACAGTTCAAAATGCTACAACAAATTTAATTACTTTAGGTTATCAAGATTTGAATTCGCCAACAACAATGCAATTCTATTTTGAAAACTTTGAAAACAAAGAAAAATTCATAGCATTCTTAGATGAGTATAACGATAAGATGGAAAAAGAAGATGATGAGAAGGTTATAAAATACACAGATGTAACTGGAATATTAATGTCATCAGTAAAAGTAATAGTAGATAGCGTAAGCTATGTGTTAATTGCTTTTGTAAGTATTTCACTTGTTGTATCATCAATAATGATAGGAATAATAACATACATATCTGTACTTGAGCGTACTAAAGAAATAGGTGTATTAAGAGCAATTGGTGCTTCTAAGAAAGATATATCTAGAGTATTTAATGCAGAGACATTTATAGTAGGATTACTTGCAGGTTTAATAGGTATAGGAGCAACACTAGGACTATTAATCCCAACAAACGCAATAATACATGCAGCTACAAACAATCCTAATATAATAGCGGTACTTCCAATGGTAGGTGGGGTAACACTTGTAATATTAAGTGTTGTTCTTACATTAATAGGCGGATTAATTCCATCTAAACTAGCAAGTAAGAAAGACCCAGTTATTGCACTTAGAACAGAATAAAAGTTAAAGCAGAGAAGAATTAACTTCTCTGCTTTGATTTTGCTGGATAATTATAAAGAACTATCGTATCCTAAAAACCATGTTCCAACTTTTATACCATCATATCCATCTAGTACGTTATAGTCTATTATTTTATAAAACAATCCATAATACATTTTTGTACCACCATCTAAATAGTGACCAATAGATATACTAAATATTGGTTTGTTTCCGTTGCTTAATCTTAGATAATCTATTGTTAAAAGAATAGCTATTAGTACGATTAGTACTACTAATACAATAATAAGTTCTTTTAATTTTTTATTCATAAAATCACCTAAAAAGATAGTATCATATATGGTTATAAATTTCAAATTGACTAAATAAATTTACTGTGGTAAAATAAAATTCCATTAAAGATTTGGCTTAAACCATATTTGGTATAAGATAAAAAATAATTAAAGGAAGGTAGTGTTATGGACAAAAAGTTATTCAGAAAATGGTTCAATGGTAAGTATGGCAAACTCCCTCCGGAAAGACAGCTTAGTGAGATTCGGAAACTTCGGGTAATCCTTGATGATTTCGAAGAATCTCGTATAAGAAAGTTTAACCGGCACCAGGAGAAATGTGAGTGCTGCGGTAAGTACTCATCAAGAACACTTTTTGACAAACATACTGAGCTTGTAACAAGAGAGGTAGATGTAAACGGTGAGAAAAAGAATGCACAGTTCTCGGTAGAGTATTACACCTGCCCTAAGTGCGAATGCACGTTTATGTTCGATCAGTATTTTGTTGGATATGAAGGTGACGATGATTAAACAAAGAAAAAACAGAGGAAATTTTCCTCTGTTTTTATTTTGCGTTGTTTGTTCTTAAAACGTAATTGCTCTACAGTGTTCATACAGCTGTTTCAAAGAAACAAAATCTTTGGTAAGAATAGCTTTTTCAAAGAAAACAGCGGTAATTTTTTCTGCCGTTGTTACTTGGTTTTTGTCGTTGCTCATTTCGTAATGTACCATAAAATCCATAAGAGTGTCATATTCTCTTACTTGTTCTTTGCCGTCCTGTACAAATGTAATCTTCAGGTCTTTCATATGTGCTCCTTAAATAATTATTTGTAGGCTAAATTAAACTACAAAAGTATTATATCATAAAATTACTCATAAAACAACAAAAGTGGTCTTATTTTGCTTGACAAGGCCCTTGTGGGCATAATAAAATTAAATATGGAGAGAGGAGGAAATAGTATGATTAAAATATTAAAAAATACTGAAGAAAACAAAACAATTCTTGAAATCAAGAATATAGAGAAGGGCTGCTGGATAGATTTAATAAAACCAACAGAAGCAGAACTAAAAAGAGTCATATCAGAAACTGGTGCAGATGAAACATTGTTAAGATACGCGCTTGACGAAGAAGAAACATCACACATAGATACTGAAGACGACCAAGTATTGGTATCGTTCAATATGCCTATAACAGAGAACAATAAACGCGGCAAGGTATATACAACAATGCCAATAGGAGTTTTAGTAGTCCGAGATGATTTTGTAATAACAATTTCAAATGCGTCTTTTAAACTGCTAGATATGCTAACTAAAAAGAAGGCAATAGTTGGTCAGATATGTACATACAAAAAGACTAGACTTGCATTCCAATTACTATACATTACATCGGTTGAGTTCTTAAGATACTTAACTTATATAAGTAGAGATTTAGAAGTGTATGAAGAAAATCTTGCTAAATCTATGAATAGTAAAGAATTATTCAAGTTAATAAATTACCAAAAATCTATGATATTCTTTAATACAGCAATTAAAACAAACCAAGCGGTTATGGAAAGATTGAATCGTGGAAAACTAATAAAAGTATATGAAGAGGATGAAGATATACTTGAAGATGCTGCAATAGAAAATAGACAAGCATTGGAAATGTCTAAAACATATAGTGATATCTTAAATGGTATGACTGAAGTGTTTGGAACGGTTGTATCTAATAATCTAAATGACGTCATGAAGCTTTTAGCGTCAATTACGTTAATTATATCTATACCAACATTTATTGCATCATTATTTGGTATGAACGTACCATTTCCTCTACCAACAGGATTAAATGGTTTCTATACAATACTTGGAATAATGGTGGTAACAACAATAATAGTAACAGTATGGTTAAAGAGAAAGGATTTGTTGTAATAGATGGGAAAAGAAAAAGTAGTATTCTTTTGTAAAGACTGTGGCTATGAATCTGCAAAATGGCTTGGAAAGTGTCCAGGTTGTAATGCATGGAATAGCTTTGTTGAAGAAAAAATAAAGAAGGAAACAGTAGCAAATAGATCGGTTTCAAACGTACCAAAAAGTGAACTAAAAAAGTTAAAAGATGTTTCTGTAGAACATAAACAAAGATTTACTACAGGCTTTGAAGAGTTAGACAGAGTATTAGGTGGAGGAATTGTAGACGGCTCGTTAATACTATTAGGTGGTGAACCGGGTATTGGTAAATCTACATTAGTACTTCAAGTAACAGATAAGCTAACAAGTCATGGAGATGTGCTTTATGTATCTGGAGAAGAATCTGAGCTTCAAGTTAAACTAAGAGCAGATAGACTAGGAATAGATAATGATAAAATATATTTCTACGGTGAAACAGATATAGCAGAAATAGAAGAAAAAATAATAAATATGAACCCTAAGGTTTGTATAATAGACTCGATACAAACAATGTATGATGAAGCTATATCATCTGTGCCAGGAAGTGTATCTCAAGTAAGAGAAGTAACAGCAAGACTTATGAACGTAGCTAAAAAGATGGGAATAATAACAATAGTTATTGGACATGTTACTAAAGATGGAACAATAGCAGGTCCTAGACTTTTAGAACATATGGTAGATGTTGTGTTATACATTGAAGGTGAAAGATTTGTAAGTCATAGAATAGTTAGAGGAGTAAAGAATAGGTTTGGTTCTACTAACGAAATAGGAATATTTGAAATGGCTGAGAAAGGTTTGGTAGAAGTAACTAATATGTCTGAAATGTTCTTAACTAAAGAGACTAATCAACCGGGAGCTGCAACAACAGCAATCCTAGAAGGAACATCAACATTGCTTCTAGAACTTCAAGCACTAACATCTCATTCATATTATAATGTACCAAGAAGAGTAACTAATGGAATAGATTTAAATAGACTTAATATGATTCTTGCAGTTATAGAAAAGGTATGTGGCATAAGCTTAGGAGCACAGGATGTATATGTAAATGTTGTTGGTGGTATTAAAATAACAGAACCAGCATCAGATCTTGCAGTAGCTATGGCGGTAATATCTAGCTATAAATCTGTACCAGTAAAACCGGGTTCGTTGTTTATAGGGGAACTTGCTTTAACGGGTGAAATTAGAAGTGTTGTAAATGTAGAAAAAAGAATTAAAGAGGCTGTTAAGCTTGGGTTTACTACAATATATACAACTAAATATGGTCTAGAAAAGATAACTCTTCCTAAAGAAGCAAAGATAATTAAAGTAAATAATATTAAAGATTTAATAAAGAATATACAAAATGATTAAAACAATTTAACATGTAGAAAAATAAAGGAATTTGTAAAAAAATATATTTTCAAATTCCTTTACTTTTTTTATAAAAAGTGGTATAATATAACTGTGATTGGTAAAAATAAAAAGAAAGCGAGGGATTAGCATGTTTAGTATTGGAGATAAAGTAGTATATCCTATGCACGGTGCAGGAACAATCGAGTCTATCGAAGAACAAGAAATGTTTGGAGATACAGCAGAATATTATATAATAAAAATGCCAGTTGGTGATATGAAGGTTATGGTGCCTACAGAATCAGCTGCGGAGATTGGAGTAAGAGAAGTATCAGACTCTTCAATTGCGCCAAGCGTATTTGCTGTGCTAGAAAAACCTAAGGAAGAATATGTATACGAAAACAACTGGAACAGAAGATATAAATCTAATGTTGAAAAGATAAAGACAGGTGATATACTAGAAGTAGCTGATGTTGTAAGAGAATTATCTCATAGACATATGGAAAGAGGTCTTTCTACGGCAGAAAAGAAAATGCTAAACTCAGCTAAAGAAATATTAATAAGCGAGCTTATGCTTGCACAAGGATTAGAACATTCAGATGTTGACCGCGAAATTGAAGAAAAAATTAAGTTTTCTTATGACTTAGGTTCAACACCAGAAATGACTTAATCTAAAAAGAATAAAATAATAGAAATTAAAACTGGGATTATCCCAGTTTTTTTATGTGAAAAATGTGATAAGGTATTGACGAATAAGTATAAAAAGTGGATAATGTAAGAAGAATACAAATTTATATATATGAGGTGTGATATGACAGAAAAAGCAAAAAGAAAAGAAAGAAAAGTTAGTTTTAAAGTATTAAAGAAACCAAGTAATTTTACATTAGTTTTTACTATGGCATATATAATGTTAATAATATTAAGTGTTATAAGTAGAATATCTACATTGAAATATACGTCAACAACAGATGTTACATTTGGTGCAGTAATGGGTGAATTTATACTTCCAATAATAGTGTGCGCATTATTAGTAGTAACAACAATGTTATATAATAAGAGTAAGGTGTATGGAGCTGCTTTAGAATTGGCAGTTGGCTTTTCGTTGGTAGCGGATGTACTTGTAAGTGTGTTTACAGCAGGCTTCGATATAGTAGCTTTATTATTAACTTTGGTAATACCAAGTATATTGATTATACATGCATTAATAATAATAATGAGCATAAAAAAGTCAAAGAAAAAATCAGCGTAAGCTGATATATGCTGGTGTAGCTCAGTAGGTAGAGCAACAGATTCGTAACCTGTAGGTCGGCGGTTCGATTCCGCCTATCAGCTCCAAATAGAATATGAATAACCAGATATAAAACCACCCCTATTTTTATAGGGGTGGTTTTGTGGTTAATCTAAAACAAAATAGTATCGTTCAATATTGAGCTTAAGCCAGTTTAATAGTTCTTTGTTAGAAACAATTTTAGCTTTTTCATACCAATCGGCTTTGTGCTCGTAGACTCCGAATTCATTTCTTCTAATTACGTGGAAGAAATAATCATAGTTGCCTACTTGTGGGATGAAATCGGTATACCAGCCAAATAGTATGAAAAGTACTTTACCTTTTGCTTCAGAAATGTCTGTGATTTGTCTAATGTTTAGATTAAATTGCTTGGCTTTCATAATAAAAGCTTCACAAATATCTTTTTTAGGAATGGATTTACCATTCTTTAAAAGATTAATTTCATCTATAGTTAACAAATCGTAAAGTGGTGGAAAATCTGTTGTCCGTCCCAATGCAAAAGCTAAACAGTTAGTACCAATTTTTTGGTGCATTGTGTTAAATTCTTTTGCGGATGGTAGCCTCGTTTTTGCATAAGATTTACTCATTTTTACCTTCCCTTAACTGCAAAAGAATAGCAGTTAATTTGTCAATTTCAGCATCATTAGGTTTTATTTCCATTGCAAGTTTCACAAAATTCATAATTTTAGGATTGATTGCAATGTATTGGTCAAGGGTAAGAGGAATGCCTTTCTTAAGGTCGGGATATGCATCAAACATAGTAATAGCTTTTCTAAGCATTTCAGCATGTTGATATGCAAGTCCCATAGTGATGGCTTCGTGGATTTCATAGAATTTTACTTCCGAAAGATCGTCTGAAGCGTTAAGGTATTCTTCATACTTGTACAGTTCATCTTCAACGAATACGCCAAAACATTGTGAAGAACCACCTCTTGAACCAGCCAAATTTTCATCTTCAGAACTATAGATACCAACGATAAACATCTGCTCGAGATTGGTGTTTGGAACGTTTGCAAATTTAACAATTGCAGGTTCTAACGAATTGTCTATCATTTGAAGTTTGAGACCGGTTTCTTCGTAAAACTCACGAATTGCTGCATCGAATGGTGATTCAAAATCGTCAATACCGCCACCGGGTAAGGCAAGAAAGCCAGGGAAGTCGACTTTGTTCATAGAGCGTTTGCCAAGAAGCACATAGATTTTGCTATCAGTAATATTACGAATAAGCAAAATTACATCCACTGCTTGACGACCTGGCACAATTTTTACGCCATAATTTTTGCTGGCGGCGATAATTTCCTTGAAGGAATTTCTAAAGAGAATAGGTTTAATTTCTTCAGGAATAAGTTCTTCAAGCTTTGAATAATTGCCTTCCAGAATCATACGTCGGATATCTGTTGCGTGATAAGGGAAATCTGAACCATCTTCGGGATTTATCATATCAAATCCAAGAGATTCACCGCGAGCTTCTAAAACATCTAAGATGTCTTTTTTATTGCCGGTACAGAAGTGTGTTACACCGTTAGCTTCACATACTTTTTTAATGTTCATAATCCATTCCTCAAAGGTTGCGGTATCTGGAACATGGACAATAGTATATTTGGCTTTAGGAATTTTGGCGGAGCTAAAAATAGCCCTAAGCATTTTTTCTCTCTCGATTGCAGGAATACAGTTGCGGTTAGTTCCTGATTCGTAACAAGAACCAATCATAACAACTACCCGTGAATATGTGGTTGCAAGTTTAAGTAGAAAGTTTTTGTGGCCGTTGTGAAGTGGCATCCATCTTCCGATGGCAGCTACTACACCATTTACTGTTTGTTGTTTGTTTTCCATAGTGCTACCTCTCTAATTAGTTTAGTATATATTTAAAAACACATATATTATATCATAAAAAATGCAAAAACACAAAGAAAACCAGACCTAAATTAGGTCTGGTTTCGGGTTTTAGGTAAGTATAGGTGTGGGGAAGATTCCAAAGAGAATAATCAGTATCAGTCCGATGATAAACAACGGGTAACCGGCAAGTAAAATATATTTAAAAATAGTAAACGCTTTACTTTTATCCGGATTCTTTTTATCCTCCTTAAAAATTGAACACGTGAAAATCGTGTAGATGATAACACACCCGACCCAAAGAAATAGATTCCAAAACATTTTTTTAATCTCCTTTACATAGTTAATAATGGACTAATTTAAAACCCTACTTATATTATAACATAAAATGCAATAAAATTCAATAAAAAAGCGCTGCGTACTAAACATAATATAGAGAAGGATAATAAAAAACACACCATTTGGTGTGTTTAAATTAAAGAAAAATAATAACAAATCCGCCGAGAAATAGAGTTATAATACCAGCATAAGATACAAATTTATATCTTTTAAAATGTTTGCTGTTAATAGGGGCACCACAATGGGCGGCAAACATAGTGCCAAAGAATGCATAGCATACTGCTAAAACGCCTAAGAGGATTAGTCCAATTTTTAAGATAATCATAAACAACTCCTTAAATATTAATTTTATAGGTTTAATTTTAATTTGAGATATTATATCATAGAGATAGATAAAAATATAGAATTTATGCGAAAAATGTAGAAATATGTCGAATCGTATGGTATAATGCGTGCAGTAATTAATTTAAGGAGGATATAATTATGTCCGAAAACTATAATGCAGTAACTGACGGAACTTATGTACTTCAAAAGGGGGATAAAGACAACCAATTCTTTTTCTTTAGAAAGGATGGTGGTGAAATTAATCAAGAAGAAGCAGATCCTATGGACTTGTATCAAGCATATATGTGTAGACAAATGTTTGAAAGTCCAAATCCGCAAATGGTTATGAGTAATCTTAAGTTTGAAACATCTACGGATAATAAATGTATCCGGATAACTGTTGTGGATTATTCTGAAACATCACTTGATGAAGCAAAGCCCAAAAAGAAAAAAGGCTGGTTTGCAAGATTAAAAGAAAAATTAAATAAAAAGGGAAGGTAGAAATATCTTCCCTTCTTTATTTAATTGTGTTAGTATATAAATATAACGGAGGTAATAATATGGGATTTAGATTATTTAAATGCAATAAATGTGGAACATTACTTTTTTCTATGGATGATGAACCATTTGCAGCAACATGCTGTGGTGAAGATTTAGTAGAACAAGTTCCAAATTCGGTAGATGCTTCTTTTGAAAAACATTTACCAACATATATAAAAGAAGATAATAAATTAATAGCTGAAGTACATCATGTAATGGAAGAAGATCATTATATAGAATGGATAATGGCGTTAACAGATGAAAAGGAAGATATTAGATATTTAGAACCATATATGGAAGCTAAAGTTGTATTTGAAGATGTTAATGTTAAAGAACTTTATGCATATTGCAATAAGCATGGACTTTGGAAAACAATAGTAGAATAAGTAAATAAAGCGGTAACTCAATGTGAAATTACCGCTTTATTATTGACTATGTACTTTTTTGCTATTTTGTGATAAAATAATGCCGAGGTGAGAAATTTGGACAACCTTAATAATGAGATTATTTGCAACGGGTTAATAGATAAATTACAAGAAAATAAAATAAGATATGATAATAAAAAACTAAAATTTGCATTAGATTATGCAGCTAAAATATATGGTGATACAAAGAGATATAAAGGAGAAACTACTTTTGCTCACGCAGTTCATGTAGCAGAAATTGTTGCATCTTTAAAGATAGGAATTACAGCTGTTTACGCAGCGGTGTTGCATGAAGTTACAAAGTTTGAAGAATATAGATATGAAGATATAGAAAAAGTATTGGGAGAAGAAGTAGCTACTTTAGTAAAGGATGCGAGCAAGTTGTATCTTTTAAACTATAACGGCCAACAAGAAATTGAAGCAGAAAATTTAAGAAAAATGTTTATGGCGATTTCTAAGGATATTAGAGTTGTAATAATGAAACTTGCAGATAGGTTGTATAATATGAGAAATATATATGAAGAACCTATGGAACATCAAAAATTAAAAGCTAATGAAACAATGCAAGTATATGTACCAATAGCTCATAGGCTAGGTATGAATCAAATTAAATCAGAATTAGAAGATTTATCTTTTGCAATTCTTAATCCGGAAGAGTTTGAAAGAATAAGGATCATAGTAGAAAAAGATAAAGAAGAAAGACAAGCATATATAAATCAAAGAATACAAGAGATAGGAAAGTTGCTAGAAAAAGAAAAGATAAAAGCAACAATATATGGTCGTTCTAAAACATTTTACAGTATTTATAGAAAAACAAAAATGAATAATTGTAGAGTAGAAGATTTGTTTGATCTTTACGCAATAAGAGTAATTGTAAATAGTATAAGAGCTTGTTACACAACTCTTGGAATAATACACGAGCAGTATAGACCAATGCCAGGAAGAATGAAAGATTATATAGCGGTTCCTAAAACTAATATGTATCAATCGCTTCATACTACGTTATTTGGTGGAGAAGATGCAGCTCCTTTTGAAGTTCAAATTAGAACATGGGATATGCACAATGTTGCAGATTATGGTGTAGCAGCACACTTTTTATACAAAGAAGGTAAAACTAAAATGTCTAAAAGCGATGAAAAATTAACATGGCTTAGAAAGACGATGGAGTTTGAAAGAGAACTAGGAGATTCAAACAGTTATTCAGATTTAAAAGTAGAACTTTTTGG
Source organism: Clostridia bacterium (assembly GCA_045651205.1). Classification (GTDB taxonomy): domain Bacteria; phylum Bacillota; class Clostridia; order TANB77; family CAG-465; genus UMGS1649. Next base: position 49,008 of record JAZRSA010000032.1, read on the forward strand.
CGACGAGGTATTTGTATTTACACCTAAAGGAGAAATAAAGTCTTTACCTAAAGGCGCAACTCCAATAGATTTTGCATATTCTGTACATCAACATATAGGTAATAGTATGGTTGGCGCTAAAATTAATGGTAAAATGGTGCCTATTACTACTAAACTTAAAAATACAGATATAGTAGAAATAGTTACTTCTAAAACATCTAGTGGACCAAAGAGAGATTGGTTAAATCATGTTGTTTCAAGTACCGCTAAAAATAGAATTGTAAATTATCTAAAAAAACAAAGTAGAGAATCAAATATCGAAAAAGGTAAAGAAATTTTAGAAAAAGAAATTATAAAAAATGGTTTAAATGCAGATGAATTATTAGAATATATTAGCGTAGTTGCTGAAAAAATGAAATACAAAGATCAAGATGAATGCTTTGAAAATGTCGGTTTTGGAATACTTTCTCCAAGAAGATTATTAAATAAGCTTCAAGAAGAATATAACGCAAAGAATCATATACAAAAAGAAGAAATAAAAGAAATCAAAGAGGAAAAAGAAAATAAAAAATTAAAGAAAGAACAAATAGATGGTGTTGAAGTTGAAGGTATAGGCAATTGTCTTGTTAAGTTTGCGAGATGTTGTAACCCATTACCAGGTGATGAAATAGTAGGATATATTACATTTGGTAAAGGGGTATCAGTACATAGAGCAAATTGTCCAAACCTTGTAAGCCTTAATATAAATGAAAGAAAAATAGGTGTAAGATGGAAAGAAAAAGCGAATGTATCATATCAAGCTGTTGTTATAGTAAAAGCCAATGATAGAACAGGTATATCAATGGAGGTATTAAAATTACTTCAAGATATGAAGGTTAAATTACATGGCTTTACAGCTAAAGATACAGAAGATAAGACATGTATTATAGATATTAAACTAGAAATATCGTCTGTAGACGAACTTCAAAAAATCATAAAGGCATTAAGAAAAGTGGACAGTGTATATGATGTAAGAAGAGCTAAATAATAATAAAAAGGATCACTAAAACTAGTGGTTCTTTTTTTATGCAAAAGTAGAAATGTAGGATTATGTAATTTTTTACAAAATACTTGTGGTATAAATACCTTTTTGGTATAATCACATAAAGAGAGGGTAAAAAAATGAAAAGTAAATTACCAAATAACTTAAAAAGAGGGTTAAAAGTGTTTGGTATGGTTGTGGGATTAGCTCTTTTATCTAGACCGGTAAATGGTATTTTAAAGAACAATTTACCTAAGTCCACTATTTCAGATGAGTTTCCTGCGTCGTATCAAATGTATATAGATAATCTTAAGGAAGTATATCCAAATGCTAAGTTTAAAGCAGTATATACTGGTCTAAAATGGAATACAGTTTTAAAACACGAGTCATATGATACTAACAAAAGAATAAGTACAGTACCAAAGAGTTATGATGCTGTATGGAAAATGAATGGAGAAAACATTAAAATAGATGGTTCGTTTGTTGCAGCTTCTAAATCTGCTGTTGCATATGTAATGGATCCAAGAAATTCACTATATAAAAATAGAGTATTCCAATTTGAAGGATTATCATATAACGAACACATAACAACAGATGTAATAGAAAAAGTAATAGCAGGTTCACCAATGGTTGGAACTTATGCTAAAAAATATAAAAATGCAGGAGTATGGATAGACATGGATTTATCATACTCAGAAATAATAAATAAGGTAGGACAAGAATTAAAAGTAAGTAGTGTATACATTGCTTCAAGAATGATTCAAGAAACATCAGGAGATATAATTAACAACGGAAGTGTTAATGGTTCAAACAAAACATATCCAGGAGTGTACAACTTCTTTAATATAGGTTCAACTCCAAATGCGGATGGAACAGGTTCAGTAACAAACGGACTTAAACATGCTAAATCACAAGGTTGGACAACTCCATACTTGTCTATATATGGTGGAGTAAACAGAATAAAATCTACATATATACAATATGGACAAGATACAGTGTATTTCCAAAAGTTTGATGTAAATAATCCATATGGAAATGCAACAGCACTTATGGCATATCAATATCAAACAAACATATTAGCGCCAATAAGTGAAAGTAAGATATCATATAATGCATATAAGAAGTTAGATATGTTAGACACACCATTTATCTTCTATATACCAGTGTATGAAAATATGCCTGAAGATCCGGCGCCTTATCCAGCTGGAGATACAGCAGTATTTGAAACAGATAATACAAGAGTTTACTTAGATGATACAACAACTAAAGGTAAAGAATCTTTTAATATACGTTCATCTGCAAACTCAGAATTAGAAAATGTAATATACACATTTACTGAAACTTCAAGTGATCCGGATGAAAGAATAATCTTTACTAGAACTAAAAAAGGTAATGGTTATGATTGGGATTATGTAGAAGCTAAAATCGATGGTAAAGTAGTAAAGGGATATGTTTGGAAAGATTATGTACAAACATATGAATATACTAAAGTAGAAAGTATAACTTTAGACCAAACAGAAGCAGTTGTTGAAGAAGGAGATAAACTAACAATAGTTGCAACAGTTCTTCCAAACGAAGCAAGATTTAAAGAAATAATATGGACTACAAGTGATGCTAATGTACTAACAGTAGAAAATGGAGTAGTAACTACAATAGGATTAGGAACAGCTACAGTTACAGCAACAACAGAAGATCAAGGTAAAGTAGCAACTGTACAAGTAACAGTAAAAGAAAAGACTTATGATATTACTTTAGATAAAGAGGAATATACAGTAGAAGCTGGAGAACAAATTGAACCAGTAATAACTACTAAGAATATTGAATCATATACATTAAAAGTATCTGATGAAACTAAAGCTGAAGTAATAGACAACAAGATTATTAAAGGTATTGAGACAGGAGAAATAGAGATAGAAGTTCACGCATCAAATGTAGAACTTGTTAAGAAAGTAAAACTTACTGTAACTCCAATGCAATACGTAATAACTTTAGATAAGGACGAATATGAGGTAGAAGTAGATAGCTTAGTAGAACCAATAGTTACACTAAAAAATATTGAATCATATACTTTAGAAGTAGTAGATACATCTAAGGCAATAGTAGAAGATAACAAAGTTAAAGGTGTAGCTGAAGGCGAAACAATATTAAGAGTGCTAGGAACTGGTACGGAGGTTGTTAAAGAAGTTAAACTTACAGTTCTTCCTAAAGAATATAAAATAACTTTAGATAAAGAAGAATATACAGTGAGAGTAACTAAATATGTAGAACCAATAGTTACATTAAAGAATATTGAGTCTTATACATTAGAAGTAGTAGATAATACAAAAGCTGTTGTAGAAGATAACAAGATCAAAGGTGTAGAAGTAGGCGAAACAATATTAAGAGTACTAGGAACTGGTACAGAGATTGTTAAAGAGTTAAAACTTGTAGTACTTCCAAATGAGTCTTATACAATAGATGAAAGTATAACAGATACAGAAAATGTATTAACAAATATTAGTACAAGTACAACAGTAGAAACACTTCTTGCTAAAATACAAATAGAAGGATTAACTATAAAGGTTACAAATGAGTCTGGAACTGAACTTGCAAACGAAAAGAATGTAGGTACAGGAACTAAGATAACATTTGTAAGGGAAGATGGAACAACTTTTGCTGAAAAAACTATAGTAATACGTGGAGATGTAACTGGGGATGGTTTAATAAATTCAGCCGACCTATTAAAGATAGTTAAATATCTAAAAGGAACATCAGAACTTAATATTAAAGCTGCGGATGCGACTATAGATAGTTTAGTAAACTCAGCAGACTTGTTAAAGATAGTAAAACATTTAAAAGGCACAAGCCTAATAGATTTCAAATAGAGGTGAACAATGAGTAGAATAAAGAAAATATTTAGTAGCATACTGGTTACATTTGTAATTGCAATAATGGTAAACGCAGCATATGCCGCAAGTGTTACCATAACAGCTGCAAAGAAAACAGCGTACGTTGGAGATAAAGTAAAAGTAACTGTAACTGTAAAAGCTGCAGCATGGAACTTATTTGTTTCTGGAAGTGCATCTGGAGATATTATAGGATTTAATATGGATGCTAAAAACCAAACTACAACTAAAACATATACTGTAACTTGCAAAAAAGTTGGAACATATACAGTTAAAGTTTCTGGAGATGTAACAGATGTAAATGATACTAATAGCACTATAAACAAATCCGTAACAATAACAGTAAAAGAAAAACCTGCAACAGATACGGAAGATAAAGATACAACTACAACAACAAAATCTTCAAACTGTAATTTAAGTAAAATATCTTTAAGTGTTGAAGGTTTAAGTTTCAAATCTAGTCAAACAACATATAATATAAAAGTTGGAGCAGATGTAGAAAGCATAACTGTAAAAGCAACTCCAGCACACTCTAAAGCAACATATACTGTAAGCGGAAACAAGAATCTTAAAGCTGGTAATAATGTAATTAAAATTGTTGTTAAAGCAGAAAATGGTGCAACAAAAACATATAAAATTAATGTAGAAAAAGAAGGAGACATTGAAGAGACATCTTCAGCTCTTACAAATCTAATAATAGAAAATATGGAATTTGAAGAACTGTTTACAAAGACAGAAACAGAATATACAGCAAAACCAATTAAGTATACTGAAGAGCCACTTAATGTTTTAGCATTTACTGAAGCTGAAGAAGCAACATATACAGTTGAAGGTGCAGACAACTTAAAAGTTGGTGAGAATGTAGTAAAAGTTATAGTTACATCATTAGATGAGTCTAGTACAACAGAATATACAGTAACATTTGAGATGCTTGCTAAAGAGGAAGAAAATGCATATGTTTCTATATATAATGAAACAAATAATTTGGTTAGCACTACACCTGCACCAAAGAAGACAGTTGCAAATTTATTAAATAATGGAACATTAGTAATAATAGTATATTTACTAGCTGCAATTGAATTTGCACAAGTTATATATTTATATATAAAATTAGGTC